>NZ_JBVKBV010000010.1:0-257515 GCF_055635345.1 Streptomyces sp. NPDC111516 | reverse complement strand
TTGGCCTCGTCGAAGATGACCGGGTAGGTCCACATGGTGACGGTGTTGCCGTCGCTGCCGCTGCCGGAGCAGCCGGCCAGCACACCGGCGGCGAGGGCAGCTGAGAGCAGCGGCACGGTGACGGCACGGGGTCTCGGCCGGCGACGGGCGATACGGAACATGAGCGGAAACCTCCTGGGGATGAGCGGGGAACGGTGTTGTTCGGCGGCGTGAATCAGCGCACCGGCACGCTCTGTACGGAGCCGGTGAGGCGGGCGCGTTCGGCGGCGAAGGCCGCCAGGTGGCTGCCGAGCGTGGCCTTGGTGCCGGAGCGGACCGCGGCCGGGTCGCCGGTGGCGACGGCGTGGACGAAGGCATCAACCAACGCCGTGTCTCCGCCGCCGTGTCCCTCGGCGGCGTTGGAACCTCTCGTGTCGACCTCGTGGACGGTGACCTCGTCGGTGCGGAAGTCGTGGACGGTGACGCGCTTGCCGTCGCCGCGCAGCCAGCCGTGCGAGCCGAAGATCCGTGTCTGGCGGTCGGTCTGTTCGGTGAAGGCGACCATGGTGAACGTCGCGGTCATGCCGCCGGACAGCTGCATGGCGAGGACCTGGTGGTCGACCACGTCGTTGTCGACGCGGTAGGCGCACAGGCCGTACGGGCCTTCGCGCAGCGCGGTCAGCAGCTCCGTCTCGTCCGTGGAGTCCGTGACATGGGTGACCGGCCAGACGGAGCCGTGCTCGCGCAGCGTCGGCATGTACAGCTTGAGTGCGGAGTAGGGGCAGCCGTCCTCGACGACGCAGTCCAGGCAGCGCTCCGCGGCACCGGCCGGGGCGTTCTCGGGCCGGAAGTGCTTGAGCCCACCGAAGCTGGCGACCTGCTCGATGCGCTCCCCGGTGACGTAGGAGATCCAGTCCAGGTCGTGGCAGGACTTGGCGAGCAGCATCGGCGAGGACGCCCGCTCACTGCGCCAGGGCCCGCGGACGTAGGAGTGCGCGTAGTGCCACCAGCCGACGGGCTCCAGGTGCTCGACGCTGACGAGTTCGCCCAGCACGCCCGAGCCGACAACCTCCTTCACCAGGTCGGTGTAGGGGGTGTAGCGCAGGACATGGCAGACGGCGAAGAGTACGCCCGCCTTCTCCACGCCCTCGATGAGGGTGCGGGTCTCGGCCTCGCTGGGCGCCAGTGGCTTCTCGGCGAGGATCGCGTACCCGGCCCGCGCCAGCGCCAGGACGGGCTCGACGTGATTGCGGTCCTGGGTGGCGACGATGACGGCGTCGGCGATGGCGTCCCCCTCGACGAGCGGCCGCCAGTCGTCGAACTCGAGCTCCGCCCCGGCCGCGGCGCGGGCCGCCGGCCGGGGATCGGCCACGGCCACGAGGCGGGCGCGTTCGGGGTGGGCTTTGATCCACGCGGCATAGGTGAGGCCGCGGTTGCCGGCGCCGACGAGAGCCACGCGGACGGGCCGATCGGATATCGGAAGGTGCATGGACATTCCCAAGAGCTCCCTGGAGGTGAAGGAGAGGCACGCGACGGACAAGGCGTACGGTCGGGTCGGGAGGCGTCTCCCGCGGCGATGCCTGGACGCGGAGCCGTCAACGGTTATCGGGTGCGGAGAACTGACAGGGGCCGGCTGCCGATGCATACGGCGCCTACCGGGGCCGCCTGAAAGCCGGAAGGCGGACCGCGCAGTGGTCTCTGCGATCCGGAACACGGGCTGCCCGGGGCGATGACGGGGGTCCGGAACGGCCGTTCACGGGCGCGCCGCCGTGGGCCGCCGGTTGTGCGCGAGATACGTCGTCTCGACGTGCTCGACGGCTCGACAGATCGCACCGAGCGCGACCCGGTCGTCGCCGAGCGAGGACGGCTGGAGATCGGGGACCCGGATGCACAGCGGCTCCAGACGGATACGGAGGCGGGGGAGCAGGACGTCGGCTGACTGGGCCAGTCCCCCGCCCAGCACGACCCGTTGCGGGTCGATGGTCAGCACCATGGCCGCGAGGCCGAGGGCCACGTCGCTGGCGTAGCGGTCGACGGCGCGCACGGCGACGGTGTCGCCCCGGCGGGCGGCGGCCAGCACATGGGCGGCGGCGTTCCGCGGGGGTACGTCGGACGGGACGGCGGGACAACACGCCAGGCGGGTGGCGGCGGTCGCCCAGGGGGTGACGGGGAAGCTGCCGATCTCGCCCGCCGCGCCGCCGTATCCCCGGTGCACCCGGCCGCCGATGATCAGCGCCGCGCTGAGGCCGAGACCGGCGTGGATGTAGACGGCGTCCTCGATGTCCCGTGCCGCACCGAGGCGTTGCTCGGCGAGTGCGGCCAGCCGGGTGTCGTTGTCCACCAGGACCGCCCCGGCGCAGCGTTCGTCCAGGTGCTCGGCGAGCCGTACACCGGTCCAGTCGGCGGCCGCTCCCGCGAGTACGACGTCTCCCTCCGGGCCGACGACGCCGGTGGTGCCGGCGCTGATCGTCCAGATCCGGTGGGCGTCGATTCCCGCGTCGTCCAGGCACTCGGTCATCACGTCGCCGATGACGGCAAGCCGGTCGGCGCGCCGGATGTCCGGCGGCACCGTTCGGCGGGCCGTGGTGACGACCGTGCCGCAGAGGTCGGCGAGCACGGCGAGGACGCTGTGGGCGCCGATGTCCAGCCCGAAGACGTAACCGGACTCGGCCCGGAACCGGTAACGGCGGGCCGGCCGCCCCACCGCGCCGGGCGCGGGCGGGACTTCGGCCGCCCACCCCTGGTCGGTCAGCTCGGTGGCGAGGTCCTCCGCCGAGGCGCGGGAGAGACCGGTGAGCGTGGCCAGCTCGGTCAGCGTCACCGGCGCGCCGGCACTTCTCAGCGCCTGCAGCGCGCCGAACGCGTTGAGCCGATGCAGCTGCGCCAAGTCACCGCCGGCGGGTCGGAATGCGTCCATGTACTCCTCTTGACGTCGTTTCAGCCGTAGGGATTAATCAGAGAGTCCACGAAAATATTGCGATGGTCAAGCGCCAGGAGGACGCTGAGGCCGCTCAAGTCCGGGGAAAAAACGCCCACTTATTGGGAAGACTCTCATAACTTGGAGGGACCACGGTGCCCCGAAAACGCCCTAGACCACTCCTCATCCTGCTGCTCGCCCTGACCGTTCTGGTCGCGGGTCCTGCACCCTTGGCCGCGGCCCGGGGAGGTGGCGGCACCAGTAAATCGGCACTGGACCGGACGTGGTTCGGCCCCGAGGCCGACCTCGGCGTCCAGCAGGAAACGGTCTCCATCAACGATGCCGTGGTGGGCACGGAGGACGGCCGCCCCACGATGTACGCGACGGTGTCCGCCGAGAACGCGATCTTCAACGTCATCGACATCCGGGACAACCGGCTGCTGCGCTCGTTCACGCTGCCTGGCGTGCAGCAGTCCTGGCGGCATGCGATCGGCCCCGACGGCACCGTCTACATCGCCGCCATCACGGGCGGCCAGACGGGAGAGCTGTGGAGCTACAGCCCGGCCGACAAGGAAGTGCGCAAGCTCGGCACCGTTCCGGGCGAGAAGTCGCTGTGGTCGATGACCACGGACCCGGAGGGCAATGTCTGGATCGGCACCTTCCCCAACGGCAAGGTGTTCAGATACGACCCGCAGAGCAAAAACTTCCACGACTACGGGCAGATGGTGCCCGGCCAGCAGTACGTGCGCTCCATCGCCTACCACGACGGATCCGTCTACGCGGGCGTGGGCTCCGTCGGTGACGTCATCCGGCTCGACGCCGCCACCGGTACGAAGACGAAGATCTCCGGCCAGGTTCCGGCGCTCCTCGGAGTGGAGTCCCAGGAGGTGCCCTTCGCCTACGACATGGCGGTCGTCGACGGCTGGCTGTTCGTCAAGTTCGCCGACCCGCAGATGAAGCTGCTCTTCTACGACCTCGACGCCGGCAAGTGGAGCGACAAGTCCGTCGGCAAGAACACGCCTTCCGACGCGGGGGCCTTCTCCTTCAACCAGCTTCAGTCGCGGGACGGGAAGGTGTACGTCACCAACAACCGCGAGTTGTACGAGATCGACACGGCGACGCTGGAGTCCCGCTCGACCGGAATCGCCTTCGGTACCTCGCTGCGCGGTGCCGCCTGGATACCGCTCAATGATCCGGACCTCCCCGGGACCTCGCTCGTCACCCTGCAGTCGGGCGGCAGAATCACCGCTTTCGACATCACGTCACGGCGGAGCAAGGCGCTGCCCTCGGTGGTGCAGGGCGCGCCGAACCCGCTGCACAACCTGGAGGCGGCGCCGGACGGCACGCTGTTCATGAGCGGCTACCCCGGCGGCACCGGGTCCCGATTCGACCCGCGCACCGGCCGCACCACCCGCTTCCCGATGGGCCAGGCCGAGGGCATGGCGGGCCTGGGCGACACGATGTACTTCGGCATCTACCCCGGAGGCATCATCTCCTCGGCGAAGCTGGACGCGGCGGCCCCGGCCGTCTCCGAGAAGTTCCGTCTCGGCTCCGAACAGGACCGGCCGTACGTGATGAAGGCCCACGACGGGAAGCTGCTCATCGGCTCCATCCCCGACTACGGAAAGCTCGGCGGCGCGCTGACCATCTACGACCCCGGCACCGGGGAGAAGAAGACCTACCCCGACATCGTCCACAACCAGAGCGTCGCCGGGCTCGCCCAGCGCGGCGGACGGATCTACGGCTCCACCACCGTCCACGGCGGTCTGGGGACCGCCGCCACTGAGTCCGAGGCCAAGATGTTCGTCTGGGATGTCGCCGGCGAACGCAAGGTCAAGGAGTTCACTCTCGACCTCCCCGGCCTCGACAGCCCGAAGATGATCAGCGGTCTCAGCTTCGGCCGCGACGGCCTGCTGTGGGGCGCGGCCGACGGATTCCTGTTCGCGATGGACCCGGACACCCTCCAGGTCGTCAAGTACAAGAACGTCTACCCCGAGGTGAAGAACTACGGCATGTGGCGGCCGGTCTACCTCCGCTGGAGCGCCGACGGCCTGCTGTACACCACCCTGGCCGGCAAGCTCACCGTTGTGGACCCCAAGACCATGGACCACGTGACGCTCGGCGACTACCACGAGGAGGTCGCCTTCATGACCCTGGCCCGGGACGCCGACGGCCACGAGAACATCTACTTCCTCGGCAAGACGGCGGAGTCCCGGCTGCGGATGATCCCGGTGCGCCACGGCCTGGCCGGCGCCGTGGCCGTCGACAACGCCGGCTTCGAGGTGGCGCCGCTGGACGACGGCACCGTCCCAGGGTGGCAGGGCGGTGGCACCCTGTTCACCCTCTCCCAAGAGCGGGCGTACACCGGCAGACGCAGCATGAAGATCGTCGATGCGGCCCGGAGCGGCCCCGAGTCGTCGGCGGAGCTGAGCAGTGAGCCGGTGCCGGCTGCCGCGGGGGCGTACTACCGGGCCCGTGCCAAGGTATACATCGAGGACGGAAGCACCGACGATTCGGTGCTGCTGCTGAGCTTCCTCGACAGGGCCGGCCGGCCGGTCGGCCGGATGGCGAGCGCACCGCTCCGCAGCGCGGACCAGCGGCGCTGGATCGACGCGCAGGCGAGTGGTACGGCTCCGCCTGGTACGGCGTCGGTCCGCGTCTCGCTGTACTCGTCCGCGTGGAACCTCATGACCGGATACGTCGACGCGGTGAGCCTTCAACAGACCAGGCGTGGGTGACACCCACGCGCGGACACCAGGCCACGGCGACCGTACGCCGTGGCCCGGTGTCGTCGATGCGGAGCTCAGCCCACGCCGTCGAACTCGCACCGCGCGGCATCACCGCCAACACCCTCGCACTCGGCACGGTCCGGACCCCGATCCACGGCGCGTTCCCCTTCGACCGCGATGCGTTCGAGACGGCCTACCGGGAGCGTATTCCGCTTGGCTGCTACTCGGTGCCCGACGAGCACGTGGGCGCGCTGCTGCTGCTCGCCTCGGACGCCGGGCGTACATCAACGAGGCCCGGATCGTCGTGGACGGCGGAGTGCTCGCCGAACAGATGCACCAGATGCGCTTCATCTGTCCCGCCGCGTACGCGGCGTACGACTCTCAGCTCTGCCACCCTTTGGTGACCGGGTCAGCACAGAAGGAAACTTGACGCCATGACACACACCTTGCGCACCCTCACCCCGGCCGACGAGGCAGCCGTGCACGCGCTATGGGCGATCTGCTTCGACGCCCCGCACCTCCCGGCGCTGCACGCCCTGGACCCCGACCGCCACCGGCGGACCTTCGTGGCCGCGCGCGGTGACACGGTCGACGCCGTCGTCTGCTACGTGCCGCGGCAGCTCCGCGACGCCCGCGGCCGGGTCGAACGGGTGGGCGGTATCGGCAATGTCGCCACCCGCCCCGAGGCACGGGGCCAGGGCCTGGTTCGCCGGCTGCTCACCATTGCCGTCGAGGCCATGACCGCCGAGTCCTGCACATGGTCCCTGCTGTTCACGGCCACTCCAGGGGTCTACGAGCGCTCGGGCTGGACCGGCTTCCGCACCTCCTGGGCTGAGGGCCCGCTCACCACTGTTGGCCCACCCGAGCCCCGCTTCCGCATCCGTGCGGCAACCCCGACCGACGCCCCGCGGCTGGCAGAACTGCACGCCGGATTCAACGCCGCACGCCCACTCACCGCGGTGCGGACGGCCAACGACTGGATCCACCGCGTGCCCGCCTGGTACGGCCCCGGCGCCGAATGGCTCATCGCCGAGGACAACGGAGGGACGGCGGTCGGCTACACCGTGACCCAGCACATCGGCGAGGCCGTCGAGGTCCGCGAGTGCGCGGTGACGGAAGCCGCACCGGCGGCCCTCGGTGAGTTGCTCGCTGCGGTGGCCCGCCGGGCCCGTGCGGCGGGCGCCGCAGTCGGCCGGGCCCACCTCCCCGAGGACCCAGCCGTCCGCGCTGCCCTGCCCCGGCTTCTCGCCCAGGATCAGGCCCGGGAGCGGACGCAGACGGTGGGTATGGCCCGCCCGCTCCTTGCCCCGCCGAAGGCGATACGCGCCACGCTGCAGGCCACGGGAGCAACCCACTGGCATGGCGACTCGTTCTGAGCCAACAGTCCCAGGGCCCGATGTGTTTGCCTGCCGTCCACTCAGCAGGGCACGTCACCGGGACCTCGGCCAGAACCGGGCGCACTTCGACCTGAGCCCCGTGGGTTCAGTGCCTGCTTTCGATCCCGGGTTTTGAGTGGCTTTGTGCCCTGGGTGTTCTGTCCGGGGAGGTCGGGCAGGCTGCGGAGCGTGCGTGCGAGGGGTGTGGGAGCCGGCTTTGGCCGAGTGCTCCGCCTCGGGCGAGGTTCTGCTCTACGGCGTGTCGTTCCAGGCATCCCGGTACGTCGGGTGCTTGGGCCCTCCCCGCGTGAAGCGCCGCAGGACCTGCTCGGCTTCCGCGGTGCGTGGCCCGGCTCTCTCCTCTGAAGAACCGGCACATCAACGTCATGGGCCAATACCAGTTCAACTTCGCGGCCAGGGGCCTGGCGAGAGGCTGCGCCGTCCCTGCGACCCGGACGGGTCGAACTGGACGACGGTGGCGGGGAGGACTGACCGCGAGGATGTGGCTCAGGGCACCACAGCGTGCGTCCCGGGCCGCTATCGGTCCGTCATATGTCGTGAGGCGTCACCTCAGCCAGGGCGTGCCGTGGCAAGTACACCTGGTGCGTTAGTGGCATGGGGGTCGGTATGGCCTGCCGGGCAGGTAGTGCTCCCATTGCTGCCGGGTGATCGGATCGCCGGCAGCGGTACAGAGGGTGGTGAGGATACGTTCCGGGTCGCTGTCCCAGAGATCGATTCCCTTGTCGGCGGTGATGGCGAGGACACGGCCGTCGGGGCTGAACGCGAGCGATCCCCATAGGGCGATGCTGTCCCTGCCGGGCAAGTAGTACTCGCGCTGTGGGGAGTCCGGGTCGGATATGTTCCAGACCTCGGGGCGTCCTCTGGAGCCCTCGCCGTCGCGGGGCGATGCGATGAACGCGAGGCGTGTACTGTCCGGGCTGAATGCCAGGTCTAGGAGGACCAAGCCCTCGGCGGGCACGTTCATGGGATCGCCGACCAGCCTTTGGTGCTCGATGCGCCTCAGGCGCAGAGCCCCGCCGTAGGCGAGTGCGAGCAGTTTTCCGTCGGGGCTCAGGGCGTACCGCATGGACCCGGCATCCGCGGGCAGCGGGAACCGCCACAGCTCGGTCGGCCGGGTGGGGTCGGTGACGTCCCAGCCGTACAACTGGCGGGCCCCGTCGGACTGGTTTCCTGGTGCCCCGTTCAAGATGCCCTGCGCGAAGAGTGTGGCGCCGTCCGGTGAGAAGGACTGGTAGTAGGCGTCGGTCGGAAACTGGCTGAGCTTCCGGGGGTGTCGGGGGTCGCTGATGTCATACAGCCGCAGAGTGGATTGCCTGGACTTGGGTTCTGCTCCGGCGTGGGTATCGGCCACGGCGAGAATCGGTTTGGTGGGGTGGAACACCAAGTTGGCCACGCCGTTCGCGATGTCGTCGATCGTGCCCAGCACCGGCGCGCCGGGGGCGTTCGTATCACGCAGGCGGACGGCGATGCTCCGGTCGTCGGTCAGTTCTCCCGCTGCGAGGATCGCGCCGTCCGGACTGAGGTCGACGTCGGTGGCGAACGACTGGTCCGGGCTGGGGATGGTGGCCATCAGCTTCGGGTGCGTCGCGTCGGTGACGTCCCATAAGCTGTTCGAGCGCACGTTCTGCATCGCGATGAGCTGCCGTCGGCCATCGGATCGGTACGCGAGGCCGGATCCGGGGAACGGCTCCGTCCGCAGGGATCCCAACGCCCCGGGTCGATCGGGGTTGGCGAGGTTCCAGACGTACAATCCGTTCCCGGTGGCCTGCAACAGACGCTTGCCGTCGCTGGGGTCGAACACGACCGGTCCGTACTTCAGCTGCGTGTCATCCGCCGATGACGACGCGCCCAGCGAAACCACTCCGGGAGCGGGGTCGGTCGCGTATGTCAGGACGTGCCACTTCCCGGCGCATACCGTGACGAAGTGGTTGCTCGACGGGCTGAAGGCCACGGAATCCATGCCCTTGGTGCAAGCTGAGGGCAACCGGGAGTCGTGAGGGTCCTCGTCCGCGTACGGAATCCGGGTGGACGCACGCGGGTCGTCGAGCCGCCAGAGGTTCGGGCTGTACCGGACGCCCGGCGTGGCCAGCAGCGTGCCGGACGGGTCGAAGGACACCCGATGCAACGGCGTCTTCGGGTCGGGCTGCGTGCCGCCGGTGGATTGCGGCGATTCATCGAAGGCCTTGAGAGGCACGGGGCGGGCTTTGTCGGACGCCGCCCAGAGCTGGACCCTTCCGTCCACGCCGGCGCTGGCGAGCAGGTCACGCCTCGGTGATACGGCCAGCGAGTCCACCGGGGCGGAATGGGCGGTCAGGGTGGGCAAGGCCACGGGTCTGGCGGGATCCGCGAGGTCCCACACGAGGATCCCACCGGTGGATGTGCCCGCGTACAGGAAGCGGCCCGACGTGTCCAGGACGAGTGCGGTGACCGCGCTCGTCGGGTTCAGCGCCGCGAACTCGCTCGGGTGGGCGGGGTCAGTGACGTCCCACAACCGGAGCACCGTCGACGCACCCCCGGCCGGAGCGTCCGGCGCCGCCGTCGGGGCCGCGGTGCGGTCGGCAGCCACCAGGAGCGTGCCGTCGTGGTTCAAGGCGATCAGAGCGGTCCGCAGCCCACTCACCCGTCCCGGTTCGGGAACGTCGCGGGCACGGAGGACGACGGCGTCGCCGGTGGCGATCGCCAGGACCCGGCCATCGGCGCTGTGCACGAGGTCGGCGGCGGGTTCGCCGTCGTTGATCACACCGGGGGTGCTCTGACTATTCAGTACCGCGCCCCACCCGGCCTCCCGGTAGTTCCGGTAGGAGAGCAGGCTCAACTGTTTGGCCAGGCCGGGGTGCGTCGTGCGCAGAGTCTCCGCTTCGGCCGCGAGGTACCGAGCCAGGTCACGGTTCTGGGCTTGCGCAGCCTGCCGCTGGAACATCACGGAGCCCGCCAGGCCCACCGAGGCCAGCAGGGCCAACACGGTGAGAATGGCGACGGCGAGCCGCCGACGGCGGACCCCTCGACGCTCGTGATGCCGAGAGGCGCTCAGGAATTCCGCCGGTACGGGCTCCAGGTCCGCGGCACCGCTCGGGGCTTCGGCGGCCCGACCGCGCACCGCGGCCAGACGGCTTCCGCGATAGAGCAAGGAGGGATCGCGGCCCGATCCGTCCCACGCCTCAGCGTCGTCGGCGAGTTGCTGGCGGACGGCCAGCCAGTCACGGTCGGCGGCGATCCACTCCTGGAGCCGGGGCCAGGTGCGGAGCAGTACTTCGTGGCTGATGCGGGTGGTGTCACGATCGAGGGTGATCCGACGGGCCTCGGCGAGCCGCTCGACCGCCCGCTGCGCGGCCTGCGCGTCGGGCAGTCCGTGCAGCAGAACAGTACGATCCGCGGGGCGGGCGGTGTGGGCGGAATCCTGGCCCACCCGCACCAGCCGGGGCAGGATGCGCCGTACGGCTTTCCGGCCGGGCTCGTCGAGTTCGCCGTAGACCTGCTCGGCCGTGGTCGCGATCGCCAGTGAGATCCCGCCGACGGCGCGGTAGCCGGCGAGGGTCAGCCGTGATCCCATGCGTCGGCGCCAGGTCGCCCACATCACGTGGGACAGCAGCGGCAGTGCTCCCGTCGCCGCCCGGTCGTCGTCACCCGCGCCGAGCTCATGCAGGATCACGTCGGCCAGACCATCGTCCAGCGCCAGTCCGGCAGCAGCGGCCGGACGTTCGATGGCGGCACGCAGTTCGTCGGAACTCAACGGCTCGACCAGCAGTTGCCCGTCGCGCAGCGCCGCGAGCAGTTCCGGATGCGCGGCTGCCTCGCCGTAGAAGTCCGCCCGGAGCGCGAGCACCACCAGCCCGCGCGGCGAACCATCGGCACGCGGCGACCCGATCGCGGTCAAGGCCGCGAGGAATGCGGCACGCTCGGCCGGATCCGGGCAGAGCGTGAACAGCTCCTCGAGCTGATCCACCAGCGTGATCAACCGCTGGCCCGGCCGGTCGACCAGCAGGCTGTCGACCAGATCGACCGCCCGACGCGGATCTTCGCGCAACCGGTCGGGTGCGCGGGGCGTCGCCGCGCCGAGCTGCGCGGCGAGCCTGCGCAGTGGGTTGGTACCAGGGGTGAGGCGCACGACGGGCCAGCTCGCCGCTCCCGGCGACCCCGGCAGCCCGCCGTTGCGCACGGCGGCCAGCAGCCCGGCGTTGAGCAGGGAAGTCTTGCCCGATCCGGACGGGCCGACCAGCACCCGCGGCCCCGGCCACGGCCACCCGACGTTGCCGGCGGACTCGGCCAGCGCGGCGACGATCTCGCCGGTCATCCGCTCGCGTCCGAAGAACACGTCGGCGTCGTCGATCCCGTACGCGTCCAGGCCCGGATAGGGACAGCGCCCCGGGTGCTGCGGCTCCTGAACCGGCTCCGCCTGCGCCGATACCACGGGGTTCGGCACGATGACCAGGTGGCCGGAGCGGTCTCCCGACTGTCTTCGCGGCCACGGCCGTTGCGAGTCCCGCATCGCTCGGAACACCGCGTCGTACACCGCGTCGAGGGTCAGCAGACGCGGCCCGCGCGGGTCACCGTGCGTCAAGAATTCGATGAGCGCCCCGGTGAACGCGGTGTGCGTGGCGTCCTCCGGGGCGAGCGCGAGTTGTTCCGCGGACCCGATCAGGTAGATCCCGTGCGCGGGCGCCATCGCGAACGCGGGGTCGGATGCCCCACCGTTCAACGACACTCGCCCGGAGAAACAGCAGTCGAGGACGACCACGACCGACGACGCACGGCTGGCGGCAAGCGCCTGCCGCAGCGAAGCAAACGACAACGGTGCTCCGCCAAACCCGGAACGAGCCGGTCAGTGCCGCTGGCCGCCAGATACAACTCACCATCCGGCCCGATCAGGCCGTGCCCGATGAAGTAGACCAGCAGCACCGTCTCCGCGCGCTGGGCCTCCTCGGCGACGGCCAACGCCATGGCCTGCGCGTCTGGTGGATCGAGCACCAGGCGCAGCTGACGCACCCCGCAGCGTTCACGCAGAACGGTCTGCAGATCCTCGAAGGTGCGCGCCACCGAAGGCACCGACGGCAGGCCGGGACCGTCATGCGTGGCCGGCGGGCAGGAGCGCCAGTCCGCCGATCGTCGCGGCGGAGTGCCACACGACTGCGGACTGGGCCCGGTCGACACACTCCCCCTCACCAACCCGTGCCCGAGACGAACGTTGGCAGATGCGGCCCTAGCTGCGACGGAAGGTGCCGTCGTCGTCGACGTCTTCGGCGTACCCGGAGAAATCGGAGTGGGCGATGAAGAGAGTGGACGCCATTGCCGGACCTTCACCCGGACAGCCCAACGAGGCGCTCTGGTCCTTCCGCCGCCCGTGCCGACTGAACCGCCCGGCCCGCCGCGCCGGGCCGGGGACGCCCGCCTCCGGCCTGCGGCGTGTGCTCGGGCGCCCCCGTTCAGAAGACAATCCTGGCCCGGCGGGCGGCCGCGAGAGCCGGCTCCGCTCCGGACACCAGCTCCAGCTGCACACCGTCATCGCGGCCGGCCAGGGCACGCATGTAGGCCACTGCGTCCGCCCGGACGACCGCCGTCGGCTCGCCCGAGCCGATCAGCCACGCGCCGCCCGCAGGACCGGTGAGCTCCAGCCCGATGGGAGCCTCCGACCAGGCCAGGGCCAGGTCGCGGACGACTTCTTCGACGATGTGCCGGTCGTGGTCGCCCACGGCGTCGGGCTGTCCCGTGGCCCGGGCCAGGTCGATGCGGTGCATCCACAGATCGCGGTTGTAGACGGTGTCGAGCAGGTAGCCGACGGACATCCGCGGCGCCCCCGGCATACCGCTGTCGACCTTGGCGCGCCGCATCAGGCCCGGACGGCGTCGGCGGGCCGCTACGGCGCGGGGCCACAGCAGCGCGAACTGTGCGACCAGCGCCTGTCCCGACGCGTCGGCATGGTCGGCGACCTGGGCTGCCATGTGGGCGTCCACCGAGCCCTTGTCGGGGTGGCGCCGCCGTCCCGCGATCTCCCGGCGCAGCATGGTGGGCAGGCTGATGTTGTCCTCGCACTGGGCGACGAGGTGGGAGACCAGGGTGCGCACGTCCCATTCCACGCAGTCGGTGGGACGTCGCCAGTCCTCGTCCCCGAGCTTTTCGAGCACGTCCAGAGCTGCCCGGCCTTGTGCCTCGGCCACCACGGCCGACTGGTCGCGGTCAGTCTGCGGCAGGCGCGCGGCCTCCCCATAGGTCTGAGCCATCGGACTCGCCCTCCTCCGGGGCGTAGAAGCGGAAGAACATGTCCACTGCCGTCCGCGTGAGCCGGGTGAAACGGCCCTCTTCGGCCTGCGCGGACGGTTCATTGGCGAGCTGCTGGCTGATCACGCCGGCCATCAAGGCCGTGTAGAGGGCCATGCCTTCATCGTCGGCGGCTGCGGGTGACAGTTGTCCGGCGTGCACAGCCGCTTGCAGTGCCGCCCGCAGGATCTCCAGCTGCTGCACCGCGGGCTCGAAGGCCTGGGGGGTCGGTTCGAATCCGGGTACGGGCCGCCAGTAGAGCAGCTGTGCCAGTACCGGATTGGCCATCGCCCAGGCGACGGTGGCCTGCTGGCCCGCCAGGATCGCGCTTCGCGGATCCTCGGACAGTCCGGCACGGTAGGGCTCCAGGACGCCGACCGCATCGCGCATGCCGCGCTCGAACAGGGCGTCATAGATGGCCATCTTCGATGGGAAGTACTGGTAGAGCGAGGGGGGACGCACTCCCACCCGCCGAGCGACCTCGGCCATGCTCAGCGCGGCCACACCCTCCACCGCCATGACGTCGAGCGCGGTGTCGAGGATCTCCTGCACGGTCTCCTTGCGCCGGCGCAGCCTCCGGTCGTGCCTCATGTCATTAAGACAACCTAATAGCCGTAGGGAAGTCAATACCCTGTCGGCCAAGTCCCGGCCGAGACAGGACCGGTGCCGTGGCGGCACCCCGCGCGGCCCGAGTGATGAGCCGTAGTCCGCTCTTCGAGATCGCCGACCACTCCTACGGCCACTACTGCTTCACCGGCAGCTGCCACTGGCTGCCGGTCCTGCCCGCGGAGCGGATGCGCTCCGACGTGGACCGCGCCTTCACAGCGCGCCACGCGGCGGGCGTGCCGCATCCGATGCCGTACTTCCGCTTCCCCGGCGGCTGCTACGACAACTAGGCCCTGCGCGCGATCAGTTCGCCCGGGTCACCGTGGTCCAGTGGGACGTCGTCAGCGGGAACGCGTTCGCGACGGACGCGAACTCCGTCGTACTGCTCGGGGCGCAGGCGCTCCCCGCGCTCCGGCCGGATGCCTTCGGACTCCAGCACGGCGGCAATCTCGCGGCAGGACAGCAGGAGCGAGCTCGTCGAGCATCTCCAGCACAAGCTGCCGCTTGGGCCGGTGAAGGTCACTGTCGGGGATCTTGCAGCGGGCCCACCGGCCCGCTGACTCGGGCCCCTCCCAGCTTCGCGCGCAGAAACAGCCGCCACGACAGCGGGCACGAGGCCTGTCCGAAGCGGCACCCAGGCGAGGTGCCGGCGTACCTGGGCCAGGGCTGCCGTGCGTCGCGTCCCCGTTTCTCCGTGCCGACCGCGGGATCGCTCATACTCCGCCGCCCGTTCTCAACAAGCCCGACAGGGTCGGCACTTGACCAGGAGACGGTCGCGGTCCGGCGACCGACCTTCGGTGCCGCCCGGAGCCTGGCGCGGAAGGCAAACCGTACGCCCCCGGGCTTCCAGCCCAGGCCGTCACGCCGTGGGGAAGGGGACGGGGCGGACATCGATCTCGTGCATGCGCTCGGCGTAGTCGCGGTAGCGGCGGCGGGCTTCGCCGTGCCGACCCGCCACGGAGAGTGCGGCGACCAGTCCGAGGTGGGCCGACTCGTCGTAGCCGTCCTCGCCGATCAGGCGCAGGTACCAGCCGGCTGCCGCGTCGCAGCGGTCCAGCCGCAGGCAGCGCCGGGCGAGGGTACGGACGACGTCGCGGTGCAGCTCGGCGAAGGCCGCGCGCGGGCGTTCGCTCCACTCCCCCGCGAGCTCGCCGTCGTCGCCGAAGTCACCGGTGTACATGCCGACGACCACTTCCAGGCGCGCCACCACGTCGACGCCGGCCGCCATGTCCCGGCTACCCTCGACCGCGGCGTCCGCCGCGATGGCCGCACGGGCCGCGTCGTGGAACCGGACCGTGTCCAGGACGACGTGCTCCGTGTTGAGCCGCACGCTGGAGGGGTCGGTGACCAGGAAGCGGTTGGCCGGATGCCGCCGCGCCGGGTCGAGGACCGCGCGCACCGTCGAAATCAGCACCGACAGGCGGCGGTTGGCCACCTCCGGAGGCGTCTGCGGCCACAACAGGGCGGCGAGCGCGGTCCGGGTGACCGGTCTTCCCAGCTGACCCGCCAGCACCTCGACGAGCTCACGTGCCTTCCGCGACTGCCATCCGGCCGGGGGCACGGGCGTTCCGGAGAGCAGTACCGCCAAGTGGCCCAGGGTCTGCACGGCAACCTCGGGGACCGGCGGCGGACCGATCGCCGCCAGCGGCCCGGCGATGTGCCAGACGTCGTCGCACACCCCCAGCCGGTGCAGCCGCTGCCAGGCGACGTCCTCGGACAGCCGGTCGCCCGCGTGGCGCGCCCGCAGCAGCGCGTTGGTGGCCAGCGCCACCTCGTTGCCCGTGTCGGCCCAGACCGCGGCCGCCTCCACCAGCCCGGCGGCACGGCGTGCGGTAGGGCGCCCCGACACCGCGACCGAATCACCCCGGTATGCGGCGAGCGCGGCGAGTTCCATCGCCTCGGCCAGCCCGGCCGGGTCGCGGCGGCGACCGGCCTCCGAGCGGACGTCTGCGGCGTACCGGGCGGCCGAGGCGGTGTCTCCGCTGCACAGTGCGACCCAGCCCGCGGCCAGCTCGCCGGTGACCGGCCCGGCGGCGCTCGGATGCGTGAGGGACAACTCCGCGTACCGCGCCGCCTCGGCCGGATCGTCGGCGTAGCAGGTGCGCGCCAGTCCCGCCCATGCCTGCGCCACGACCTGGGCGTTGCCGTCCGGCTCGGCCATCGCCACGGCCTCGCGGTAGGCCGCCGTCGCCTGCCAGGCGGAGCCCCGGGTCAGGTGCACCCGGGCGATCATCAACAGTCCGAACGCAGCCAGCGGTGAGCCCTCCCGCTGCCACAGGGTGAGCGCGCGGTCGGCGTCGGCGCGGGCGGACTTGAGATCGCTGAGCCCCAGCCAGGCCTCGGCGCGGTTGTGCAGGGCCAGTGCGAGCAGCGTCTGCTGGGGGACGCCCTCACCGAGGCGGAGCGCCTCGGTGAGGGCGACGACCGCCTCGCGCAGACGCCCCTCCTCGACCAGGCGGGAGCCGACGTTGGAGCGGATCCGCAACTGCAGGCCTACGTCCCCGGCGCGTTCGGCCGCCGCGAAGGCCCTGGCGTAGGCGTGTTCGTTGGCGGCACGGTCGCCCTCGCTGAAGGCGGCCAGAGCCTGGGCGAGGTAGGCCGCCGCCAGCGCAGCGTCGTCGCGGCTCTGCTCGGCAGCCCGCACCGCCGCGTCGGCGAGGCTCCGTGCCCGCGTCCGGTCACCACGGGCCCAGCATGCTGCCGACCGGCCGGCCAGCAGCTGGGCCTGGTCCGCGCCAGTGTCCCCGGCATCGGCGGCCGCTCGTTCGTACAGCGACCCGGCGCCCTCGAACTCGCCCCGCTGGTGGAGTACGCGGCCGAGCCGCCAGGCCAGTTCGGCAGGCAGCGGCGCGTCCGCCGGGAGAGTCGCGACATGCCGCAGCGCCTCGTTGTACTGCCCCTGTCGCAGGGCCGACTCCGCCAGTCGCGCGACGGTATCGGGGTCGCGCACCCGGTCAGCGCCCGCAGCCCCTCCCGCGCCGGTGGTCACCGCGTCAGGATACTCATGACGAAGACGGACGGGTCGGGTGGTTTCGGGAAGACTCACTCCCGGCGGGGGTCAACGCGCGTTCCCGGCAGGGTTCCTGGCGTGGGTTCCCGCGAGGTTCCCGGCGGGCTCGGAGATCCGGACCTCGCCGAGGTTCTCCGGAGCGTCGATCCGGTACTCGCCGGTGGAACGGGCGCGCACCACGGGTCAAATCCGGGTGGCCACACTTCGGGCCAGCTTCTCCAGTGGTGTGCGGTTCTCCGCCGGGTCGTTGAGGCGCACCAGGCGGATCGTCACCCACCGGTCGGACCTGCGGAGGAAGACCGCCTCGTCCTCGGCGTACGCCTCGTCGCCGACACCGGCCAGCGGCCTGAGCGTGTGTCCGAGGTCGCGTTCGATGTCGAGGTACTTCTTCGCACCGTCCCCGACGAAGATCTCCACCTGGGCCGTCGGCCCGGTGACGGGACCGGTGTAGGTGCAGGTCTCCCGTACCGGTGTCGCGGGGTCGAGCGCTGTACCGGCCAGCTTCTCGGCCTCCTGCCTCGTCACCAGGGCGCAGGGGTCGACGGCCGCCCCGCTCGGCGACGGCACCTCGGTGCTCTCCTCCGGAGTCCGGGTTGCCGGGGCCGGCTCGGCCGGCGAAGGGCCGGCGGCCGAGGACTGCCCGTGGCCGCCGCACCCGGACAGCGCGAGCACGGCGAGCACGACCAGGGGCACCAGTGGCGACAGCGGGTGGCTGCGGTTGCGGTACATCGGGATCCTCACTGTCTGCCTTCGCGTCGGTGTCAGGACTTGCACAGCGGTACGTCCGGCAGCGTCTGCTGTCTATGGACGAAAGGTGTCAGGCTCTCCTGCTGCAGCTGGAACTTCATCGGGGGCAGGAGCTTCTTGAGGGCGGCCATGGCCACGGCGGAGACGGAGACCCCCACGCCCCCGCCGACCTTGCCGTCCAGCGTTGCCCCGACACAGCGGGTCAGCGGGGCGCCGAGGGCCGAGCCGTTGGTCATCCCGAAGTCCATGACGAGCTTGGCGTAGGGACCGGCGAAGGCGGCGGGCACACCGACTCCGACCTGGACCTTGAACTCGACGGCGGTGGTGATGCCGCTGACTCCGACGGAGATTCCGGTGATCGAGTCCATGATGCTTTTGATCACCGAGAGCTTCGGGGCGACGATCGAGCCGTTGACCATGCCGATGGCACCGTCGAGCCCCCACTCACCGCCGGCGGTCACCGTGGTGTTGTTGCCGCCGAGTGCGGTGGCGACGCTGAATTTCCAGCTGATGTTGAAGGCGAACGGAGTCCCCGCGATCGGCAGGGTCATCTGGACCGGTACCTCGGCCCGGATCTTCGAGTCGTCGATGACACCGTTGGCCGCACCGGCGGCGATGCTGATCGCGACGCTTTTGATCCCCTCGACGGCGAACGTGGCCCCGTCGGCGACCCGACCGCCGGAGATCGGCACGTCGGAACGGATGTGCAGCTTCTCGGTCTTCAGCGAGAAGTCGACGAAGACCTTGAGTCCGGCCGCGGCCTTGTGATTGAACTTCAGGCCGAACGCCCCCGGGCTGCGGTACGGCTCGGCCTTCCATTCCCCCAGATCCGCCGTGACGCTGCTCGATCTGGCCGGCGGCAGCGTGCCCCCGGCCGCCGCGGCGAGTCGGACCGCTCCCCGTGCGACCACGGTGCCGACGCGCCCCGAGTGCGCGGCGCGCACCGACGTCTGTCCGATCGTCCGCGCGGTCGTCGGGATGTCCTGCGCGGCGTCCTTGGCAGCGCCCTTCTCGGCCTCTGTCCCAGCGTCCGGCGGGGCATCCGCAGGCACGGTCACCGCCCCGGGCAGGTCCGGGATCTCCAGGTAGTGGAGCGCCCCGTCGTCGATGTCCTGGTCGAGGGTGAGGTGGGCGTCGCGGAAGACCTCGGTGAACTCCACCGGGCCCAGGGTGGCCACGACGTCTCCGCGCACCCGACGCACCTCCTGCACCCGCCCCACCGCGCGGCTGGTGGCGTACAGGACCTTCCCGGGCCGAACGTCCTGGGCACCGCGGGCTTTTCCGTCGATGGTCCAGGTCAGACCGTCACTGGATGCCGACCGGATCGCTCGCGGTCCGCCCTCGACGATCACGACGTCGGGCTGGTAGGTGATCGATGGATCACGGACCGGCCCGGTCCCGTAGGTGAGCGCGGCATCGGACGTGTCGGCCGGACCGGAGCCCTCGTGCACACGCCCGGGTGCGCCACCGCATGCCGCCGTGGTGGTCAGGAGGAGCGCAATCGCGAGCGCGGTGCCCCGCCTCCCCTGACGCGGCGCGCTCACGGCCCCACCCCTGGCAGCGAGCCGCGACCCCCGTGCCACAGCCGACAGCAGCCGGATGATTCTCATGCCGTGATCCGTTCGCCATGGCCGACGCGCGCGGCGCCGTACCGCCCGCGGAGCATCATCAACTGGCGTGTTAGCGCCCTGTTCAGGAATCCTTCGGGCCACCGGGCGCTCCGTCGCCTCTCGTGGTCGTTGCGATTGCCGGGCAGCGGCGGCAGACGGCCTCGTGGAGTGCTCCGCCACCGCCTCGTCTCGCACGCGGACGTGAGGGTTCCGGCACGGCCGGACGAGGTGGGTGCCGGGAAAGGGCCGCGCGGCACGGCAGCACTTCCGCCCGTGCCCGGCCCTCTCCTCCGGACCGCCGCTACCCCCGGCACGTGCCCCCGCCGACCGCGGGCCGTGCTCGTGGGGTGCGGCCCGGCGCGGGCCCGGCTGCCGGTGTCAGATGCGGGCGGCCACCGTCCGGGCGAGTTCGTTCAGCCGCCCGGCGTTGTCCGCCCTGTCCGCCACCACGGTCATCGCGACCCAGGTGCCCGACTTCCGGAAGAGCACGGCGAAGGTCCCGTGCTCGGAGGCGTCGTAGGAGTAGGCCTCCTCGCCCACGCCGGGGAGCGGCTTCTTGTGGGCTCCCGTGAGCATGTCGTCGGCGAAGGCCTTGGCTTCGTCGCCCTGTACGGTCGAGGAGATCAGCACCCCTTCGTGCGAGTACTCGCAGCCCGTCGTGTTGAACTCGCTCGGCTTCGCCGTGACGGACACGCCTCCCAACTGCTGGACCTCCTGGACCGAGATGAGCCCGCAGGGGTCCGCCGCCGGCTTCTTCGCCGCGGATCCGTCACTGTCGCCCGTGCGGTCCGTGGCGTCCGACCGCGGCCGGTCGGCGGCCGGGGGAGCCCCATCGCCGGAGCCGCCGCACCCGGCCGCGGCAAGCGTCACGAGCAACGTCACGGTCAGCACCGGAGCATGCAGCCACCGTCGTCGGGACATCATCAGCCAGACCTCCTTGTCACCACCGCCGCCGACCCGGCGTCGTGCGAGGGCGGCGGCTCCGGCCCCGTACCGTCCAGACCGGTCCACCGTCCTGATCAGCATGGACGCATGTGTTCGCGCCCGGTTAGGGAATTCTTCAGGTGACCGGAGGCGCCGCTCGCCGCCGACTCGCCAAGCGCAGCCCGCGCACCCGCGCGAACTGGTGACGGATGCACTGGAATCGGTCGGGCCGGCCGACGCGGCCGACCTGGCGCTGCAGGACCAGCAGCTGATGGCGGAGCGCGAGGATCTCGATGTCCTTCTCGTGTCCGCACATCGTCAGCAGGCGCAGGATCGCCAGGATGTTGGTCGCAGCGAGGTAGGCCAGACGCAGCAGCACGACAGTTCATGATACCGTCCCGGCGCCGAGCGGGCGATCACTTCGTGGTGATCGCCCTGAGCCGCGTAGATCAGCGATCAAAGCTGTGACCTCGGCGGATGATTATTCGGCACCCGCAGCGCTGGGAACCGCGGACGATGCCGTGTCGATGGTCCACGCGGTCGGTCTGTTCGCCGGGATCCCGCCGCTAACGCAGTTCGACGACTACTCCGTCCCGATGAGCGGGTCGTTCACCGACAAGCCCAACTTCCGGCCGTACACGGCGATCCGGCCGACCTACCCGATGACGACCTTCAACGGCACGAACGCGCCGATGGCCGCGGCCTCGGCGCAGCAGGACCTCAGCTGGCTTTCCACGAGCACGACGTCGGTGTCGACGATGAGCACCCTGCACCTCCACCTTCGTGCTCACCATGTCGTCGTGCACGAAGCCGGATCAGACTGCCCACCAAGATCAACCCTCATGTCCACTGCGAGCGTCGCCAACCCCCGCCTTCGTACGCATACAGAGAATCGTCCAACACGCGGTGCGGATGCTCCAGCAGCCAGCACCACGCCATTTCGGTTGAAGGGCCGCAGCCGCTCGGGGCGGCGACCCTTCCGGCACAACTCGGTGCCGGGTGCTACCCCAGGTCGAAGGTGTTGGGCAGCCCCAGCCGATAGCGCACCTCGTCGAACCGCTTCAGGGGCTCCATCTCCGGCGGCCGGAACAACTCCCAGATATGACACCGCTCGGCGCCCGAATCGTCCGCGTCCAGGAGTGCGTTGACGGCGCGTCGCGCGGACTCGTTGGCGCCCTCCATGGTCGCCAGGTCCACATCCGTACGGACATAGTCGCCCGCGAGGAAGAAGTTCGGCACCGCCGTCCTCGCCGACGGGCGGTGGTAAAGGGTGCCGGTGGGATGGATGAGGAGCTGTTCGCGGTTCTGCGGGTCGGGGCCGCCGAGGCCCGTCACCGCCGGGTCCATGAACCAGCCGAGCCGGTCCTCGTCCCTGAGCGTCGTCATGCCGGATTCGTCCAGCCCGTCCTTCAGCTGGGCCCACAGTTCGGCGACGATCTCGTCCTTGGTGCACTCACGGGCCGTCTTGCCGTACAGGATGCCGGGCTTGTCCCACTCGGAGATGATCGTGGACAGGCACTCGTGGGCCTGCCCGTCTCCGTAGTCGCGCGAAAAGTCCCGTCCGTCCCAGAACTGCGTCTGGCCGATTCCAGTGACCGCCCACGGTGAGTCGAGGCAGTTGATGTGGCCGTGCACGACGGGGGTGGGCGCGCGCAGGTAGAACATCACGCCGGTCATCCAGTCCGTCTTCAGCGCGTCGCATTGCCCGAGCTGCGGGTCGGCGGCGCGCAGGGCCGGGCCCCAGGTCACACGCGCGTGCTCGACCGGGAGGGCGGAGACGTAGTGGTCGGCGGTGATGGTACGTTGCCGGCTGCCGTCGCGCGCCGCCACCCGTACGCCGGTCACCCGGCCGCCGCTGTACACCACCTCTCGGACCTCGGTGTCGAGCACGAACTCGACGCCCAGGGAGCGCAGATGCGTCTCCCAGGGGTCGATCCACGCCTCGCTGGTCGGGGCGTTCAGCACCCGGTCGATGTCCGCGTCGCCGTCCATGCCGCGGCCGAGCAGGCCCCACAGGAGGAGGGCCTCGATGATGACGCGGCCGACAGTGCGGGTGGAGGCGATCTCGGCGCGGGTGGCGACGAGGTTGCGGGTCTGGCCGATGCCGAGGAGCACCTGGTACTCGCGGCTCATCTCGCCGGCCCGGATGAAGTCCCACCATGCGACCTTCTCCCACTGGTCCTCGCGGCGTGCGTCGCAACTGGTGAGGTGGACCAGGAGGCGGTCGGCGAAGTAGGCGGCCTCGTTGGCGGGCAGGTGAGTGGCGAGATCCAGCACCGACAGGATCTGGTCGCGGATCCAGGACGGGGTGAGGTCGCCGGGGGCGGGCGGGGTGGTGACCCGGCGGAGTGGGAAATGCAGGTCCGGGCGGCCCGAGCCACGCGCGAACAACGCCTCCGTACCGCTGCGGAGGTTGCCGTGGACGCCGTTCGCGTTGCCGGGGAAGGGGATGCGGCGCATGGTGTCCGGCAGATTCCGGTAGAAGCCGGGGAAGAAGCGGAAGCCGTGCTCGCCGGGAAGCGGCTTGCGGCCGCCCGTTCCGGTCCCGGGGACGTCCATTGAGCGGGCCTTGCCGCCGAGGGCGTCGTAGTACTCGTAGACCGTGACCTCGTAGCCGCGTTCGGCGAGTTCGTGGGCGGCGCTGAGGCCGGAGACTCCGCCGCCGAGGACGGCGACGCGCTTGCCGGAGGAGGCCGCGGCCGCGCTGCCGGCAGCCCCTAAGGCGCTGACCGCTCCCCCGCCGACGACTCCGGCGACCACTCCCCCGGTCGCCGTAAGGAAGCGTCTGCGGCTGTGTCCGTTGTGCCCCTGGGACTGCTGCGCGTGTTCTGTTGTCATGAGTACCGGAGGGTAGGGAGGGGCTCCGGAAGCCGGAAGCCCTATTTCCTGTCACCCACAGCATCCTCACAAACACGACGAACGCCTTGGCGCCATTGTGGATGAACTGGCAGCAGATGGCAGTTTCCGGCCGTGTCACGCCGGTGCTGCACCAGGATGTCCAGGACGTTGCCGTCCTGGTCCACAGCCCGCCACAGGTACCTCTGCACGCCTGGGATCTTGATGAAGACCTCGTCCAGGTGCCACTTGTCCCCAGGGTGTATCCGGCGTTTCCTCAGGCCGGCGGCGTAGCCGGGGCCGAAGGTCGTGCACCACTGGCGGACCGTCTCGTAGGTGACCTTGATCCCGCGCTGCAGCAGGAGCTCTTCGACCTCACGGTACGAGAGGGGAAACCGATGGTAGAGCCGGACCGTGTGGGCGATCACCTCGGCCGGGAAGCGGTAGCCCTTGTACGACGGGGTGATGGCGTCCATGAGCAGGGCCCTCCGACGAAGAGAACCGTGATCCTCTCACGGCGCCGAAGAGCCCTCCGCCCAACCTGACAATGCCTCCTGAGTGCCTGGGATTGGGGTGCCGCCGAAGCACTCCCTGCCAGGGGAGCCGACGGACGGGTAGTAGCAGGCGCGTAACTCCGCGGGGCGGGGTGCGGCGATCATCGGGGTGGTGATCGCTTCTCGGCCCGCTGAGTCTGGAGAGTCTGTCGGCTGTGGCATTGCTGTGGTGGACTGGGCCTGTGCGCCGGGGCCGGTGATCACGATGCGGAAGCTGCGGTGAGTGGGCCAAGCGCGGATCCATCCGGCCTGGCAGATCCGTGAGAGCCGGATTTCGAGGCGGGCGCCGTCGGCAGCCGTGTAGGAGGCTGAGGTGGTGGGGTCCTCGCACGCGGTTCTGCGGGGCTCCCTGCCGTCGCACGAGTGTAGTTGGCACACCGGTGGGCGGCCGACGGTGGGTGGCTCAGTAGCACGGGACGCATATACGACAGCAGCGGGAGTGATCATCGCCACGCACAGTAGGAGGACTCCGGTCGCCGTGGCCATAGGGTGTTCGTCGATTGACCTGGAGGCCGCAAGGAGCATTGCGCGTGTGGGGCTATGGGGACGTACGGTTGTCGGGCTGGTGGAGGTGTCGGGACCGGTGTCGGCACTGGCGTGGGGAGACGTCGCCTGCCCACGTCCGCTCCAGGCTGAGTCCGCAAGTGCCCACCACGCAAGGAGTTTGTCCTCGTCTTGTTGCGTCACCTGGCACAGAGCCTGGACGGCATGACGGGGCGGGAACTGCTTGCCGTTGAGGTAGCGTTCCCAGGAGGACTTGCTGATGGCCGTGGCCTTTCCCAGTTCTGCGAGATTGAGGCCGCAGCTGTCCTTCAGGCCCCGCAGCGCAGTGACGAGGTGCGCGCATGCGGCGGGTAGTTCCTGGGGTAGCCTCCGCCAACGAGTCGTCTTGGGTGAAGACGTCAATTCCGCGGCCTCCTTCGTCATCGTTCACTCCACATGGCGGAGTACCGTCCACGTCTGCTCGCCGACGATGCCATCGGTGGGCAGGTGGTCCTGCTGCTGGAGCCGTTTGATCTGAGCCTCGGTGCGTTCGCCGAAGTACCCGTCCACGTCGCCAGGTGGCAGGTTGTGGCGTAGGAGGAGGCATTGCACCTCCGCGGCGTCAAGGCCGGTGGTGTTGCGCATCACGAGGCGGGACGAAGTGGTGCTGTTGCCCGCGAACACCTGGTCACCCCGTCGGATGTAGGTGCAGGTGTACTTCCCGACACCCGTCACGACGCCTTGGCCGAATGCAGGGGCCTTTGCTCGCCAGGGATCGGTGAGTAGCAGAACCGACGTGGTCGCGGAAAGTAGCAGCGCACCCGCAGCAACGGAGAGTGCTGCGACCCGGATGCGTGGCTGCGGCCTCGCATGCCGTTCCAGTAGCCGGGGAACTTCTCCCCCCGTTGAGGGAGCGGTCGTCCAGGCGGTCTCGCCGGCGTCGCGCAGAGCCAGCAGCGGCGTGACTTCTTCACCGGCCATCCTGGCCAGGGCCTCGACGGCGGCTCTGGGCGGAAGTGCCTTGCCGTTGAGATATCGCTCCCACGCTGAGCTGCTGAACGCGGTCTTGGCCTGGAGCGACTTCAGCGACAGGCCGCTGTGGTCCTTCAGCCGCCGCAGCTCCGCCACAAGCCGCCGATGATTGGGATCCAGCGATCCGGACAGCACCTTCCAGCGCACGATGCCCCCTCAGCCAACGCCAGTTCCCCTCGAGGCTGCACGTCCGGCTACCGAAGTAGATGGTGACGAGTCTCCTTCAAACGTGCCCTCTCGTGGGCATATCTGTCTGTTCCGTCCGGTTCCATGTGCCCGATTCGGCCATGGGCGTTTACGGACGCCAGAAGTTCGTTGTCGTCCGGGAACACCTCTCTATGAACCACATCTCCGCAGGTCAGCATCCAGAGACGTCCCAAGACATCGATCCATAGCCGGGACAGTGCGTCGGATCGACAGCGCCACGTGTCGGGGCTCTTTGGCTGAAGCCGAACGTCTTGAGTGGAAGGAGGCATGTTGTTTGGATGCGTGCGCTCCTGGCGACCGCCACGATGACCGTTATCGGCCTTGCCCAGCCGCCGTGGCTCACCGGCCCGGCGCCAGTTCGGCATTGATTGCTGGCACAGCGATTTGTCTCACGATACGACGTCCCTGCAGCTCAGGGGATGGGACGTCCCGAGACTTCGGCAACCGACCAAACTTCATGGACCGACGGGAAAGTTGACTGCATTCTCGGGGTGCAAGACGGGCTGCGCAGTTCACCAGGCGCTGCCCTCATCAGTCACCAAGGAGAAGGAGCCCACTCGTGAACACTCGCAAGCACATCGCTCTGGCCACCTCCGCAGCCGTCCTTGGCAGCGGATTGGTGCTGGCTGGCGCGACCGGCTCGACCGCCTCCGCCCCTTACTCGACTGCAGCGGTCAACGTCGCCCACCAGCACTCCGTCCGACCAGCGCAGACGTTGGCCAACCGCTGCCTCATCTGGTACAAGAACGGTTGGGCAACCGCTGGTTACTACACTGCGGTGACCACGTACCCGATCGTCAAGGAGGGCGCCAGCGGCAGCGTAGTCAAGGAGATTCAGTGCCTGATCGACTACTCGCTTCCCAACGGGTGGAGCGGCGCAATGGACGGCCAGTTCGGTCCTGCGACCAAGGCAGCCGTGCAGGCGGTTCAGGCGCAGTCCTGGTGCAACACCACGCGGGACGGGATCGTCGGCCCCGCGACCTGGAAGTGCCTGCGTTACTGAGCCTGATGGTGTGAGCGCGGGCGGAATCCGCCGAGCCCAAGCCGCCTGAACTCCCGAGCAGACCGGGGCCCGTGGGGCGCGCTGGCGGGATCGATGCGGAGTTTGGTGAGGTCCGCCAGTTCTTGAGGTGGGCGAAGCGTGTTCGACCGGTGCACGTCCAACAGCGAGGACGCGGTTGGCGCCCTTCTGGCCAGGGTGAGCTTGTGAGTGCGGGGGGCGGTGAAGCCGGTGACGATCACGGGGTCGAGTACGTCGTTGTCCAGGCCGCGGAAGCCGAGACCGGCGGCGCGCAGGTGGGCCAGGATGTGGTCGTGGCGGGCGGCGGTGATGTCCTGGGTGTGGCCGGGTCAGGCGGCGGATATCCAGATCAGTCGGCCCTCCCTTCACCTGAAGGCGATACGGTCCAGGTGGCGGGTCCTGCCGCCCGGGAGGATCGCGGTGACCGTCCTGGCCGTGCTGCGCCACGACCAGCGCCTGGCCGACATGGCCGACGGCACCAACGTGTCCGAGTCCACCGTCCGCCGCTGGCGCGACGAGCTGATCACCCTGCTCGCCGCGCAGGCACCGCGCCTGGACCGCGCCCTGAAGAAGGTCGCCAAGCGAGGCGGAGAGGTGGTCCTGATCCACGGCACCCTCATCCCCACCCAGCGCCGCACCGGAAGAGCCGACCGGCGGAACTACTCCGGCAAACACCGCTGCCACGGCCTGCACTTCCTCGCCCTGACCAACGAGAGAGGCCGACTGATCTGGATATCCGCCGCCTGGCCCGGCCGCACAACGTGCCGACCCCTCCCGTACGGAATCCGGGCACGCCATGGACCGAACTGCCCCGGCCCGTGTGCGCCGGCGCCGAACCGGTCGGCCACGTACGCCTCGGATACGCACGAGCCTCGACCGCCCGGCAGTCCCTCGACGCACAGCTCGACTCCCTCGCCGACGCTGGAGTCACCCGCGTCTTCTCGCAGAAGATCTCCACCCGCGCCACCAAGCGCCCGCAGTTGGAGGGCCGCCGTGAAGCTCGCTGGCGAGATCCGCTCCTCCGGCATCGCCGTCACCCTCGTCGTGCACGAGCACAAGCACCTCGGCCGCGGCATCGAGCGTCGCGCACCGGTTGTACCAACCGTCCAGGTAACGGCCGTTGTCGTACCGGACGTACGCCTCGATCGGCGCGACGTCGTAGCCCAACTCCTGGGCGGAGGCGAGGGTCGGAGTTACATACCAGGCCGGTCCCTCCGGGCGCTCGCCCTTCGGCGTGAACGGGCTGGGCAGCAGGCTGGCGTCCAGCTCCACCCACTTGTCCTTGCCGGCCTTCACGCGGGACAGGCCGACGTGGCTCAGGTCCACCAGCCAGCTTCCGGGGGCTTCGGGTCGAGCACCGGGTTCTTGACGTGCGTCGGCTCACCTAGGCCGACGGGCAGCCCGTTCGCTCCGGCGGCGAAGGCCATGTTCACGTCGATGCCCACAAGGTAGCGGCGCAGGCATTCGTCGTCGGTGAGCGGCCGTGCCCAGTCGTGCGCCTCCTCGAGAGCTGAGGTGACCCCTGTGGTGTGGACACACCTGACAATGGATCTTGTTTATCCTGGAAGGTGTAGATCTACGTGACACGGCCCTCGAAGTACAGTCGGAATTCCGGTCCGACGCGATCGCGTTGTGGCGGGCTTCGGCCGGCAGGCGGACGTTCAAGGACGTCGCGGCTGATCTGAACGTCAATCCCGAGACGCTGCGGACCTGGGTGCGTGATACCGACGGTCGTCCAGTCGCCGCCGGCCAGTTGGTTGGGCGAAGTGGGACGCTGTTGCGGTCCGCGACGACGTGCGGCAGTACGTGGTGGAGCACCTGCATGACCCCGAGGCGGTGCTGGTGGTCGACGAGACCGGGGACGTGAAGAAGGGCACGCAGACCGTCGGTGTCCAACGCCAGTACACCGGTACTGCAGGCTGGATAGAAAACGCCCAGGTCGCGGTCTACCTCGTCTACGCCGGCCGCCGCGGGCACGCGGCGGTGGACCGTGAGCTGTATATCCCGCGCTCATGGACATGCGACCCGGACCGCTGCCGGGCCGCAGGCCTGGGCGAGGACACCGTCTTCGCAACCAAGCCGGAGCTGGCCGCCCGCATGATCGGCCGGTTCCTGGACGCCGGACACCGCATGGGCTGGGTCCCAGGCGACGAGGTCTACGGCGGCAACCCCACGCTGCGGGCGGCGCTGGAAGCGCGCGGGGTCGCCCGCTCCGCCGGCACCGACTTCGAGCGCGTCGTGCCGTCGATCCGCCTGGCCGTCGTTGCCCTGGGCCGGCCGATGCCCGCCTTCGACCTCGCGCCGCGCCGGCACTGGGAACCCAATCACCCCGGCGATCCCTTGGAGGAGTACCTGCAACGCGGCGGCCTGCTGAGCCGGTTCAGCAACGCCGTCAACCTGCCCAACCAGCTGCAGTCCGCGCTCGCCGACGCCGCCCAGGCCCTGGCCACGCCCGGCACCCCCGGCGGAGCCGCCGGCCAGCTCACCACCGCCCTGGTCGGCGCGCTGCGCGAACGCCGCCGCACCGTCCGGTCGCTTGCCGCCTGCAGCCGCCTGGCCGACGTCCTGGAGGCCGAAGCAGACCTGGAGACCTTGAGCTTCGCCACGCATCTGCTCGCCTGGGACCTGGCCCAACTTCCCGCAGCCCACCGGGTCACCCTGGTGATCCTCTTCGACAGCTTCGAGGAGATCGGGGATCGCACCCGCCGGGACTTCGAGCGGAGGTGAGGTGCGGCAGATCCTGATCGGCGACCTCGCGCCCGAGGACTGCGACGACCACCTCGCCCGCCGCCTCGCCCAAAACGGGCAGCCCCTCATCGGCGAAGAGCTGCGCCGCGCCATCACCGCCCGCTCCCACGGCCTGCCCCTCTACCTCGACCTCGCCCGCTGCGGTTTCTGGAGATACAGCGCAGCGGACGAGAGCCGGGCCCCGGCGACTTCGGGGACTTCCCCGCCCTGGTCTCCCGCACCCTCAGCGACCTGACCCCCGGCGAACGCCACGTACTGCGGTCCGTCTCCCTGCTCGACGCCTTCTCCGTCGCACTGGCCACCCAGGTCGCCGGCCTCACCCACGAGGCGGCGGCCCGACCGACCGAGCGCCCCTTCGTCCTCGAGAACCCGACCGGCCTGTGGCCCTTCCACCTCCACCAGGTGGTCCGCTCCGCCATCCGCAACGCCGCCGACCACAGTGATGACCGCTGGTCCGAGCAGGACTGGCAGCTCGCCGCCGAACGCGCCTTGACCGCGCTGGGACACCAGTGGGCCCACGGACCGCGGTGCGACCGGCCTGTACTCATCGGCTGCCTGCGCCTGGCCCGTGACTTCGCTCTCGACCTGGACTGGCTCACCGAGGCCGCCCTCACCTACGTCAGCGACTCCGTATGGGAGCCCCTGGCCCCGCCCGCCTACGACCAGACCGAGGCGCTGCGGAAACCGGCCGACGCTCGGGTCGAAACCCTCTGCCCCAGGCTCGGTCTGGCTTCGAACGCAGGGCCACTGACTGCACGGCAGCGGACGTGGGAGATGATGGAGGAACGGATCCCACCACTGTCCCGCGCCACCACGCCGTGGACAGTTGGGACTGGTGGGCAAGGACACGTGCTCCACTCCGGATCAGGGTTGCCGTGTGACCTTGCCATCGCTTGTGACGCTCACAGTAACCTCTCCGTCGGCCGGAACTTCGACTCGTGGCCAGCCGAGGAACGCCGTATATCCAAGGGGGCGGGCCGCTTGGCGGGCCGTTTCCGCCAGCACCGACACCTGTGCCGCATAGGGCGTTTCGTTCGTCAGGCGGAGCACGGTGGTTCGGCCGTTCCCGTGGAGACGTTCAACCCCGACATGATCAAAGGTGAAGAGGACGTCTTCCCCAGGCCGGACGTAGATTCCGGGAAGTTCGAGTGCCATCAAGATTCCGCTGGTCTCGGTCCAGGAGTTTCTCGTCCTGATGAAATTTCCGATTGCCCCCTTGCCCTCGGCGTCGCTGGGTTGGATCCGTTCCATGCTCGAACCGATCAAGTTGTCGCTTGTAATGTGCCCCGGCATGTTGACGGCCTCGGCATGAGCATGCTGGATATCCCTGATGAGCTCTGCGTACTTTTTTTGCCCGGTTGCTCGATACAGCTTGAACAGGTGGTCGGCGGAGGAGGTGCAGACGCCTGGCGCAGCATGCTTGTTCTGACTACTTGCCCAAACGGCGCCGGCCATCCTTCCGCCCAGTCGCGCAATATCGCTGCCTGCCGGGAACTGCGGATCGTACGCAAGCGTCCAGGACGAGCACAGTGCGGCTTGAACCTTCGCGCGGTCCAGCCAGGCACTCTTGCCGGTGTACTGGTAAAGCGCCATGAATGTCTCCAGGAGACCAAACGCCGTTTCGGAATCTGCATCCTGTGAGATATCCCCGCATGCGCCGCTGGTGAATCCGCGGGACTTGACGTCGCGCTCGTAATAAAATTCGGCGCTTTCCTCGGCCACGGTCAACCAGTCTGGACGACGGAAGTACTCTGCCGCCAGGGCGAGGCCGGCCGGAGCGATGGCTCCTGCGGTCGAGTTGTAGACGGCAATCTCGCCCGTTTCGGGAACGATGTATTGACCGAATTCACCACACTCCCGCCAGGTACGGGTGAAGGCCGCGGCCAGATCGCTAGCGGCAAATTCCCAGTTCTCCTTGACGGTTTCGCCGTACCCTTGCGCCTTCAAGATCATCAAATGTTTGATAAGCCAGAAGAGGACGTCCCCGTTCTTACGCACCATGGCCTGTACTGCCGGAAAATCGGGGTGGGATTTCTCCGAGCTGATTTTGCCATCTGAGCTGATGTAGCCGAAGAAGTATCCACTTCGCCCTTGCATACGAGAACAGATGAAGTCGAGCTCCTCGGCGACCCTACTGCGTTCTGTCTCGTCATTCAGGGCCAACATGGGGTAGGTGTTGATCATGCCGCTGACCCAGCCCAGCTGGAAGTCCTTCGAGTTTTCCGGGAGGTAGTACTTGCCGGCCTTGGTTTCGGTGAAGTTTCCGCGGCAGATGTCGGTACCAAGCTCCGCCAACTTGCTCATTGGAAGCAGGTTGCGGGGCGCCGTGGTCCCCGTCAGCGACTTCCGTACGTTCATGAATTCTTGCAGGAGTGATGAAATTCCGTCAGCATCGAAAGTGAAAACCTGGAAGCGAATCGACACCGCGTCGCCAGCAGACCAGTTCGGCGCACGGTCCCCGCTCGGTCGAAAGTCGCCGAAACCGGCTGCCAGCCGGCGCATGACAGGTGCCGAAATGCTAAAGTTGCAGCTTTCCCTGCTCGCGCTCTCCTCGACGGAGAGTCCACTATTGCCCAGTCGTGTGCCTTGCTCGGTGAGGACGATCCACCCTTTCTTGAACCTGGGCGAGAAGAAGCTCATCGACGGAGCCGCAGTTCCGCAGGTTTCCAGCTCGATCCGTGAGGACTCCGAGGCATCCAAGGCGAGTCGCGGGTTATTCGATATCGCCAGCGATGACCGCGGGTTGTAGTACATGTCGGCCGGATAGTCCGGATTGTATCCATTTCCGATGACGCGGTAACGATTTCCATTGTAGACTATTCCGGGAATCATCACGTAGTTCGCGGTCTCCCAGTTCTTGAATGGGAAATCGATCGAGATTGCGGTTTGCCCCGCTTCTCCCTGCTCCAAAGTGCACGTCAAGGTGACGTCCCATCCCTGACGGCCGGGTATGCGCCGCGTTTCCCACGCCAGCTGCCACCGCTGCTGCCCGTCGATCAACGTGTCGCCGTCGAACTCCTGGGTCTGGCGCAGCGTGGCGCCCTCATACTTCCGAACCAAAACCTGTAGAGAGCCGTGGAGTTCTCGCATAGATTCGAACAATCCGGCAGTCTGGCCACCCGCGCCCTGGCCCTCCGGGGGGATCGGCTGAGCTCGCGAGGGCGTCGGCTCGAGAGCGATCTTCGTGCCGACTCCGGAGGCCGCCAGTACGGAAAGAATGTTCCTCCTGCTGAGCATTGCACACCCGCCCTCGCGTAGGTGTCCCCTGTGAAGGGGACTTGGCTCAAGGCCTGCACTGTGCCACTGTCGACGAGAAGCGCGCAAGGATTGATCCGAAACATTTTCGCCGGGCCGGACACCCCAGGGCTCGGTCCAGGCTCTGGCGGACGTAGTCGAGTTCGGTGATGTCCTCGAGCCAGACGAGTTCGTTCTCGTGCCGGATCTCGTCTTCGGTGATCAGCGAGCTCATGCTCTCTCCTCGTCGGCGAGCAGTCCGATGCCGGGGTAGTACTTCCGTGAGTTGGACAGGATCATCTCCTTGGGCGAGGAAAGTCCGACCAGCTCGCGGGCGCGTGCTGCGAATGCTCGGGAGGAGATGGCGGGTACATCGCGGCCGAGGCGTACGCGGCGGCGGAGACGAGGGACAGCGCGACGGCGATCAGGGTGGCGTTCACTGCCGGGTCCCGGACGAGTCGTACGAGGACGCGGGGTGGGCCGGCGGTGCGGCGTAGACGGTCGACGCGACGGGCCCGACGGGCCGGGGCACAGCCGCCGGCGCGGGCGCATTCCCCGAGGACGGCCACGGAAGGTGTGTGCGTACCGGTTCTGTGCGCCGGAGCGGCAACGCCGCGAACGCCAGGGCGAGGAGCGCGGAGACCACGATCGCGTCGAGCCAGTAGTGGTTGGCCGTGCCGACTATCACCAGCAGGGTGACGAGCGGATGCAGCAGCCACAGCCAGCGCCACCGGGTGCGGGTGGTGACGATCAGCCCTACGGCGACCATCACCGCCCAGCCGAAGTGCAGCGAGGGCATCGCGGCGAACTGGTTCGCCATCGAGTCGCTCGCCGGCGTCGCTCCGTACACTGTCGGCCCGTACACCTGGCCGGTGTCGACAAGCCCGGCGTCGTTCAGCAGCCGCGGCGGGGCGAGCGGGAACAGCAGGTGGAGGGCGAGCGCGGCACCGGTGAGCGCGGCGAGGATGCGGCGCGACCAGACGTAGTGGCGCGGGCGGCGCCAGTAGAGCCACGCGAGGAAGAGCAGCGTGGCCGGGAAGTGCACGGTCGCGTAGTAGGTGTTCGCGAGGTGGATCAGCGTCTCGTTGTGCAGCAGCAGGCTCTGTACCGCGCCCTCGCCCGGCAGGTGCACGGACCGTTCGAAGTCCCAGACATTTCCGGCGTTGCGGTAGGCCTCCTCGACGTGACCGGTCGCGGCCTGTCGGCCGAGCTTGTAGATCACGAAGAGTCCCACGACGAGAAGTAGCTCGCGGACGAGGGGCGGTCGGGCAGAACTGTCCGGCTCCCGATCTGCGGGCTCGCTACCGGCGTACCTCATCCGGTGCCCCTTTGCTGACGAAGCGGTGTTGCGGCAGCACGGTCCAGCCCATGCCATATCGATACGGCAGTGTACCGATACGCGAACGTATCGGTACACGTGCGTTTCGGTACACTGGCGTATCGATGGGCCTCGTCGCAGAGTCGCTGAGAGGGAAAGCACATGTCGCCGCAGGAAGCCGCGCAGGAACAGGCACATACACCCCGCCGCTCGAAGATCACGCCTGAGCGGGCGCAGGAGCTCTACGCGGCCGTGCTCGACATCCTGAGAGAGTGCGGCTACGAGGCGCTCACCATGGAGGGGGTCGCCTCGCGGACGCGCTGCGGCAAGTCCACGCTCTACCGGCAGTGGGGCTCGAAGCCCGAACTGGTCGTGGCGGCGCTGAACGGCACCCGGCGAGTACTGCTGCCGGACATCGACACCGGCACACTGGCGGGGGATCTGCGCGAGGCGGCCCAGGCCATCGGTACGGCCGCACGCCGCGACACCCCGCTGATGCACGCACTCAGCCATGCCGCGCTGCAGAGCCCCGAACTGCTGTGCGCACTGCGCGAGGCACTGATCGTGCCGGAGATCGCGGCGATCGAAGCAATGGTCCGGCGCGGCGCGGAGCGCGGCGAGATTCCGGCGGACACTCCTGCGGCGGAGTTCGTCTCCGTGCAACTGCTTGGCGTGATGCGCGCCAGGCCGCTGCTGGAGGGGAAGTACGCGGATGAGGCCTATCTCACCCGCTTCATGGAGAGCGCCGTCCTTCCCGCACTCGGACTGGACGCACCCGCGCCGTAGTCCCGAGAAACGTGGGTCGCCGTCCGAGCGGATGACGACGACCCGCTCGCGCCGCACCGTGGGGACGGGGGCGGCGTACCAGCCGGGCGGCCGGTGACTCCTTCGGGAGCCACCGGCCGTCCGTGTTTCGTTGCCGGAGTGGGCGGCCGCCGAGGTCAGCCATGACATGCGATGGCGCAACCGGAGCACCGACGGGGCGGCGACGCACAAGCGATCATTCTCGTCCCCTTGACGATATTGACCGACACCTCTTATCGTCCTCATGACGACAACAAGGGGGATCCTGGCATGGCCGACATCACCAGGCGCTTCGGCTGGCGCCATCTGCGCTCCGCACCCACCGCCCACATCCGCCACCACAAGCGCGGCAGACTCGCACACGACGGACCGGGGCTGAGCTTCTGGTACCGGTCACTGACTGCCGCGCTCTCCGAAGTACCGGTCAACGACCGTGAGTTGGCGATGGCCTTCCATGCCCGTACGTCCGACTTCCAGGACGTCACCGTGCAGGCCACCGTGACGTACCGGATCAGCGACCCGGCCGAGGCCGCCGCCCGCCTCGACTTCTCCGTGGACCCGGACACCGGGGTCTGGCGCGGCGCGCCACTGGAGCAGATCGCCACGCTGCTCACCGAGACCGCCCAGCAGCACACTCTGGACGTGCTGGCCCGCACGGCGCTGGCCGAGGCACTGGTCGACGGTGTCGCGACGGTACGTCACCGGGTCGCGACGGGGCTCGCCGCCGAACCCCGGCTTCCCGCCACCGGCATCGACGTGGTCGCGGTGCGGGTCGTCGCCATCCGCCCAGAGGCCGAGGTGGAGCGGGCCCTGCGCACCCCCGCCCGTGAGCAGATCCAGCAGGAGGCCGACCGGGCCACGTACGAACGCCGTGCCGTGGCCGTGGAGCGGGAACGGGCCATCGCCGAGAACGAGTTGGCCAGCCAGATCGAACTGGCGCGCCGCGAGGAGCAGTTGGTCGAGCAGCGCGGCACCAACACCCGCCGCGAGGCCGAGGAGAACGCGGCGGCCGACGGAGTGCGCGCCGAGGCCGAGGCGGCCCGCAAGGTGCGGCTGGCCCGGGCCGAAGCCGAAGCGGCACGCGAGGTCGGCGCCGCACGCGCCGAGTCCCAGGCGGCCTGGCTGCGGGTGCACGGCGACGTGGACGCCGCGACCCTGCATGCCCTGGCAGCGACCACACTCGCCGAGAACCTGCCGCGCATCGACAGTCTCATCGTCTCCCCCGACGTCCTCACGGGCCTGCTCAGCAAGCTCGGCAGGACCGCCCCGGATCCCCGGGCATGAGCCTCGCCCCGCGCGCGGTCCTGGTCCACCGCACCACGGAGTACGAGGAGTTGCTGGCCCGGCACGGCACCCACGGTCAGGCCGCGTTCTTCCTCTCCAGCCGCGGCCGGTCCATCGACGAGGTGGCCCGGCGGCACCAACACACCCGGCAGGCGCTCGCCGATGTCGCGGCAGCCGTACCGCTCCAGTGGCGGCAGTCCCGGGTGGAGCGCGCCGATCTCGACCGTTTCCTGTTCGCGCCCGAAGATGTGGTGGTCGTCGTCGGACAGGACGGGCTGGTCGCCAACGCCGCCAAGTATCTGTCCGGCCAGCCAGTCGTCGGCATCGATACCGACCCCGGACGCAATCCGGGCGTGCTCGTACGCCACCGGCCGTCCGACGCGGCCGCCCTGCTCCGGGCGGCCGCGTCCCCCGGCGGCGCGGCGGACGAACTCACCATGGTCGAGGCCGTCGCCGACGACACCCAGCGTCTCCTCGCCCTCAACGAGATCTATCTCGGCCCGCCCGGCCACCAGACCGCCCGCTACCGGCTCGGCCCCGACGCACCCGATGATGCCCCCGCCGAACCGCAGGCCTCGTCGGGCGTCCTGGTCGGCACGGGCACCGGCGCCACGGGCTGGCTCCGTTCACTGTGGCAGGAGCGCCACAGCACCCTTCGGCTCCCCGCCCCCACCGACCCGCGACTGCTCTGGTTCGTCCGCGAGGCCTGGCCATCACCCACGACCGGCACCTCGCTGGTCGCAGGCGAACTGCGGCCCGGACAAAGGCTGAAGCTCGCTGTCGAGTCCGACCGGTTGGTGGCCTTCGGCGATGGAATGGAGGCGGACGCACTGGAACTGACATGGGGCCAGACCGTACGGCTCGGCATCTCGGCGACCTCGCTGCGACTGACCGCCTGACGGCGGTCAGGGTGGGGTGGGGGCCGGTGCGGTCGCTGCTGATTCCGGCGTTGGTGAACATGGCAAGTCGCCGGTCCGCCCCATGGGCATAATCGTCACCTGTCCGAAAGTCCAGCGGCACGGACCGACCGACCTCCAGTGCTGCTGCCGGGGCAGCGGCGTCGGCCTGATGCGCTGGAGCACATGAGGAGCTTCGATGAGCCCTGATTCCATACTCCGAGACCCGAGTACCGAGGGCATGAGGGACATCCCTGCCGGGGAGATCGTCCTGCGGGACGAGGGCACGAGGACGAACTGGAAGGTAGCGGTCGGGACCTTCCGGCTGGCGCCGTATCCCGTGACCCGTGAGCTGTATCGCGCCGTACGGGGCGAGGCGCCCGTGGACTCGGCGGAGCCGCGGACGCCGATGACGGAGGTCTCCTGGAAGGACGCCGTTCAATTCTGCAATCTGCTCTCGCAGGCGACGGGACTCGAACCCTGCTACTCGGTCGGTGACGACGTCGACGGGCAGGACGTGGTCTGCGACTGGGCGGCCGACGGTTACCGCCTCCCGTCCGAGGCGGAGTGGGAGTACGCGTGCCGGGCCGGGACCTCCGGCGACCGCTACGGAGAGCTGGACGAGATCGCCTGGCACCGCGGGAACTCCGGCGGCGCGGTGCACGACGTCGCGACCAGGGCGCCGAACGCGTGGGGTCTCTACGACATGATCGGCAACGTGTGGGAGTGGTGCTGGGACGTCTACGATCCCGCGGTCTACGGCCCGTACCGCGTGTTCCGTGGTGGGGGCGGCTACGACCACCCACGAGGATGCCGGGCCTCGTGCCGCCGCAAGAGTCACCCGACCTTCCGCATCGACGACCTCGGATTCCGGCTCGCCCGATCGCGGTGAGGCGGACGGCGCCGGCGCACAACGCCGCAGGCGCCGACGGTGTGCGCCAGGTCCTGTCCTGTCGATCTTCGTGGATCAGCCCGGGGCGTCTGGTGCGGTGCATCGCAAGGCGGAGGATCGTCCTCGTACTGGACGTACTTGGTACTGGACGTACTTGGGCGACTCCGACAACGCGGCGAGGTGCCGTGCCAGTCGTTCCGGGCCCGCGAAGATCGGCAGGACAGGGCCTAACGGTCCTGGGCGCCTGCGGTGAAGGTGACCGGCAGGTGTTCGGGGCCGCGCAGCCCGCCCGGCCGCCACCGCAGTTCCTCGGGCGGCACGGCCAGAGTGAGACAGGGCAGCCGGCGCAGGGCGGCGCCGATGGCGATCTGGCCCTCCAGCCGGGCCAGCGGCGCGCCCAGGCAGTAGTGGATGCCGTGCCCGAAGGCCAGGTGGGCGTTGTCCTGCCGGGTGATGTCGAGGCGGTCGGGCTCGGGAAAGTGTTCCGGGTCGCGGTCGGCGATGGCCGAGGCCACCAGCACGGTCGCGCCGCGCGGGATGTCCACCCCGGCGATGGTGACGTCCTCGCGCGCGAACCGGGCGATGCCGGGGTTGACCGGTCCGTCGTAGCGCAGGAACTCTTCGATCGCGGCCGGCAGCAGCGCCGGATCGTCGCGCAGCATCCGCAGTTGGTGGGGGTGGGCGAGCAGCGCGGCAATGCCGCTGCCGATCAGGTTGACCGTGGTGATGTATCCGGCGACGAGCAGCAGGAAGGCCATGGCGATCAGCTCGTTCTCGTCCAGCCGCTGCTCCTCGTCCCGGGCGACGATCAGCGCGCCGAGCAGGTCGTCACCGGGGTGGGCCCGCTTGGTCTCCAGGAGTCCGGTCAGGTAGGCGCGCATGTGCCGCCACGCTCCGTCCACCCGGGCCCGGTCCGGCGGCTCGGCCCCCTGGAGGATCATGTCGTCGGTCCACCGCTGGAAGTCGTGCCGGTCGGTCACGGGCACCCCGAGCAGTTCGCTGATCACGGTGACCGGGAGCGGCAGCGCGAAGCTCTCGACGAGGTCGGCACGGCCGGCCGGCACGATCTCGTCGAGCAGTCGGTCGGCGATCTCCTGGACCCGGGGCCGCAGCTCCGCCACCCTGCGCGCGGTGAACGCCTTGGAGACCAGGCGGCGCAGGCGGGTGTGGTCGGGCGGGTCGGTACGCAGCATGTTGCGCAGCACGGACTCCTGGTCGGCGGCGGGCAGCCGCTCGACGAGACGGGGATCCGACGCATCGCGGACGTCGCTGCTCAGCTGCGGGTGGGACAGCGCCATGAGACCGTCTTCGTAGCGCGTGACCACCCAGGCTTCCAGCCCTCCCGCGATGACGGCGCGCCGTACCGGGCCGTCCTCGCGCAGTTGTCGGTAGAGCGGAAAGGGATCCGCCACGAAGGCCGGGTCGGCATAGGGCAGGAGGACGGGTTGCTGGCTCATCATGCCTCCCATGGGGCATCGCACCTCTTCGTACACATTTGAGCTGTTCAAGATGATATGCCCCAGCGTAGAGGGGTGGAGGCCCCATCGGCGGGACGACGGCCCGAGCCCCACTCAGCGGGTCGTGGGCAGCAGTCCGTCGGTCGGGATCGCCGTCGGACAGCACACCGGAGCAGCCGGCCCGCCCGCGCTCGGCGGTGCCGGGACGCTCGAGGGGTGCGCGCTCCGTCACCCCGACCGCCGACGGTAGCCACCAGGCGGAGGTGCGCACGGTGGACCGGGCTTGGTGTGATCCCACCTGGTCGACATCGAGGCGCAGATGCCCCGGACCGAGGCGTGCCTGCCGCGGCAGGGCTCCTGCAAGGTCACGGACCTGTCCACACCGCCGAAGGTGTATGAGCAGATCTTCGATGTGCTGTACACGGTGCCAGTGGCGAGCCGCCATCCCAGCCGCATACCGCACCCGGACACGCATCGCTCGCCGAGTTCCTGAACGCTCTCGCGGAGACCCTCACGCGAGGCACCGGCCCGTTGACTGCCACGGCTGCGCCTGGGTTCCTCCTTGGACACCAGCGCACTCGGAGAACGAGTCCCCAGCCCGGACAGCGGAGCACGCGCGGGTCGAGCACGGCGCTACACCCGCCGGCCGGGGATCGTAGCGGCCCGCGCCGGGCTCCGTCGCTAATACGCGCTCCCGTGAGCCGCCGTGATCAGCCCCGGTCGGAACATCTGCGGCCACACCAGCAACACGTCGCTCATACCACCCTGTTGACGCGTGCCAATGGTGATCATAGGCTGCCTCGCCGTCGGCTCCGGCGCGCACCCGGAATCCAGATTCCGTCCGTCTGCGCGCGGCCGCCCCTCGTCGGCCCGTCGACGGCGGGTCCGGGGTCGCTGTCCGACAGCACCACCTGCACCGCCCGGTACCGACAACTCCAGGAGGAGCAAGTGAGAAGACGTCGCGCGGCCGCCTGGGCCGCCTCAGCCGTCATCACCACCTTCGCGTTGACCGGCACGCTCGCCGGATCCGCCGCCGCAGCGCCCGGCGCGACATCCGGGTCCGCCACCGCAGCGCAGGCCCGGTCGGAGGTGGTGGCCACCGCGACCGACCCCGTCACGCACGAGGAGAACGACCGCGTCCCGAAGGGCTCGCTCTGGACGCAGCACTACTTCCCTTCCTCGGACGGCAGCGGGGTCGAGCTGCACGCCGACGTGCTGCGCCCGGCAGACCTGCCGGCGGATGCGAAGACGCCGGTGATCCTGTCGGTGGGCCCGTACTTCTCCCATGCGGGGGAGAGTGCTCCCGCGGGGTGGGACCGGGTCGGGCCATCGGCGCGCTTTCAGGATTTCATCGACGGCGCGCGGCTCATGGAGCGTGGATACACCTTCGTGATGGTGGATCTGCGCGGCTTCGGCGGCAGCACCGGGTGCCTGGACTTTCTCGGCCCGGGGGAACAGGCTGACGTCAAGGCGGCCGTCGAGTGGGCAGCAGGCCGGCCGTGGTCGACTGGCAAGGTCGGCATGTACGGCAAGTCGTACGACGCCAACACCGGGCTGGCGGCCAATACCCTCAAGCTCAAGCCTCTGCGGGCGGTCGTTTCCCAAGAACCGACATGGAACAGGTACAACTACCTGTACAGCAACGGGGTGCCGCGTTCCAACGTGACCAGCACCCCGCGGGGTTACTACTCGATCGCGACGATGGCGCCGCTGGCCGATGACAGCGACCACTACAAGGCGAACGCGGGGTACGAGAAGAACCACCCCGAGTGCGAGAGTGACAACCTCATCAACACCCAGAACCCCGACCCGAAGTCGCCGTTCTGGCGTGCCCGCGATTTCGCCTCCCGCGCTGCCGGATCCCAGACGCCGCTGTTCGTCACGTCGGGCTTCATCGAGGACAACACCAAGCCCGAGCAGATGCAGAAGTACCTGGCCAACCATCAAGGTCCGCAACGCGGTTGGATCGGCCAGTGGGAACACGTGCGCGGTAACGAGACCAATGCCAGGGGCCAGCTCAAGATGGGACGGGCGGGCTGGTTCGACGAGGTGATGCGGTTCTACGACCAGTACCTCCGGGGCATCGGACCGTCGGTGACCGACCCGGCGTTCTCCCTCGAGGACAGCCTCGGCCACTGGCGCGCCCAGCCGACCTGGCCGGTGACCAACGACTCGTACAAGGTGCGGCTGGCGCCCGGGCAGTACGTCGACGACGGCGGCAAGGCGCAGAAGGCCGCCCTGCCGATGACGGCGCCGGAGTCTCAGGGCTGGGACATCGAGTACGCGCCGGAGGTCGGCTCGCTGACGACTGACCAGACGAGTGCGATCAGCGTCGGCGCACCCGCCAACAGCTACTGGACCTGGTCCACGCCCGCCGCTGAGCGGGTTCGGATCACGGGCAGCCCGGAGATCACGCTGAAGACCCGGGGTCAGGGCAACGTCTGGGCACGGCTGTGGGACGTCGCTCCGGACGGCAAGGCGACGATGTTCGACGAGAACGTCGCACTGCTGGAAAGCAGCGGATCAACCTCCTTCGCCCTGAAGGCGACGGACTGGACCTTCGAGCAAGGGCACCAGCTTGGGGTCCAGATCGGAACCATCACCTCAAACGGCTGGCGGAGCGCTCCCTCGGGTGAGACGATCACGGTCTCCGACGCGCGGCTCGCCCTCGAGGTGCAGGACCCGCGGTTCGACTCGCCGACCCAGGGTGACCGCTCGCCGTACCTGGACACGTACGTGAAGGCGAACACCACCATGCTGACCGACGTCGGCACCCCCACCTTCCCGCTGAGCATCTCAAAGAACGGATGACCTAGCGGCTGCCCGGCACCCGCCCAGGCAGGTGCCGGGCAGCGTGGCGTAGCGCGTGGCGACAGTGATCAAGGTTCAGGCTGCGTCACGACCGATGCAAGGTCCGGTCACTGCGCAGCGGCCTGGTCGCCCAGCGCATCCTGTCCGCCGGCCCCGACGCCCGCCTGTTCACCGGCCCGCGCGGCGGACGCATCTCCACCGCGGTCCTGCGCGACGCGACGCACTGGGACGACGTGTCACCAATCTCGGCTACGAACACCTGCGCCGCCACGATCTCCGGCACACGGGACTGACCTGGTTCGCGGACGTCGGGGTCCGGTTTCACGTCCGTCGTAGGATCGTCGGCCACGGATCGCTGATGACCACCCAGCGCTACCTGCACCCGGACGTACACAGGATCACGGCCGCTGGCACAGCACTCTCCGCGCACCTACGAGCGTCACGCGCCCTGCCGAGCCCGATGGCCGTCACCCGCTGACGCCGGCCAAGGACACTTGCCCCAACTGGTCCCCAAGAATGGTCAAGGGCCGGTTTCGGATCTCTCCGAAACCGGCCCTGACCTGCGACTCTCACGAGTCGGGACGACAGGATTTGAACCTGCGACCCCTTGACCCCCAGTCAAGTGCGCTACCAAGCTGCGCCACGTCCCGATGCGATTCCTCCCGGTGTTCCCGGGTGACCGCGCAGGACAAACATTACCTCACTCCGCGGACCGGATCGACGCCCCTGCCTGGTGGGCGCGGTCTGCCAGGGATTCGGCGCCGCACGCCGCGGCCAGTTTGTGGGCCCTGGCGAGTTCGCGCAGGGAGCGGATCGCGATGCCGTAGTCGACGAGGGCCAGAGCGTGTTCGTACGCGGACGGGGACGCCTCCAGATGGCGGACCGACTCGGCGAGCAGATGCGTGGCGTCCTCGGGGCGGGCGAACAGGGCGACACAGTGCAGGGCCTCGCCGATCGCGGTGTCCGTACCGAAGCGTTCGGCATGTGCCCGGGCCGAGGCGGCGAGTTGGGCGGCGCGGCCCGGATCCTTCTCGGCCAGAGCGCGGGCGAGGTCGCCCGCCCAGGGAGCCCATACGCCGTTGAACCTGCCGCGGGGTTCGAGGGCTTGACCTGCCGCTTCGAGTTCGGCGACCGCTTCCTTCGTGCGGCCTTCGGCCAGCAGCAGCCGGCCGCGTACACACGGGGCGTCGGGCAGCACCATCGCGCTGGGGTAGGGCGAGCCGAAGTCGTAGTGGTCGGCGATCCGGCGGGCCTCGGTGACGCGGCCGCGGGCGACCAGGGTGTCGATGAGAAGGCAGGCCGCGTCCCAGTGGACGGGCAGTCCGCTGCCGACACGGTCGGCGAGGCGCAGTCCTTCGCGGAGAAAACCTTCCGCCTCGGCGAGCCGGCCGCGACGGCGGTGGACCAGTCCTAGGAGGGTGTGCGCGAACGCCAGGTGCGCACCGCTCCAGCCGGAGATCTCGAAGGCGCGGACGGCCTCGCCGAACAGTTCCTCGGCCCGGTCGAGCTGGTCGGTGAAGGCGTAGGTGATACCGACGAGGGTCGGGAGTTCGAAGCCCCACTCGGTATCGGTCCAGCCGAGCCCGCGTGCGGGATGTCCGTCGACCAGGGCGCGTTCGCAGAGGTCGACGACGAGCTGGGAGTTCTCGCCGCGCATCATGGCGTCGAAGGCGCGGATGGTGAGCAGGGCACGTTCGGCGTTGTCGCGGCCGGACAGATGGTCGGCGTTCCGGGCGAGCCGGTCGGAACGGGCGGGTCCGTCGTCCTCGGACGCCTGCATGCCTTCCCAGAGGAAGTGGGCGGCCTGGAGCCGCATCAGGCCGGGGCCCGGGGCCGTGCGCGCGGCCTCTGCGGCGAGGGCGCGCGCCGCTTCCTTCAGCTGGTTGTTGTGGGAATGCGCGGCCGCGAGCCGGTAGGTGGCGTCGACGCGCTGGTCGTCGGAGAGTCCGGGCACGTCGAGGGCGGCGCGCAGATGCTGGACGGTGGTGGCGGGCGAGCTGAGGAGGGTGGCGCAGCCCAGTTCGTACAGCAGGGTGGCCTTGACGCGTTCGCTCGGTGGTTCTTCCAGGGCGCGTTCGAGGCAGCGGCGGGCGGCCTCCGGGGCACCGACCGCGAGGTGTTGTCCGGCTGCTTCGCGGAGTTGCCCGACCAGTTCCTGGTCGTTGTCCGGGTGCACTTCGAGGAGGTGGCGGGAGGCCGCCGCGGGGCCGAGTCCCGCGCGGGTGATCGCCCATGCCGCCCGGCCGTGGAAGGCGGTGCGGGTGGCCGGCGGGATGGAGCGGTACACCGCGGTGGCGATCAGCGGGTGGACGAACTCCAGCGGGTCGAAACCGGTGACGATACGCGCTTCGCGCAGCCGCGCCGTGCAGTCGGCGGCCTCGGCAGCGCTCATTCCGGCGAGGGTGGCGGCGAGGTCCTGCGAGATGTCCGTGCCGAGGACGGCGGCCGCCCGGGCGAACCGGGTGGCATTGGTTCCGAGCCGTTCGAGCCGGGCGACGAGGCCGCTGCCGCGGGCGGATGCGCCGAGTTCGCGCAACAGCCCGGCCGACTCCTCCAGCGGCACCAGTTCGCGGTCCTGGACCTTGGCGACGAGCTCGACCGCCTCGTAGGGGTTGCCTCCTGTGACGGCCCACACCTCGCGGCAGAACGGGGCGTCGGCGTGTTCGCCGAGGGCCGCGCGGACCAGTTCCGCGGTGGCGTCCGGGGTGAGGGCGCGCAGCGCCACCCGGACCTGGGAGGGGTTGGCACCGCCCGATCCGCTCTCCTTCTGCCGCGCCGCCAGTTCTTCCGGCCGGTGGGCCTGGACGACCAGGACGGGCAGTTCGCCGAGGCGGGCGGTGAACGAGGCGAGCCAGGCGAGGGATTCACCGTCCGCCCAGTGCGCGTCGTCGATGACGAGCAGCAGCGGGCGGTGGCTCAGCCGGGACGCGAGCCGGGAGACGACGAAGTCGAGGCCGTCCCGGACACCTTGCGGATCCGGCTGGGGACCGCTCGGTTCGGCGAGTCCGAGTGCGGGCGCGGCGATCTCGTACCAGGGCCCGAACAAACTCCGCACCTCGTCGGGCGGGAACTGGTAGAGGGCGGGTTGGAGCAGTTGGCGTACGACGTGGAACGGCACGGATGTGACCGTTTCGCCGCCGCGTGCGGACCAGATCGAGCAGCGGTCGGCGGCCATCGTCCGGATCTCGGCGAGCAGCGCCGTTTTGCCAATGCCCGCCTCGCCGCTGAAGATCAGGAGCCCGCCTACTGCCTGGGCGCCGCACAGGGCTGCCACGGCGTGTGCGGCAGCGGCGAGTTCCGGTTCGCGCTCGTACAGCGGCCGGGACTGCTTCATCCCTACCCTCCCCAAAGTGGTGCGGACGCCTGTCGACACTAGTCGGGCGCGGGGGTCCACGGACAGTGGTTCGGGCAGTTCGCCGCAGGTGCGGGGCACAATCGAGGGGTGGACGAGACTCGCAGGGATCGCGACGCGGAGGGCCGGGCGCGCAACGCGCGTCCTCGTGACGGGCTGGGACGCCCGCTGCCGTACGGGACACCGGGAGTGGAGCGGCAGCCGGAGGGGGTGGTCCGTACCCCCGAGGAGACCCTGCGCGAGGCGCAACGGCTGCTGGACTCGGGGATGCCGTTCCACGCGCACGAGGTGTTCGAGGACGCGTGGAAGTCGGGGCCGGTGGCGGAACAGGAGTTGTGGCGCGGGCTTGCGCAGCTGGCCGTCGGGCTGACGCATGCGGCCCGGGGCAATGCGACGGGCGGGGCCCGGCTGCTGCGGCGGGGGGCGGCGGCGCTCACGGCGTTCGGTGCCACCCGGCCCCATGGGGTCGGGGTCGACGGGCTGATCGACTGGGCCGGGGAGCTGGCGGCGCGGGTGGAGGAGCCCCGAGGCGGAAGTGCGGCCGACGGACCGGCGCCCGGTGTCCGGCCCGTCGACGCGGCCGAGGAGGCGCCCCGTCTGCGCCCCGGGGACCGGTAGGGCCGATCCGCCGGACGGGGCTTGACCCCGGCGCCCGAGGCGGTGGGGCGTGGGGCAGACTCGGTGCGGTGAGAAAGATCTATGTCATCGGCATCGGCGCGGGCGACCCCGACCATCTGACCTTGCAGGCCGTCAAGGCGCTGAACAGGGCGGATGCGTTCTTCATTCTCGACAAGGGTGAGGAGAAGTCCGATCTGACCCGGCTGCGGCGGGACATCCTCGATGTGCATGTGGAGAACACCGCGTACCGGCTCGTCGAGGCGCGGGATCCGGAGCGGGACCGCAGGACGTCGGACTACTCACCCGCGGTGGACGACTGGCGCAGGCGCCGCGCGGATCTGTACGAGCGGTTCATCGCGGAGGATCTCGGCGAGGACGAGTGCGGGGCGTTCCTGGTGTGGGGCGATCCCGCGCTGTACGACTCGACGCTCGGCATCCTCGAAGAGATCCTCGACCGGGGTGCGGTCGCCTTCGACCATGAGGTGGTTCCCGGGATCAGCAGCGTCTCCGCGCTGCTGGCCAAGCACCGGACGGGGCTGAACCGGGTGGCGCGTCCGGTGCAGATCACGACAGGCCGGCGGCTGGCCGAGGGCTGGCCCGAGGAGGTCGACGACGTGGTGGTGATGCTCGACGCGCGGCAGGCGTTCACCCGCCATCTCGACCAGGACCTCTTCATCTACTGGGGTGCGTACGTGGGGACCGAGGACGAGATCCTGGTCTCCGGTCGCCTCGCCGAGGTGTCGGACCGGATCGAGGAGCTGCGGGCCGAGGCGCGCGCCCGCAAGGGCTGGATCATGGATACGTATCTGCTGCGTCGCGGCTGAATCGGCCGTCCCGGCCCAGTAGTTGGAGTGCGGACGGCACGTCGTGCACGACGGGCACACCGTCGGGCGGTGACGGGCGGCGGACCACGACCACGGGCAGACGGAGGCGCCTGGCCGCAGTGAGTTTCGCCGCGGTGGCCGGACCTCCGCTGTCCTTGGTGACGAGGACGTCGATGGCGTGTTCGCGCAGCAGCGCCGTCTCCCCTTCGACGGTGTACGGGCCGCGGTCGAGGAGGACGTCGGTGTGCCGGGGCAGCGGGGGCTCGGGGGGTTCCACGGATCGTACGAGGAAGTGGAGCCCGTCCGCTCCGGACGCGGTGGCGAAGGCGGCCAGACCCAGGCGCCCGGTGGTGAGGAAGATCCGGTGGCCCAGGGCAGGCAGTCGTACGGCGGCATGCGCGAGGTCGTCGGCCGGGTGCCAGCGGTCGCCGGGGCCGGCCGTCCAGCCCGGGCGGCGCAGCGCGAACAGCGGGGTGCCGGTGGCCTTCGCGGCCATGGCGGCGTTGGCGCTGATGGTGTCGGCGAACGGGTGGGTGGCGTCGATGACGGTGTCCACGCCGTGGGTGCGCAGCCACTCGGCGAGGCCCTCGGGTCCGCCGAAGCCGCCGACGCGTACGTAGCCGGCGGGCATCCGGGGCCGGGCGACCCGGCCGGCCAGCGAGGTGGTGACGCGCGTCGTCGCGTCGCCGCCGGGCCCGGTCAGCTTGGCGGCGAGCTGTCGGGCCTCGGTCGTTCCGCCGAGGATCAGGAGGTGGCCGGGCATGCACCGAACCTACGTCACCGTCTCCGTCACTTTCACCACCGGACGTACGGAGCGGTGAACAGGGCCGCCCGCAGCCATTACCATCCGGCGTCATGAGCACTTCTGACCAGGACCAGGCCGTGGACACCCCGATAGCCGCTGCCGAGACGGCTTCCGAGGCCGAGAGCGATACCGATGCCGCCGCGGAGACCATCTCCGGGGCCGCCTCCGAGACCGCGCCCGCGGCAGTTCCGGAGACCGTCCCGGAGGCCGTTCCCGAGGCCGACGACCGGCGGTTGACGCCGCGTCAGGCGAGACGGCTGCGCATCGTCCTCTCGTCGGTCGGCATGGCGGCGATGGCGGTCGTACTCGCGTTGCGCATCGCCAGCCGCTCGTCCGTGCTGGTGGTGGGGGTGTACGGGCTCGCACTGATCCTGTGCGGGATCGTGATCGAGCTCAGCAGGAACGGCCGTACCCGGCTGGGTAGTTGGCTGCTGGGGATCGGGCCGCTGGCGGCGATCGGTTCGGACTGGCTGCTGATTCCCTGACGTACGGTCAGCGCACCGCGATCCGCACGGTCGCACCGTGCGGATCGACCCGGTCGAGCCAGTCGGCGCGCAGCCGGAACGGACGGCCCGGTACGGCCGGCAGCAGCCGCTGCCGGTGGAGCACCCGGCCGTCCTGGCGGACGACGAGCAGCGGCGCGTGCAGTCTCCGGGTGGTACGCAGGCTGAAGCGGCCGTGGAGCGGGGCGTCCCCGCCGGGGCCGACGAGGTTCGGAGCGATCCATTGCAGCGGGGAGTCGACCGCGAGGGACGGCCGGCCCGTGGGCCAGGCTTCCGCCGCCAGGTGACGCAGTACGGGCGCGGCGACGGCCCTCCCCTCGGCGGCCGCGATGCCGGCGTTCTCCACTCCGTGCAGCAGATTGCCGACGGCGAAGACTCCGGTCCTGGTCGTGCGGTAAGAGGCGTCGTACGCGGGGCCGCGGGTGCCGGGGTCCATGGTGACCGCGCCGCGCCGGGCCAGTTCATGGTCGGGGATCCAGTCTCCGGTGAAGACGACGGTGTCGCAGCGCAGGGTGGTGGTCCGGCCGTCGTGATGCCGCAGTTCCACTCCGGTGAGCCGGTCGCGGCCGGTCAGGGCGGTGACGGTGGCATGGGTGAGGAGCGGTGCGCGGGCCCGCCACCGGGCCGGGGCGGTGAGGCGGGAGGGCGGCTGGTCGGTGACCATGGCGACGACGTCCAGGCCGGCGACGCGCAGGGTGTCGGCCGCGGCACGGCTGACGGGTTCATCGCCGATGACGACAGCGCGGGTGCCGATCCGCTGCCGGTGGAGATGGACGGCCTGCTGGAGTTCGCCGGTGGTATATACGCCGGGTGGGCGCGTGCCGGGTACGAGGCGGGCGCTGCGAGGGCGTTCGCGGGCGCCGGTGGCGAGGACGACGGCGCGGGCGGTGATCCGTTCGAGTCCGGTCGGGGCGGTGGTGTCGACGGTCAGCGGTCCGGCCCAGCCGGTCACGGTGACACCGGTACGCAGGATGGCTCCGGCCCGTTCGGTCGCGGCCACGCACTCCCGGGCGTACGCCGGCCCGGTCAGCCCTCCCCCGATGGAGCCGATCGGTCCTCCCCCGGTGGCGCGGTCGCCGAACCCGCCGTGGAAGCAGTGGCGCGGAACGCCGCCCGCGACCTGTTCGCGCTCCAGGACCTCGATCCGGCCCGCACCCGATGCCGCGAGTTCGGCCCCGGCGCCGAGACCCGCCGGACCGCCCCCGATGACCAGTACGTCGACGGTCCGCTCGCGCCGGGTCATGGCCGGGCCTCCTCGAACAGTGCGCGGACCGTGGCCCCGCAGTGGAACCCCTGGCAGCGCCCGTTCCCGGCCCTGGTCCTGCGCCGCAGGCCGTCCCGGGTGAGCGGCGGGATCGTGCCGGTGAGGGCGTCTCTGATCTCGCCCGCGGAGACCCGTTCGCAGTGGCAGACGAGCGTGCCGTAGGACGGGTCCTCGGCGATCAGTCCGGCATCCTGGTAGGGGCGGGGGAACGCCTCGCCGAGGTTGGGCATGGTGATGGGCGGCAGTTCGGACGGCGTACCGAGGTCGAGGCCCGAGCCGCTGAGCAGTTCGGTGACATGGGCGGCGATGGCCATGGAGGCGGTGAGTCCGGTGGAGCGGATGCCGCCGACGGCTATGTAGCGCCGGTCGGGGTGGTCCTGGATGCGGTAGTCCTCCTGGCCGGTGGCGGCGCGCAGTCCGGCGTAGATGGCGGTGACTTCCTCGTCGAGCAGTCCGGGCAGGATGCGGCGGCCCTTCTCGCGCAACAGGGCGATGCCGTGCGCGGTCGATCCGGTGGCGGTCTTGTCGTCGAGTTCCTCGGCGGTGGGGCCGAGCAGCACATTGCCGTAGACGGTCGGTGCGACCAGGACGCCCTTTCCGGCTGCGGTGGGCACGGGGAGCAGGATGTGGCTGACGAGATCCCGGGCGAGCTTGTCGAAGACGAGGAGCTGGCCGCGGCGCGGGGTGACGGTGAAGGCGTCGTGGCCGAGTTCCCGGTCGAGTTCGTCTGCGTACAGTCCGGCGGCGTTGATCAGATGACGGGTGCGCAGTGTTCCGCGGGTGGTGGTGAGGATGTGGATGTCGTCGCCGCTGTCGATCTGCCCCACTCGGCAGTTGAGGTGCAGATGGACTCCGGCCCGCACGGCCTGGGTGGCGTAGGCGAGCGGGGTCGTCCAGGGGCAGATGATGCTCTCGTCGGGGATTTCGAGCGCGCCGAGGGCGCCCGGCCCCAGATGGGGTTCGCGGGCACTCAGCTCGTCGGTGTCCAGAAGACGTGCCGCGTGGTAGTCGTTGCGTTCGGCCTTCGCCAACAGGGCGGGGAGCGCGGCCAGTTGTTCCTCGTCCCAGGCTACGAGGAGGGCACCGACGCGTTCGACGGCGATGCCGGTCTCGGCTGCGTACGCGCGGAGTCTGTGCTGCCCTTCGCGTACGAGGCGGGCTTCGAGCGAGCCGGGTACGGCATCGAAACCGGTGTGCAGGATGGCGGTGTTGGCCTTCGACGTGCCGTTGCCGATGTCGTCGGAGGCGTCGACGAGGGCGGTACGCAGCGGGTAGCGGGCCAGCTCGCGGGCGATGGCCGCGCCGACGACGCCCGCGCCGACGACGGTGACGTCGTAGACCGGCGCTCGGGGCAGGTCGGCCGCCGAATCCCCGGGCCGGCCGGCGGTGAGGTCTCCGGTCGTGGTGATCGTGCAGTTCATCGCGTGGCTCTCGGACGTGTCAGGCATGTTCCAGCAGGGTTTGTACGGCCGCACGGAATCCGGCGAGGCGTTCGGCCGCCTCGTCGGCTCCGATCCGGGGTTCGTACACGGCGGCGGGCTTCCACTCGGGTACGGCGTGCCGGATCGGGAGCCCTGGGTCGAGGCCGAGGCGGGCGACGGCTCCGATGCCGAGTGCGGTGGCATCGGGCAGCGCGGACACCTCGACGGGGCGTTGCAGCAGATCGGCCTGGGTCTGCATGAGCAGTGCGGAGCGGGTCAGGCCGCCGTCGACGCGGAGTGAGGTCAGCGGGGATCCCAGGTCGCTCGCGACCGCCTCGGTGAGCTCGACGACCTGTGCGGCGATGCCTTCGCACAGGGCGCGCACCACATGGCCGGCGGTGGTGTCGAGGCCGAGACCGGTCACCGAGCCGCGCAGATCGCCGCGCCACCAGGGAGCGGCGAGTCCGGCGAGCGCCGGTACGAACGTGACGCCGCCGGAGTCGGGGACAGCGGCGCCGACGGGGTCGAGGTCGGCCGCGCCGGAAATCACCCCCAGGCCGGTGAGCCAGTTGACGGCGGAGGCGGCGGTGTAGACCTGTCCGTCGAGGCAGTAGTTCGTACGTCCGCCGAGCCGCCAGGCGACACAGCTGACGAGTCCGCTGGAACCGCGGCGCGGGGCGGTCCCCGTCTGGGCGAGGAGGAACGCGCCCGTTCCGTACGTGCACTTGGCGTTGCCCGGGTCCAGGGCGTTCTGGGCAAGGAGGGCGGCCTGCTGGTCGACGAGGAGTCCGGTCAGCGGGAGTTCGCCGCCGAAAACGGTCGTCGTGCCGACGGCCGCGTCGGAGTCGACGACGACCGGGAGGCGTTCGTCGCCGAGGCCGAAAATGTCCAGAGCCGCGGCTGACCAGCCGACCTGGTCGAGGTCGAGCAGCTGGGTGCGTCCCGCGGTCGCCGCGTCCGTGACGAACGCACCGGTCAGCTGGTGGACGAGCCAGGAGTCGCTGGTGGTGACGGTGCCCTCGCGGGTCAGTTCCCGGCGGATCCAGGCCATCTTGGGCGCGGCGAAGTACGGATCGAGCGGAAGCCCGGTGAGTTGTGTCAACTCTTCTTCATGCGCGGAGAGTTCGGCGCAGATCGGGGCGGAGCGCCGGTCCTGCCAGACGATCGCGTCGGTGAGCGGTCGCCCGGTATCCGGGTCCCAGGCGAGCACCGTCTCGCCCTGATTGGCGAGGCCGACGGCGCACACCGGCTCGCGCGCTTCATGTAATGCCTGGCGTCCGGCGTCGACGACCGAGCCGAGCAGTTGGGCCGGGTCGACCTCGACTGCTCCCCCGGCGCCGTGCCGGGGCCGCACGGGCGCCGAACCGGAACCGATCACGCCACGCTCGGGGCAGACCACCAGAGCCTTGGTTCCCGATGTCCCCTGGTCCACGGCGAGTACCGGGCCTGTCATCGACACTCCAGCTCTGCGGAAGCTCTGCGGCTTGAACGGAATCGTGATCACTGATCTGTGCCGCCCAGAGTGGTGCAGACCACCGCGTACGTCAAGGGCCGTCCGGCGCACTTCCGGAACAGCCGGATGCTGATCAACGTCCTTATGGATGGGTCGACTTGAGTAAGATCCGCAAATCGGTCCGGCGTCAGGCGCAACTGGCCTTACACTCACCGCCGAGCAACAACCGGACGCTTTCGAGCAGTTCGTTTTTCAACAGCTGCCTCACCCCCCACGTCCTTGAGGATTGATGACACCGACACCCCACCCCGAACGCCGAGTTCCCGGCTCCCGGGCCTTCCACTTCCGCACGAGTTCCATGCCGCCGCCGGGTTGCGTGACGTGCTGAGGAGATCTTCCGACCGTCGCATGCCGGCCCGTCGCACGGGGGCAGGGCGCGTCCATGGCGAACAGTGATTTCCGGCCGGTCTACCACCCCGCCGGCCATGACAATGAATTGCGTGTCGCTTTACAGGATTTACGCACGGGACGCTGGGTTTCCATGCGGAATCTGCTGGAGAGTACGCCGGACTGGACGCTGTGGACCCAGCGCACGCAGGTGCTCGGGGCGGTGGCCGCCGGTTCGGACGCGGTGCAGGCCTGGCAGACCGAGGAACCCCGGAGCGTCGCGGCTGCCGTGATGCACGCGCGGGTCGTCGTGGAGCGGGCCGTGCGGGCCCACCGCGAGGGCCATCATCGCGCGCAGGAGCTGTGGCAGGAGGCCTGGGGGGCCTGCCGGGCGGCCGCGCACACCTCGCCCGCGGACCCGGTGCCCTGGGTGTGCCTGCTGGCCCTGTCCCAGTTGGACGAGCACCAGCAGTTGGCGGAGCACCGGCTGCATCCGCCGGGGCCGATGCTCTTTCCCGGCCCATGGGGTCTGCTGGCGGAGGCCGACAAGCGCGATCCGTACAACCGCGAGGCCTACCACCGGATGCTCCAGTTCGTGTACGCGCGCAAGGCGGGCAGCATGCTCGCCGAAGCGGTCAACTTCGTTCAGTGGGCGGCCTCTTCGGCGCCCGACGGCTCCGCACTGCATGTGTTGCCGCTGTATGTGCGGGTCGAGCGCTACCGCCGCGAGCACGGGCACGAGAAGGCCCTGGATCTCCACTGGGTCACCGAGGACGCCGAACGGGACGCGGCACGGGCGCTGGAACTCTGGTTCCGTCGCACGGCCCCGGTCTCCCGCTCCCTGCCCGACCTGAACCATCTGGCCCACGCCCTGTGGGGAGCGCTCCAATTCGCCGACGCCGCAGCGGTGTTCCGGGAACTCGGCCCCTATTTCACCTCGGTTCCCTGGGTGTACCGAACGCGTGATCCCAAGAGTCCGGGAGGCGCCGAGGAAGTGTTCCTGCGCGCCCGGAACCGCTGCCTCGCCGTGTCTCCGGCCCCCGGACGGGGGCCGGACGGCTGAGAGCCTGTCGGATGACCTCTGATCCGGGGCGCCGAGCCGTGGTGCGGTGATGCCGGGCGTCCTCGTTCCCCTTTCCAACCGATCCCTTTCCGTCCCTTCCCCATCCCGCTCATGGAGGTTCTTCCCATGTCCATATCCACCCCGACCACGTCGGGTGCGGAGGCCACCCCGCCGAAGGACGAGGAGACGCGGCTGCGTGAACTCGGCTACCAGCCGGTGCTCGCCCGCCGCATGGGCGGCTTCGGCAACTTCGCCATCAGCTTCTCCGTCATCTCCATCCTGTCCGGCTGCATGACGCTGTACGGCTTCGGAATGTCGACCGGTGGCCCGGCGGTGATGCTCTGGGGCTGGGCCGGTGTCGGCCTCTTCGTGCTCTGCGTCGGCATGGCACTCGCCGAGGTCACCAGCGCCTACCCGACCTCGGGGGCGCTGTACTACATGGCCGACCGGCTCGGCGGCCGCAAGTGGGGCTGGTACACAGGCTGGCTGAATCTGCTCGGTCTGCTCGGTGCCATCGCCGGTATCGACTACGGTGCGGCGCTGTTCACCGGTGCGCTGATGAATCTGCAGTGGGGATTCACCCCCACACCGGGCAAGACAATGATCATTTTCGTCTGCATTCTACTGCTTCATGCCGTGCTGAACCTGTTCGGCGTCCGCCTCGTCAGCGTGCTCAACTCCATCAGTGTGTGGTGGCATCTCACCGGTGTCGCGGTGATCGTCGCCGTGCTGGCCATCGTGCCCTCGCACCACCAGTCGCCGTCGTTCGTCTTCACCGAGTTCGTCAATGACACGGGCTGGCACAACCCGCTGTACGTGGCGGCGATCGGGCTGCTCCTCGCGCAGTACACCTTCTGCGGCTACGACGCCTCCGCCCACCTGTCGGAGGAGACGTCGAACGCCTCGGTGACGGCCGCCAAGGGCATCGTCCGCGCGATCTGGGTCTCCTGGATCGCCGGCTTCGTCCTGCTCGCCGGGCTGACCTTCGCGATCCAGGACTACGCGGGAACCCAGAAGAGCGCCACCGGGGTACCGCCGGCCCAAATCATGATCGACGCGCTGGGCACCTCCGGAGCCACCGCCCTGCTCCTGATCGTCATCGCGGCACAGTTGTTCTGCGGCAACGCCGAGGTCGCCGCCGCCAGCCGGATGGTGTTCGCGTTCAGCCGTGACAACGCGCTGCCGGGCTCGGCACTGTGGCACAAGGTGAGCGCACGCACCCAGACGCCCGTCAATGCGGTGTGGCTGTCGGTCGTCATCGCCGGAGTGCTGGCACTGCCGTCGCTGTACTCCGCCACCGCGTACGGTGCGGTGACCGCGATCAACGTCATCGGCATCACACCCGCGTACGCGATCCCGATCTTCCTGAAGCTGCGCTCCGGTGACCGGTTCGAGCGCGGGCCGTGGCACCTGGGCCGCTGGAGCAAGCCGATCGGCTGGATCGCCGTGGTGTGGGTCGCCATCGTGACCGTACTGTTCCTGCTTCCGCAGTCGTCCCCGGTGACGATCGACTCGATGAACTACGCGTCGATCGCGCTGGTCGCGGTGCTGGTTCTGGCCACCGTGTGGTGGTTCGTCGCGCGCCGTTCGTACAGCACGCCGTCGGCGTACGGAAACGCCCGCGAGCAGGCGGAGATCGAGGAGGGCATCGTCTGACCCGGCCCCGCCCACGCTTTGTTCTCAGCCCTTCCCGGTCGCGGCGAGCCGCCGTCGGGGAGGGCTGAGGCGTGCTCCACCGGCTGTCCGGGGCCGCGGGAGCGAGCGGTCCGGTGCGCCGGACGGAGCTGCTGCCCACGCTCGAGGTACGTGGATCCGCGCAGGTGGCGGCCTGTGTCACTGAATGATCGTTTGACCGTTTCAATCTTCTTCTGAGCGATCTATTGACCCGAACCGATCAGTCGATCAGGATTCCCCTTGACCCGATTCAGGAGCCGCGGGAGGCGCACATGCCCGGTCGACGGAGCCGTCGATCCGTGCTCGCCACGATCGCCGCCCTGCCTCTGACGGGCGTGCTCAGCGCCTGCGCCGGCAGCGGCAGATTCCCGCAGGCGGTCTGGGCGGTTACGCGAAGCTCAGCAACGCCGCACGGGCGGGCAACGCACCGGACGTCGCGACGATCGAATACCCCCAGGTGCCCGGCTTCGCGATCGACGACAAGTACCGACGCGGAGACGGCCGCGCTCGGCGTCCGGCCCGTAGGCCTCGGTGAACTGTTCGCGCGCGGCGACGCGGTGAGCGTCCACACCCCGCCGCTGCCGGCCGCACACCCGCTCCGGGAGTGTGACAACGCATTGATCAACCCACACCTCGCAGGCTCCCAGGGCAACGAGTGGCGGCGGCTGGTCGATCCGGCGGTCGGCGAGGCCGGCCGCTGGGCCGCGGGCGACGGATTCGCCCACCCCGTACGACGCGAAAGGCCGGCATTCCTCGCATGACCGCACCCAACCCTGTTTCCCCCCTCGAACTCCCCGCCGACGACCCGGTGTTGAGCCCGCACACCGGCTACACCCGTGCGCACTGGGAGGCCGCGGCCGACGGGCTGCTCAAGGCCGCCTGGAAGTGGGCCACTCCGGGCGGCGCTCTGCTGGATCTGCCGGGCCGGCCGTCCGCGTCCGGCGTGCGTTCCGACGGCCTGGAGGGGTACGCGCGCACGTTCCTCGCCGCCGCCTTCCGGGTGGCGGGCGCGGACGGCAAGGACCCGCACGGCTGGCTCGACCGGTACGCCGACGGCCTCACGGCCGGCACCCGTACGCCCGGCCGGGACGATGCCGAGTCGTGGCCGCTGATCCGCGACCACAGCGTCTTCGGCCAGCCGATGGTCGAGTCCGCGTCGGTCGCCATCGGACTGCGGCTCACCCGGCCGTGGCTCTGGGACCGCCTGGAATCCGATGTGCGGGACCGCGCCGAGGAGTGGCTGCGCGACGCGCTGCGGCACACCCCCTCCCCCAACAACTGGTACCTGTTCCCCTACTCCGTGGCCGCGTTCCTCGAATCCGTGGGCCGCGGCGACGCGGAGACGGCACGCGCGAAGGAGCGTGCCCTCGATCTGCTGGAGGGCTGGTACCGCGGAGACGGCTGGTACGCGGACGGTGACGGCCGCGCCTTCGACCACTACAACGGCTGGGCGCTGCACCTCTACCCCGTCCTGGACGCGCATCTGTCGGGCGACGCCGAGCTGTCCGCGCACTACGGCGGCCGGCTGCGCGAGCACCTGGAGGGCTTCTCGCTGCTGTTCGGCGGCGACGGTGCGCCGATCCACTTCGGCCGCTCGCTCACGTACCGCTTCGCGGCCGCCTCGTCGGTCGCGCTCGGCGCCGTCACCGGGCACACCCCGCTCACGCCGGGCGCCTCGCGTCGGGTGATGAACGGGTCGCTGCGGTACTTCCTGGACCGCGGGGCGACGGGTACGGACGGGCTGCTGAGCCTGGGCTGGCACGGCCCCCACGAGGCGACGCTGCAGAACTACTCGGCCCCGGCCTCGCCGTACTGGGCGTCCAAGGCCTTCGTCTCGCTGCTCGCCCCGGACAGCCATCCGCTGTGGACGGCGACCGAGGAGCCCGCGCCGAGCGAGGGTCCCGACCGGGTGCTCGCACTGCCCGCGCCCGGACTCCTCGTCCAGTCCACCCGGGCGGACGGGATCGTTCGGCTGCACAACCACGGCAGCGACCATGTGCGCCCGCACGAGGGCGAGTCGGGGGTGGCGGACGATCCGCTGTACAGCCGTCAGTCGTACTCCACCGTGACCGGCCCCACGTCGAGGGCGAACACGGCGGACAACCATCTCGCCGTGGTCGTCGCGGGGGTACGCAGCGGTCGCCGAGTCGTCCGCGCGCTGGGCGCGGGCAGCGGCGACGGGTGGGGGTGGGCCGCGTCCTGGCACCGCCCGGTGTTCACCTCGGGTGCGCCGATGGTGCCGGGGATGCGGTTGGAGAGCGTCACAGTGGTGCGTGGCCGTTACGAGCTGCGGGTGCACCGGGTGGTCGGCGCGCCGTCCGGGGCCCGGGTGGAGCAGACGGGCTGGGCGACCGGCCGCGACGACACGGCCGCCTCCGCGCTGCACGGTCTGCACGGCTGGGAGACGCGGGACGAGATACGGGCTCCGCAAGGCACGGCGTACACGCGCTGGGCGGTGGTGCCCCGGCTGTCCGCGGCCGCGGCGGGCACGGTGGTGCTGGTGGCACTCGCCTCGCTGACCGCGGAGCCCGACGCGGCGCCGCTCGACGCGGTGGTGAGCGGGGTTCAGGTGGACGGGGACTCGGTGGACGTCCGCTGGGCGCAGGACGCGGCGACGACACGCATCGGCTTCGCGCCGACGGTGACGGTCACGCACGGCTGAGCACCGGGGTCGCGCGGTCAGGAAGCCGCGCGACCCCGCCCCCTACACGTCCGTCCGGATCACCACCACCAGCGTGCGCGGACCGTGCACACCCTCCACCCGTTCCAGCTCGATGTCGGACGTGGCCGAGGGACCGCTGATCAGCGTCGTCGGCCGCTGGGGCACCAGCCGGGACACCGCCTCCGGTACTCCGACCTCGACGCTCGACAGGTCGACGACGCACACATGCAGATCGGGGACGAGGGACAGCGCCCGCCGCCCCTGGTCGGGCGAGCCGTCCAGGAAGATCGTGCCGGTTTCGGCACAGCTGACGGCCGAGGCGGTGACGACGCCGTCCAGGGCATCGAGCCGGGGCGCCGGGATGTCGTCGGAGTCCTGCTGGACCTCACCGTCGTACGCGCCGAGCCACGACGGGTCGAGCCCGGCGGGCACCCCGATCCGCCGGGCGTCGCGCTCCCGCAGCGCTTCGGCGACGGTCTGTGCCGTGCGGCCGGCGGTGCAGGTGTGGACGTGCGCCTTGTAGTCGACGAGCCGGTCGATGAAGAGGTCCAGGCGTTCGTCGTCGGGGAGGGTACGGCCGGTGCGGTAGGTGCGGCGGACGGTGGTGTCCGGGGCCGGGGCGAGGGCCAGGGCGTCCCTGATCCTGCCCAGCACCGTGTCGCGAGCGGTCGTCACTTCTCCTCCTCCTTCTGGTTCTTCTCGTACTCGTCGGCGGCGGCCCGCATCGTCGCGACGCCCTCGGCAGATGCCAGCCAGGAGCGGAAGGACTGCTTCGGCGGGGCGGCGGTGTCGCGGCTGTCGCTCCAGCCATTGAACGGCGGTGGCAGATGCGAGATCTTCCCGTCCCGCCCGGCGATGACGCGGCCGACAGCCGCCCCCTTCTGTGCGGCCGTGAACAGCTTCGGCCGCTTCATCACTCCGGCCGCCGCCTTCATGGCCAGCTTCTCCGCCGTCGTGCCGGCCTGCTCGGTGTGCTGGTGACGCAGCTCGACCAGAAGCGACGGAATGTCGATCTTGACCGGGCAGGCGTCGAAGCAGGCGCCGCAGAGGCTGGAGGCGTACGGCAGCGAGCTGTTGGGGTCGTTCTTGGCCGCGTGCATTCCGGCGAGCTGCGGGGTGAGGACGGCACCGATCGGTCCGGGGTACGTCGATCCGTAGGCATGGCCGCCGGCCCGTTCGTACACCGGGCAGACGTTGAGGCAGGCCGAGCAGCGGATGCAGTTGAGCGCCTCGCGCCCGATCCGGTCGGCGAGCGCGGCGGTGCGTCCGTTGTCGAGGAGGACCAGGTGGAAGTCCTGCGGTCCGTCGCCGGGTGTCACACCGGTCCACATCGAGGTGTACGGGTTCATCCGCTCGCCGGTGGAGGAGCGCGGCAGCAACTGCAGGAAGACTTCGAGGTCCTGATGGCGCGGCAGCACCTTCTCGATACCCATGACGGTGATCAGGGTGTCGGGCAGGGTCAGGCACATGCGGCCGTTGCCCTCGGACTCGACGACACAGAGGGTGCCGGTCTCGGCGATGCCGAAGTTGGCGCCCGAGACCGCCACCTTGGTCGTCATGAACTTCTCGCGCAGATAGGCGCGGGCCGCGGCGGCGAGATGCGCGGGGACGTTGTCGAGGCCCGGGTCGACGCCCGGGATCTCCTTGAGGAAGATCTGCCGGATCTCGTCGCGGTTGCGGTGGATCGCGGGCACCAGGATGTGCGACGGCTTGTCGTGCGCGAGCTGCACGATCAGTTCTGCAAGGTCCGTCTCGTACGGGGTGATGCCGACCGATTCGAGGTGCTCGTTGAGGCCGATCTCCTGGGTGGCCATCGACTTGACCTTGATGACGTCGCTGCTGCCCGTCGCCTTGACGAGCCGGGTGACGATCTCGTTGGCTTCGACTCCGTCGCGCGCCCAGTGGACGGTGCCGCCGCGCTCGGTGACCTTCTGCTCCAGTTGTTCCAGGAGTTCGGGGAGCCGGTTCATGGTGTCGGTCTTGATGGCCGAACCGGCGTCGCGCAGCTGCTCCCAGTCGGGCAGTTCACCGGTGACGTTCAGGCGTTTGGCGCGGATCGTGTGGGTGGCCCTGCCGAGGTTGCGGCGCAGTTGTTCGTTGCGGAGTTCGTCGTGGGCGGCGGCGGGGAAGGTCCGGTCGCCGCGCAGATTGCCGGTCCCGTACGGGGAACGGGGCGGGGTGGCGGGCATGCCGAGGAAGGTGCTGCTCATCGGACGGCCTCCGTCGGGACGTACGGCGAGGTGCGGGTGGAGGAGAGGATCTGCGCGAGGTGCAGGGTGCGGGTGCCCGAGGCGATGCGGGAGAGTCCGCCGCCGATGTGCATCAGACAGGACGAGTCGCCCGCGGTGCAGACATCGGCTCCGGTGGTGGCGATGTTGCGCATCTTGTCCTGGAGCATCGCCGTCGACGTCTCGGCGTTCTTGACGGCGAAGGTGCCGCCGAAGCCGCAGCAGGCGTCGGCCTCGGGGAGTTCGACGAGGTCGATGGAGTCGACGGCGCGGAGCAGCTTCAGCAGCTTCTCACCGACGCGGAGCATGCGCAGGGAGTGGCAGGTGGGGTGGTACGTCACGCGGTGCGGAAAGTACGCGCCGACATCGGTGACGTCCAGGACGTCGACGAGGAGCTCCGACAGCTCGTACGTCTTGGCCTTGACGGTGGCGACACCCGCGCGCAGCGCCGCGTCCCCGTACCGCTCGGCGACGATCTCGTGCTGATGCCGTACCGAGCCCGCGCACGATCCGGACGGCATGACGACGGCGTCGATCGACGCGTCACCGAACTGCTCGGCGAAGTTGCGCACCAGTGGCACGGGTTCGCGCTGATATCCGGTGTTGACGTGCATCTGACCGCAGCAGGTCTGCCCCGGCGGGAACACCACATCATGGCCCAGGCGGGCGAGCAGGACCGCGGTCGATTTCACCGCCTCGGGGAAGAGCGTGTCTCCCAGACAGGTGGCGAAGAGTCCGATGCGCATGGAGTCTCTCCGATCGTTAATCCATCTTTATGGTCCGACCATACTAGCCTCGGTCCGAAAGGTGACGGATGCCGCGCTGCCGGAGGATCGCAGCGGATGTTCATGCACCTGACAACTTTGCGCGCTGCGGCACGCCATCTGCTGCCCTTACGGCCGGTTGGGACTCTCGTCGACCAGCGTGCCGTGGAGGCTGCGGATGTGCCGCTCGACCAGGTCGGCGGCCTTCGCGCCCTTGCCCGTGCGTACCAGCCGCAGAAGTTCGGAGTGTTCCGCATTGAGCGTGGCGGCCGTGGCCGGCCAGTCCTCCGCTTCTTCCAGGGCCCGCAGGATCAGCGGGCGCACCGACTCGCGCACGGCGGAGGTGAGCGTGGAGGTCAGCTCATTGCCGGAGCTGCGCGCGATGTGCACATGGAATCGGGTGTCCAGGTCGTTGAACTCGGGCACCTGGACATCCGGCTCCGCCATCCTCGCGACAAGGGCATCGGCCTCGTCGAGATCCTGCGCCGAGGCATGCCGCGCGGCTGCCTCGAAGCTGGACCTCTCCAGCACGACGCGCGCTTCCAGGACGTCATGAAGGCTGTAGCTCCCCAGCGCGAAGTGCAGACGCAGCAGCCGCCCGAGGGCATCGTCCGGGTTGCGTACGATCCGCGCCCCGGCATCCGGCCCCCGCCCCGGCTGGGCGACCAGCACACCGATCGTCTCCAGCACCCTCAGCGCCTCGCGCAGCGCGGACCGGCTGACCCCGAGAACCGGCGCCAGCTCACGCTCCGGCGGCAGCCGGTCGCCGGCCCTGAGCTCTCCGGCGAACACCCGCTGCTCGATACTCTGGAGCACGAGTTCATGCGTGCGTGACTGCCGTACGGGTTGCCACTCGACGGGCATCCGTCACCCCCTGCCTCGGCCGGAATCATCCGGTTGCCGTCGTGTCTGCCGCCCGATCTCCAACTATGTCACACACCACGTATGGTCGGACCAAAAGCTCTTTCAAGCTTGCGAGCGGGACTTATCCTCTTCGCAGGCGGCCGGCCGGAAGCACGGCGACGATCAGCCCGACCACGGTGGCGATCGCCCCGGTGAGGGTCACCGCGGACCAGCCGCTGCCCGCCCAGGCCAGCGTTCCGGCCATCGACCCGGCGGCGATGCCGAGGAAGCGGAACGTGAAGTACAGCGTGTTGAGCCGGCTGTGGACGGCGGGGTCGAGCGTGAACAGGGCTGTCTGACTGGCGGCCTGACTCCCCCAGACCCCCACATCCAGCACGATCACCCCCGCGACGATCCACCCGAGTCCGCCACCTCCGGGCAGGAGCAGCAGCCATCCGACGGCGACCAGGCCGATCAGCGCGGCGAGGGCGCCCCGGTGGCCGAGACGGTCGGCCAGCCTCCCGGCATGGGGCGAGGCCAGGGCACTGGCGGCCGCCACGAGTCCGAAGAGCCCGATCCCGGTCGGCCCGAAGCCGTACTCCCGCTGCAGCAGGAAGGTCAGTGCGGTCCAGAACGCCCCGAACGCGATCCCGACCAGGGCGCCGGAGAGGGTGATCCTGCGGATCAGGGGGTGCGAGGTGAAGAGCCGCGGCAGTGAGACGAGCGTGGCCCGGTAGCCGGTAGCGGCGGCCGCCGGGACGTGCGGCAGCGCGCGTCTCAGTACCAGCGTCAGGAGCAGTGTCAGCGCGCAGGAGCAGCCGTACACGGCCCGCCACCCGAGCAGGTCGCCCATGGCTCCGGCGTAGGCACGGGAAGCGAGCACCCCGATCAGCAAGCCCGCCTGCACGGTGCCGACGGTCCGTCCCCGGCCTGCACCCGGAGCCCCGCGGTCCGCGAGTGCGACGGCGAGCGGAGTGACCAGTTGCGGAACCGGGGACAGCAGCCCGACAGCGAAGCCCGACACGATCAGGCACCGCACCGAGGGCGACAGCGCACAGGCGGCGAGCGCGAACGCCGAAGCGGTACCGAGACCGAGGATGAGCCGACGCCGGTCGTGGCTGTCACCGGCTGGCACGAGCAGCAGGATGCCTGCCGCATAACCCAGTTGTGTGGCGGTGGGTACGGCCCCGAGTGCGTCGGGTGCGACCTCGAACGAGGCGGCGGCGGCTCCCAGCAGCGGCTGGTTGAGATAGACGTTCGCGGCGGTGACGGCGCTGGTGGCCGCGAGCAGGACGGTCAGGCGCCGCCCGATGGCGCGTCCGGGGTCGGGGGCGAGGTCTGTTTCGATCACATGGCCCGACGCTAGGCCGACCCCGTACTGGCATACTTTCGTTGTTGCGCCCATACCTGTTGAGAGTGCGCCGATGTACGGCAAGAGTGAGCTTCGCGACGACTACCAGGACGTGCCCAGGCCCGTCGCGGCGATGGCGCGCGACCTCCCCGACGGTCATCACATCCCGCCGCACGAACACCGGCGGGCCCAGCTGATCTACGGCACGACCGGCGCCATCACCGTCGCCACCGGCCACGGGGAGTGGGTGGTTCCGGCCACCCGGGGCGTGTGGGTTCCGGCAGGTGTGACCCACGCGATGACCTGCTCGGGAGCGGTCGCCATGCGCACCCTGTACATCGAGGCACAGCCGGACTGGCACCTTCCAGCGGATCCGACCGTCGTCTCGGTCTCCCCGCTGCTGCGTGAGCTGATCGACGAGGCGACACGGCTGCCGGTGGAATACGAGCGCGAGGGCCGGGACGGCAAGGTCATGGAGCTGCTGCTGCTCCAGCTGGCACCGCGTCCCGTGCCGGCACTGCACCTGCCGACTCCGGCCGATCCGGAGCTGGCACGGCTCTGCGAGGCGATCCGTGAGCACCCCGGCCGCCCTTGGACGACTGAGGAAGCGGCGGCCCATACGCATATGAGCCGGCGCAGTCTTCAGCGCAGGTTCGCCGCCGCGACCGGTCTGAGCCCGGCGCGCTGGGTGCAGCAGGCCAGGCTCGTTCACGCGGTCACACTGCTCGCCAGGAACACACCGGTCACGACGGTCGCGCTCGGCCTCGGATACTCGACGCCGAGCGGCTTCACCGCGATGTTCCACCGCGCGCTGGGCACGACCCCCACCGCATATTTCGCTGACCGCGACGCGTCCGGTCCCAGCAAGTGACCGGGGGCGGGCCGCCCCGGCCCGTCCGCAGCCGCAGCGCCGCTCCGGACCCGCGCGCGAACTCCGCGTCGCTGAGCCCGCGGAGCTTCCCATCGGAGGTCGTTCACCGCGCGGGCCGCGTGCTCAGTCGGCGAAGGACCCGTGGCGGCCCGCACCGCCATCGAAGCGGTCGGCACCGGCCTGCGTCTCCCCCGCGGTCAGCGGCACCAGACCGTGCCGGTACTCCGAGGCCAGGGCGTCCCGCTCGCTCAGATCGTGCTGCTCGCGCACCGAGAGACGGTCGTGACGCAGGCACAGCTGCGGGAACGCGGCGATCTCCCGGGCGAGTCGCTCCGCCGCACGGCGGGCTTCGCCGGGCGGGACGATCCGGTTGGCGAGCCCCATGGCGTACGCCTCCGGGGCGAGAACGGGCCGCCCGGTGAGAATCATGTCCATGGCCCGGCTCTCGCCGATCAGGCGCGGCAGCCGTACGGTTCCGCCGTCCACCAGCGGCACCCCCCAGCGGCGGCAGAACACCCCGAACACAGTGTCCTCCTCGACCGCCCGCAGATCGCACCAGATGGCCAGCTCCAGGCCCCCGGCCACCGCATGCCCGGAGACCGCCGCGATGACGGGCTTGCTCAGGCGCATACGGGTCGGACCCATCGGCCCATCGCCCTCGGCCAGGACCTCGTTGCCGCGTTCCGTACCGATGCCCTTCAGATCCGCGCCGGAGCAGAACGTACCGCCCTCGCCCCACAGCACAGCGACGGCCGCATCGGAGTCGGACTCGAACTCCCGAAAGGCATCAGCCAGTTGACGGGCGGTCGGGCCGTCCACCGCGTTACGCACCTCCGGCCGGCTGAGCACCACCGTGAACACGCGGCCGTCACGCTCGATCCGTACCGCAGGTTTGTCGCTCATCGTTCGCCCTCCCACAGGGGATCGCGCAGGGCCCGGCGGAGGATCTTACCCACCGGGGAGTACGGAATGGTGCCCACGAAGTGCAGGATCTCAGGAACCTTGTAACCGGCCGGCCCGGCGCGTACATGGTCGCGCAGGGCGGCTTCGGTGACCTCCGCCCCGTGCGCAGGGTGACGAAGGCGGTGACCGATTGATCTCACCCCATGGATTCATCTGATTCTCACGCAACCGTTCTACGGTGGTCCGCGTGACCCAGATGAGCCCGCCCGGCTGGCATCCAGACCCCGGGTATACAGGAATCGGCCCCGTTCACGAACGCTGGTGGGACGGCAATCAGTGGACCGACCATCTCCGCGTGCCGCCCGCCGCGATCCGGCGCCGTCGGATGCGTACCGGCATCACCGCGGGTGTGGTGGCCCTCGCCGCCGTCGGGGGCGGCCTCTTTCTGCTGTCGGACCATTCCGGTGATGCGAAGAAGGACGCGGCCACTGCCCCGTCCACCGCGCCTTCCCACGCACCCGGCCGAGGGCCGGGCGCGCCCGGAGGCGGCGGCGAGAACCAGGCGCCCGAGCGGCAGCTGCCGCAGACCGAGGACGGCTACGCCACGGACCTGGCCAGCGGAATCAGCCTCCCGGTGCCCGACGGCTGGACGGGCAAATCGGGGATCGCGGGCGCCGGCGTGACCACGGGCGAGTACGCCTGTCCCGGCAACACGTCCGAACAGTGCGTGCGTGGCGGGGTGTTCTCCATGCCGGCGAAGGCCCTGAAGCTCGACACCACGACGGCGAAGGCCACTGCGACGAAGGACATCTCGGCCAACGCCACGCAGTCCTACGGCGAGAAGATCTACGGAGGCATCACCTCGCATCAGGAGCTCAAGTCCGAGCCGGTCACCGTGGCCGGCGAGCAGGGCTATCTGGTGCGCTGGAAGGTGGTGACGAAGAGCGGAGACGACGGGTACGTCCAGTCGCTGGCCTTTCCGTCCCCCCGCTCCCAGGCCACGCTGATCGTCGTCCGCTCCGGTTTCGACATCGATACCAAGGCGCCGAAGCTCTCCGTGATGGACGACATCACCAAGGGAATCAAGGCCGCATCGGGAACGGGCTCCGGTTCCGGCACCACCGCGTAGGAGCGCGGCGGACGTTCGCGTCGGCGGGGCGGGCACCGTACACCGGGTGTGAGTACAACAGGACGACCGGACTGAGTACGTCGTCCGATTCCTCACCGGGCCATCGCTGATCGAATGACCACCATGGCTCCTGACGCACCGCTCCGCCCCCGTATGCAGCACGTCACCACGGCCGGTACGGCCCTGGCCGTGACCTTGGCCCCACTGGTGGTCGGCGTGCTGCTGGCCAAGACCATGGCGACGGACCCGATGACACCGGTCAACGCGATGGTCACCAGGGGCGGGCAGACGGTGCCCCTCTCGCCCGCGCAGTGGCGCCGATGCGGCAGGCAGGCGCTTCGCAGTTGGAAGGCCCCGCTGAACGCCTGCAGGCACCCGGGCACTCTGGTGCGGCGGCGCCCCGCGGCACGTCGGCCGCGACGGCCCGGGGCGCTGCTGCGCGAACGCTGAGAGCCTGTCGGGTGACCTTCGATCGGAAAGCGGACGCGGTCTGGTGCGTGCGATTCCAAGGCGCCGGAAGGCCCTCGGATGGGGTCTCCCCTGCTCCTTGAGAGCTCGGGGAAGGGGCTACCAGGGCGTTTCGGCAACGCGGAAGGGGGTCCCCCTGGCCCTTAGAGGAGTGCGTGCCAGGGCGTGGCCGCCCGATCAGAGGTCACCCGACAGGTTTTGAGAGCGAACCGGGCCGGCCCGGTACGTCAGACCCGCTCGCAGTGCAGGAACAACTGGGGCTCGGCCACCGCTCCTTCGTATGCCGGGGTGAACAGGCCGCTCTGCTCCCACAGGATCGTGAATCCGGCCCCGGCGACAAGTTCGGTGAACGCGTCGGCGCCGAAGCTGGTCGCCTGCACCTTCTGCCCCATGAAGACGACATCGGCGTCCTCCACGTCCAGCGGAACCGTGGCGACGGCCAGGACGCCGCCGGGGAGCAGCAGTCGCGCCAGTCTCCGCAGGAGCCGGCACTGGTCGTCACGGGACATCTGCAGCAACGAGAAGTACGAGCACACCACGTCGAAACTCCGGTCCTCCAGGGGAAATTCACGGATATCGGCGCATACGAAGCTCGCACCGGGCACGTGCCGGGTCGCCAGATCGACCATGACGGGCGAGACATCGACGCCCAGCACCTGATGACCGGCGTCGACCAGGGTCTGCGCGGTCGGACGGCCCGTTCCGCAGCCCACGTCCAGGACGCGGCTGTGCGGTGGGACGTGCTCCAACAGCCGGTGCAGCGAAGCGTGGTGGGTGGCCGAGTCGGCGAACGCCCGCTCGTACTCGGCGCCCAGAGCGTCGAACACCCTCGCGGCCGGAAGGCCGTGCTCTTCGTCCATCGATCTGCATCCTTCCAATGTCCCGGCGGCTCCCCGGGATGGTTTCACCATTCGCAGCAGCCTTCAACGCCCCACCCGGGCCCGTCACATGGGGAATCGGGGTGCCCGTTGTGGAAGTGCAATGGGCGACATCCTCAGCGTCGCGCGACCGCCGTGGCCCGGTCACGGACCCCGACCAGGAGCCGGTGGCGCTGGACCGGGTCGGTGGCGAGTCCGACCGCCGTCCATGCCATGGCGATCGCACCGTCGAGTACGGCCCTGTCGGCGCCGGGTGTGGTGCCCGCGGCGGCGAACTCGATGGTGTGCTGACTCGCTCCGCCGGTGTCGTAGCCGATCATGGGATGGATGGCGGGCAGCAGGTGCGAGACATTGCCCATGTCCGTGGAGCCGCCGACCGAGGGCTCGCGACTCACCGTGCGCCCGAGGGCTTCGGCGGCCCGGGCGTAGATCGCGGACATGTCCACGTCCTGTCGCAGCTCCGCGAAGTCCTTGCCGCGCGGCTCGATCCGCAAACCGGCCCCGGTGGCCAGCGCCCCGGCTTCGAAGCACGCCCGCACCCGGGCCTGGAGCCCGCGAAGCCGCTCCAGGCTCGCGGCCCGCGCCTCGAAGCGGGCGACGGCCCGGTCGGGAATGACGTTGGGAGCAGTGCCTCCGTCGGTGATGATGCCGTGCACCATGCAGTCGCGCGGCAACTGCTGGCGGAGCAGGCCGATCGAGGTCTGTGCCACGGTCAGCGCGTCCAAGGCGTTCACGCCGTCCCAGGGCGCCGCGGCGGCGTGCGCCGCACGCCCGGTGTAGGCGATCTCCCAGCCACCGATGGCCAGGGAGGAGGAGCCGACCCGGTCCGACGCGTCCGCATGGACCATCATGGCCGCGGCCACGTCGTCGAACAGTCCTGCCTCGATCAGGTGGACCTTGCCGCCGGCGTCCTCCTCGGCCGGGGTGCCGACCAGTTTGACCGTGATGCCGAGTTGGTCGGCGACCGGGCCCAGTGCGATGGCCGCACCCAGTGCGGCGGCGCCGTTGACGTTGTGTCCGCAGGCGTGGCCCAGCCCGGGCAGCGCGTCGTACTCCGCGCAGAACGCAAGGACGAGTTCCCCGGACCCTCGGACCGCGGAGAAGGCCGTGGGCAGCCCTCCGACACCGGTCTCCACGGTGAACCCGGCCGATTCGGCGAGCGCGGCGATCGCCGCGGCGGAACGGTGTTCCTCGAACGCGAGCTCTGGCTCGGCATGCAGGCGGTGGCTCAGTTCAACGAGTCGGTCACGCCAGGACTCGGCGCAGTCGCGAACCGTTTCTCGCAGATCCGGGGTACTCATCGGCGGGGCTCTCTTTCAGGAAAGGGCGGCGGAGTGGGTAGCGGCAGCGGGGCCATGGGCCGGACGTGGGCCGGACCCGCGGAGGAACAGTGCGGCGGCTGCGGCGAGCAGGCCCGCCCCGCAGCAGAGCGCCCAGGCCGTGGTGTAGCCGCCGAGCGCCACGTGGCCGGTGGAGTCGGAGTACCCCGTCAGGGCGGCGCTGAGTGCGGCGGCGCCGACGGCCGCACCGAGGGAGAGCACAAGCTCGTTGATTCCGGCGGCGATGGCGGTGTCCTCCTGCGCGACCGCCTCCACGGACAGGGCACGGGTGGCGGCTTCGAAGACGCCGAGGCCGATCCCGTCGAGAACCGAGAGCAGCAGGACTTCGGGGAGTGTGTTGTGCAGGAACACCAGGCCGCCGAAGCCCACGGCGGTGGCGAGTCCGCCGACGACGAGAGTGCCTCGGTCCCCGATGCGGCGCAGCGCGGTCGGGGTGAGGGCCGAGGCGACGATGCCGCCCACGGTGAAGACCAGCAGGGCCCAGCCGATCTGGTTCGCGTTCAGGCCGAAGCCGTATCCGGTCTTCGCACGGTCGGCGCCGAAGAAGGTGGCGTTGGTGGCGATCGACCCGATCGTGGCGAAGGCGACGAAGAACGTCACGGCGCTGAGGGCCGTGAGCCGCAGATTACGGAAGGCCCGTACGTCCACCATGGGATGGGCGGACCGCAGCTCCGCGAAAGGCCAGAGAACCAGGGCGGCGAGGCCCAGCACGCCGGTGAGGAGGGTTGCCGGGGACGCCCAGCCCCAGGCGCCGCCCTGGGACAGGGCCAGTACGACACCGACCAGGCCGGCCGTGAGCAGCACGAACCCCGCCATATTGAACTTCTCGGCAGTCGGACGCGTGGTGGCGTCGGGCAACACCGCACAGGCGGCGAGGCCGAGAACACCGGCCGCGACACCGACCCACAGGCCCAGCCGCGGATCACTCGCTCCGACCGCCCCTGCCACGATTCCGCCGAAGCCGGTCGCCAGCAGCAGGGCGCTGACCAGCGTGCCGATGCCGTGGCGCGAGGCCTCGTCGCCGGCCCGGTTGCGCAGGATCCCGATCATGAGCGGCATGAAGCCGACCAAGGCGCCCTGCATGGCCGCACCGATCGTGAGGATCACGAAAGTCGGCCACAGAGCCATCAACAGCGATCCCAGGGTCACCATCGCGACCGAGGCCCGTAGGACGCGCCGGTATCCGTGACTGTCGCCGAGCCGGGATATGACGGGAGTGAGTACGGCCATGCTCACGTTCTGGATCACGAAGACCCAACTGAGCTGCGCCGTGGTGATGCCGCCGCGCTCTCCGATGCCCGGCAGGAGCGGGGAGAGGTACTGCTGTGTGAGGCCGCTGGTGACCTCGACCAGAGCCATCGTCATGACCAAGGTGCGCGCCGCGTCGACCGGCCTTGGTGCGGATTTTGGCATGGGTGTACCTCCGAAGCGTGTGGGAGGGCGGCTTGAACCGAAGCCGTGAAGAAAGAGGTGAAGGGGACGTGCGGTGAGCGCGAAGCCGCAGGGCGGTCCGGCTCAGTCGGTGGAGCGGGAGCGGATCCGGGGCACGTGCCCCTTCATGGCCAGGTCGACCAGTTCGTCGGCCTGGTTGGGGAGGAAGATGTCCGACCGGACCTCGGTACGGAAGAGCGCGACCCCGGACCAGGTGTCGAGCAGCAGATCGACATCGACGTCGGCCGGGATGTCACCGCGCGCGATTCCGCGTTGCACGGTGGCCCGGGCGTCCTGACGCCGTGGCAGCAGGACCTCACGGCGGAAGCGTTCCATCACGGACGGGTCGCCCATGTTGGCCCACAGCGCCGGCAACAGCGCGCCGTGCTCACCCCGCACGTCCCGCAGCACCATGTCGAAGAGCAGGCGCAGCTCGCGCCTGGTGTCCCCGAGGTCCGGCACCAGATCGACGAGGGCGTCCCGGATGAGCAGATCGCCGACCAGCACGGGCTTGTTGGGCCACCAGTGGTACACCGTCTTGCGCGTGACCCCCGCTCTGGCGGCGACCTTGTCGATGGTGAGTTCGAGGTAGCCGAGTTCGGCCAGCAACTCGGCGACGGCGTCCAGCACCCTGCGACGGACCTCCGGGTCCCGGGGTCGGCCGGGACGTGCAGGGGTCGGTTCCTCCGCAGGGGAGCGCTTGGACACGGTCGTACTCCGAGCTTGTGATGGTTCGAGCGCCTGGTCGGCTCGCCCTCGGACGGCTCAACCTACGGATCGTGGTACCACGCGTCAATGGCCAAAGGTAAACATTGCGTATCCGAATTCCGGCAACCGTGTGGACAGGTGGAGTGATACCAAGATGACATTCGGGTACAGCGTGTATAGATTCTGAGTCGTTGAGGGCAGCCGATACGGAGACCCTCCGGTCGACCGGCCGACGCACGGGGCCGTCGCCGGACACGGCGTCAGGCGGAAAATCCGGTGACTTGCCCGCACCGGGATCACTACACTCGCCACGAATCGCACGCCGCGACAACCTCGCAGCGCGCACCGTGACGAGTGAGGGGAGGCCGGCCGTGCGCTACCGCACCGCTGTTGTCGTCCCCCGGTCGCGGTACGAGGTGATCCTGGTGTCTTCCTGCGTCCGGTGCCTGCCGCGCGGCCGGTACCGGATCCCCCCGACGAACAACTGACCCTCGTTTCGAAGGTGTTGGGCCGCCAGGGCGGCCGTGCACCGATGCGGTGCGCCGCATCGGGGGTTCATGCCTGGCCTGACCGCAGGCCGGTTCGTCCGGGAATCGCGCCGCCCCGCATCCGGATCATTCTGAAAGGCCATGGGCCGTGCGTACCGAACTGCACCGTCAACTCAACAGTCGGCTGACCGGCGTTCGTAATCTGGGCATCCTCGCCCACGTCGATGCCGGCAAGACCACCGTCACCGAACGGATCCTCTACCTCACCGGCACCACCCACAAACGGGGCGAGGTCCATGACGGCACGACCGTCACGGACTTCGATCCCCAGGAACGGGACCGGGGCATCACCATCTTCGCCGCAGCGGTGAGTTGTGACTGGGCAGGTCACCGGATCAACCTGATCGACACCCCGGGCCACGTCGACTTCTCCGACGAGGTGGAGCGCTCGCTGCGGGTGCTCGACGGCGCGATAGCGGTGTTCGACGCCGTCGCGGGGGTCGAGCCGCAGAGCGAGTCGGTGTGGCGGCAGGCCGATCGGCACGGGGTGCCGCGGATCGCTTTCGTCAACAAGCTGGACCGTGCCGGGGCAGACCTCGACGCGGCGGTCGCGTCGATTCGCGAGAGGCTGCACACGGTCCCGCTGGTGGTGCAGCTGCCCATCGGAAGGGAGGACGGGTTCACCGGGGTGGTGGATCTGCTGCGCATGCGGTCGCTGGTCTGGACCGACGGCCGGGGCACGTACGCGGAGGGGGAGGTGCCGGACGACCTGCGAGAAGAGGCACTTCGGCGCCGTCGGCTGCTGGCGGAGACCGTGGCGGAACTCCACCCGGTGGCGCTGGAGGAGTTCTGTGCGCAGTCGACGGTCTCCGCACGGACGCTGGCCGCCGCGCTGCGCGACCTGACCCGTACCGGGGACGGCGTCGTGGTGGTGTGCGGGTCGGCCTACCGCAACCGCGGGATCGAGCCGTTGCTGGAGGCCGTTGTGGACTATCTGCCCTCGCCGCTGGATGTGCCGGCGGTACGCGGCACCCTGGACGGCGCGGAGCAGGAGCGGCCCGCCGACCCGGCCGCGCCGTTCGCCGCGCTGGTGTTCAAGGTGAACTCGACCGCGACGGGGCGGCTGACCTACCTGCGTGTGTACTCGGGAACGATCCGTAAGGGGGACACGGTGCTGGACGTGGGCGCGCGGCGCAACGAGCGGATCGGCCGGATCCTGCGGGTCCGGGCCGGACAGCACTCGGACGTGGACCGGGCGGTGGCCGGGGACATCGTCGCGGTGATCGGGATCAAGGCGGCACGTGCCGGGGCGACACTGTGCGCACCGGCGGCGCCCTTGGTTCTCGAACCGCCTTCCGTGGCCGATCCGGTCGTCTCCGTGGCGGTCGAGGCCCGCAGAAGCATCGACACCGACCGGTTGGTGTCGGCGCTGGCGCGGCTGGTCGAGGAGGACCCTTCGCTGACGGTCCGGACCGACCCCGAGACCGGTCAGACGGTGCTGTCGGGAATGGGGGAACTGCATCTGGAGGTCGCGGTGGAGAAGATCCGCCGTGCTCACGGGCTGGAGGTAGGCGTCGGCCGGCCGCAGGTGGCCTACCGGGAGACGGTGGTCCGCGGCGTGTCCGGACTGGTGTACCGACATGTGAAGCAGGACGGCGGCGCCGGTCAGTTCGCTCATGTCGTCGTCGACGTGGAGCCGCTGGAGGCCGCCGGTGGCCACGATGCCGGCGGCGGGGTGGACTTCGTGTTCCGGTCGGCCGTCGTCGGCGGCCGGGTGCCGCAGGAGTACGTGCGGGCGGTCGAGGCCGGCTGCCGGGATGCCCTGGCCGAGGGCCCACTCGGCGGTCACCCGGTGACCGGGCTGCGAGTCACGCTGACCGACGGGGCGACCCACTCCAAGGACTCCTCGGAGATGGCCTTCCGGACGGCCGGCCGGCTCGCGCTCCGTGAGGCGCTGCGCAACAGCGCGATGGTGCTGCTGGAGCCGGTGGTGGAGGTCACCGTCACCGTGCCCGACGACGCCGTGGGCGGGGTGCTCGGCGACCTGGCGGCACGGCGCGGCCGGATCTCGGGCTCGAGCGCGCGGGCCGGCACGTCGGTGATCACCGCGACCGTGCCGCTGGCGGAGCTCTTCGGCTATGCGACCCGGCTGCGCAGCCGGACGCAGGGCCGGGGAACCTTCACCACCCGGGCCACCGGTTACGCCCCGGCGCCGGACGCGGTGCCCCACGGGGCAACGGGCCGGTAGTCCCCGGGCGCGGCCCCGTCCGTTCGCGGGCGGGGCCGCGTCAAGCCGACGTCGAACAGCCCGCGCCGACGGGTGGCGGTGGGAGTGCAACCGGATACCGATCGGAATCGGTCGCCGCCCCACCGCCGCCCCGCCTGCCGGGACGCCGGACCGGAGGTTCCCTCCGAGATCAGACCAGCGGGACCGGGTAGGTCGGGTACTCCACGCCGGACACGTGCTGGACGACGCGGATGACCTGGCAGGAATAGCCGAACTCGTTGTCGTACCACAGGTAGAGGATCGCGTTGTCGCCCTCGACCTTGGTGGCGCCGGCATCGACGATCGAGGCGTGCCGCGAGCCGATGAAGTCGCTCGACACCGCGTCGGGGGCGGTGGTGAAGTCGATCTGGCGCTTGAGCGGCGAGGTCAGCGACACATTGCGGAGGTAGTCGAGGACCTCTTCGCGGGTGGCCTCGCGGCCGAGCCGCAGGCTGAGTATCGCGATCGAGACGTCCGGCACCGGGACGCGGATCGAGCTGCCGGTGATCGGCGCCTTGAGGTCGGGCAGCGCCTTGGCGACGGCGGAAGCGGCACCGGTCTCGGTGATGACCATGTTGAGCGGCGCCGAGCGGCCGCGCCGGTCGGCCTTGTGGTAGTTGTCCAGCAGGTTCTGGTCATTGGTGAACGAGTGGACGGTCTCCACGTGGCCGCGGAGCACGCCGTACTCGTCCGCCATTGCCTTCAGCGGCGGGACGATCGCGTTGGTGGTGCAGGAGGCGCAGGACAGGATCTGCTCGTCCGGCTTGATCGCGTCGTGGTTGACGCCGTGCACGATGTTGGGGACGTCGCCCTTGCCCGGAGCGGTCAGGACGACCTTGTCGATGCCGGGGCGCAGGTGCTGCGACAGGCCCTCGCGGTCGCGCCACTTGCCGGTGTTGTCGATGAGGATGGCGTCCTTGATGCCGTACGCCGTGTAGTCGACCTCCGACGGGTCGTTGGCGTAGATCACCTTGATCTCGTTGCCGTTGGCGACGATGGTGCTGTTCGCCTCGTCGACGGTGATCGTGCCCTGGAACTGGCCGTGGATCGAGTCGCGGCGCAGCAGCGAGGCACGCTTGACGAGATCCTCGGCGGCCCGGCCGCCGCCCCCGCGGACGACGATGGCGCGCAGCCGCAGCCCGTTGCCGGAGCCGGCCTTCTCGATGAGCAGTCGGGCGACGAGGCGGCCGATGCGGCCGAAGCCGTAGAGGACGACGTCGCGTCCCTTGGGGCACTCGATCTTGTTGGCACCCGTGGCGCCGGCGACGGCCTCGGCGGTGAACTCCTCGATCGAGAGACCGCGGTCGTCGGTCTTGAACGTCGCGGCGAGCATGCCGATGTCGATCTGGGAAGGACCGAGATCCAGCGTGGTGAGGGCCTGCAGGAAGGGCATGGTCTCGGTGACCGAGAGCTCCTCACCGGCGATCTGCCGGGCGAATCGGTGGGTCTTGAGGATGCTGACCACCGACTTGTTCACCAAGGAGCGGCTGTGCAGCAGGATCGTCACGTCCCGCTCCCGGTGCATCTTCCCGATGATCGGGATCATCGACTCCGCGATCTCCTCGCGGTTGTTCCAATTGGTGAACGAGTCGTCATTGACAGTCACAGATTTATCTTTCGAGCTAGGCGGCGCTCATATGCTAACCCGCCGCCTTTTTGATCAATCAAACGGTGCCGTCCGAGCGGGAAGCGGCATGGAGATGGTTTTCTTTGCGTTGGTTTGATCCGATATCGGGTCGGCAGGTGCCCGGACCGGACGCGTGCCACCGCGCGGCTGGGCGGACGGATTGTCAGCGCGCCCCGTACACCGGCTGTGGGGGCTCCGAGTCGGCGAGCAGCTCGAGCGCCGCCTCCCCCGCCTCCGCCGGCGTCCAGCGGGCCCGCTTGTCCGCGGTGGGTCCCGGCCGCCAGCCCTCCATGACGGTGATCCGGCCGGCCTCGACCTCGAAGACCCGGCCGCTCACCCCGGCGGAGGCGGCGGAGCCCAGCCAGACGACAAGGGGGGAGACGTTCTCCGGGGCCATCGCGTCGAATCCGCCACCCTCGGGGGCCGCCATGGTTTCGGCGAAGCTCTGCTCGGTCATCCGGGTCCTGGCGGCCGGGGCGATGGCGTTGACCTGGACTCCGTAGCGGCCCATCTCGGCGGCGGCGACCAGCGTCAGACCGATGATCCCCGCCTTGGCGGCGGAGTAGTTGCCCTGCCCGACGCTGCCAAGGAGGCCCGCCCCGGAGCTGGTGTTGACGACCCGCGCCTCGGGCGTACGGCCGGCCTTCACCTCGGCGCGCCAGTGCGCGGCGGCGTGCTTGAGCGGCAGGAAGTGGCCCTTGAGGTGGACGCGCATCACGGCGTCCCAGTCGTCGTCGTCCAGATTGACGAGCATGCGGTCGCGCAGGAATCCGGCGTTGTTGACAAGGGTGTCGAGGCGGCCGAAGGCATCGAGGGCGGTGGCGATCAGCGAGGCCGCACCCTCGGTGGTGGTGATGTCGCCGCCGTGTGCCACCGCCTCGCCGCCGAGTGCGCGGATCTCCTCGACGACCTGCTGGGCGGGCCCGGTGGCCCCTCCGGCGCCGTCGAGGCCCACTCCGAGGTCGTTGACGACGACCTTGGCACCCTCGGCGGCGTGGGCGAGGGCGTGCGCGCGCCCGAGCCCGCGGCCCGCACCGGTGATGACGGCGACCCGTCCCGTGCACAGTCCGGTCATGGGTATGTGTCCCTTCGGTGAGCGAATCGAGGCCTGCGGCGAGAACCCGCCGGCCGGTGACGGAAGCGGCGCATCCGGATGGATCGGCGATCGCTGCCCATGGACATCTCCCGCCGCACGCCGATCACTGCTAGCTTGCAACCTAACAAACGCTTGGTGGAAAGGTAGCTGATCTGCTCATGGGTGTCTCCACCTCCGCCCCGGAAGAGGGCATCGCCCTCGTCTCCGTGGACTACCCCCCGGTCAACGCCCTCCCCGTGCAGGGCTGGTACGACCTGGCCGCCGCGGTACGCGCCGCCGGGGCCGATCCGAAGGTGCGATGCGTGGTGCTCACCGCCACAGGCCGCGGCTTCAACGCCGGCGTCGACATCAAGGAGATGCAGCGCACAGCCGGCCACGACGCCCTCATCGGCGCCAACCGCGGCTGCTACGAGGCGTTCGCCGCGGTCTACGACTGCGAGGTCCCGGTGGTCGCCGCCGTGCACGGCTTCTGCCTGGGCGGCGGCATCGGCCTGGTCGGCAACGCCGACGCCGTCGTCGCCAGCGACGACGCGACCTTCGGCCTGCCGGAGCTGGACCGCGGCGCGCTCGGCGCGGCCACGCACCTGGCCCGGCTGGTCCCCCAGCACCTGATGCGGGCCCTGTACTACACCTCGCGGACCGCCACCGCGCAGGAGCTGCACCAGCACGGCTCCGTGTGGCGGGTCGTACCCCGCGAGCAACTGCCGGACGCGGCGCTGGAGCTGGCCCGCGAGATCGCCGCCAAGGACGGCACCCTGATCCGCCTCGCCAAGGCCGCGATCAACGGCATCGACCCGGTCGACGTACGCCGCAGCTACCGCTTCGAGCAGGGCTTCACCTTCGAGGCCAACCTCAGCGGCGTGGCCGACCGCGTCCGCGACACCTTCGGCACGGAACAGGAGCAGCAGTCGTGAGCAGGGACAAGACCATGACCGCCGACGAGGTCGTCGGCCGGCTGGAGAGCGGCATGACGATCGGCATCGGCGGCTGGGGCTCCCGGCGCAAACCGATGGCGCTGGTCCGCGCGCTGCTGCGCTCGGACGTCACCGACCTGACCGTCGTTTCCTACGGCGGTCCGGACGTCGGGCTGCTCGCCGCCGCCGGACGGATCCGCAAGCTGGTCGCGGCCTTCGCCACACTCGACTCCATCCCCCTCGAACCGCACTTCGGTGCGGCCCGGCAACGGGGCGCGCTCGAGATGGTGGAACTGGACGAGGCCATGTTCATGTGGGGACTGACAGCCGCTGCGCAGCGGTTGCCCTTCATGCCGGTGCGGGCGGGGCTCGCCTCGGACGTGATGCGCGTCAACCCGCGGCTGCGGACGATCACTTCACCGTACGAGGACGGCGAGGAGCTCGTCGCGACCCCGGCGCTGCGGCTGGACGCGGCGCTCGTCCACCTCAACCGCGCCGATGCGCTCGGCAACGCCCAATACCTCGGCCCCGACCCGTACTTCGACGACCTGTTCTGCGAGGCCGCCGACACCGCGTACGTCTCCTGCGAGCGGATCGTGGACACCGCGGAGCTGCTCAAGGAGAACGGACCGCAGACGCTGCTGGTCAAGCGCGCGTTCGTGAACGGTGTCGTCGAGACCCCGAACGGAGCGCACTTCACGTCGTGCGTGCCCGACCACGACCGCGACGAGACGTTCCAGCGGGCCTACGTCCAGGCTGCCCGCGACCCCGAGGCGTGGCAGGCGTTCACCGAGCGGTTCCTGTCCGGGGACGAGGCCGCGTACCAAGCCGCGGTGGCGGCGTTCCACGAGGAGGAAAAATGAGCGGCAGCACAGGGACGGCGACGGCGACGCGGGCCGAATACTGCGTGGTGGCCTGCGCCGAGGCATGGCGGGGCGCGGGCGAGGTCCTGGCCGGCCCGATGGGCACCGTCCCCACGATCGGGGCCCGGCTGGCGAAGCTCACCTTCTCCCCCGATCTGCTGCTGACCGACGGCGAGGCACTGCTCATGGGTGATGTGCCGGCGGTCGGTACGAAGTCCCAGGTGGTGGAGGGGTGGTTGCCGTTCCGTCAGCATCTGTCCATGACCGCCACGGGACGGCGGCACGTGATGATGGGCGCCACCCAGATCGACCGCCACGGCAACCAGAACATCTCCTGCATCGGCGACTGGGCCGCCCCCGAGCGGCAGCTGCTGGGGGTACGCGGAGCCCCTCTCAACACCCTGAACAACCCGACGAGTTACTGGATCCCCAGGCATTCGGCGCGGGTGTTCGTCGAGCGGGTCGACATGGTCTGTGGCGTCGGCTACGACCGCGCCGCCGCGGCCGGCCCCGCCGCGGCCCGGTACCACCGCATCCCGGACGTCATCAGCAACCTCGGCGTCTTCGACTTCGAGACCCCGGACCGCACGATGCGGCTGCGCTCCCTGCACCCCGGCGTCACGGCCGAGCAGGTCGCCGAGGCCACCGGCTTCGCGCTCACGATCCCCGACGAGGTGCCGTACACCCGCGAGCCCACCGCCGAGGAGCTGCGGCTGATCCGAGAGGTCATCGACCCGAAGGGCCTGCGCGAGCGCGAGGTCCCCGCATGAGCGGCGTCACGATCACCACCCCCCTCACCGAGCTGGTCGGCGTGCGCCACCCCGTCGTGCAGACCGGCATGGGGTGGGTCGCGGGTCCCCGCCTGGTCACGGCGGCCGCCGAAGCCGGCGCGCTCGGGATCCTCGCCTCCGCCACGATGACCGTCGAACAGCTCCGCTCGGCCGTCCATGAGGTCACGTCCCGTACAGACGCGCCGTTCGGCGTCAATCTGCGGGCGGACGCGGGGGACGCGGCCGAGCGCGTACGGATCATCATCGACGAGGGCGTCAAGGTCGCCTCGTTCGCGCTGGCGCCCTCCCGTGAGCTGATCGCGCGGCTGAAGGACGCCGGGGTGGTGGTCATCCCGTCCGTCGGCGCCAGACGGCATGCGGAGAAGGTCGCCGCGTGGGGCGCCGACGCGGTGGTGGTGCAGGGCGGCGAGGCGGGCGGGCACACCGGGAACGTCGCGACCACCGTCCTGCTCCCGCAGGTCGTCGACGCGGTGGACATTCCGGTCGTCGCGGCGGGCGGCTTCCATGACGGTCGCGGTCTGGTCGCCGCGCTGTCCTATGGTGCGGCCGGGATCGCCATGGGCACCCGATTCCTGCTCACCTCCGACAGCACCGTCCCCCCGGCGGTCAAGGCGAAGTACCTGGCCGCAGCGGTGACGGACGTGACCGTCACCACCGCCGTGGACGGCCTCCCGCACCGGATGCTGCGCACCGAACTGGTGGACGTCCTGGAGCGCTCGGGCCGGTCCGCCTCGCTGCTGCGGGCGGTCCGGCACGCCGCGGCGTTCAAGAAGGAATCGGGCCTGGGATGGGCGCGGATGATCCGCGACGGCCTGGCGATGAAGCACGGCAAGGAACTGACCTGGAGCCAGGTCCTGCTGGCCGCCAACACTCCGATGCTGCTCAAGGCCGCGATGGTCGAAGGACGCACCGATCTCGGGGTGATGGCCTCCGGCCAGGTCGCGGGGTTGATCGACGATCTGCCGTCGTGCGCCGAACTCGTCGACCGCGTCATGGCCGAGGCGGACGCCACACTCCGCGGCCTGCCCCTTCCCCTGGCGCGCTGAGGGACGAGCACGGCGGAGCGCGAGCGCCGGACAGCTGGGCGATGCCGGCCGGGTGCGGCGTCCCGGACCGGAAGCCGCACCCTGCAGGGATGGCGATGTGACGATACGTCAGAGACGTTCGATGATGGTGACGTTGGCCTGGCCGCCGCCCTCGCACATGGTCTGCAGGCCGTACCGGCCGCCGGTGCGGTCGAGTTCGTGCAGCAGTGTGGTCATCAGCTTGGTGCCGGTGGCGCCCAGGGGGTGCCCGAGGGCTATGGCGCCGCCGTTGACATTGACTTTCTCGGGGTCGGCTCCGGTCTCCTTCAGCCAGGCCAGGACGACCGAGGCGAACGCCTCGTTGATCTCGACCAGGTCGATGTCGTCGAGGGAGAGTCCGGTCTTCTTCAGCGCGTACGCCGTCGCCGGGATCGGCGCGGACAGCATCCGGATCGGGTCCTCGCCGCGCACCGAGAGGTGGTGGATACGGGCCCGTGGGGTCAGGCCGTGCTCGCGGACGGCCCGTTCGGAGGCGATGAGCATCGCGGCGGCGCCGTCCGAGACCTGCGAGGAGACGGCGGCGGTCAGTCGGCCGCCCTCGACCAGCGGCTTCAGGCCTGCCATCTTCTCCAGCGAGGTGTCCCGGCGCGGGCCCTCGTCGCACGTCACGTCGCCGTAGGCGACGATCTCCCGGTCGAAGCGGCCCTCGTCGATGGCCCGGATCGCCCGCCGGTGCGAGCGCAGCGCGAACTCCTCCATCTGCTCCCGGGTGATGCCCCACTTCTCGGCGATCAACTCGGCGCCGTGGAACTGGTTGACCGGCTGGTCTCCGTAGCGCGCCCGCCAGCCCGCGGAGCCGGCGTACGGCCCGTCGGTGAGCCCGAGCGGTTCGGCCGCCTGGCGGCCGGCGAAGGCGATCGGAATCTGCGACATGTTCTGTGTACCGCCGGCTACGACCAGGTCCTGGGTGCCGGAGAGCACCGCCTGTGCCGCGAAGTGCACGGCCTGCTGGGAGGAACCGCACTGGCGGTCCACGGTGACGCCCGGCACTTCCTCCGGCAGCCCGGCGGCCAGCCAGCAGGTGCGGGCGATGTCCCCGGCCTGCGGGCCGACGGTGTCCAGGCAGCCGAAGACGACGTCCTCGACGGCCGCCGGGTCGACGCCCGTGCGCTCGACGAGCGCGGTGAGCACGTGTGCACCCAGGTCGGCCGGGTGCGCGGCGGCGAGCCCACCGTTCCGCCTGCCTACCGGGGTGCGGACTGATTCGACGATATAGGCCTCGGCCATGACGGCTCCTTTGCTGTTTCCACAGTGACATGTCGGTCCCGCAGGGCGATGCCCTCCAGCACCATGGACAGGTACTGGCGGGCGATCTCCTCGGGGCTGTGCTGTCCCCCCGGCCGGTACCACGAAGCGGCGACCCAGACGGTGTCGCGCACAAAGCGGTAGGTGAGCCGGGTATCCAGATCAGCACGGAAGATCTCGGCGGCGACACCGCGTTCAAGGGTCCCCAGCCACGCCGTCTCGAATTTCACCTGCGAGTCCGCGAGATAGCGGAACCGGGGCTGGGAGGCGAGGTGCCTGGACTCCTTCTGATAGATGGCGACCGCGGCACGGTGCCGGTCGATCTCCCGGAAGGATTCGGTGACGAGGGCCTCGATCGTCTCCCGCGGGCCGAGTCCGGCGGCGAGTACGGCGTCGTACCCGGCCCACAGCTCGTCCAGGAAGGTGGAGAGGATCTCGTCGAGCATCGACTCCTTGGAGTCGAAGTGGTAATAGAGGCTTCCCGCAAGCATTCCGGCGGCGTCGGCGATCTCGCGGACGGTGGTGGCGTTGTAGCCCTGCGCGGCGAACACCTCCGCGGCGGTGGCCAGGAGTTCGCTGTGCCTCTCGGGGGACGGGCTCATCGTGGTCTTCCCGCCTTGGCCCGGCGCACTGCTCTTCGGCATCCGGTCATCGCTCGTCACGCCCGCTGGCTGCTGACCGCGACCGTCTCGCCGGTCATGTACGAGGAGTAGCCGCTGGCCAGGAAGACGATCACGTTGGCGACCTCCCAGGGCTCTGCGTAGCGGCCGAACGCCTCGCGCTCGGTGAGCTCGGCCAGCAGTTCGGGGGTGGTCACCTTCACCAGGTGCGGGTGCATCGCGAGGCTCGGCGCGACGGCGTTGACGCGCACGCCGTACTCGGCGGCCTCGACGGCCGCGCAGCGGGTGAGCGCCATCACGCCGGCCTTGGCGGCGGCGTAGTGCGCCTGGCCGCGCTGGGCGCGCCAGCCGATCACCGAGGCGTTGTTGACGACGACGCCCCCGCACTCCCGCTCCTTCATCCGGCGCAGCGCGGCGCGAGTGCAACGGAAGGTGCCGTTCAGGGTGACGTCGAGAACCGCGGACCACTGCTCGTCGGTCATCTCGACCAGGTCGGCGGTGCCGCCGAGTCCGGCGTTGTTGACGACGATGTCGAGGTGGCCGTGCTGCTCCTGAGCGAGGTCGAAGAGGGCCGCGACCTGCTGTTCGTCGGTGACGTCGCAGGGCAGTGCGGCAACCCGGTCGGCTCCGAACTCCCCGGCGAGCGCTTCGGCGCTCTCCTTCAGCCTGCGCGCGTGGGCGTCGCCGATGACGATCCGGGCGCCCTCCTCGAGGAATCTGCGGGCGGTGGCCCCGCCGATGCCCGCACCGGCGGCGGCGGTGATCACGGCGGTGCGCCCGTCGAGCAGGGCGTGGCCGGGCACATAGGGCAGCGGTGTCGTCATGGGCGGGCCTCCTTGGGCAGGCCGAGGACGCGCTCGGCGATGATGTTGCGCTGGATCTCGTTGGAGCCGGCGTAAATGGTGTCGGAGCGGGAAAAGAGGAACAGCCGCTGCCAGTCGGTGAGGTCGTACGGCTGCCCGGCGGCCAGCATGCCGTCGGCGCCGCAGACCTCCATGGCGAGCTCGCCCAGTTCCCGGTGCCAGGTCGCCCAGAAGATCTTGCCGATGGAGGCCTCGGGGCCCGGGACGCCCGCCGCGACCTGGTCGAGCATCCGCAGGGCGTTGCAGCGGATGGTCTCCAGGCCGACCCAGGCGCGGGCGAGCCGGTCCCGGATCAGCGGGTCGTCTGCCGCGCCGTTGCGTCGGGCCAGTTCGATGAGGGACTCCAGTTCGCGGCGGAAGCCGACCTGCTGGCCGAGGGTGGAGACCCCGCGCTCGAAGCCGAGGGTGGCCATGGCCACCTTCCAGCCCTCTCCGGGGGCGCCGACGACGTGTCCGGCGCGGGTGCGCGCACCGTCGAAGAACACCTCGTTGAATTCCGAGGTGCCGGTCAGCTGGTTGATCGGCCGGATCTCGACGCCGGGCTGATCCAGGGGCACCAGGAGGTAGGACAGGCCCTGGTGGCGGCTCGATCCGGCATCGGTGCGGGCGACGACGAAGCACCAGTCGGACTCGTGGGCCAGTGAGGTCCAGATCTTCTGCCCGGTGACGACCCACTCCTCGCCGTCCCGCTCGGCGCGGGTCCGTACGTTCGCCAGGTCGGAGCCGGCGTCCGGCTCGCTGTATCCCTGGCACCACAGCTCCCGGGCCTCGACGATCGGCGGCAGGAATCGCTCCTGCTGCTGCGCTGTGCCGAAGGCGATGAGGGTGGGGCCGAGCAGCTGTTCCCCGATGTGGCCCACCCGGGCGGGGGCGTCGGCCAGGGCGTACTCCTCGTGGAAGGCGACCTGCTGCTCCAGGGTCGCGCCCCGGCCGCCGTACTCCTGCGGCCACCCCACGCAGGTCCAGCCGGCGGCCGCCATGTGCCGTTCCCAGGCGAGCCGTTCGGCGAATGCCTCGTGCTCCCGGCCCGGGCCGCCGCGGCCGCGCAGACCAGCGAACTCTCCGGCGAGGTGGGCGGCCAGCCAGTTGCGGAACTCGGTGCGGAACTCCTCGACGCTGCTCATGACCGTACGGTAGTCTACCAAACACTTGTTAGGGAAGGAGGGGGCCCGATGACCGCCGCCCACGACGAACCGGTGCGCTACGAGAGGCGAGGCCCGGTCGCGACCGTCACCATGAACCGGCCCGGCTACCGCAACGCACAGAACTCCGCGATGACCTACGCCCTGGACCGGGCCTTCTACCGCGCCGCCGACGACGACGAGGTCAAGGTCGTCGTCCTGGCCGGAGCGGGGAAGCACTTCTCCGCGGGCCACGACATCGGCACCCCGGAACGGGACGCCCACCTGCCGTTCGACCGCAAGGCCGGATTGTGGTGGGACCACTCGGACAAGGCCGGGGCGGAGAGCCGCTTCGCCCGCGAGTCCGAGGTCTACCTGGGCATGTGCCGCCGATGGCGCGAACTACCCAAGCCCGTCATCGCCTCGGTGCAGGGTGCGTGCGTCGCGGGCGGACTGATGCTCGCCTGGGTCTGCGACCTGATCATCGCCTCCGACGACGCCTTCTTCGCCGACCCGGTGGTCCGCATGGGCATCCCGGGCGTCGAGTACTTCGCGCACCCCTGGGTGATGCCGCCGCGCATCGCCAAGGAGTTCCTCTACACCGGCAACCGGATGAGCGCGCAGCGGGCGTACGAGGTCGGCATGGTCAACCGCGTCGTTCCGCGCGCCGAACTGACCGAAAGGGTCACGGAGTTGGCGATGCGGATCGCCGAGATGCCGCGGATGGGGCTCGCTCTGACCAAACGCGCGGTCAACCAGGCCGAGGACCTGCAGGGTCTGCACACAGGCATGGACTCGGTCTTCGGGCTGCACCACCTCGCGCACGCGCACAACGCCGAGACCGCCCCCGACGCGCTGGGCGGCATGGACATCCGCGCGATGAAGAAGGCGGGATCCTGATGGACCTCGACTTCACCGAGCAGGAGGACGCTTTCCGCGCCGAGGCCAGGGCCTGGCTCGCCGCGCACGTCCCCGGCACCCCGCTGCCCTCCCTGGAGACCGCCGAAGGCTTCACCGCCCACCGGCAGTGGGAACGCACCCTCTTCACGGACCGCTGGTCGGTGGTCTCCTGGCCCGAGGAGTACGGCGGACGCGGCAGTTCGATCCTTCGATGGCTGGTCTTCGAGGAGGAGTACTACGCGGCCGGCGCTCCCGGCCGGGTCAGCCAGAACGGCATCAACCTGCTCGCCCCCACCCTCTTCGAGCACGGTACGCAGGAGCAACGCACCCGCATCCTGCCCCTCATGGCGAGCGGTGAGGCCATCTGGGCCCAGGCCTGGTCCGAGCCGGAGTCGGGCTCCGACCTCGCCTCCCTGAGCTCGACGGCCGTGCGCGCCGACGGCGGCTGGCTGCTCAACGGCCAGAAGACCTGGTCCTCGCGGGCCACCTTCGCCGACCGGGCCTTCGGCCTCTTCCGCAGCGACCCGGACGCCGGCAGGCCGCACCACGGCCTGACGTATCTGATGTTCCCGCTGGACGCCGACGGCGTGACCGTACGGCCCATCGGCCGGCTCGACGGCAAGCCCGCCTTCGCCGAGCTCTTCCTGGACGACGTGTTCGTGCCCGACGAGGACGTCATCGGCGAACCCGGGCAGGGCTGGCGGGTGGCGATGAGCACCGCGGGCAACGAGCGCGGCCTGACCCTGCGCAGCCCCGGCCGCTTCACCGCGGCCGCCGACCGCCTGACGGCACTGTGGCGGGAGCGGGCCGACCCGGCCGACACGGCTCTGCGCGACCGGGTCGCCGATGCGGTGATCGGCGCCCGCGCCTACCAGCTGTTCGCCTATGCGGGCGCCTCGCGCCTTGCCGCAGAGGGGGTCGGGCCCGCAGAGCCCTCGAGCAAGGGTGGTGGTGGGCGACGGGCGGGAGCGATCGGCGCCGAGTCCAGCCTCAACAAGATCTTCTGGTCCGAGCTCGACATCGCCCTGCACGAGACCGCCCTGGACCTCCTCGGTCCGTACGGTGAGCTGGCCGACGGCGCCGAGGATGCGCCCGGACACGGCAGTTGGGCCGATGGCTACACCTTCTCCCTCGCCGGGCCGATCTACGCCGGCACCAACGAGATCCAGCGCGACATCATCGCCGAGCGGCTGCTCGGCCTGCCGAAGGGACGCCGGTGATGCGGTTCCTCCTGGACGACGAACAGCGGGAGTTCGCCCGCACCCTGGACGGCATGCTCGGCTCGTACGACACCACGGGTGCCGTACGGGCCTGGGCGTCGGGCGACCACGGCCCCGGGCGCGCCCTGTGGGAGCGGCTCGCGCAGGCCGGGGTCTTCGCTCTCGCCGTACCGGAGCAGCACGACGGCCTCGGCCCGCTCCCGCTCGAACTGGCCGTCGCCTTCACCGAGCTGGGTCGGCACGCCGTCCCCGGACCGCTGGTCGAGACCGTCGCCGCCGCCGCGCTCCTGGACCGGCTCGGCGACGAGGCCGCTGCCACCGCATGGCTGCCCGGCATCGCCTCCGGCAAGACAGTCGCCTCGCTCTGCCTGCTCTCCCCCGACAGCCCCTACGCCCTGGACGCCGACGCCGCCGACGCAGTCTTCGTCGTGGACGGCGACACCCTGCGCCTTGCGCAGTCGGCAGGCCCCGTCCAGCCGTCCGCCGACCCGGTCCGACGGCAGGCCCGGCCGGTCGGCGGAACCGTACTGGCACAGGGGTCCAAGGTGGTCGCCGCGGCCACGCACGCCGCGGACGTCGCGGCGCTGGCCACGGCCGCCCAGGCTCTCGGGCTGGGACGCACCCTGCTGGCACGTACCGTCGAACACGTCCGGCAGCGCACCCAGTTCGGGGTGGCCATCGGTTCCTTCCAGGCCGTGAAGCACCGACTGGCGGACACCCTCCTCGCGCTCGAATTCGCCCAGCCGCTGGTCCACTCCGCCGCCCTGGCCCTGGCCTCGGACCGGGCGTCGGCCCGCGAGATCGCGGCGGCCAAGGTCACGGCGGGCGAGGCCGCGTACGCCGCGTCCCGCACGGCCCTGCAACTGCACGGCGCCCTCGGCTACACCGACGAACTCGACCTGTCGTTGTGGATCCGCAAGGCGCGCCCCCTGCGCGACGCCTGGGGCACCCCCGCGGCATGCCGGGCCCGCGTTCTCCAGGGAGCAGACGGATGAGGCTGACGGAGGAGCAGGAGGAACTGCGTTCCGCCGTCCGGTCGTTGCTCGCACGGCACGAGGGCGCGGCGGCCTGGCGACCACTGACCGGGCAGGTCGGCGTCGCGGGGCTCGCCGTCCCGGAGGAGTACGGCGGCGCGGGCTGCGGAGCGGCGGAAGTCCACGTCGTGATGGAGGAGTTGGGGCGGGAGCTGAGCCCGGTCCCCTGTCTCGGCTCCGCGGTGCTCGCGGTGCAGGCGCTGCTCGCCTCCGGTGACGCGGCGGCCTGCACCCGGTTGCTGCCGCGACTCGCCGAGGGCCGCGCGGTGGGGACGCTGGCGTGGGCCGAGCGGGGTTCCTGGGATCCGGCGGCGATCCGGGCCGAGGCCGTCGCCGGGCCTGGAGGCGGCAGCTGGCGGATCACCGGAACCAAGGAGCACGTGCTGGACGGCACGGAGGCCGATGTGCTGCTCGTGGCGGCCCGCACGGCGGCCGGGGTCTCGCTCTTCCAGTTGGCCCTGGACAGTGCGGGAGTACGCCGCGAAGCGGTGGTGACGATGGATCTGACGCGACCACAGGCTCGTGTGGTCCTCGATGGCGCCGAGGGCCGACTCATCGGCACCGACGGCGAGGGCGACCGGGTGCTGCGACACGTACTGGACCTGGCGTGCACGGCGCTCGCCGCGGAGCAGGTCGGCGCGGCCGAACGCTGCCTCGAACTCACGGTCGCGTATGCCAAGGACCGCGTCCAGTTCGGCCGGTCCATCGGCTCCTTCCAGGCGGTGAAGCACCGGCTCGCGGACGCGTACGTGCTGGTGGAGTCGGCGCGCTCGGCCGCCCTCGGCGCGGCCTTCGCAGCCGTCGAGGGGTCACTGGAGCTGACCCGCTCCGCGGCCGTCGCCAAGTCCGCCTGCTCGGAGGCGTTCTCCGCGGTGGCGGGCGAGATGATCCAGCTGCACGGCGGTATCGGCATCACCTGGGAGCACACCGCCCACCGCTACTTCAAACGCGCGCACGGCTCCGCCCGGCTCTTCGGTCCGCCGGCGTGGCACCGGGGCCGGCTCGCCGCCGGCCTGGGGCTGACCGCGGGGTGACCAGCCGGCGGAAGCCCGGTCGCCCATGTCCGTGGTCCAACCGCGGATTCCAGTGAGCCAGCCGTAACGGAGCCTGGCAGAAGGCGGGAGCATGGACAGCAGCAACCCGATGGACTTCACCGGACGAGTCGTGGTGGTCACGGGGGGTACCAAGGGCATCGGTGCGGCGATCGCCGAGGCGTTCCTCGGCGCGGGCGCGGACGTCGTCGTCTGCGGCCGCAACGAACCGCGGTCGCTGCCCGGCGCGAAGGGACGGCAGGCCGTGTTCCTCCCGGCCGATGTCCGCGACCCGGCTGCGGCGGCGCGGTTCGTCGGCGGCGCCGTGGACCGCTTCGGCCGGCTGGACATCCTCGTCAACAACGCCGGCGGCTCCCCCGACGCCGAAGCGGCCACGGTCTCCCCGCGGTTCGTCGAGAAGATCGTGGCCCTCAATCTGCTGGCCCCGTTCTACGTGGCCCAGGCCGCCAACCGGGTCATGCAGGCACAGAACAGTGGTGGCTCGGTCATCAACATCGGCAGCGTCTCAGCCCACGATCCGCAGCCCGGCACGGCCGCCTACTCGGCCGCCAAGGCCGGTCTGCTCACCCTGACCAGGGCGCTGGCCCTGGAGTGGGCGCCGAAGGTGCGGGTCAACCACATCACCACCGGTCTGATCCGCACCGAGAGCGCCGCGGCCGTCTACGGCGAGGACGGTGGGGTCGCGGTGGCGCGGGTCGTCCCGATGGAGCGGATGGCCGTCCCGGAGGACATCGCGCGCGCCTGTCTGTACCTCGCCGGTGGCCTCGCCTCCTACGTCAACGGCGCGGACCTGGCGGTGCACGGCGGAGGCGAGTTCCCCGCCCGCTATCTCGCCGTGAAGTCCGGCGACCCGGGGTGAGGCCGGCGGACCAGCCGGTTGCGGCAGACATGCACTGAGTTTCCGCCGCGTTCGAGAGATGACGGCGAGAGCTGCTCGGACTGTCTGTCTGGATACCAAGCCCTGCAGGCGGGCACGCACGCCTCGATCAGGCCCCAGGAGATTGACTTGATCGCGACGGGTGGTGACCCGGAGGTGCCACGACACCCGCGCCGCTTGCGGTCTATCACACAGGGTGAAGGTAGATCAACGTGGACAGTGGCGACGCTTTGACCTAGCCGTCGTACCAGTGCGAAAGGCGGGACCGTCGGGCCCCGACCAGCAACCGGCGCAGCCGACTGTAGGCAGATGACCACAGACCGGAGTTGCGGCGTGCTTCGGGAACCCGCAGGCTGTATCTGGCAAGCGGCCTTGATGACGCAAAGAGGTGATCAGGTTGCAGGACCACTCGCGCCCGGTCAACCCCTCGAAACATGGGTGCGGGTGGCGCGTGCCGCCTCAAGGGCCGGTACGCCGGTGAGTCCGGTCGCGATACTCCAACGACCGACCCAGCGCGGGACTCAGGCAGACGGAACTGGCTTCACGTCCCAGTCGAACTCCGGAGCAGGCGCCCGGAGTACTTCTTTGCGGCACACGCTGCGGACTCCCCTCTCGCTCAGTGGTGCCCGTTGACCGTCCGGCCCGAAGTGGCCCACGTGGTCGAAGCGTATGGCCACCGGTTGCCCCAGCCCACCACCCACCACAGGGAGCCACAGCATATGGACGGAAAGCACAAGATACTCACTGCACTGACCGGAACTGCGCTGACAGCCGGACTCACTGGCCTGGCCCTCGGGCCCACCGCCACCACACCTGCTCACTCCCCAACCCTGCGCGCCGCCGCCCAGCCCTCCGGGATGTCGGTCGTGGAGTGGAACCGTGAGCTCATCACCGTCCTGAGCGATCCGAAGGCCCAACCGCCCACCATCCACCCCACGCGCAGCTTCGCGCTCCTTCAGGCCGCCGAGTACGACGCGGTGGTATCGGTCACCCGGGCCGGCCCTGCCTACTTGTCCTCGGTGTCGGCGCCGCGAGGCGCCCGTGCAGACGCAGCAGCGGACCAAGCAGCCCACGATGTGCTGGCGGCCCTGTACCCGGCCAAGCGCGCAAGCGTGGACCGACGGCTGAGCAGCCAGTTGTCCGCGATTCCCAACGGCCCCGGTAAGCAGGCGGGCATTCGCGTGGGAGCCGAGGTCGCTCGCCGACTGGTCAGCCTGCGATCCCATGACGGGTCCTCGACCAAGCCGCCGCCGTTCACTCCCCGCAACGTGGCCGGCGGCTACCGGCCCACACCGCCCGACTTCCCCACACCGGTGTTCACCAACTGGGGCTCGGTCAAGCCGTTCGTGCTGGCCAAAGGAAGCCAGTTCCGCCCGGCGCCGCCGCCGGCCGTCAGCACCGCCGAATACGCCACAGCCTTGAATGAGGTCAAGAGCCTGGGGAGAAAGACCAGTACCACCCGCACCCCCGATCAGACCGCAGCCGGGAAGTTCTGGGCGGCAGCCCCCGTCTGGAACGTCTGGAATCAGATCGCGCAGGACCTCGTCACCTCCCAGCACGCAAGCCTGGAGAAGGCGGTGAAGGTCTTCGCCCAGCTCAACCTGTCCCTCGCCGACACCGCGATCGCGATGTACGACGCCAAGTACGCCTACCGCGTATGGCGGCCCGTGACAGCCCTCCGGCTCGGTGGTGCGCACTACAACCCGCGCATCGTTGGCGATCCCAACTGGACCCCCCTGCTGCCGACCGCCCCGGATCCGTCCTACCCCGCCGCCCACGGCGCTCTCAGCCAGGCGGCGGCAACGACGCTCACCAGGTTCTACGGTGCGCAGCACCACCTCGTGGTGACGTCGAAGGGCGTCACCCGAACCTTCGCCGGCTTCCAACGCGCCGCCACCGAAGCGTGGCTCAGCCGGATATGGTCCGGCCAGCACACCTCCATCGACAACCGGGCAGGCCAGCAACTCGGCACGCGGGTCGCCGATTTCGTGGCGCAACACAGCTGACTGCCCGCACCCGTGCAGCGTCAACGCGCCGCATGGCTGTTGCCAAGAGCCAGCTGTACCCAGCGTATCGGGTACAGCTGGCCCGAACCTCGTGCTACCGCCACGCCAGACGTCGCGGGGCGGTTGAAGCACTGCCAGAAATGCCGGGAGTCGAGCGAGGCTGGACGCGGCGGACTGAAGGATGAGGTGCCCCCGGAAGTCTGGCGGGCAATTTGGTAAGAAGGTCGAGGCAATCGCACTCATTGCGTCGCCGCAGATCAGCGACCCGTGAAACTGGTGGCGCGTCACCCCCCCGGAGAGAGGCGCACCTCCGCGCGGCCTGCGGCGATTCGTCGAGTGCGGTGGCAGTACTAGCAGCGCCGGGGCTTGACCCAGGAGCACTCCAGGCCCGCGTCCTGTTCGGCGGCGCGCTCCGCGCGTGGCCGCACGAGCACGGCACGGTCCTCGTCGGACGAGGCGAGCGTCACCACGATCGCGTCCTCGACGCTCTTCACTGACGAGGCCAGGTAGTTGTTGAGGATGACGCTGTAGACGAGCTCGCGGCCGCCGGCGTCGGTGACGTATCCGGAGAGTGCGGACGCGCCGGTGAGCGATCCGGTCTTTCCGCGCGCGTTGCGGGCCGCGGGCGTGTCGCACATGCGGGAGCGCAAGGTCCCGCCGACGAACCGGTCCGGCTCGCAGGCCACGGGCAGCGACGCGTACCAGTCGTCGTACCAGGGCTCGTCCCGTACGGACAGCAGGAGTTCGGCCAATTGCCGGGCTGGGAAGGCGTTCATCCGCGACAGGCCGGATCCGTCGACCTGTCGCAGTTTCCCGGTGGCGACGCCCGCGCTCTTGAGATAGCCGGAGATGCCGTTGAGGCCCGCCGTCCAGGTGCCGCGTCCGGACTTCTCGTAGCCGATGGTCTTGGTCAGCACCTCGGCATGCATGTTGTTCGACAGCTTCATGAACGGCACGAGCAGGTCCTTGAGCGGCATCGACCGGTGCGCGGCGAGCTGCTTGGCGCCCTTCGGCGTGGCCTGACCGAGACGGGTGCCGTCGTCGACGCGTACGCCGTGTGCGGTGAGCGCGTCCCGGAAGACCGCGGCCGCGTACCCGGTGGGCTCCCAGACGCTGATCCATTCCTTGGTGGGGGCGTCACCCACAGGGATGTCGCCGCTGACGGTGATGGTGTTGCCGCCGTGCTCCCGCGCGACGGACAGGGTGTCGGTGCCGTCCCGCGCCACGGTGGTGGCCCGCACCTCCACATCGACGTAGTCGGTCTTCGGCGTGAGCGTCACCTTCGGCGTGTCTCCGGGCTTCGCGCCCGGCACCGCCTCGACGACGACGGTGCCGGCGTCGTAGTCGGTGTCGGGGGCGACGTTGAGCGGGGAGATCTGCGCGGAGTAGTACGCCGATTCATCGTCGGCCGCCCAGGAGCGGCCGAGCCGCTCGCTGTCGAACCGGGTGTCGTCGGCGACGAGCCGCCCGGTGACCCGCTTGATTCCGGCCGCGGCGACGTCGGCGGCCAGCCGGTCGTAGTCTGCGGCGAGCGTGGTCGGGTCGCCGGTGCCGCGCAGATACAGATCCCCGTGCAGCACGGATCCACTCCGCTTGCCGTCAGCGAGCGCGTCGGTGGTGAACCGGTAGTCGGGCCCGAGCAGCTCCAGGGCGGCGGCCGCGGTCGTCAGCTTGGTGTTGGAGGCGGGCGTCAGCCGCCCGGTCGGCTGCCGCTCGTACAGCACATCGCCGCTCGCGGCGTCGGCGATCACCACGCTCGCGGCGCCGCCTTCCATCCGGGCATCGCCCAGAATCGTCTCGATGGCTTCCGGCAGCCCGGACCGGTCGCCGTCCGCCCCGGCCGGGGAACTCCAGGTGAGCGTGGCCGTGAGTCCGATCAGGGCGGGCCAGATCCAGACACGCTGACGGGACACTACGTCTCTCAAGGGTCTCCTCATGCCACGGGAGCATCCCGGAGAACCACAGCGCGCAACAGACCGCCTCGCCGGTATCAGCGCCGAACACGGCGAAGGTCCTGCCACCAGGACCGCGAGGCCTTCGCCTCACATGGAAATTGTGGAGATGGCGGGAATCGAACCCGCTCCCCAATTTCCTTTGCATTCACGGTTCCGCGAGTCAGGGTCTTTCGTCATCTGACGGTCTACACACGTTGACACCAGATGGCACGAATGGTGCTCCCGGCGGGAACATGGTTGCTCACGCTCTGGAGGTGTGGGCTGGTACTGCAACCGCACTCATTGCGTCACCGCAGGTCAGACGAGGTGCCGCGATCACGAGTCACTGGCGGGGAGTCAGCGGCAAGTTCCGGAACTGCCTGCCACACCGTGCCCTTGGATGCAGGCGAAGCCCGGCTCGGCTGCGCGGCGGGGGTTGCACGTCCGCAACAACCAGAGGCTTCACGTTGGTTACCTGAGTTGCCTCGCTCGACGTTCCCCGCCACGTGGTGGAGCACCTCGCCCGTTTGCTCACCGCACACCGACGACACCTCGGGCCCCAGGGCTCGGCGGACGAGCCGGCTAACGCGCCACGCGGTAGCGGAGGCCGACGATTCTCGAGCTGAAGGCGCGGGTCTCGACGAGTTCGAGCCGACGCGCGTAACCAACCTCATGGCCGAGTACAGCTAGGTCCTGGGCCGAGTCACCTCACGAGATCATTTCGTTGAGAAAACCTCAGTGGCCAGGCTGAACTGAAGATGCTCTCGCCCTTCCGGTAAACAAACCGCTCAACTGCCGCCCGTCACCATTCCACGTCCGTGACGACATCATCAAGGTCAACCCCGCCCGTGTCACCGGCTGGCAGAAGCTCTACAAGCAAGCCGAGGACGAGCTCCTGGACCTACGCGCGCCGGCCCTGCCCGACTGGGAGACGCACGCCCGACTGGCTGACGCTCTCGTGGCTGCCTCCCGCGACCTGTACCGCCGGACACGGTTCCCTCCTCACCACCCAGCGCTACCGCCACCCCGACACGACCCAGATCACCGACGCCGGCCACGCCCTCACCGCACACCTCAACCCCATCCGCACACCCCTCACCCTCGCCGTCCAGCCGGCAGCAGGACGGCGCCGCTGGACCCCGTGGTCCCCAAGAAACACGGAAAGGCGGTACCGGATTTCTCCGATACCGCCTGCGACCTGCGAAAACACAAGTCGGGACGACAGGATTTGAACCTGCGACCCCTTGACCCCCAGTCAAGTGCGCTACCAAGCTGCGCCACGTCCCGATGCCCGCCTGACCTGGGGTTTCCCCTGGCCGAACGCGCATGAGAACAATACCGCACTTGGACGGGTGGTCACGAACGCCTTTCCCGTGGCTTGACCTCAACCAAACTTGATGTTCAACGCTGGGTTCATGACGAACACGACTGCCGCGCCTGCGGGCGGCTACCGCGACATGAACCGGCTGATGAGCCTGATGACGGGGGACGAGAAGCACGGCCCAGCCGCGACCTCCACGCTGGATGCCCTCTGGGTGCTGTACGACCGGGTGCTGCGGGTGACACCCGGCACCGTGGACGCGCCCGACCGCGACCGGTTCCTGCTGTCCAAGGGGCACGGGCCGATGGCGTACTACGCGGTCCTGGCCGCGCACGGCTTCTTCGGCGAGGAGCTGCTGTCGGGGTTCGGGGCGTACGACTCCCCGCTCGGGCACCATCCGGACCGGACGCTGGTGCCGGGGGTCGAGATCGGCAGCGGGTCACTGGGGCACGGGCTGCCGCTGGCCGTGGGGACCGCGCTCGGCCTGCGGGCGCGGGGGCTCACCGACCCGAGGGTATGGGTGCTGATCGGGGATGCCGAGCTGGACGAGGGCAGCAATCACGAGGCGCTCGCCTATGCGGGCCCGGCCGGGCTGGAGCAGCTGCACACCGTGGTGATCGACAACGCGTCGGCGTCGCACGGCCGGCCCGGCGGTATCGCGGCCCGGTTCGAGACCGCCGGCTGGTCGGTCGCCTCCGTCGACGGACGGGACCACGAGGCGTTGTACGCGGCCTTCACGGCGCCGCATGCCGGACGCCCGCGCGCCGTGATCGCGCACGTCGCCCCGAAGCACTGAGCCCACGGACAGAGACACGAAACGGAGAGATACACATGGACACGATGCGTGACCGCTTCATCTCGACCACGTCGCAGCTGCTGGACGAGGACCCCCGCCTCGCCCTGGTGCTGGCCGAGATCAGCAGGGACGGCTTCGAACGGGCCGCGCGGGCCCATCCGGACCGGGTCGTCAATGTCGGGATCAGGGAACAGCTGCTGATCGGCGCGGGCGCCGGGATGGCGCTCGCCGGGCTGCGGCCGGTCGTGCACACCTTCGCCAGCTTTCTGGTGGAGCGGCCGTTCGAGCAGGTCAAGCTGGACTTCGGCCACCAGGGGGTGGGCGGGGTGCTGGTGAGCGCCGGAGGCTCGTACGACTGGCCCGCCGGCGGCTTCACCCACATGTCGCCGGGCGACGTCGCCCTCATGGACACTCTCGACGACTGGACGATCCAGGTGCCGGGCCACCCCGACGAGGCCGAGGAGCATCTGCGACAGGCGGCGGCCGGGGACGGCCGGGTGTACGTACGGCTGTCGCTCCAGTCGAACACGCGGGCGTGGCCGGTCGGCGCGGGGACCGGGTTCACCGTGGTCCGGGAGGGGAAGGGCGGGGTGGTGATCGCGGTCGGACCGATGCTCGACAACGTCCTCGCGGCGACCGCCGGCCTCGATGTGACCGTGCTGTACGCGACGACGGTGCGCCCCTTCGACGGGGCCGGGCTGCGGCGGGCGGTCGGCGGCGGCCGGGCCGCCGATGTGGTGATCGTCGAGCCCTACCTGGCGGGCACGTCCACGGCAGTCGCCAATGACGCGCTCATCGAACTGCCGCACCGTGTGCTGGGCCTCGGGGTGGGGCGGTCCGAGCTGCGCAAGTACGGGGAGATCGACGAGCACCTCACGGCCCACGGCCTGGATCCGCGGGGGCTGCGGGAGCGCATCGATCCGTTCCTCGGCGACTGAGCTCCTCTGAAGCACAGCGGCGCGTTCCTCCGTAGCCGAGCGGAGCGGGAGCCCTCCCGCCGGGGCAACCGCTCTCCCTCGGCGGCGGCACCGGGAACACGTGATGCCACAGAGAACTCACAGAGCGCGCTCCCGACCCATTGACCCCATCAAGACCTGATCCTACGCTGAACGATGCACTCCAGAAAGCGCTTTCTAAATCCCGCAGTCGGCATCTACCGCACAGGGAGCGCCCATGAGTCATCCGATTCGTCACCCTTCGCACCGTCGGCCGTTACCCGGTCATCGGCTTCCGTCGCCGATCGTCGCCCTCACCGCCCTCCTGGCGTTGATCGTCGGCTTCCTGGTGGCCTCCCCGCCCCGGGCCCACGCGGCTTCCTTCCGGGTCCTGGTCTACTCCGAGGTCACCAACTTCAGGCATGACTCGATTCCCGCCGGAATCGAGGCGATCAAGAAGCTCGGCGCCGAGAACGGATTCGAGGTCGAGGCGACCGACGACTCCGCCGTCTTCAATGACACCGATCTCGCCCGCTTCCAGGCAGTCGTGTTCAACAACACCAACTCCACTCCGGAGAAAGGTGACTTGCTGAACTCCGACGAGCGGGCGGCCCTGCAGAAGTACATCCGCGCGGGAGGCGGCTGGGTCGGTCTGCATGCCGCGTCCGCGAGTGAGCGCGACTGGGACTGGTACGAGGGTCTTGTCGGTGCGATCTTCGACCAGCACCCGGCCGTACAGACCGGCCGGATCAAGGTTCTCGACCACGCGCACCCCTCCACGAAGGGGCTTGTGGACCTCTGGGAGCGTACGGACGAGTGGTACAACTGGCGCACCAATCCGACCTCCAAGGTGCACACCCTCGCGCAGATCAAGGTGCGCGACGGCATCACCGGCCTCGACGAGGGAGTGGACCATCCGTGGTCCTGGTGCCAGAACTACGACGGCGGCCGCTCCTGGTTCACCGCGGGCGGGCACGCGTCCTCGGCATTCCAGGAGGAGGGCTTCGTCCAGCACCTCCTCGGCGGCATCGAGTGGGCCGCGGGTGCGAAGCCGGGCGACTGCACGGCGACGCGGACCGGTTCGTTCCAGCGGACCGCTCTGACCACCAGCGATCTCGCCGATCCGTTCGAGCTGGCGGTGGCGCCCGACCGGCGGGTGTTCTTCGCCCAGCGCACCGGAAAGCTGAAGGTCATCGACCAGCGGACGATGAAGGTGTCGACCGCACTGGACTTCGCGTACACACCGGAGATGACCAGTCAGTCCGACGGACTGCTCGGCCTCGCCCTCGACCCGGGCTTCGCGGACAACAACTGGCTCTATCTCCTGCACTCCGACAAGACCGAGAAGCAGCTCAACCTCTCCCGGTTCACGGTCACCGGCAACACGGTCGACCCGGCCTCGGAGAAGCGGCTGCTGACCATTCCGACCTGGCGGGGCGAGGGGCGCGCCAATTCCCACATGGCCGGTTCGCTCGCCTTCGACAAGGCCGGCAACCTGTACGCGGCGACCGGTGACAACACCGATCCGTTCGCCTCGGACGGCTTCAGCCCGATCGACGAGGGCGCGGGCCGCCGTGCCTGGGACGCCCAGGGCACGGCGGGCAATACGAACGATCTGCGCGGCAAGATCCTGCGCATCACACCGAAGGACGACGGTACGTACACCGTTCCCGAGGGGAATCTCTTCGCACCCGGCACGGAGAGGACCCGTCCGGAGGTCTACGCAATGGGGATGCGCAATCCCTTCCGGATCACCACCGATCCGCTGAGCGGCGCGCTGCTGGTCGCCGACTACGGTCCGGACGCCAAGGCGGCGGTCGCCGACCGCGGGCCCGAGGGCACGGTCGAGTACACCCGCATCACCAAGGCGGGGAACTTCGGCTGGCCGTACTGCATCGGCAACAACACCCCGTTCAACGACTACGACTTCACGACGAAGAAACCGGGGCCGAAGTTCGACTGCGCGGCGCTCGTCAATGACTCGCCGAACAACACCGGGTTGCGGGAACTGCCGCCCGCCCAGCCCGCCACGGTCTGGTATGCGTACTCCGCGTCCGCCGAGTTCCCGGAGCTCGGCACGGGAGGCGGCGGCCCGATGAGCGGTCCCGTGTACGACTACGACCCGGACAACACCTACCGCACCAAGTTCCCGGAGTACTTCGAGGGGAAGTGGATCAACTACGAGCTGACCCGCCGCTGGTTCAAGACGTTCTCCTTCCAGCAGCAGGACCAGACGTTCGACGATCCGCGGTTCGCGCCCGTCAAGGCCGGTGAACTCCAGTCCATCAACGGAATCTTCCAGGACATGCAGTGGAACCAGCCCTTCGACGCGGACTTCGGTCCCGACGGGGCGCTGTACGTCATCGACTTCGGGCTCGGCAGCGGTACGGGCCGCGGTGGCAGCAACGAGGGCGCGGGCATCTACCGGATCGACTACGTCGGTGACGGACGGCTGCCCGACGCGAAGATCGCCGCGAGCCGGGACAACGGACCGGCGCCGCTCTCCATTGCGTTCTCCAGTGCCGGTTCCGGCGTGCCCGACGGTCAACCGGTCTCGTATGCCTGGGACTTCGACGGGGACGGCACCACCGACTCGACGGACGCGAACCCCTCGTACACGTATCGCACGAAGGGGCTGGTCACCGCGCGGCTCACGGTCACCGGACCCGGCGGTCTGACGGCGCAGGCCGTGCAGGACATCACCGTCGGCAACTCCCGTCCGGAGGTGACCATCAAACAGCCGCCGAACGGCGGGATGTTCAGCTTCGGCGACACCATCCCCTTCACCGTGAAGGTCACGGACAAGGAGGACGGGAAGGGCGGACCGATCGACTGTGCACGGGTGGTCGTGCAGTCGCAGCTCGGTCATGACACGCATCTGCACCCGCTCGACAACTACACCGGCTGCGCGGGGGAGATCGTCACGGATACCGGGGACAGCCACGGCCCGGGACAGAACCTCTACTACGGAATCACCGCCCAGTACCAGGACAAGGGCGCCCCGGACGCACCCGCGCTGACCGGTTCCACCTCGCTCACCCTGCGCACCGCCTTCCGCGAGGCCGAGCACTTCACGGCGACCGGCGGCACGCACGGCGGTGCGGTGATCGGGAACAGGGCCGATGCCTCCGGCGGGAAACGGCTGACCGAGATCGAGGACGGTGACTGGATCAGCTTCGATCCGGTCAACCTGAAGAACATCGACTCGGTGACCGTCGGTGCGGCCTCCGGCGGCATCGGCGGGAACGTCGAATTCCGGGCCGGATCGCCGACGGGCCCGCTGCTCGGCAAGGTCACCGTTCCGAACACCGGCGACTGGGGCAAGGTCGTCTCTCCGACAACGGCCCTGACGGATCCCGGCGGCAGCATCAAGCTGTACGCGGTGTTCAGCAACCCGGAGTGGAGCGGGGACAAAGCCGATCTGTTCGCGGTCGACTGGCTGCACTTCAACGGTCCCGGCGTCGAGAAGCGGCCCGGTACGAAGGTCGCGGTGCGGGCCGCTCCGGCGACGGGCACCGCACCGCTCGCCGTGGCGCTGAGCAGTGCGGTGGAGCCGGTGGCCGGACGCACGATCGCCTCGTACCACTGGAACTTCGGCGACAACACCACCGGGAACGGTGCGACGGCCACGCACACCTACGGCCGCACGGGTGCGTACACCGCGCACCTGACGGTCACCGACGACAAGGGCGACACCAGCACCGGCTCTGTACGCATCGACGTGAGTTGAGAAGGGAGACCCGCATGGACCGCACACGACGCACCTTCCTGGCCACGGCCGTGGGCGCTGCGGCAGCCACAGGGCTCACCGCCGCCTCCGCCACCGGGGCCGACCGCCGCCGGCGTATCCCGCCGTCCGGGATCGGCATGCACCTCTACACCATGCGTACGCCGTTGGCGACGGACTTCAGGGGCACCCTGGAGCGGCTGGCGGAGATCGGCTACGCCACGGTCGGGGTGAGCGGCCGGCACGGTCACAGCGCGGCCGACATCCGTCGGATGCTCGACGAGACCAGGCTGCGGGCCGTCCTCGAACATGTCGGCTACGACATCGTGAAGGGGGCCGGGCTTCCGCAGGCCCTGGAGGACATCCACACCCTGGGCGGCAAGTGGATCGTCGTACCCAGCCTGCCGGGTCCGCTGCACAGTCCGGCCGGATACCGGGAAGTGGCCAGGGAGTTCAACCGGGTGGGTCTCGCCGCCCGCGAGTCCGGGCTGAAGCTGCTCTACCACAATCACGGCCTGGACCATCAAGTGGTGGACGGAGTCAGCCTGTACGACATCCTGCTCGCCGAGACCGACCCGGAACTGGTCGGCTTCGAGCTGGATCTGTACTGGGCGGCCAACGGCGGTGCCTCGGCGCCGGGTGAGCTCTTCGTACGCCATCCGCGGCGCTTCCCCGCGCTCCATGTGAAGGACATGGCGCCGAACGGGGACTTCGCGGATGTCGGTTCGGGGGTGCTGGACTTCCCGGCGATGTTCGACACGGCGCGGCGGGGCGGTGTGAAGCAGTGGCTGGTGGAGCACGACTCACCGGCCGATCCGTTCGCGTCGGCGCTCGCGAGCTACACGTATCTGTCCCGGCTGCGGTACTGACCCGGCGGGTGCGTGGAGCGGCCCCGGGTTGCGCGACCGCAGCCCGGGGCCGCTCGGTTCTCAGCGGCCGCCCGACCACACCGTCAGTCGTGCGCCGAAGCCGCACCCAGCAGGTCGCGGATACGACCGGCCGCCTCCCGGAACTCCGGGCGCCCCAGCGTCTCGCCGTACTCCCGTTCCGCGCCCAGACCCACCTCGATGATCTCGGAGACCGTGCCGGGGCGCGGGCTCATCACCACCACCCGGTCGGCCAGATAGACGGCCTCCGAGATGGAGTGGGTGACCAGCAGAACGGTGGTGCGGGTCTCCCGCCAGATACGGTTCAGCTCCATGTTCATCTGCTCGCGGGTGAGGGCGTCGAGCGCGCCGAACGGCTCGTCCATCAACAGCACCGGCGGTTCGTGCAGCAGCGCCCGGCACAGTGCCACACGCTGTTGCATTCCGCCGGACAGCTCGTGCGGATACGCGTCCTCGAAGCCGCCCAGTCCCGTCATCCGGATCAGCTCGTCGGCCCGGCCGCGCGCCTGTGCGGGAGGCATCTTCCGGATCTCGGCCTGGAGCAGGATGTTGCGGCGCGCCGAGCGCCACTCCAGGAGGGCGGCGCGCTGGAACACGTAACCGATGTCATGCCGGACCCCGTTGACCTGCTCGCCACCGAGCCGGACCTCGCCCGAGGACGGCTTCAGCAGTCCCGCGACCAGTTTGAGCAGGGTCGACTTGCCGCATCCGGACGGTCCGACAATGGCCACGAACTCACCGGGAGCCACATCGAGCGACACCGCGCGCAACGCGGTGACATCGCGCTTCCTGCTGCGGAACCGGACCGCCACATCGGACAGTTCGACCGCTGCTGCCGCCGTGGCGGCGGGGACCGGCGCCTCGGTCGGTGTCGCGTCCTGCTTCGGCATGGTCATCCCTTCAGTGCCGTCTTCTCGTCCCAGTACTCGGCAACGGCCTTCGGCTTGCTCACCATGCCGGCCTCGGCGAAGACGTCGATGGTCTGCTGCCAGTCGGCCTCGTCGTTCACGCCGGGCGCCTTGCCCTTGGTCGAGGTGGTGTGCAGCAGGGTGAGGGTCGTCCTGAACTGCTCGGCCAGGACCGTGGCCGGCGGCAGTTGCTCCGAGGCTCCGTCCATCGCCGCGACCGCCGGTCCGGGGGCCTTCTCGGCGGCCGCCCACGACTCGCTGACCGCCCGCACCATGCGTCCGGCGAGTTCGGACTTCGAGGAGAGGATCTTCTGGCCGGCGAGCAGACCGTTGGAGTAGAAGTTCAGCCCGTTCTCGGAGAAGCGCAGGTACGAGACCTGCTTCTTCGCCTTGTCCTGCATGGTGGGGCCCTGGTCGCTGGCGTAGCCGAGCAGTCCGTCGGTCTTCCCGGAGATCACCGCGGCGATCTTGCCCGCCGGGTCGGTGTTCTGGACCTTGACGTCCGACTCGGCCAGGCCGTTCTTCTTCAGGAAGATCGGGAAGGTCTTGGAGAGCGCGTCCCCCGCCGTCCCCGCGATGGTCTTCCCCTTGAGGTCGGCGGGCGACCGGATGCCCGCGGCGTCGAACGACTGCACCGACGCCGGGGTCGTCTGGAGGAAGACTCCAAGACTCTTCACCTGCACGCCCTGGTCGACACCGGCGAGCAGCGCCGGGGTGTCGGCCCAGCCGAAGTCGGTCTGGCCCGCCGCGGTGGCCTGCACCGTCTTCTGCGAGCCCTGGCCCGCCTGGATCTCCAGGTCGATGCCGTGCTTCTCGAAGATCTTCTGCTGCTTGCCGTAGTAGAACGGCGCGTGTTCGCCGTACGGATACCAGTTGAGGGTCAGCGTTACCTTGTCCAGCTTCTTACCCGAGTCGCTCGTGGTGGTCGAGGCGTCGTTGCCACCGCAGGCCGTGGCCACCAGGACGAGAGGTACGACACCGATCAGGAGTCTGCGCGCATGCATGGGCTGGCCCTTCCCGCGACGAAATAGGACGGAGTCGGTTGGACGGAATCAGTACGTGGTGGTGGCGGAGGTGTCCCGGCGGCTGGCGTGCCACGGGAGCAGCAGCGTTTCGGCGATCTCGACGGCGACGAAGAGCACCACGCCGATGAGTGACATCACGAGCAGCCCGGCGAAGAGCATCGGGGTGTCGAGGTTGCCGTTGGCCTGGAGGATCACATAGCCCAGGCCCTCGTTGGCGCCGACGAACTCGCCGACGACCGCGCCGGTCACCGCGAGAGTGACGGCGACCTTGAGCCCCGAGAAGAGATGCGGGAGCGAGGCCGGAAAGCGGATCTTGAGAAAGGTCTGCCAGGGCTTGGCACCCATCGTCGCCGAGAGCTGGAGCATCTCCGGGTCGACCGCCTTGAGGCCGGTGACCATGGAGATCACCACGGGGAAGAAGGCGATGAGCACGGCGATGAGGATCTTCGGTCCGATTCCGAAGCCGAGCCAGACGACGAACAGCGGCGCGATCGCGATCTTCGGTACGACCTGGGCGAACAGCAGGATCGGATAGAGCGTGCGCTCGACGGTCGAGGAGTACACCATGACGACCGCCGCGAGGACACCGACGGCCACGGCGATCAGGAAGCCGAGCAGCGTCTCGTACGTGGTCACCCAGGTGTGCTGCCAGAGATAGCCCGCCTTGCCGGTGAGGACGTCGAGGGTCGCCCCGGGTGACGGTACGAGATAGGGCTTCACCAGCTCCGCCGCCGAGATCACCCACCAGACGGCGAAACAGGCCAGCAGCAGCGCGAGGGGCCGCCAGCTCTGCTCGGCCGCCCGTGCGAACCGCGCCCCCGCCGAGGGCCCGGCCCGCCGGACGACTCCCGCCGCATCGGGCGGGCTTTTGGCCAACGCGCTCTGGCTCACTGTGAACTCCCTGCGCTTCTGGGGTAGTTGTGGAGAGCTGTGCGATCCTGCGGTGACTAGTGCCCCTCCCGGCACTAGAAGGCGCTTTCAGAAGACGCTTTCAGAAAGCGCTTTCTGATATGGTTTTCGCCACGCTAATGACTGCCTGCACGCACGGTCAATAGGTCGTCGACAAGTTTCGCGCCTTCCACCACCGCGCCCTTGGGGGTCGACTTGAGTGAATGGGGAACACCGCACCACCCGGACCCGCACCACCGCGGACCGCGCCACGCCCCGCGCGCGGCGGCTCATGTGACGCTCGACGCCGTGGCCCGGGAGGCCGGCGTCTCCCCCGCCACCGCCTCGCGTGCCCTCAATGGCACGGCCCGGGTGCGCGACGATCTGCGCGAGCGGGTACGGGCGGCGGCGGACCGGCTCGGATACATCCCCAACGCCCACGCACAGGCACTCGCGAATGCCACCAACAACCGTACGGTGGGCGTGATCTGTCATGACGTGAGTGATCCCTACTTCGCCGCCGTGTCCAGTGGCGTGATGCGGGCCGCGGCCGAACAGGATCTGTTGGTGATGCTGGCCTCCACTTTCCGGGAACCCGCCCGGGAGATCGCCTACGTCTCGATGCTGCGGGCCCAGCGTGCCCGGGCGATCCTGCTCATCGGCTCCGGGTTCCAGGACCGGGCGTGGGAGCGGGCCCTGGACGCCGAACTGGAGCCGTATGTACGGGGCGGCGGGCGGGTGGCGGTCGTCAGCCGGCACCGCAGCCTGCGGGTGGACACCGTACAGCCGGAGAACCGGGCGGGGGCGGCCACGCTCGCCCGGACGCTGGTGCGGCTCGGGCACCGGACGTTCGCGGTGCTCACCGGGCCGCCTGCGCTGACCACGGTCTCCGACCGGCTGGCGGGCTTCCGGGAAGGGCTCGCGGAGGCGGGAATCGGACTCGACCGGGTCGTGGAGGGCGCGTTCACTCGCGACGGCGGGTACGCGGCGGCCCGCCGGCTGCTTGCCTGCGGCCGGCCGCACCCGACCTGTGTGTTCGCGGTCACCGATGTGATGGCCGTCGGTGCGCTCGCCGCGCTGCGGGAGGAGGGACTGCGGGTGCCGGAGGATGTCTCGCTCGCGGGCTTCGACGACATCCCGCTGGTACGGGAGTTGTCACCGGCGCTCACCACGGTGGCGCTGCCGCTGACCTCGATGGGTGAGGACGTGATCGCACTGGCGCTGCGCGAGCGGTCCGCGGGGCAACGGGCCCGGGTCGTGCGGGTGGCGGGCGAGGTGGTGGTGCGGGCGAGCACGGGAACGCCGCCGGTCGGGTGACCGGCGGCGTCCGGGGGCCGGGCCGAGCGGCCCGGCGATGGGGAGCGACCGCTACGGGTGGACGAGCACCTGGGAGAGTGCCACGCGTCCCGTGCCGGAGGTCACGATCTTCACCGTGCGGGTCCGGCTGTCCACGTTCAGGACGGTCGGACGCAGTGCCTTCCCGCTGACGTGGACCGTTGTGTCGTCCGTGACGACATCGAAGTCGGCTGTGGTGGCGGAGGAGTTGTTCCAGATCTCGATCTGGCGGATGTGCTGTTCGCCGCCCAGGTCGACCTGCCACCAGGCACCCGCCTCGGACAGGGTGCGGGTGTCCGTGTTGGTGTCGGCGTCCAGGGCGAGAGCCGCCGATGCCGTGCCCTCGGTGGAGGACTGGGTGGCCGTGCCGGTGCGGGCCAGGTCGGTCCGCAATTGCTCGACCGGGCCGCCGTGGGCGCCTGCCCGGGCGGCGACGGCGAGGGCTTCGGCAGGCAGCCGGTCCAGGCCGGTGAGGTTGTCCGTCATGACCGAGCCGGTGCCGCCGAGTGCGGGGGCGACGGTGTCGGTCCAGTTGCCCCGGGCGGTGTTCTGGATGCCGTAATCCGCCCAGTTGGAGACCCACTTGTATCCGATGCGGGTGATGACGTTGTTCTCGACGACGATGTGCGAGGACTGCTCGTCGAGATAGATGCCGTTGCCGTCGCGCTCGGTGTTGCCGAAGGCGGAGCGGTTGATGTAGTTGCCGGAGACGACCGTGCCCGGCTGTGCGCCCTGGGTGTAGATCGCGCCGCCGTCGTGCTGCTGTTGTGCGACTTCCATGACGTTGGTGATGCGGTTGCCGGTCACCATGTTGTCGCGCAGGACGGACTTCCGGGCCTCGGGCTGGTTCCACCCCCAGCCGACCGAGATCCCGGAGTACGGAAGGTGGTCGAGACTGTTGTGGTCGATGCTCAGCTCGGATTCGTAGCCGGCCCAGATGCCCACCGCGTCGGTGTACTCGACGCCGGTGCGAGTGAGGGTGTTGTACGCGATGGTGTTCCGCTCCCCCGCGAGCGCCGCGCCGGGCATCGGTTCGGTGTCTCCGACGTACACGCCGCCCGAGGACAGGTCCGTGAAGATGGACCGGGTCAGGGAGCTGTCCTTGGTGCCCGCTTCGAGGATCGCGCCCGCCCCGCCGAGCCGGCTGAACCGGGCGTTGTCGATGCTGATGTGCTGTCCGCCGCGGACGGTGACCGCGGCGGACGGCTTGGTGTAGTAGCGGCCGGCGTGGTCGACGGGGCCGGTGGCTCCGGTCAGGGTGAGACCGGCCTGCATGCCCGCGTAGCCCTCGTCGGTGCCGGGCTGACGGTACGCCGCATACGCGAAGCCGATCCCGCTGACGGTGACGTCGTGGGCACCGTCGACCACGAGCAGCTGTTCGGTGTGCGGGGTGATGGCCCGCGCGTGGCGCATGTTCTCGCCCTTGCGCGGTAGATAGGTGATGGAGCGGTCCTTCGAGTTCCACACGAACTCGCCCGCCCGGTCGAGGAGTTCCGGGGCGCTCTCGAAGTAGGCGACCCCGCTGTAGCGGGTGGAGTCGACGGTGGTGGAGTCCCAGGCGGGCCCCGTGCGGTTGGTGCCGCTCGCCGAGTTCGTCCAGCAGGGCTGGGCGAACGTCATGACGTCGCCGTTGACGCCCGCGATCCGGCAGTGGTAGTTGCGCCAGCGGACCCGGATGACGGCTTCGGCGTCGGTGGGGCGCTGCCATCGGTCGATCCCGGTGGCGGTGGCTCCGGTCATGCCGGTCTTCGTGGCGTCGCAGGTGTTCGCCGCACACGCCTCGCCGCGGGCGCGGGTCGCGCGCCTGCCGTCGACGAAGAGCTGGCGGGGGGTGACGCCGGACGGGACGTCGGCGGTCCAGGTGCCGTCGGTGTTCTGCCGCCAGCCGGTGATGTCCCGTCCGCCGGAGAGGACGGGGCGGGCGCCGGGGGCCGCGGTCCAGGTGACCGTGCGGCCGTCCTTCCCGGAGTCTGCGGCGCCGAGCTTCAGCGGCTCGTCGCGCTCGTACGTACCGTTCTTCAGGAGTACGCGGACGTCTCGCCCGGTCTCGGTGCGGGCCTGGTCCCGGGCGCCTTCCAGGGTGCAGGGGCGGGCGACCGTACAGGCGGCGCCGTCTCCGTCCGGGGCCGCATACAGGGTGCGGACGGAGGGCGCGGCCTGGGCGGCCGGGGCGGCGAGGAGCGCTGCCAGGCAGGCGGCGGAAGCGGCAGCGCCGGTTGTTCGTACGACGTTCAGGGTGCGGCGGTTCACGCGGACGCCTTCCAGTCGGGGTGGCCGGGCATGGGCGGGTTCACGGCTCCGAAGAGCCAGTCGCGCAGGAACGGGTCGAGGGACTTGTCGCCGGTGACGTCGACCGTGTGCCGGATGAAGGCCTCGCTGGTGTAGGTGGAGTCCTTGAAGCGCTTCACCCACTCGTGCATGACGCGGTCGAACTGCCGCTGCCCGATCTGGAGGCCGAGGGCGTACAGAACGAGTGCGCCGCCGTCATAGATGTTGGTGCCGCCGAGCGCCTTCGGGAGTCCGGGCGGACCGTCGGTGGCGCGGACGGCGTCGAGCTTCTCGTATGTCGCCCTCATCTTGTCCTCGAAGACCGACCAGCCGCGCTCTTCGCCGTACAGGCCGGCGTAGTACACGGCGGGGCCCTCGTTGAGCCAGGCCTGCTGCCAGTCGTTCGGGGTGACGGAGTCGCCGAACCACTGGTGGACGAGCTCGTGGACCATGGTGGTCTCGTAGCCGGGCCGGCCGTCGGAGTTGGGCTTGAACCAGTTGGTGGAGAACAGGGAGAGGGTCTGGTTCTCCAGGGCGTCGGTGTAGCCGTCGTAGATGTGGAGGCCGTAGACGGAGAACGGGTAGCGGCCGAACTTCGCCTCCAGCCAGGCCAGATGGTCTGCGCTACGGGCCACGATCGGACCGTACTTCTCCTCCTGCCCCTGCGGGACGATGTGCCGCAGCGGCAGTCCTCGGTGGCTGGTGCCGTAGAGGTAGGTGCCCTTGACGACGGCGATGCCGATGAGTTCGGTCGCCATGCGCTCGCGCAGGGCGAAGTGCCAGACGGTGGAGCCGTCGGCGCGCGGGGTCTTGTGCAGCAGCTCGCCGTTGGCGGCGGCGACATAGCCCTGCGGGGCGCTGATGTGGAAGGTCCACGTCGCCTTGTCGGACGGGGTGTCGTTGCAGGGCAGGAAGGTGTCGGCGCGGGAGGACTGGGCGGCGGAGGCGAAGCCGCCGTCGGTGCCGAACTTCCAACCGGTCAGGCCGAGTCGGGGCGCTTTGCCGTTGCCCCGGTAGCGGACCTCGACGGTGAACGCCTGCTCGTCGTGGAGCGGGCGGGCGGGGGTGATGGTCAGCTCCTGGCCGCTCTTGCCGGGCGAGAGCTCCCAGGTGGCGGGGCCGCCGGCGACGGTGACGGACTCGATGGTGTGGCCGTCGGTGTCCAGGTTGAACGCGGAGAGGTCCTGGGTGGCCTTGGCGTTGATCTTCACAACGGCGGTGAAGTCGTAGGTCACCGGGGTGAAGTCGAAGGTGAGGTCGTAGTGGACGACCTGGTAGCCGCCGTTTCCGAGGGTCGGGAAGAGCGGGTCGCCGACGCCGTCGGAGCCGGGCTTCGGGTCGAAGCGGCGCGGCTGTGCACCGGCGGGCGAGCCGAGGGCGGGGACGGCGACGGCCGCGGCCACCGCCGCGCCGCCGAGTCTGAGGGCCGTGCGTCGCGTCGTCACTTCTTCCCCTTCTGGAAGGCGTCCTCGAATTCGCCGCGGGCCTGCTCGGCGCCCTTGGCCAGGTAGTCCTTGACGAGCTGGTCGTAGGCGGACATCGGCTTGCGGCCCGAGATGATGTCCTTGAGCGCGTCCTGCCTGAACGTGTAGAGGCTGCCGGAGCCCTTGGAGTCCCAGGTGGGTGAGGAGTACTGGAGCGTCGGATCCTGCTCCATCATCGGAATCGTCTTGGTGAACGCGTCGTGGACGTGGCGGACGCCCTGCTCCGAGTCGGCGCTGAAGACGGCGGGAACGGCGGAGGCCATGAACTTCCACGGCACGGTGACGTCCTGGGTGCCCTGCTTGGTGAGCGCCGGGTTGCCCTTGGCGTCACGGGTGAAGTCCGTGCCTTCGACGCCGTAGTTGATGAGCGTGTACTCCTGGCTGCCGAACGGGGAGGCGGCGAAGTCGGCGAGGGCCAGGATCTGCCGCACCCGCTCTCCGGACGCCTTCTTCACATGGGTGTTCTCCAGCTTGACGTTGTCCATCCAGGCGACGGCAGCGGAGCCGAACGGCACGAAGGGCCTCGGGTCGTACTTCGTGTCGATCGCCTTCATCGCGGCGATGTAGCCGACACCGGGCGCCAGATAGGTGGGCATGCCGTCGTACACGTACGCGCCCTTGCCGTTCTTGAACATGTCCGTGTACTGGGCCTTCTGCGCCCCGGACATCTGGAGGGTGCCCGGGTAGAAACAGCCGGCCTTGTACAGCTCGCGCGCGGTCTCCACGGCCTGGCGGTACTCCGGGGTCTCCAGGTCGGTGGTGAACTTGCCGGTCTTCTCGTCCAGCCGCCAGAAGTAGGGCGCGCCCGCCGACATGGCGAGTACGTTGGTGACGCCCGCGATGATCGCGTACTGGTCCTTCTTGGGCCGGGTCAGTTCCTTGCAGAGCTCGACGAACCTGTCGAGGCCGGTGATCTGGTCGAGGCTCGTGACGCCGGCCTCTTCGAACAGGTCGTGGCGGTAGAAGCCGGCGCCGCCGGTACCGGTGCGAGCGATCGGGATGCCGTACAGTTTTCCGCCGAAAATGGCGGCCTGCCAGGCACCCTTCGGGATCGCGGCCAGGTTGGGATAGTCCTTGACCTTGTCCCCGGCGAGGTACGGGGTCAGGTCGGCGCACTTGGCCCGGAGGAAGGCCGCCTTGTTGTCGACGCCTCCGATCTCGGGGTACATGAAGAGGTCGGGCAGGCTGTCGCTGGCGACCATGGTGGAGAACTTGGTGCCGTAGTCGTCGGCGGGGACGGCGGTGACGTTCACCTGGGTGCCGAGAAGCTTCTCGATCTCCTGCCAGGCGGCGTTCTTGCCACGGGCGGGCGGCGGCGGGGCGAAGGTCTCCATCGTCGCGGTGATCGGTTCGGCGCCCTTGAGCGGGCTGCCCTTCGTGGCCCGCAGCGGTTTGGCCGGGTAGCTGAAGTAGCCCTGCGGAACACCGGCGGCCGTGCCCGCCAGGTCGGGCTTGAGGCCGATGTTGCGGATCGCGGTGTCCGGGAGCAGCGAGGCGCTCTTGGCCTCCGCCTTCGCGGTCGTGCCGCCGTCGCCGCAGGCGGCGAGCAGTGGGGCGGCGGCCAGTGAGAGGCCGACGCCCGCACCCATGCGGAACAGTGCTCTGCGGTTGATGGGGGTGGAGCTCGACACCTGAATCTCCTTGGGAGAGGGGAAGGAAGGAGTGGGGGCGGTCAGCCCTTGACGGCGCCTGTGAGCACGCCCTTGGTGAAGTAGCGCTGGAGGAACGGGTAGACGCAGAGGATCGGTACGACGGCGATCACCAGAACGGCCATCTGCACGGCCTGCTGCGGGGCCAGGACCTCGCCGGCCGAGGCGGCGTTCAGGCTCTGGCCCTGGAGGACGTAGGTGCGCAGCACCATCGGCAGCGGCCATTTGTCGGAGTCGTTGAGGTACAGGAGCGCGTTGAAGAAGGCATTCCAGTACGTCACCGCGTAGAAGAGGCTGATGACGGCGAGGACGGCCTTGGACAGCGGCAGGACGATCCGCACGAGGATGCGGAAGTCTCCGGCGCCGTCGACCTTCGCGGCGTCGTACAGCTCCTCCGGCAGGTTCATGAAGAAGGACCGCAGGACGACCAGGTTGAAGGCGCTGACCAGGGTGGGCATGACGAGGGCCGCGTAGGTGTCGTACAGGCCGAGTCCCTTGACCAGCAGGAAGTTCGGGATGATGCCCGCGTTGAACAGCATCGTGAACAGGGCCGTCATCAGGATGAACCGGGAGCCCGTGACGTCGCGGCGGGAGAGCCCGTACGCCATGCCGACGGTGACGAGCAGGCTGGCGAGGGTGCCGAGGACGGTGATGCCGACGGAGACGATGAGCGCTCGGGTGACGACTCCGCCGGTGAAGATGGTGCGGTAGGCGTCCAGGGTGGGGTGGTCCGGCCACAGGACGAGTCCGGAGCTCTTGATGATGTCGGTCTGTGACGCGAAGCTCGTGCCGATGACGCCGACCAGCGGGTAGGCGACGGCGAGGACGACCACGACGACGGCGACCGCCTTGGCGATCTGCCCGATGCGGGTGGGCCGTTCCATCCACGGGGGCCGGCCGTCGGGCTTCCGGGCGGGGGCGGGGCGGGGCGCCGGTGCGGTGGATTCGCTTGTGGCGCGCGTCTTCTCAGCGGTCAGCACCGCGGTACACCCCTTCGTGGCCGAGTCGGTGGGCGAACTTGTTGGCGCCCAGGACGAGTGCGGTGCCGATGACCGCCTTGACGAGTCCGACGGCGGCGGCGACGCCCCAGTCGTTGTCCTTGATGCCGTGGTAGTAGACGTAGGTGTCGAGGACTTCACCGGCGTCCGGGCCGACCGCGTCGCGCTGGAGCAGGATCTGCTCGAAGCCGACGGAGAGGATCTGCCCGAGGTTGAGGATCAGCAGCAGGATGAGTACGGGGGCGATGCCGGGCAGGGTCACGTGCCAGAGGCGGCGTCGGGGGCCCGCACCGTCGATCGCGGCGGCCTCGTACTGCTGCTTGTCGATGTTCAGCAGCGCGGCGAGGATGATGATCGTGCCCCAGCCCGCGTCCTTCCAGGCCACTTGGAGGGTCAGCAGCCAGGGGAAGGCGTTGGGGTCGCTCATCATGTCGTAGCGCGGCAGCCCCAGGCCGCCGAGTACGTCGGGCAGGAGCCCCGCGCCGCCCAGGATCTGCTGGAAGATCGAGACGATGATGACCCAGCCGATGAAGTGCGGCAGATAGACGACGCTCTGCACGAAGCGCCTGATTCGGTCGCTGGCGATGCTGTTGAGCAGCAGGGCCAGGGCGACCGGGACCGGGAAGAAGAACACCAGCTGGACGAGGGCGATCTCCAGGGTGTTGAACGTCGCGGACCAGAAGGCCGGCTCACCGAACGCCGCGGAGAAGTTGGCGAAGCCCACCCAGACGCTGTGCATGTAGCCGAGGTAGGGCTGGTAGTCCTGGAACGCCACCACATACCCCAGCAGCGGTACGTAGTGGAAGACAACGAAGTACAGCAGGCCGGGCAGAGTGAGCAGCAGCATCACCCGGTCCCGCTTGATCCGCTGCCGAAGCGTCAGCCGCTGCTGCGCGACAACGGCCTGGGCAGCGGGCGGGGAGGGTGCTTCGGCCTTCTGCCGCCGCTTCTCCCGCGGCAACGAGGGTGCTGTTTCAGCCATGGTGCGTCCTGTTCGGCTGGGTGGCGCATAGTGAGCCTTCTGGGGCCGCAAGTTAGTAAGCGGTTAACCCAAGCGTCAAGAGATCCTGTCGAAACTCCTCGAGACACGACGCCCTTGTCATCGAATCCGATCCAGAGAATCCACAAAAACACCTCAATTACGGACAGTTGGGGTGGCTGTGAGCTTGACGGTCGACCATCGCGCTCCTTAGCGTGCCGGTCATTCCATAGAACGCGATTACTATCCGGAGGCAGGGTGCGAACCACCGAAGAGGCACCGGCTCATTCCGGTAGCGATGCCGCGGCACCGCCCCCGCGTCGGCCGCGCACGGTCCTGGCCATGAGCCCCGGACTGCTCGACGACGCCTTTCCGCCACCGGTACGGGCCCGCCTCGAAGAGACCGCCGACCTCCTCACCCCGTCCGTGATCAGCGAGTTCGACTCCCCAAACGCCGTCGCGGCGCTGGGTTCCGCCGAGGTCCTGCTCACCGGCTGGGGCTGCCCTCCCGTCGACGCCCCGCTGCTGGACCGCGCACCCGGGCTGCGCGCCGTGATCCACGCGGCCGGCACGGTGAAGACGTTTCTGTCCCCGGCCGCGTTCGACCGCGGAATCGTCGTCTCCTCGGCCGCGTCCGCCAATGCCGTACCGGTCGCCGAGTTCACCCTGGCGGCGATCATCATGGGGGCCAAGCGGGTCTTTCCGCTGGCCGGGCTCTTCCGCACCCGGCGCACCCACCGCACCGGCGCCGACCTCGACCGCCAGCACTGGCTCGGCACGCACGGCCTGACCATCGGCGTCGTCGGGGCGTCCCGGATCGGCCGCCGGGTCATCGAACTGCTCCGGGTCCTCGACGCCGAGGTGCTGCTGTACGACCCGTACGTCGGCGCGGCCGAGGCGGAGCGGCTCGGTGTCACCCAGACCGACCTGGACACCCTGGTGGCGACCAGCGATGTGGTGACCGTCCATGCCCCCGACACACCGGAGACCCGCGGAATCATCGACGCCCGGCGGATCGGCCTGATGCGCCCCGGCACCCTCCTCGTCAACACGGCCCGGGGCCCCTTGGTGGACACCGAGGCGCTGACCGGCCACCTGGTCAGCGGGCGGCTGGACGCCGTCCTCGACGTGACCTCGCCGGAGCCGCTGCCGGACGGTCACCCGCTGTGGGACCTGCCGAACGTCTTCCTCACCCCGCATCTGGCGGGCGCTCAGGGCAACGAGGTGGGGCGGCTCGGGGCGCTCGCCGTCGACGAACTGGCGCGGTACGCGCGGGGCGCGCCGTTCGACCACCCGGTGCACCGGGCCGACCTGGGGAGGATCGCATGAGCTCCGTCCCGACGCAGGCTCTAGGCTCGGGGTCACACAACAGTCAGGGGGTGAGCCGGATGCGCCGGCAGAGCACAGCCGCGGACGGACAACGGCGCGCGACGGTCACCGATGTCGCGCGGCGTGCCGGCGTCTCGACGGCCACGGTCTCCCGCGTACTGAACCGCAACTACCCGGTCGCCGAAGCGACGAGGGAGCGGGTCGAGAGCGCGATGCGCGAGCTCGGCTATGTCGTCAACGCCCACGCGCGTGCGCTGGCCGGGGTGTCCAACCGCACCGTCGGCATCATCGTCAACGAGGTCATCGACCCGTTCTACGCGTACATCGCACGCGGCGTGGAACGGGAGGCGGCGCTCGGCGGCCGGCTCTGCCTGGTCTGCTGCACCCAGGGCGACCCGCAGCGCGAGCTGGCGTTCATCGATCTGATGCACGAGCGCAGGGCGGACGCGGTGGTCGTGGTCGGTGGTTCCCTCGCGGACCGCGGCTACACCACCGAGCTGGCCCGCCGGGCGCGCGAGCTGGACGCGGGCGGATCGAAGCTGGTGCTGTGCGGCAGGTCGCCGCTGGGCGAGCAGGCCCCGACCGTCGCAGTCGAGTACGACAACGAGGGCGGCGCCTTCGCCATCACCGACCATCTGCTGATGCAGGGGCACGAGCGGATCCTCTACCTCGGTGGCCCTCCCAAGCTCTCCACCACCCGCGACCGGCTGGCCGGGCACCAGCGGGCCCTGCGGCTGCGCGGTATCGCCCCGGACCCCGACCTGGTCCAGCCCGGCGCCTTCAGCCGTAGCTTCGGGTACCGGCGGATGGCGGAACTGCTGCGGGGGGGACCGGAGTTCACCGCGGTCTTCGCCGCCAACGACATGGTGGCGGCGGGCGCGGCGCAGGCCCTGGAGGAGGCCGGGGTCCGGGTGCCGAAGGACGTGTCCCTGGTGGGGTACGACGACATCCCGGTGGCCCAGGAACTGCGGCCGCGGCTGACCACCGTCCACATTCCGCTGGAGGAGATGGGGCGTCAGGCGGTACGGCTCGCCGTGACCGGCGGGGACGAGGACGACTGGCGCGAGCCGACGACGGGTGCGCTGCGGCTCGGCACGCACATCGTGGTACGCGATTCCGTTGCTCCACGGCCCGGACGACCCACCCGTATGTGACCGGTTACTTCCCGCCTGTCCGCAGTTGGCCATAGAAAATCACAGTAACTTCCCGACTTCTCTTGCGGGTCGATAGCAACCGCTTACATGCTGACGCCGAGCAGCACCGTTCCGCACGCTTCCGCCCCTCACTCGTTTCTGCAGGGAGAGTTCCGCATGCGTATGCCCATCGACTCAGCAGACTCCGTCGGCTCCTCCACCGCCCGTTCCGCCGCCTCCTCCCCCGTCGGCAGGCGTTCAGTCCTCGCCGCCGCGGCCGGAGCCGGAGCGGCGCTCGCGCTCGGCGCCGGTGCCGGCACCGCCCGGGCCGCGACGGGCGGTGTCGCTGCCTCGCCGGGTGCCCGCCCGGTCGAGCTGACTCTGACGGCCCGGCCCGCCGCCGAGGCCGAGCGGCTGCGGCTCGGACAGGCCCTGCGCGGCTCGGAGTTCCAGCCCACGGGCCTGTACGTTCCGGCGGGCGTCCCGCTCTCCCTCACCGTTCAGCCGTACGACGATCTGCTGCCCACCCTCTGGATCGGCGCCTGGGACTACTACGGCGAGGTCACCGAGCCCCGCAGTTATCCGCTGACCGCGGGTGCCAACACCGTCGCGGACCCGCACGGCGGCCCGGTCTACCTCACCCTGACGGGCCGTGGCGAGCGCGCGGGCGTGCTGGTCCGCTCCGGCGCCGTCCCCATGCCGGTCTTCGCGCTGGGCCGCACCACGGAGGCCGACTACCAGCGGCAGCTGGACACGTTCACCGAATCGCCGTACGCCGAACTCCACGCGCCGCACACGATCATGACGCTCACCCGCGAGGGCGCGCTGCTCTACCGCGGTGAGGACCATGCGGCGCTGCTCGGACTGGTCGAGACGATCATCGACTCGCACGCCCGGATCAGCGGTCTCGACGGTTCGAAGCCGGTGCACCTGCGCAAGGCGGGGCCCTACCACTTCACCGAGGTCAGCAAGGTTCCGGCCGGTGTCGGCGCCTACGCCACACACGGCTACAACGGTTTCCCGCGGGCCTATCTCGACCGCGCCACGACGGTGGAGGGGCTACGGACCCGCGGCTGGGGGCTCTACCACGAACTCGGCCACCTGCACCAGCAGTTCGCCTACAAGCCGGGCGGTCTGACCGAGGTCACGGTCAACATCTACTCGCTGGCGGCGCAACGCACCCTGAAGCAGCCGTCCAACCTCCTCACAGCCGACCCGAAGACGGGGCTCACCTACTTCCAGTCCGCGCAGCTCAAGTTCGGCACGGCCGGGCTGACGTACGAGAACTCCTTCGGCGCGTACGAGAAGCTCGTCCCGCTGCGCCAGCTGGAACTGGCCTTCGGCGACGACTTCTGGCCCCGGCTGCACAAGCTGGTCCGCGAGGAGAATCCGCAGTCCCAGTACACGGAGAACGACAAGCGCTACCGGGCCCTCGCCACGTACTCCAGCCGTGTCGCGGGCTACGACCTCACGGACTTCTTCGTGAACACCTGGGCGTTCCCGATCGATGCCACCGGCAAGGCCGAGCTGGCCGCCCTGAACCTGCCGAAGCCGCCCGTCGACCCGTCCATGCTGGCCGACTGACCGCAACGAAAGGGAGTTCACCGTGAACCTCAGCAGAAGAACCCTCCTCGCGGCGAGCAGCGCCACCGCCGTCACGGCCGCGACGACACTCCTGACATCGGCCGGCGCCGCGCAGGCCCGTCCGGCCGCGGCCGCATCGGCCGAAGCCGAGGCCACCGCCGACTTCGACACTCTGCTCCTGCGGGCCGAAACGCTGCTCACCGGCGGCGGCTTCGACCTCGCCGACACGGACTTCACGGCCGCGGTCGCGGCACTGGACGCCACGGCCAGGGGCCTCTGGAACACCCTCGATCGCGGCGCCGGACGCACCGCGCTCTGGTCCGACCTCTCGCCCCTCACCGACCCGGGCAACTTCGGCCAGAGCTACACGCGGCTGCGCACCCTCGCGACCGCCTGGGCCACCGAGGGCACCTCCCTCGCCGGGAGCACACAGGTGGCGGATGCTCTCGTCGCCGCGCTGCGCTTCAGCCACGACACCGCGTACAACCCGGCCAAGCCCGAGACGGGCAACTGGTGGTTCTGGGAGATCGGCGCCCCGCGTGCGCTGATGGACTGCTCGGTCATCCTGCGCCACCGGCTCCCCACAGCCGATCTGACGGACTATCTCGCGGTCGTCGACCGGTACTGCCCGAACGCGGACCGCCGTACCAACTACCCCACGCTCTCCGAGACCGGCGCGAACCGCACCGACAAGGCCGTCATCGTGGCGCTGCGCGGGCTGCTGGGACGGGACGCCGCCAAGCTGGTCTCGGCCCGTGACGCACTCTCCGACGTACGCGACTTTGGCCGCAACAGCCTCTTCCGGTACGTGACATCGGGTGACGGCTTCTACCAGGACGGGTCGTTCATCCAGCACGATGTGGTCGCCTACACCGGTACGTACGGCGTCGTGCTGCTCAGCGGCACCGCCTATCTGCTGGCGCTGCTGGCGGGCTCCGAGTGGGCGGTGGCCGATCCGAAGGTGTCGGTGGTGTACGAGGCCGTCGAGCGGACCTTCACCCCGGTGATCTTCGACGGACTGATGATGGACTCGGTGCGCGGCCGGGCGATCTCCCGGGAAGCCGCCGGTGACCACCGCGACGGCGCGGCGGCCGTCGCGGCGATCCTGCTCCTCGCGTCCGGTGCACCTGCCGAGTACGCGGGGCGCTGGCGGGCACTGGTCAAGGGCTGGCTGACCCGCAACCGCACCACCCCCTTCGAGAGCCTCGCGAGCCTGCCCCAACTCGCCCTGGCCAAGGCCGTCCTGAACGACGGGACCGTTCCCGCCGAGGCGCGTACTACCGGCAGTTCCGTCTTCGCCGACATGGACCGCGTGGTGCACCGCCGCCCCGGCTGGGCCTGCGCGCTGTCACTGTCGTCGAAGCGGATCTCGGCGTACGAAGCGGGCAACGGCGAGAACCTGCACGGCTGGTACACCGGCGACGGCATGACGTATCTGTACGACGGCGACGATATGCGGCAGTACAACGACGGCTTCTGGCCGACCGTCGATCCGTACCGGCTCCCCGGCACCACGGTCGACACCCGGCAGCGCACCGATCTCGGCACGAGCGCGGGCACGTCCACCTACCGTCCGTCCAACGCCGTCGCGGGCGGTGCCGTGCTGGACGGCAGGTACGTGGCGGCCGCGATGGAGGTGATCGGCGCCCAGGGCACCACCCTGCGGACCAGGAAGTCGTGGTTCCTGCTGGACAACGCGGTGATCGCGCTCGGTGCCGGCATCACGGCGAGCGACGGCCGCCGGGTCGAGACGATCGTGGAGAACCGCAACCTGGGAACCGACGGCAGCCACCGGCTGCTGGTCGACGGCGTCCGGCAGCCCGTCGACCAGGGCTGGACCCAGGAGTTCGACGGAGCCCGGTGGGCGCACGTGGACGGCGTGGGCGGATACGTGTTCCCCGGGGGGACCGCCCTGCACGCCCTGCGTGAACAGCGCAGGGGCTCCTGGCAGGACATCAACTCGGGGTCGGACACGGGCGGCAGCGCAGATCCGGTCACCCGCCGCTATCTGACGCTCTGGGTGGATCACGGCTCCTCTCCCACCGATGCCCACTACGCCTACGTACTGCTGCCCGGCGCGTCGGAGGCGGCGACCGCCGCCTGGTCGCGGTCCCGGCCGGTCCGGATCGTCGCCAACGACGCCACCGCGCAGGCCGTGGAGGTACGCCGGGCGGGACTGACCGCGGTGAACTTCTGGCGCGCCGGGACGGCGGCCGGGATCACCGCATCGGGCCCCGCGTCGGTGCTCGTGCGGCGCCACGGCGCGCGCGTCAGCGTCGCGGTCGCCGACCCGGGACGGGCGCTCACCACGCTCTCGGTCGAGTTGCCGTTCCGCGTGCGGTCGGTGGTGGACGCCGATGACTCGGTGAGCCTCGTCCCGGGCCCGAGGCCCGTCCTCACCGTCGCCGTCGATGGCTCGCGCGGCCACACCCACCGCGCCGAACTCACCCAGTAACCCACCCCGCGTACCTTCCGAGGAGCAGCACCACCATGTCCGTCGCACCGCATCTGCAACTGCCGCCGCCCGACCGGCTCCTGTCGTCCCGTACCGGCTGGACCCGGGCCCACTGGGCGGCGACGGCCGACCGGATGCTGGATGCGCTGGTGCCCTACGCGACACCCGGCTTCGCGCAGTACCGGCTGCCGGGCCGCACCAGCTGGTCGGGGGTCGTCTCGGACGGTCTCGAAGGGTTCGCCCGGTCGTTCCTGCTCGCCGCCTGCCGAATAGCGGGCGCGGGCGGAGCGGTCGACCCCGCACTGATCGAGCGGTACACGGCGGGCCTGGCCGCGGGCACGGATCCCGCGAGCGGGGAGGCGTGGCCGCGGCTGACGGACTGTTCGCAGCAGATGGTGGAGGCGGCATCGGTCGCGGTCGCGCTGCACGAGACCCGGCCGTGGATCTGGGACCGGCTGGACGCCCGGGTGCAGGAGCGGGTCGTCGACTGGTTCTCCGGGTTCGTCGGCGGGCGTACCTGGGACAACAACTGGCGGCTCTTCCAGGTGGTGTCCGAGCAGTTCCTCGCCTCGGTCGGCGCCCCGTACAGCCGCGAGGACATCGAGAGCAATCTGGACAGGATCGAGGACTGGTACGTCGGTGACGGCTGGTACACCGACGGGGACGGCCGGAACTTCGACTACTACATCGGCTGGGCCATGCACCTGTACCCGCTGCTGTGGTCCCGGATCGCGGGCCCCGACGACGGAGGCCGCACCGAGGTCTACCGGCACCGGCTCAGCCGGTTCCTGGAGGACTATCCGCACTTCTTCGGCTCCGACGGGGCTCCGGTCCATCAGGGCCGCTCACTGACGTACCGGTTCGCCGCACTCGCACCGGTGTGGATGGGGGCGCTGTCCGACTGCACCCCGCTCGCGCCGGGGCTCACACGCCGGCTCGCCTCGGGAACGATGCGGCACTTCGCCGAGCGCGGTGTGCCGGACCAGCGGGGGCTGCTGACGCTCGGCTGGTACGACACGTTCCTGCCCAGCACCCAGCCGTACTCCGGCCCCGCCTCGCCGTACTGGGCGAGCAAGGGTTTCCTCGGGCTGCTGCTCCCGGCGGACCATCCCGTGTGGACGGCGCGTGAACTCCCGCTGCCCGTCGAGGAGTCCGACCGGTTCACCGCGCTGCCGGCCCCCGGCTGGCTGCTGCACGGCACCCGCGACGACGGCATCGTGCGGCTGATCAATCACGGCAGCGACCACAATCCGCCGTACGACGAGACGGCCGACCCGTCCGAGGGCGCGGAGGACCCGCACTACGCGAAGTTCGCCTACTCGACGGCGACGGCTCCCGAAGCCGCTCCGCACGCCGTGGCACGCTCCATCGACGGCCATCTGGCACTCGTGGCCCCGGACGGCACCCCGTCGCCGCGCCGCCGGATCCATCCGCTGCGCTGCGAGGACCGCGTCGCCGCCTCCTGGTACGCGGCCCGGCTGCCCGGCGACGATCAGCCGTACCGGATCGAGACGACGAGTGTGCTGCACGGCCCGTGGGAAGTCCGGGTGCACCGGGTCGAGGCGCCCGAGGGTGCGGTGGTACGGGAGGGCGGTCACGCGGTCGCTCACGCGGAGAGTCCGTTCGCCCTGTCGGGTCCCGACTGGGCGCTGGCCCGTACCGCCGACGGTCTGAGCAGCGCACTGGTCGCGCTGTACGGCTGGGACGGTGGTGCCGAAGGGGCCGCTGTGGCCCGTGACGTCCAGTCCAACGCGTACGGGCCGCACTCCGCGATCCCGTATCTGCGCAGCCGACCGCACCCGGGCGGGCGGAGCATCCATGTGTCGCTGGTCGCCCTCTCCCGGGACACCGTGCATCCTGCGGCGCTGCGCGACTCGGTGCGGGTGCGGGCGGGGTCGGAATCGGTGGTACTGACGTTCCTGGACGGTACGACGGTCGAGGTCTGACCGCGGTCAGCTGCCGATGGTGCTCCCCTCCCGCCGGTCGATGTGCCCGACCAGTTCAAGCGCCAAGGACTTGATCGTGTCGAGCCCCGCCCTGCCCCACGGGCGGGGCACGGTGTCGACCGCGCAGACGGCGCCCAGAGCGATGCCCGTGCGGTCGATGAGAGGCGCGCCGAGATAGGAGCGGATGCCTATGTCGTCCACCACCGGATTCCCCGCGAAGCGCGGGTAGTCGCAGACGTCCTCCAGGACGAGCGCCTTGCGCCGTACGACGACATGCGGGCAGTAGCCGCGGTCGAGGGCCACATACCGGCCGGCACGGCCACTGCCCGCGGCCGTGGCGCCCAGGTGGGAGCCGCTGTGCGTGCCGGCCGGGGTGTGCAGTCCGGCGAAGAACTGCCGGTTCCCGTCGATGAAGTTGACCATCGAGAAGGGCACGCCGGTCACTTCGGCGACCCGGTCGGCGAAGGCGTCGAAGTTGTCGAACGAGGCGTCGGCTCGTTCCCCCAGGCCCAGGGTCCGCAGCCGTTGGGTACGGACGAGGACATCGCGGTCGACGGGCGTGAGCAGCAGCCGTCCGGCGGCATGCCGGGTCACGTGTGGGCTCCGAAAGCGGTCAACGGGGCCGGGGCGGAGGTGACGTTGATCAGGTGCTGGACCAGTGTGACCAGGGTCCCGGTGCCGGAGCTGGCGATCCGGGCGTCGCAGAGCACGACCGGCACGTCCGGTCCCAGGTCGAGTGCGGCCCGTACCTCCTCGGGGGCGTAGCGGTAGGCGCCGTCGAACTCGTTCACCGCGACGATGAATCCGATGCCGCGCCGCTCGAAGAAGTCGACGGCGGCGAAGCACTCCGCGAGCCTGCGGGTATCCGCGATCACGACCGCTCCCAGCGCGCCCTGGGAGAGCTCGTCCCACATGAACCAGAAGCGTTCCTGGCCGGGCGTGCCGAACAGATAGAGCACATGCTGCTCGTCGAGGGTGATGCGGCCGAAGTCCATCGCCACGGTGGTGGAGGTCTTGGACTCGATGCCGTCGAGGCTGTCGGTCGCGGCGCTGACCTGGGTGAGCAGCTCTTCCGTGCTGAGCGGCGCGATTTCGCTGACCGCGCCGACGAAGGTCGTCTTGCCGACGCCGAACCCGCCTGCCACCAGCACCTTGAGCGCGACGGGAAAGCCTTCGGAGGCGTCGGACCCGGCGGAGTCATACCCGCCGCCTTCGTCATGGGAACCGCCGGAGCCGTACGCAGCGCCGGAGCCGCCATAGCCTTCCGGACAACCGTGGTTTCCATGGCTCCCGTGGCTTCCTGGGTCTCCATGGCTTCCGAGACCTCCGAAGCCTTCGGGGCGTGCGCTGTTCTGGTACGCGGCTGGGCTGCCGAAGCCGTCAGAGCTGTCGTCGTAAGCCATCGAGCACTGCCTCCAGCAGAGATCGGTCGGTGGGCATGTCATGGAAGGCGGGCGGGTGCGCGGTGACTGCTCCGCAGTCCACCAGGTCGGAGACGAGCACCTTGGTGACGACTGCGGGCAGCCGCAGATGGGCGGCGATCTCGGCCACCGAGGTGGGGCCGCCGCACAGCCCCAGCGCGACGGAGTGTTCCGGACCGAGGTGGACCTGTGGCTCGTTCCCCGTGGCCATCACCAGGGAGAGCAGATCGAGCACGGCCGTCGGACGGGTCCGGCCGTCACTCACGGTGTACGGGCGGACGAGCCGGCCGGCCGCGTCGTCGAGCAACGGCGCGTCCTGCGGAACCGACACCCTCACAGCCCCGTGGTGCTCGGGACCCCGGCCGCCTGTCTTGCCGGAGTCATCAGGTAGGGCCGGACGCTCCTGACCAGCATCGTCATCTCGTAGCCCAGCACCGCCGCGTCCGCCTCACGGCCGGCGAGAACGGCGAGGCAGGTGCCCGAGCCCGCGGTGGAGACGAACAACAGCGTCGAGTCGAGCTCGACGACCACCTGGCGTACGTCGCCGCTGTCACCGAAGCGCGCGCCGGCGCTGCGGCCGAGCGAGTACAGGCCGGCGGCCAGCGCCGCCATGTGGTCGGCGCTGTCGGCGTCCATGCCGTGGAGGGATTTCACCAGCCCGTCGGCGGAGAGAAGGACTGCGCTGCGTGTGTACGGGACGCGCTGGACCAGTCCGCTCAGCAGCCAGTCGAGGTCCGAGACCTGACCGGACGGCATATCGGTCGCCATGGTGCATCTACTCCTTCGAGGTGTTCGTTTCGAGGGGGTCGCTGGTCCCGGGCGCGTTCGTGTCCGGGACCTGGGCCTGGGCCTGGGGGTACGGGGCGACGGTTGCCGTGACTCCGCGTACCGGCAGCGGTTCGAGCGGGGCCCGGGGCTGCCGGGCCTGCGGGGCAGGCGCCGTTCCGGGGCTCGTGTCCGCCGCCTGGGCGGTGTCCGCCTCGGATTCGGTACGGGCCTCCGCGAGTTCGATGCCGCGTCGGAAGGCCGCCATGAGTCCCGGGTCGTGCAGGGCGTGTTCGTCCTCGCTGCGTGGGGCCGGTGCCTCCCTGAGCTGTGGGACGAGGTGCTCCTGGTTGGCCCGCCTCGGCAGTTGGGGCCGGCCCATGGTGCCGCGTACCACGCCGGGCTCCGGGTGAAGTGCCCCGGGTACGTCGTCGGTGCCCCGGTTCCCAGGACCGGCATCGGCCCGGGCGGGGCGGTCGAGGCGCTCCGCGCGCAGCGGGAGCGGTGGGGCTTCGCCCTGGCGTGCTGCCTGCTGGGCCGGCTGATGCAGGCGCAGCGGCTGGCTGGGGACGTAGGGCTGGCGGTTGGTGCTGGGCCGTGGACTCGGCGCGGGACCCAGGCCCCGGTCCGCGTTCGTCCTGCGGTGGCCGCCGGTGGCGTCCTCGACCGGTGGCCGATGCACGGGACCGGGGGGCGGTACCGGGGCCGCGTCGCCCCCGGCCGGAACGTCACCGTCCAGGCCCAGGAGGGACCGGGGGAGGACGAGTACGGCCTGCGTGCCGCCGTAGATGTTGCTCTGCAGCCGGACCGCGATGCCGTGCCGCCGGGCCAGTGACGCGACGACGAACAGGCCGATCCGGCCGTCCTGGAGCAGATCGGCCACGTTGACCTGGTCGGGGTCGGCGAGCAGGGCGTTCATCCGCTGCTGCTCGCTTCCGGGCATGCCGAGGCCCCGGTCCTCGACCTCCAGGGCCAGCCCTGCGGTGACCTGCTGGGCACGCAGCAGCACTTGGGTGTGCGGGGTTGAGAACACCGTGGCGTTCTCGACCAGTTCGGCCAGCAGATGGATCACATCGGCGACGGCGTGTCCGCGCAGTGTGCCGTCGATCGGCGGTACCAGTTTGACCCGCGGGTACTGCTCGACCTCGGCGATCGCCGAGCGCAGGACCTCGGTCATGGTGACGGGGTTGCTCCACTGCCGCCGGGAAACGGCGCCACCGAGCACCGCGAGATTCTCCGCGTGCCTGCGGATGCGGGTGGCGAGATGGTCGACGTGGAAAAGGCCCTTGAGCAGATCGGGGTCCTCGACCTCGTGCTCCAGCTCGTCGAGCAGCTGGATCTCGCGGTGGACGAGCGACTGGAGCCGGCGGGCGAGGTTGACGAAGACCTCGACCTTCTGGTCCTCGCCGGTGTGGTCGGAGAGACGGGACACCTGCACGACCGCGGCCACGGCGACTTCCTGATGGCGGCCGAGTTCCTGCGCGAGCAGCTCGAAGGCGTCGCTGCCGGGAACGGCGGGCGGCGCGGGCCGCCGTGCGGGCACGGGCTCGCCGTTACGGAGCTGTTCCACCACCCGGTGCAGTTCGGCCTGGCCGTGGGCGCTGGCGCGGCGGAGCGCCAGGCAGCGGCCGAAGACGGTGGTGGCGACGCGGTTGGCCGCGAGATACGCGGCCAGCACGGCGGCGAGGGCCAGCGCACCGGCCCCGCCCAGAGCGATCCACAGTTCGGTGGACGGCCGGGCTCCGGTGGAACGAACGGTGAAGACGACCGCTGCGGCTCCGCTCAGCGCCGCGGCGACGGCCGGCAGCACCGCGGCGCGCAGGAGTTGGGGGCTTATGCGCGCCTCGGGGGATGGCTGGGCGGCGCGCGGCCTGGCCGTGGCCGAGTGGGAACGGGCACCCGGTCGGCCGTGCCGTCCGCCCTCTCGGCGTTCCGGTCGCGCTTGGGGTGCGCGAAGTTGAGACATCAGTGTCCTCGGTACGTGGCGCACCAGGAATCGGCGTTCATGCGGTGGCACCTACGGTTTTGGTCAGGCTCGGTTCATCGGTCCGGCAGGCTCGCAAGACATGAGCCCACCGTTGATCGCCGGACACACACGGTAGTCGTCCATCACGCAGGTGCGACGGGCAGTTGTCGAACTTGCCCACCATTCGTCCCGCTTTGGCATGAGCTCCCGCACGAGAGACCGATTACGCCGCATTGACATCTGGTCGGCAGGCACCCGAACGGCCTACGGCAGCGACTTCTGAGCGCAGGGAACGGCTCGGCCCGTCCGGTCGTACCGGACGGGCCGAGCCGTCAGAATGTTCCGCATATTCCGCGGGTTCGGTTGTCCGCGTCCCCCACCGCGGCGAGGGTGCCCGCGGCTTGCCGTCCTATCCCCCGCCGCGTCCCTGCGCACGGTCCAGCCAAGGGCCGAACTCGCTCTCCATGACCAGCCGGCCGAGTTTGCGGTACTCCTGGAGCACGGCCGAGACGATCTGCTCCATACCGAGCGGTCCCCCCGATTCCGCCGCCTGATACGCGGCGGTCACCGCGCAGGCGCGGATCGATCCTCCTGCCAGCTCGAAGCGTCGCGCACAGAATTCCAGGTCGAGGTCCGCGTCGCGCGGGATCGCTGTCCCGAGGCAGCGGTCCCACAGGGCCAGTCGCTGCTGGGCGTCCGGCATGGGGAACTCCGCGATCACGTCGAGGCGGCGGGTGAAAGCCTCGTCGAGATTGGCCCGCAAGTTGGTGGTGAGCACCGCGATCCCGTCGAAGGATTCGATCCGCTGCAGCAGATAGGCCGACTCCACGTTGGCGTGGCGGTCCTGAGCGTCTTTGACCTGCGAACGCTTCCCGAAGATGGCGTCCGCCTCGTCGAACAGCAGGATGCCGTTGACTTCCGCCGCCTCGACAAAGATTCTTTCGAGGTTCTTCTCGGTCTCGCCGATGTACTTGTCCACCACGATGGACAGGTCCACGACGTAGAGGTCCATGCCGAGCTCCGAGGCCACCACTTCGGCGGACATGGTCTTCCCGGTGCCCGACTCGCCGGCGAACAACGCGATGACCCCTCGCCCCCGGCCTCCGCCGGGCCGCATCCGCCACTGGCCGAGCACCTGCTCGCGGTGGCGTGCGCGCAGGGCGAGTTCGGACAGCTGCCGGCGGGTCGCGGCGGGCAGGACGAGGTCGTCCCAGCCCACGGTCGGCTCGATGCGGCGGGCGAGCCGTTCGAGCCCCGCGCCGTTCTGGGCCCGGACCGCCCTGCGCAGGTCCATCGGGTCCACCGGACGCCCATGCGCGGCCGCCAGCCGGGAGGCGACGGTGGCGGCCCTGCGCAGTTGCTCGGAGTCGAGTCGGTAGGACGTGACGGCCGCCGCGAGTTCCCCGGCTGCCCGCACGTTCTCGGGAGACAGCCCGACCGCGGTGCCGGCCGCGGCGAGCGCCCGGCTCCACTGCCGCGCCGCGCCTGCGGGACCGGCGGGCAGGACACGGACCGGAACAGGGCTCTCCCTGCTCCAGCGGGGGTCCCAGTCCTTCTTCCCGTACGCGATCAGCGGCGTGCCGCTGACCGCCGCGCAGAGGCTGCCGAGCAGTCCGGCTCCCTCGGGGCGCTCGGGCGCGAGCCCTTCGATCGGCCCGAGGACGACACCGCCTCCGCTCAGCCGGGCCTCGGCCGCCAGGGTCCGGACGAGCTCCGCCGCTTGCGGGACGCCGACGAGCGCCGCGACGTCGACCAGCAGCGGGCGCCGTCCCGCGGCGAGCAACGCCCGCACGGCAAGTCCGCCGGGGTCGCCTCCCCGGTCCAGCAGATGCACCAGGCCGCTGCCCGTGCCCAGCGCCGCCGCGACCCGCGTTGCCTGGGGCTCCGGGTCCGGCTCGTCCTCGGGACCGGCCACCCGGACCAGTCCGCGCAGCCTCCCGTCGGGTTCGTCGTCGCCGAGCAGGTGGGCGGTGACCCGGTCCGGCACCCGCAGCACCCGTGAGAGCAGCGGACGGTCGGCCTCCAGGACCGTCAGCAGTCCGCCCGCGACCAGCGGGGCGGACGGCGAGAACCGGAAGCGGCCGGAGCTCGCGGCAGGCATTCCGCAGAGTTCGAGTGCCAGGCCGATGGTCGGCCTGCGCCGGTTGAGGTCGTCGTTGAGGTAGCCGTAGAGCCGCTCGAACCGGATGTCGATGTCCGGCGCCATCGCGACCATCAGCAGGTCGACGTCGAGCGGTGTCAGACCGAAGTCCTCGGCAAGCCGGCGGAGCCTGCTCCCGGACCGCGGATGCGGCGAAGGCTCGGACGCGTACTCCGGTACGGGCCCGAACGCGTCGCGGGCCGCCAGGATCCGTTCGGCCCCCTCGGGGGTGAGGTACTGCCCCCGGTAGGGATCGTCCGGTTGCGGGTCGGCGGCCCGCCGGACCGCGACGGCGTTCCTGACCCGCTGCTCGACGTGGATCAACCGCTCCCAGAGTTCCTCGACGGCCGTCGGGGCGTCGGGCAGTTCACGGGCGGTCCCGATGCCCTGTGCCGTGGTCATCGAGCCGCACTCCCGCGCCTGCGCCGACCGGGCGGCAATTGCCGTTCGCGTTCCGCGGCGAAGCCCTGCTCACCGGGATCGGACGCCCCGTCGTAGCGCAGCCGGCGCCCCGGGCCCGCCCCGTCGCCGTCCCGTGCGGGCGCGGCCCGCACCACCAGCCCTTCGGTGACCGGCGGGCCGGCGGACGTCCGTTCGCCTGCCAGCGGTGCCCGCACCCGCAGGTCGATCGCGGCCTTGAGCTCGCCGCCGAGCGCGGACCACACGTCGGCGGTGGCCTGCCGGTCGGTGCCCGAGCCCGCCGCCTCGATCTCCACGGTCAGCCCCAGTTCGGCGAGGCTGCCGGTGAGCATCCGGGCCGGCAGCACGTCCGATCGTACGAGGCAGCGCAACACCTCGGAGAGCAGCCGGTGTTCGTCCTGCGGACGGTTGGTCCAGGCGGTCACCAGGTAGGTCAGCTCGAACCAGCGCGGCGGGGTCCGCCAGCCGACCACCATTCCCCGGTCGTCGTGCTCGTCGGCGGTGCCCGTGCGGCGCCGGGTCGCGTCCTCGCGGATGCCGTGCAGGAAGACGCTGACCGTGGGTGCGTTGCGCCGAGCGGACCATTCCTTCGTCGGCGCGTCGAAGACCAGGTCTACACCGCTCTCCTGGAGACCCGCTTCGACCAGCAACAGCCGCAGTCCCTCGTCGACTTCGTGGATCACCGGCGCCCCACCTCGTCCGGCGGGACGATGGTGCCGCCGACCACCAGGAAGGATGTGGTGACCGGGCTGAACCCGGGTCCCGTGGCGGTGATGGTGCGCGGTCCCGTCCGGTCCTTCACCAGGATCAGCAGTTGCGCAATGAACGTACGGTCCGCGCGCGGGACGGTGGGCGGTGCGGTCGCCGTGATCCCCGGTTTCCAGGTGAGCCTCACCGGGGCCCCTGGCGGGAAGTCCTTGCCCCGCACGGAGGTGACGAACCCCGGTTTGCCGACGGCGGGCACCGCGACGATGCGGGGCTGGAGAATGCGCAGTGGGGTCCTGGCGACGTTGTCGCGGGTGTCGGCGTCGGTACCGGTCGTGGTCAGCGTGCCGGTGATGGTCGTCCTCAGTGCCCGGTCGGGCACGAGCACGACCCGGACCACCGTGGAGGCTCCCGGAGCCAGGTCGGGCAGCGTGCACACCCCGGACGTGCAGCCCGCCGGAAGCGGGCCCGCCGGGATGCGTGCGGGCAGGCCGAGCTTCAGCCGCAGGCCGGTGGCGAGGGCGTTCCGTCCGTTGCGCACGGTGTACGTCACCACCACCCGGCCGCCGACGAAGCCGGGGCTGGGCTGGGCCCGCACGGCGACGCCGGGTCCCGCCTCGGGCTCGGGCGGCAGGGGCGCCGGGGGCCGGGGCGGCGAGGTCGGGGGGGCCGGGGGCCGGGGCGGCGAGGTCGTTGGGGTCGGGGTGGGGGTGGGCGCCGCCGCGTCCCGGACCGGGACGACGGTCCCGGTGGCGTTGTCCGTGGGGTTCGGGTCCAGTACGGCGCCGGTGACCGACCAGCCGACCCGCTGATCCCCCGTGGTCACCCCGGTCAGCCGGACGGTGACGTCCACGCTCTCCCCGGGCCGGAGCACGCCCAGGTCGCACTGCGGCGACCCGGTGGAGCAGGACCCGGTCGGGGTGGTGATGTCCTCCAGGCGCACGCCGGACGGCGGGTCGACGGTGAACATGGTGCCGGGCGAGTGCGCGGGGCCCCGGTCGGTGACGGTGACCGTCACCGAAGCGGAGGACCCGACCTCCACCGCGGGTCCGGTGGGCGGCGCGGTCAGCGACAGGTCGACCGACTGCTGGAAGGCCGGCTCCTTCTGCCGCCCGGTCAGCCGCTCGCCGAACGGCGTCAGGGTGCCGGAGGAGAGGTCCAGCACGGACAGCTGCTCCGAGGAGCCCGGTCCCGACGCCCGGCGCGAACTCATCACCAGCCGCCCGCCGTCCGGCGACCAGGCCACGTCACGGGGCTGGAAGGGGCCGGTCGTTGAGGTGTCCGGGAGGTCCTGGTGGCAGGCGTCGGGGTTGTCGCGCTGGGCGGACGGGAGCACCACCCGGCACTCGTCACCGTTCACCGAGGTGACCACGATGCCGCCGCGCCCGCTGCCCTGGTCGTTGCCGCCGTCCTTCCGGTTGAAGGCGATGGTGGTGCCGTCGGGGGAGAAGGCGGGGCTGTCGTCTATCTTCTTGCACTCACCGGGGCAGATCGTGGCGCTGAGGTCCCGCTGCTGGTCGAGCGCGGCCATCGGCACGGTCCAGATGTGCTTGATGCCGCCCAGACCCCGGATCACATGGTTGCGGGTGAAGGCGAGGGTGGTGCCGTCCGGCGACCAGGCCGGCTGCGCGTCCTGCCCCGCCAGCTGCCCCGACGGTGGAACGACCTTGCCGGTGATCGCGCCCGTGGCGACGTCCGCGATGAGGATGCTGCTCGGTCCCGCTTTCTCGCCGACCCCGCCGGGCGAGGTCCTGGTGAACGCCAGCTTGGTGCCGTCCGGCGAGAACGCGGCGTCGGTGTCCCAATCACGGGGACCGCGTCCGGCGAGCGGCATCGCCTTCTCGTGGGTGCCGTCGGCGTCGGCCAGCCAGATCCGCTCGAAGCGTGCGTCTTCCGGACCCTCGAAGCGGGTCACGACGATGCGGCGGCCGTCCGGTGTGTAGCTCTGCCGCTCGGTCCACGGGTCGTACGGGGCCTGCGGGTTGAACAGCGGGTCCTTGTCGGGGTCGGTGTTGGTAGCGGCGTCGGGGTCCTCCCGCAGGATGAGGAGCCCGAGGTCTCGCGGGTCGGAACCGTCCTGCCGGACGTCCTGGAGCGTCACGTCGACCGCATCGCGCGGCGTTCGCCGGGTCACGATGACGGCCCCGGTGTCCAGGGGGCCGGTCCAGGTGGGCGCTTCGACCGCGCGGTCCTCGTCGAGTTCGATCGACGGCTCGGTCGGGTCGAAGGCGGTCGTCCGGTAGACACGGTCGTATTCGCACCCGCAGGGGGCTCCGGGGCCGAGGAAGAGCAGGCCCTTCCCGTCCGCCAGCCAGGCGGCCGAGCGGGCGCGCCAGCCGACATGGGCACCGGCGAGCAGCGGGCGATCGGTGCCGGGGCGGCCCTCGGTCACCCTCAGCTGCGGCTGCGCGCCGGCCTTCGCGGTGAGGGTGTACGCGACCTGGGCGCGGTGGGCGTCGTCGTCCACCGGATTCCACGCCGGTTCGGTCGCGTCACCGGCCTCTTCGTTGATGACCCTTGCCGAGCCGCCGGAGACGGCCCGTTCGTAGATGAGCCCGGTACCTCCGGGGCCGGAGTCGCAGGAGTACGCGATGCGCGTGCCGTCCGGGGAGAAGGTCGGGGAGGTCTCGTTGTTGCGAGTGTCCGTCAGCCGCCGCACGCCGGTGCCGTCGACGCCGACGGTCCACAGCTCGCGCTGGACCAAGCCGTCCGGCCCCCGCTCTGCGGAGTCGAACACCACGGTCCGTCCGTCCGGGGAGAGTTCGGGGTGCGCGGCGTCCCGGTCGCTGGTGAGCTTGCGTACCGCTCCGTCCGCCTCGCGCACGTACACCTGCGGCCGTGCACTGTCGCGCAGGCTGGTGAAGACCATCAAGTCGCCACGCACGAACGGGTCCTGGTCGTAGTGGGCCGGTCCGGTCCCGAACAGCGGCTCGGTGGTGGACGTATGGGTGACCCGGCCGAGGCTGCGGTGCTCGGTCCCGGCGTAGGTGATGCGCCCGCCGTCGACCGGGGCCTCGTCCGCCGCGGCGGCGAGTCTCGGAGCACCCTGCGGCGCGGATGCGGAGCCCGCCACCAGCAGCGGTGCCAACAGCACCACCGCGCCCGCCAGTCGGTGCAGCCGGGTTTGCCCCGCCGGGCCAGCAGTGCCGGTCACGGCCCACCTCACAGTCTGGTTGATGACGCTCCCCTCACCAGCATCCCGCTCGCCCGGGGCCGGGAACAGGCCCCGAGTACCCGGATTGGGGGAAGGAGCCGCTGCCCTTTGCGTCCGCCTCTCCGGCTCCCCTCTCCGGGAACACCGGCGTGCTCCCGTGCGGCGGCGTCGGCACGCCGTCCGCACGGGAGCACGAGTCAGGACTCAGATGAGTCCGTGCCGCATGGCGTAGCCGACGGCGTGCGCCCGGTTGCGCAGTTCGAGCCGCGTCGCCATCTCGTGCAGCACGTTCTTGACGGTGCGTTCGGAGTACGAGGTCTTCTGCGCGATCTCCGCCGTGCCGAAGCCCTCCGACACCAGCCGGATCATCTCCGCCTCCCGTGCCGTGAGGGTGGAGAGCGAGAGCCCCCGGGGGTCGAGGACCGCGCGCTGGAGGCTGCTGACGTGGTCGAGGAGCTTTCCGAGCAGATCGCCCGGAAGTACGCCTTCACCGTTGGCTATCGCCGTCACCAGGTGGACGAGACGGTCCTGGTCGGCCTCCCCGCGCCTGAGCACGGCGGCCACACCGCACTCGATCAGGGTCTGGAGCGCGCCCGATTCGAAGAAGCCGACAACGAGTCCGGTGCGGGTCGCGGTGTTGCGCTGGAGACGGGACAGGAGCCGGACGGTGGGCTCGTCCACCATGTCCACCACCACTAAGGAGACCTGGGCCCGGTCGGCCTCGGACTCCGCTGTCAGTTCTATCTCGGGACGCGGGCGCAACTGGTGGATCACGCCGGTCTGAAGGATCAGATCCTCCGCGTACACCGCTACGGAGACTCTGCCCAACGGGGCCTTCCTCGCGCTGCGCTGGGCGGAGCGTTCCGAAGCAGTGGACCTGCGGAACTGCCCGCGCGCCGCCGCTCCGTTCTTCACGTCTGTCGTCGTCATCGTTCTGTGCTCGTCTTCCTCATGTGCTGCTGCTCGAAATGCCGGTTGCCTTTCCCGTTCACGCCGGGTTCCGTCAGGGGGACCTGGCCCGGGAAAGGGGCTCGGGGACACCGTGCTGTTGGGCCGTCGGGGCACAAGCCCTGCCCGTTTGTTGCCCTCGCGTCCCTGCTGTGCCACCGTGTCCGCGGCTTAACGTCGCATCGTGACCACATCTGCCGAATTCGAAATGTCCACGGTGACGGTGTCGCCCGGCGCCGAGGCGACGACGGCCCTGACCGTGCGCAACGACGGCGACATCGTCGAGGCCTACACGCTCGAAGTGGTCGGCGACTGCGCCGCGTGGAGCACCGTGGAGCCGGCGCGTGTCTCGCTCTATCCGGGCACTTCCGAGGTGGTGACCGTGCGGCTCGCGCCGCCCCGCTCCCCCGAGGTCCGGGCCGGAGAGACGCCCCTGGGGGTACGTGTCCTGCCCGCGGAGCGTCCCGAGTCGGTAGCGGTCCCCGAGGCCGCGGTGGTCGTCGAGCCCTTCCACGAGCTCCGGGCCCACCTGGATCCCCGACGGCGCCGCGGCTGGCTGGGCGCCCGGTTCCGGACCTCGGTGCAGAACAGGGGGAACACCCCGGTCGACGTCGCGCTCACCGGAACGCAGGCCGGGGAGGAACTCCGTCTGGCCTTCTCTCCGGGCCAACGGCGCCTGGAACCGGGCGAGTCCGCCGAGATGGGCCTGCGGGTACGGGCCCGGAAGCTGATCTGGTTCGGCAAGCCGGCCACCTGGCCGTTCGAGGTCGAGGCCGCCGAGAGAGCCGAACGGCAGGCCGAGGGCGAGCAGCCCCGCGGGCCGGAGACGCTGTCCGGCGAGTTCGCGCAACTGCCGGTACTGCCCAAGTGGTTGCTGATCGTGCTGGCCGCGCTGCTCGCACTGCTGATCGCGTGGTTCGCGCTGGTCCGGCCCGCGGTGCGGAGCACCGCGAAACAGGCGGTGTCCGAGGCCGCGGAGAAGAAGAGGCCGGACAACGGTCAGCAGGGCGCGACTTCGGCCGGTGGCTCGGGCGATCCGGCCGGCGGTCAGGGGCAGGACGGCGGCCAGGGGACCCGTCCCGGCCCGTCCACCGGGCCCGGCGGATCCGGCTCGGGCGGTTCCGGCTCGACGACGGGCACGGGCGCCGGCGGCAACCAGCAGATGTCGGAGACGATCGACGTGCAGACCGGCGCCGGGGCCGAGAAGAAGGGGACGTACCTGGTGCCCAGGGGAAAGGTGTTCGGCGTCACGGACATCGTGGTGGCGAACTTCCAGGGCGACGAAGGGGTGCTGACCATCACGTTCGGGAACCGGAAAATCACCACCATCGCCCTCGAGACCTTCCGCAACCAGGACTATCACTGGGTCACCCCCATCCAGATTCCGGAGAACGCCGCGGTCACCGCTTCCGTGACATGCGACAAACCGGGCACTCCAGCTACCGGAACGCAAGCATCCGGATGCCACCAGGTACTCAATGTCAGCGGCATACTGAGCGACCTCGCACCGTAGACCAAAGCGCCGGGCCTCCCGCTCCCCCGGGCGGCACGAGAACAGCAGAAATTCCGGCCCGGGGAAACCCGGCTTGCCGGTGGTTGGCGAAACCCTTTCCCCGCACGCCCCGATGATGCGGACCCGCGACACCCCGCGAAACCGGCGGCGGGCGAAGAACGTCCGGTGTTCGTATGCCCGCCGCCCCCTCCCGCCGCCTTCCGGGCAGGGCATCGCACGGGCGCCGGTGCGGTCCGCCGGGCTCCTCCGACCGCGAGGGGCCGGTCGGTCGACCGATCGAGCGCGGCTCATTCTGGCCGATAGTGATCACCCCACGATCGGGCTCCGACCACGGGCCGTCCCGCCAGCCGTGGAGGCGGCGGGCATCGTCGGATGGCGCATGGCACGACGGAGGGGCGTTCGCATCGGGGCGTGTGCGGGCGCCATCGACAAAGGCGGCGATGTGCCGCAGCCGCGCTCGCGCGCCCACCGGGGATGACGGGACGGCCGTCGGCACGGACGTTCACGAACGGTTCCGGGAGCCCCGGCAGGGGCTGGCCTCGCATGCCTTCATTCACCGTCATTCACCGCGTCCGGGCATCCGCACTTCCGCCGACCAGAGCGCCGACGAACCGCCATACACCTTTCGTAACACCTGCGTTCATCGCGCGTTCGCCGAATGAACCAGAAGAGTTGCTTCGGGCCGGGCTCGGGAAGCCTGCCGCGAACGTCCGCGCGGGGAAGAATTCCCCGTCGCCCGGGTGCCTGGAAAGGCAGCGTCCTTGCCCCGTGTCCAGGACTCCGAGGCCTACTGCCCGTCGGGGCGGCCCGACAAGACTGGGCGTCGACCGGATGACCACCCGAAGGAGCGAGCATGCCGTCGTACCTCACCCCCGGTGTATACGTGGAGGAGGTGCAGTCCGGAGCACGGCCCATCGAGGGCGTCGGCACGGCGGTCGCAGCCTTCGTCGGTTTCGCGGAGACCGGCCCCTTCCACCGGCCGACGCTGGTGACCAGCTGGGACCAGTACGTCCAGACCTTCGGCACCTACGCGCCCGACACATACCTGACGCTCGCGGTCCACGGATACTTCGCCAACGGCGGCGGCGCGGTCTACGTCGTGCGCGTGGGCGGCCCCGCGCAGGACTCGGTGGACGGATCCGTCACCGTGGCGGCTCCGTCCGCCGCTCTCGGGGGCTTCCTGGTGTCCGCACGGCCCGGTACGGGTGGCGACCTCTCGGTGGAGGTCGCCGACGCCGAGGGGGAGAAGCCTCCGGAGGACAGGTTCCGGCTGCTGGTGCGGCAGGCCGGCAAGGTGGTGGAGACCTTCGACGTCTCCACCCGCAAGAGCGTCAAGGGCTACCTGGTCACCCAGGCCCGCCAGTCCAAGCTGGTCGATGTCGTCGAGCAGCCCGGCACGGCCCAGAGCCGCCCCGAGAACCAGATCGTCCCACTCTCACCCGCCGCTGCCGGCCCGGGGGCCGGTGCCGCGCGCATCGACCCGGCCGAGTTCGTCGGGGACGCCTCGGAGCGCACGGGGCTCGCGGGGCTCGAAGCGATCGACGAGATCACCATGGTCGCCGTTCCGGACCTGATGAGTGCCCACCAGCGCGGGGACATCGACGCCGAGGGCGTCAAGACCGTCCAGCTTGCGCTGATCTCGCACTGCGAGCAGATGGGCGACCGGGTCGCCGTGCTGGACACTCCGCCGGGCATGGGCGCGCAGCGGGTCCGTACCTGGCGCAACGACGACACCGGATTCGATTCGCGCTACGCGACCGTGTACTACCCGTGGATCAACGTCTTCGACCCGGCGGCCGGCCGCAACTCCCTGATGCCGCCGAGCGGTCACGTCGCCGGCGTGTGGGCGCGCAGCGACGGCGAGCGCGGCGTGCACAAGGCCCCCGCCAACGAGGTCATCCGCGGCGCGCTGGACCTGGAGATCCGTCTCAGCAAGGGCGAGCAGGACCTGCTGAACCCGATCGGCGTCAACTGCGTGCGCGCCTTCCCCGGCCGCGGCATCCGGATCTGGGGCGCCCGCACGCTCTCGTCCGACCCCGCCTGGCGCTACCTCAATGTGCGCCGTCTCTTCAACTACCTGGAGGAGTCGATCCTCCTGGGCACCCAGTGGGTGGTGTTCGAACCGAACGACGACCGCCTGTGGTCGAGCATCCGGCGCAACGTGACCGCCTTCCTCACCGAGGAATGGCGCCGGGGCGCTCTCTTCGGCCGCACGGCCGAGGAAGCGTTCTACGTCAAGTGCGACCGCGAAAACAATCCGCAGGAGTCGATCGACCTCGGCCAGGTCGTGTGCGAGATCGGCGTGGCGCCGGTGAAGCCCGCGGAGTTCGTGGTCTTCCGCCTCGCGCAGTTCTCCGACAGCACCAGCCTCGTCAACGAGTGACCCGGCAGGGTCCGCAAACGGAACAGGTGACACAGAGTCATGGCAGAGGGCGACGCTCTTTCCACCCACGTCTTCGGCGTGCAGCTCGGCGGCTATCTCGTCGAGTCGATCCAGGAGGTCAGCGGTCTGACCGTCGAGGAGGAAGTCGTCGAGGTCCGTCAGGTGACCGCCGAGGGCAAGCAGATCATCCGCAAGCAGCCCGGCGCCCGCCAGGCGGGTGAGGTGACGATCACCCGCGGGATCGACAAGAGCAGCGAGTTCACCAACTGGATCAAGGAGACCCTCAACAAGGGGGCCGTCGACACCGCGCGCCAGAACCTCACCATCGAGATCAAGGACTCGAAGGGCGACACGGTCCGGCGCATCCAGCTGATGCAGGGCTGGGCCAGCAAGTGGGAGGGCCCGTCGCTGAAGGCCGGCGAGTCCAGCGCGGCCACCGAGACGGTCACCATCACCTTCGAGGAGATCGTGGTCGAATGAGGCGCAGGACCGTTACGTCGGGCGGACTCGACGAAGTCCTCGCCCCCCTCGCGCCCGCCCCGTCCGCCGCACGCGAGGAGGCCTCCGCGCCGCCTGCTGCGCGCGAACGGGAACGCCAGGACCTGCGGACGGAGTTCGAGTTCGAGCTGCCGCGCGGTTACGTCGACGACGAGGGCCAGGTGCACCGACAGGGCTCGATGCGGCTCGCGACGGCACGGGACGAGCTGCGCCCGCAGATCGACCTGCGGGTGAAGGAGAACCCGGCGTACCTGAGCGTGGTTCTGCTGAGCCAGGTGATCACCCGGCTCGGCACCATCACCGATGTGCACGCCGGGGTGGTCGAGCGGATGTACGCCACCGACGTGGCGTTCCTGCAGGACTTCTACCGGCGGATCAACAGCGAGGGCCACACGCACGCCGCGGTGACGTGTCCCTTGTGCCACGGCTCGTTCGAGGTGGATCTCTCGGGTGGGCGCCTGGGGGAATCGTGACGTACGCGCTTCCCCGCCTGCGGGAGGAGATCGCGTACGTCGCCTACCACTTCCATTGGCAGCGTGAGGACATTCTCGATCTCACCCACGGCGAGCGTCAGCAGTGGGTCCGGGAGATAGCGCGGATCAACACCCGCGTCAACGAAGGCGGGTGATCGTATGGGGTTCGGCAACTGGTTCCGCCGAGCGGACCGGATGCGGTCCGACGCCCCCTCCCGGGGCGGGGACGAAGCCGGTGCCGGGCCGGCGACCGGGACCGACTCGGGCGCCGACCGGACCGATCGGCGGGACGGTGACTGGGACGGCGGCTGGCGGCAGGTCGCGCCGCCGGCGGTGACCGTTGCCCGGTCCTCGATCGGGGTGAGTGACGGGCTGCGGTTCAGGTCCGGCCTCGCCTCGTGGCAGAACGTCGCGTTCGGCGGCGATCTCGGCCATGCCGTGATGCCGTCCGCGCCGGTGGGCCTCATCCGCGGGGTCACCCGCCCCGCGGGCGCGCGTGCGGTGTCCGCCGGTGGACCGCTGCTCCTGCGCGCCGCCCGGCCCGGTGCGGACGGGAGCGCCGAACCCGCGGCGGGCGGCTCGGTCGGCCGGGGAGCCACCGGTGGGAGGCAGGGCCCGGCGGCCGTCCAGCGGTCGAACGCTCCGGTGCCTCCCGCCTCCTCCGGTCGGGGGACACCGGGACGGGCTGCCCTCGGGAGCGGCGCAACCGCCCCCGAGGCCACGTCGGGGACACCCCCGACGAAGAGTGCGGCATCGGCCGAAGGCCCGGAACCTGCTCCGGCATCGGCATCGGCATCGGCATCGCAGCGTGCCGAGGGCGCCGTACCGGCACCGGCCGCACCCCGGCGCACCCGGCCCGCTGCGGTGCGCCCCCGGCGGACCGCTCCGCCGCTGATCGTCGCCCGGCGCCCGGGGCTGCCGCTGCGGCACATCACCGGAATTCCGCCGGCCACGGGATCCGCACCGTCCGCCCCCGTCACCGGCGACGGCGCCGTGCGGCGGATCACGTCCGATCGGCCGGGCGGCCCCGGCGCGGATGCCACCGCCCCCGCTCCCGACACCCTGCCAGCACCGGCACCGGACAGCTCCGCCGGACCTCCCGACGTCACGACGGTGCGGCCCGCCCTGGGCAAGCCGCTGCGGGAACTGCCCTCCGGGGCCGTGCCCGCCGACCCGGCGGGGCGGCGCGGGGTCGTACCCTCCGGCCCGCCGGGGCAGCGCGAACCGGGCATGCCCGTACTCCAGCGGCAGACATCGGCGGCACCAGACCCGGTGACCGCACGTCCGCCGGAGGCGACGTCACCGTCCGCGCGCCCGCAGCCGTCCCTGCGTCCCGGCGCCGCGGAGCCGCCCCGGTCGTCCCCGCCCCTCCAGTCGGCACCGGCTCCGGGACGGGCTTCGTCCTCCGGGCCAAAACAGCCTCGGAAGCCCGCCGGGCACGAGCCGTCGAAACCCTCGGAGCCTGTCGGGGCGTCGGCGCCGCCACCGCCCGACAGGGCCGGCTCGCCGAGGCGTACCCGCGGCGGGATCGGCGCCCCGCTCCCCTCGCTCCCCTCGACGGCCAGGCTCCGGGACGACGCTCCCCTGCTCGGTGACCGCCGTCGGACGCACCCGGGAGCCATGGGCCCCGGGCAGGGCACGACGCCGGCGCGTGAGCCCTCGGCTCCCCCGCCGTCCGCACCGGCCGGGCCCGTACGGACACCGACGCGGCCGGACGGGCCTGCCGGGATGCCGGTGCTCTCGTCCCCCGCGTCCGGATCCCCCGCCTCGGCCGCACCGGGCCCCGCGGCCGTCCAGCGCGCGGTGGACGCCCGTACGCCCACGACCGCACCCGCCACTGGATCCTCTCCCTCCGCGTCCTCGGCTCCTTCGGCTCCCTCGGCTCCGGTACGTGTCCGGAGGGTCGCTCCGGAGCGGGCGCCGGCAGGCGCGTACGGACCCTCCGGCGGTGCCGGAGGACAGGCACCTGCCGTCCAGCGGTCGCGTGCCCTGCTCCCGAGCAGGTCGCTGAAGGTCAGCACCGGCTCGGCCGAGGGCTTCTCGGCTCCGGCGGCGACGGCGGGCGGCGGCACGGCCCGGCCGGTCGTGGCAGCCACGTGGCGTCGTGACGTACCGCAGCCGGGGGCCGCCGTGTCGCCACCAGGGCGCGGGAGTGCGTCGCCCGGACAGCACCGGCCGTCATCCGGTACATCACCCCTGCCGACGGCCCCTCACCCGCACACCGAGCCCGCCGCACCCGCCCCGCCGCACCGGTTCCGGGTGGACGGCCGGGCAGCGGTGCCCGAACGGCCGGCGCGCGCGGGACGAACACCCGAAGGGCCGGGACTCGGCGGGACCGTCCAGCGCTCGGTCTCCGGAAACCTCGGGCCCGCGGCCCCTCGGAGCGGGGCACCGTCGGGCCGGACGACGTCCGGTGGTCCCGCTCGCCTCGCACCGGACGACGCCGGGGCGAGGACCGCGACCGGTACCGGCCGGACGGGTCGCGGGCCGTCGGCCGGCGGCTCCCTCCTGCGGCTCGTGCAGCGTTCGGCGCGTGGTGGGCCGACCACGCCGTCCCGGCTCGACGCCCACCCGCCGGCGCAGGATCACGGGGAATCCCGCCCGGCCCGCGTCCTCGCTCCGCCGTCCCCCGCACCGGCCCTCCCGTACGCGTCACCGTCCTCCCCCGGAGCGTCCGTACCGCATGCGTCAGCGTCCCCCTCCGGGGCGTCCGCGCCGTCCGCCGCTCGGCCGGTTCCGGTGGTGCGCCCGCATCCACCCGCGACGGCCGGGCCGGGACCGGCCGCCCTGGCGGTGCAGCGGATGGCGATGCCGGTGGGACCCGAATCCGCCGGACCCGCGATCACCGGTCCGGCGCCCGGAGACGGCGCCGTGCCGGGCGGAGCGCCGGCCCTCTCGGTGCGGGTGCCGCAGCCGCCGCGTCCCGCCCCCGGTCCGGCCGCCGGGGCGGGCGGTCCGGGACCCACGGCCCGGGCCGTGCAGCGCGCGGCGGCCGAAGCCGGGATCACCGGCGTTCCGGTCAGGGCGGCCCCGGTGAAGCCCGCCGGTTCGTCGGCGAGGACCGGATCGGCCGGCCCGCCCGATTCGGCGGCTCCGGCCGCTCACCGGGTGACCGGCGCGGAGATCGAGGAACTGGCACGTCGCCTCCTCGATCCGGTGAGCCGACTGATCCGAGCGGACCTGCGCCGGGGCCGGGAGCGCGCCGGCCGGTTGTACGACGGCCGTCGCTGACCACGGTCCCGCCCGGCAACGCACTGGGAAACAGCAGAGAAGAAGAAAAGCACATGACGGACAACATCTTCGCAACGAGCGTGTTCTTCAAGCTGGTGATCGGAGGCAACGACCTGGGTGCCTTCCACACCTGCTCGGGCCTGGGTGCCGAGGTGGAGCTGGAGCAGTACGCCGAGGGCGGCAACAACGGCTTCACCTGGCAGTTGCCGGGGCGGATTACGTGGACCAACATCACGCTGACCCGCCCGGTGACCGTCGACACGCTCAAGATCGCACGGTGGCTGAACGACACGATCCAGCGGGTCGAGCGCAAGGACGGCGAGATCGTCGCGCTCCGTCCCGACCTCAGCCGCATCATCAGCTGGCAGGTACAGGGCATCGTGCCGGTGCGCTGGCAGGGCCCCTCCTTCGATCCCGCCAGCTCCCAGCCGGCGATCGAGACGCTGGAGATCGCGCACGAGGGCCTGGAGCCCTCCTGAGCGTTCATCGGTTTGCCTGCGGACACCCGCAGTTCGTCACACGTGAAGTCCCGGAAGGAGGAACGCGATGTCACCCGTTGCCCGCACGAGTCGTGCTCGCGCCCAGCTGACCATCATGGAGCCACCAGCGGAGGTCGGCGCCAAGCCGGGCGGGAGGATCGCCCAGCTCACGTTGCAGTTCAACCCGGCGCAGCTGTCGCTGAACAAGAGCACCGAGTGGCGGCGCACGCCGTCCCGGATGGCCGAGCAGTCCGCGCTGCCCGAGTTCGTGGGCAGTGGCCCCCGGACCCTGTCCATGGAGGTCTTCCTCGACGCCACGGCCACCCACGACAACTCGGTGGAGAAGGCAGTGGAGCAGCTGATGCTGGCGTGTGCGCCCACCCCGAACAGCCTGGCCCGCAAGACGCCGGCCAGCCCCTGGGTGCGCTTCGACTGGGGCACGTCCCGGACGACCTCGTTCGACGGTGTGATGTCCAGCCTGTCCGTCTCGTACACCCTCTTCGACGTCGACGGGAAGCCGCTGCGCGCCACATGTTCCCTCTCGATCGAGGAGGCGAGCGGCGAGACACCCGGCCAGAACCCGACATCGGGCTCGCGGGAGGCGCGGCGTACCCATCGGGTCGTCGTCGGTGACAGTCTGCCGCTGCTCGCCTGGCGGGAGTACGGCGACGCCACCGCGTGGCGCACGATCGCGCACGCCAACGACATCGACGACCCGATGCAGTTGGCCCCCGGCAGGGAGCTGGTCGTACCCGGCCTGGAGACCCCGACTGCGGACGGCGGCCGGTGACCGCCCCCGGCCGCTCCTTCGCCGCCGATCCGATCGTCGAGGCCCCCGGTGAGCTGCCCCCTGCCTGGGCGGCCCAGTTGGTGAGCTGCGTGGTCGACGAAAACGTCGGCCTGCCGGACACCGCCGTGCTGACGTACCGGGATCCCGACCACAAGCTGCTCACCGCCACCGGGCTCACCATCGGCACCCCGCTGAAGATATCCGTGGTCACCGTGCAGGAACGGGTGCGCGAGCGGCTGTTCACCGGCGAGATCACGGCAGTCGAGCTGGACAGCGACACCACTGGTTCGTTCACCGTCGTGCGGGCCTTCTCCAAAGCCCACCGGCTGCAGCGCGGGCGGAAGGTGGTGGCCTACCGCAACATGAGGGCCGCGGACATCGTCCGCAAGGTCGCCGCGGGCGCCGGGCTCGCCTGCGGAACCATCGAGGCCGCGCCCGTCACGTACCGGCAGCTCACCCAGCCCAACGTCTCCGACTGGGAGTTCCTCCAGTACCTCGCGGGTGAGAGCGGCGCACACGTACGGGTGGACGACCAGGGCCTGTTGCAGTTCGTGAGGCCGAAACCCGCCACGTCGGCACCCTCACCCGACACCTCCGCCGCCCGGAACCCGATGGTTCTCGAGTACGGGCGCAATCTGCTGGCCCTGCGGGCCGTGCTGACCGGTGCGGACGGGGCGGACAACGTGGAGGTGCGCGGCTGGGACGTCGAGACCAAGACGCGGCTGGTGGCCCGTGAGCAGTCCGTGCGCAGCAACACGGTGTCGCCCGGTATGAGTCCGTCGCGGGCGGCCGGCGCGTTCGGGTCGGACACCCGGCTGACGGTCGCCGACACCCCGTACCGGACCCAGGCCGAGGCCACGGCCGTCGCCGGTTCCCTGGCCGCATCGGTGAGCTCCGGTTTCGGGGAGATCGAGGCGGTCACCGAGGGGAACCCCCATCTGCGGGCCGGTGAGCCGGTGGCGCTCGGCAACGTCGGGCCCGCGTTCTCCGGCCGCTACACGGCGACCGCCGCGCACCACGTCCTGGAGCCGAACGGCGGCTACCGCACGACCGTGCTGGTGAGCGCCGCGCCCGACCGCTCCCTGGCGGGACTGGCCGGTGGCACGAACGCGCCCTCGCGCGGTCAGCGCTTGCCGGGACTCGCGATCGGCGTGGTCACCGACATCCGTGAGGGCAGGGACGAACGGGGCCGGGTCCGGCTGAAGTTCCCCTGGCTCGACGACACCTATGTGTCCGACTGGGTCCGTACGGTGCAGTGGGGCGGCCAGGGCGGCGGCGGTGTGTTCAGTCCCGAGGTCAACGACGAGGTGCTGGTCGGATTCGAGCAGGGCCTGCTGGACAGCCCCTATGTGCTGGGCGGCCTCTACAACGGGGTCGACAAGCCGTCGCCCCACGACGTACCGCTGGTCGACCCCACCAGCGGCAGGGTCAACCGCCGTTCGCTGGTGTCCCGTTCCGGGCACCGGCTGGAACTGCTGGACAGCCCGCACGGACCGTCCGGCGTCCGGCTGGCCAGCGGTGACAAGCGGCTCGATGTCACGCTGGACGAGCGGCGGGACGAGATCGCACTGAAGGTGTTCGCCCCCGGCGGCACCCGGGTGCTGAGCTCCGTGACCCTTTCCGCGTCCGGCATCACGCTCGACGCCGGTACGGGTGAGGTGAACGTGAAGGGGAGCTCGGTGACCGTCAACGGCAGGACGGGGGTCACCGTCGACGGCGGACTGCTCGCCGTCCTCAAGGCCAAGCTCATCCGGATCAACTGACGCCCGCACACCGCCCGTACGGCAGCCGAAGTCCCCTTTCGCAGCAAGGAGAACAGCGACCATGCCCCCTGCAGCCCGGACGGGCGACACCACCGTTCACGGCGGCCTCATCGGCACCCCGCCACCGGGTGCCGCGACCGTGGCCACCGTACTGATCGGCGGCAGGCCGGCGGCCGTCGTCGGCAGCCTGCACGTGTGCGTGGTCCCCCCGCACGCCGCGCTCGGGCCCGGGAACGTCATCCTGCCCAACCCCGCCGCCGCGGTCACCGGTCAGGTGCTGATCGGCGGCCTGCCTGCCGCCCGCATGCGGGACACCACCAGTTGCGGCGCGCTGATCACCAGCGGCGCGCCGGACGTCCTGATCGGGGGCCCGGTGTGAGCGGCGGCTTCATCGGACGCGGCTGGGGCTTCCCGTTGCGGGTCGGCCCCACGGGCGGCATCGGCATGGTCGAGCGGGACCAGGAGATCGAGGAGGCGATCGCGCTGATCCTCGGCACGGCGCCGGGCGAGCGGCCGATGCGCCCGGAGTTCGGCTGCGGCATTCACGACTACGTCTTCGCCCCCGGCGACGGCGCCACCGCGGGCCGCATCGCGCGCGAGGTCCGCACGTCGCTGGAGCGCTGGGAGCCTCGCATCGAGGTGACCGACGTGGTGATCGCGTTCGACGCCGTCGAGGAAGGCACCTTGTACATCGACGTGCACTACACCGTGCGTGCCACGAACGACCTGCGCAACCTCGTTTTCCCCTTCTACACCATCCCCTCCTCCGAGGGCTCCGAAGAAGCGGGAGTGCGCTGATGGCCCTGCCCTCACCCAACCTGGACGACCGGCGCTTCCAGCAACTCGTCGACGAGGCCAAGCGGTACGTCCAGCAGCGCACCCCCGAGTGGACCGACCACAACGTGTCGGACCCCGGGGTCACGCTCATCGAGACGTTCGCCTACATGGTCGACCAGTTGCTGTACCGGCTGAACCGGGTGCCGGACAAGAACTACTCGGCCTTCCTCGACCTGCTGGGCGTCACGCTGTTCCCGCCGACGGCGGCGCGGGCGGAGGTCGACTTCTGGCTGTCGGCCCCGCAACCGGAGACCGTGCTGCTCCCGGCGGGCACGGAGGTCGCCACCTCGCGCGGCGAGGCCGAGGAGGCGGTGGTTTTCTCCACCCCCAACAACCTGTCACTCGTGCCGAGTTCGCTGGTCCGGCTGGTCACCGCGCCGGTGTCGGGCGAGCCGACCGACCGCACCGCGCCGCTCGGTGCGGGCCAAGACGTCCCGTGCTTCCAGGCCCGGCCGGAGCCGGGCGACGCCGTGCTGTTCGGGCTGCCGACCGCCGTCCCCCGGTGCATCGTCGCCGTACGCCTGGACAGCCGCGTGGAGGGCGTGGGCGTAGACCCGCGGCAGCCGCCGCTGGTGTGGGAGGCGTGGGACGGTGCCCGCTGGGTGACGTGCCGGACCGGCACCGACAGCACCGGAGGGCTGAACAGGCCCGGCGAGGTCACCGTGTTCGTCCCCGCCGGGCACACCACGTCGGTGGCCGCGGGGACCCGGGCGGGGTGGCTGCGCTGCCGGGTCACCGCGCCGGAGCCGGGCCAGCCGTTCTACTCCGAGTCGCCGACGATCCGGGAGGCCGAGGTATTCACCGTCGGCGGCACTGCGGACGTGGAGCACGCGGAGACCGTCCTGGACGTTCCGCTCGGCGTCTCCGGGGGCGTCGCCGGCCAGCGGTTCTCCGTGAACAGGGCACCGCTGCTGCTGGACGGGGAGCCGCTGCTGGTCCAGGTGTCCACCGCGGATGGCTGGCAGGTGTGGACCGCCGTGGAGCACTTCGGCGCCTCCCTGCCGGACGACCGCCACGTGCGGATCGACGCCGTCACCGGCGAGTTCGCGTTCCCGCCCGAGGTGCGCGAACCCGACGGGACGATGCGCGCCTGCGGCGCCGTGCCCGAGAAGGGCGCTCAGCTTCGGGTCCCCCGCTACCGGACGGGCGGTGGCGCGGCCGGGAACGTCGCCCGGGGCGCCATCAATGTGCTGCGCAGCTCGGTGCCGTACGTGGCGAGCGTGAACAATCGTGAGGCGGCCCGGGGCGGGGTCGACGGCGAGACGGTGGAGAACGCGAAGGTCCGGGCGCCCAACATGCTCCGGGTGCAGGAGCGGGCCGTCACGGCCGCGGACTACGAGGTCATCGCCCGCGAGGCCGCTCCCTCCCTGCGCAGGATCCGGTGCCTGCCCGCCGCCGCGGGCGAGGGCGGTGCGGTGCGGGTCCTGGTGGTCCCCGACGCGGTCCCCGACGAGGGCGGAAACCTGCGGTTCGAGCAGCTGATCCCATCGGACCCGGTGCTCTCGGCGGTCGCGGCGCGGCTCGACGAACGGCGGCTGGTCGGGACCCGGCTGGTGGTGGAACCGCCCGCGTACCAGGGCGTCACCGTGGTCGCCAGGCTGGTGGCGTCCGGTGGGGAGGTGGACCGGGTCCGTACAGGGGCGCTCGCGGCACTGTTCCAGCACATCGACCCCCTGCGGGGCGGGGCGGAGGGGGCGGGGTGGCCGTTCGGCAGACCGGTGCAGTACGGCGAGGTCTTCGCGGTGCTCCAGAACGTGCGTGGGGTGGGCCTGGTGGAGGAGGTGCGGCTGTTTCCGGCGGACCCGATCACCGGTCGGCGCGGGGCGGCGCAGGAGCGGATCGACGTCGCCGCAGGCGCCCTGGTCTTCTCGCACCAGCACCAGGTCGTGGTCACCGCGGGCGGCAACGGTGACGGCTCATGACCAGAGCCGCGGTACCGGGGCTCGCCAGCCGCTACCCGATCGGCGGGCTGCTGCCCGCGCTGTACGCGGACGACGACCTGGCCCAGCGGTTCACCGCGGGCCTGGACACCGTGCTGGCCCCCGTCCTGTCCACCCTGGACAACCTTCCCGCCTACTTCGATCCGGCACTCGCCCCGGTCGACTTCCTGCCCTGGCTGGCGTCCTGGGTGGGAGCCGATCTCGATCCGGCTTTGCCACAGGAGCTACGGCGGGCCGTCGTCGCCCGTGCCGTCGAGCTGCACCGGTGGCGTGGCACCCGCCGGGGCCTGATCGAACAGCTCCGGCTCTGCTTCGGCCTCCACGCCGACATCCGTGACGGCGGAGGCGTCGCGTGGTCGTCGGAGCCGGGAACCGCGTTGCCTCCGGCGCCGACCGGCGAACTGCTGGTGCGCGTCTGGGCGCAGCACGGGGGCCCGGTGGACGCGAACCGCGTCCTGGACGTCGTCGCGGCGTCGTGCCCCGTACACCTCACGTGCCGGGTGGAGATCCTGCCGGGCCCGCCAGAAGAGACAGGAGACTGATGCGATGCGCTCGTGTCCGGCGTGCGGTGCGGCCAACCGCGAGGGTGACGAATTCTGCGGGAACTGCGGTTCCTATCTGGGCTGGTCCTCCCAGCCGCTGCGGAACCCTCCCGCCGCCGAGGAACCTGTCGGCCCGGCGGAACCGGAAGCCGAGCCAACGATCCGGGCTCCAGCCGTTCCCGAGACCGGTATCGCCCCGCAGACCGCAGACCCCGCGGCCGGGGCCCCGCCCTCCCCCCGTCGCGAGCCAACGGTGGAACCCACGCGGTTGCGCACACCGGAGCCTGCCGGACCGCCCCCCGGGGTGCCCGCGGCGGCGCCCGAACCGCCCCCGCAGCCGGCGCAGCCCGCCGCTGTCCTGCCGGAACCATCGGCAGAGGAGGACGTGCCCGTGGTTGCGGTGCAGCCGGCCAAGCCGATCGCCCGGCGCCCCGTCGTCAGGCCCGTGGCCGCGGAAGAGAACCCCGACGGGCCGCCGTGCCCGGCGTGCGGCACCCCGAACCTTCCGGGGCGCCGGTTCTGCCTGCGCTGCGCCGCACCGCTGCACACCCGCGAACAGCCGAAGCCGCTGCCGTGGTGGCGCACGGTGTGGCCGTTCCGCCGCCGCGTGCGGGGCGGATCGGGCCGGGCGCTGCGGCGGACGCTGCTGGTGCTGGCGATCGTCGGGCTGCTGTTCGCGGGTTTCCTGCTCCTGCCGGCCGGGCGCTACCTGTTCGAGGACGTGCGGGACAAGCTCGGTGGAACGGCGGAGATCAGCCCGGCCAAGGCCACCGCGAGCTCCCAGGCTCCCGGCCATCCGGCGACCGCGGCCATCGACGGAGTGACCAACACCTACTGGGGCGCACCCACGCTCGGCTCGTCCTTGACTTGTGTCTTCGACAAGCCGTTCCGGCTGGTCGGCGTCGTGGTGCACACCGGTGTGTCGACGGAGCCCCAGGAGTTCCGGCAGGGGGCCAGGCCCACTCGGGCCGATCTGATCGTCACCACGACGGACGGCGAGGTCCATGAAAAGGCGGTGACACTCACCGACAAGCCGGGCCCGCAGACGATACGGGCCGGCATCAGCGATGTCGTCTCCGTCCGGCTCGTGCTGCGGGCCGCGTCCGGCCAGGGCGAGGGGCGGCCCATCGCGGTCGGGGAGGTCGAGTTCTTCAAGCGCACGTGAGGCCGAGCGCGGCTCGGGGGCGGGCCGGAGCGGCGCCGCGCCGGTCCGCCCGGCCTTCCGGGGCGATGGACAGGATTTCCCCGCCCGCCGAACCCCGTGGTCGCGACCTGCGTGCTGTGCCAGGTCTCGACCGGGCCGGATCAGGGCGCCCTCGCCGCGGGCTCCAGGCCCCCACACTCTGCCCGTTTGCCCTCTCTTCTTTGCCTCTTAGCACCTGGATCAGGAGGCGAGGCGCCACGTATGCAGAAGGAGATACATTTCTACGCGGGAAGAGGACCCCCTTGCGCGATCACGACCACGTGAGATCGACCTCCGCGGCGACCTGGCATACACCGGCCCGCAAACCCACGGCGGACGAGCGGATGCCGCCCCAGGGCGTCCTCTCGCTGCAGAGCACAGCCGGGAACGCGGCCGTTGTCCAGATGCTCCGTCAGGCCGGGCATCCTTGGGCCCAGGAACAGCACCGGCACAGCGCGGACTGCGGGCATCAGCAGGCTGAGCAGCCCGCGGTGCAGCGCTCCGCCGTCCACGACGTCCTGCGCACCAGTGGCAAGCCCCTGGACGAGGCGACCCGGACCGAGATGGAGGCACGTCTCGAAGCCGACTTCTCCGACGTCCGCATCCACAACGGCAGCGCTGCCCGGGCGTCCGCCGCCGAAGTCGGCGCCCGCGCGTACACATCAGGCAGCCACGTCGTCTTCGGCGCCGACAGCACCGACAAGCACACCCTCGCCCACGAGCTCACGCACGTGATCCAGCAACGCCAAGGAGCCGTGACGGGGACGGACAACGGTGCGGGGCTGTACCTCTCACACCCGGACGACCGCTTCGAGCGGGCGGCGGAGGCGAACGCGGCGCGAGTGATGGCCGGCCCGGTACCGGACTCACCGGCCGCTCACGGCCGTGTGGAGCAGAACACGGCTTCCGGCACCGGTCCCGTCCTGCAGCGCCGCACCGCCACCTCGCTGCACGACCAGCTCGCGAAGGACGACCTGCCGGACAACGTGGCCGAGGCCGTGAAGCGGTACGACGGACTGACGGACCTGGAGCTCAATGAGCAGATAAGGGAACTGAAGACGATTCAGAACCTGCTGCCGAACGGCCCGGGCAGCATCCGCGACGTCGTGGAGAGCGAACTGAAGCACGTCGACGACGAGCTTGCGTCCCTCCGGAGAACGATGAGTACGCCGGACGGCCCCTACGACCTGATGACCCAGCAGGGACTTCTCTGGACGGACGAGGATTTCCCGATGAACACGACCGCCGTGGGCAGGACCGGCAGGCCCTACTTCGAGCAGCTCTCGGCCGGGAACCTCAAGGGGCTGCAGGAAGAGAACGCGAACATCTCGAATGACCTCGAGTGGTACAGGGGAATGCGGGGCGAGTTGGAGCGGGCTCTGAATGGGTTCGTGGTCCGCCACTACGCCCCGAAGGAACGAATTGAGGGCATACTCAGCGGCGGGCTGCAGTCGAGGGCGAAGCTCGAGACGGACCACGGTGGCGGCGCAAACAATACGGACACCTACGACGTTCACGCACTGGCCAACACGGGCTTCGTGTTCTTCTACATCGAAGCACCCGAGAGCGGCTTCCGGGGTTCTCGCTTCGGCAACGAAGCCCGAATATCCCTCGGACTGAAGGAGTCAGGACTGCTCAGCAATGGCTGGGTGATGCTCAGCGACTTCGCCGCGCGGGAGTTCCCGACGTTGCTGGTGGAACGTTCCGACCCTCCCGAGGTCCAGTCCCGCAGCAAGAACGTGAACCGGTTCCTCAAGGAAAACAAAAACTTCGCCAAACTGCGCGAGTTCAAACGTGATCCGAAGCTTGCGGAGCCCGAACCACCGCGTTCCATGACCGCCGAACGCCGCGTGGAGTCGAACAGGATTCGGACTCAGATAGCCGAGGAACCCAAATCCAGGCAGCGCTACACCGGGCCTCGGAAGTCCGTTCTGGAGCGCCCCGAGTTGCTCCACCAGAACCTGCTGGTCGGCCCGGACATCATCCCTGGCCTTGTCGAACGGCTCCTGGCCGACGTGGCCAGGATCAGTGAAGTGGATCCGCAGGCGGGAAAGACACTGCGCAGCAGGAGTGCGAAAGAGCTGGCACTCTTCCTGCTCAAGGACGTGGTCCGCCCGCAGGCCATGGTGCCGAACTCCGTACACATTGACGAGCAGAATATCGAGTACGCGAATTGACCACGGGCCTGCGTCCCTTTCCTGTGGGGGCAGGACGGGAGCGGCAAGCCGGATATTCTCCGAGTCCCGCCGCAAAGCGCCCAGCACCGGAACCACGACACGCGCGCTCAGCCGGGTCTGCCAAACGAACGACTCCGTTCCATGATTGGTGGTGCCGGTGAGTGTTCGTCACTGGACGGGCCTTCTCGTAACGGCACAGCAGCCCCATGGCACCGACCGAACAGTCCGGCGGGACTCAGGTGGCGGGCCGGCTCGCCAGGTACTCGGTCAGGCCCTCACCGGTGAGCGGGTAGTAGTCGGAAAGCCGTCCGCCCTCGTCGAGGCGGCGGCGCGCGAACGCCTCTCGGTCCTGGTGCAGCAGGGAGTCCTCGGCGAGCGGGATCGCGGTCCGTTGCGGCACGACGACGGCGCCGTCCTCGTCGGCGACGATCAGGTCGCCGGGCGTCACCAGGGAGCCACCGACGCCGACGGGCACGTTGAACGCGGACGGGAACAGCTCGGTCTGCGAGGCGTAGTGCGGGGTGACGCCGGTGCACCAGATGGGCACTCCGAGCGCGCGGACCCGGGCCGCGTCCCGCACCCGTCCGTCCACCACGATCCCGGCGCCGCCACGCAGCTTGAAGTAGCGAACCAGCATGTCGCCCAGGCAGCCGGTGAAGTGGCTGCCGTGGGCCGAGACGACGAGCACGTCGCCGGGCCGGATGGATTCGAGGACGCCCCACAGCGCGGTCTTCCGCTCGATGTCCTCCTGCTCCGCGCCATTGAAGACGTCCTCGCGCTGCGGCAGGAACTGCAGCGTCACGGCACCGCCGGTGATCTTGACGTCCGGCTCGCGGTGCAGCGGCACGGGGCCGTCGATGAACGTCCGGGTGATACCCATCTGATGCAGCTTCGCGCAGGCCGTCGCAGCGCTCACGTCCTTGAGGGCTTCCACCATCTGTGAGGTGGGTCGTACGTAGTCCGCGGTGTGGACCGGTGCTCGCATCGACTCATAGGTGCGGGTCTCCCCCACCGACGGCGTTTCCTGATCCCCAATCGGGTGCATGCACTTGCCTCTCCGCGCACTCTTCGCACGCAACGCCAGTGACATCATCGCCTATCGATGGTAGATAACAGCCAATCGATTAGTGATGTCAATGCGTCAGGAGCCCTCCGTGACCGGTGCTTCCACCGATTCCGCTCTTTCCACCGGATGGTTCGAGGCGGCACGCTTCGGCCTGTTCGTCCACTTCGGCCTGTACAGCCTGGCGGCTCGGCACGAGTGGGTGCGCAGCCGGGAGGCCATGTCCCAGCAGGAGTACGATCGTTACCTGCACCGGTTCGATCCCGACCTGTTCGATGCCAAGCAACTGGCCCGTACGGCACGGGAGTCCGGGATGCGCTATGCCGTACTGACAGCCAAGCATCACGACGGCTTCTGCCTGTTCGACTCGGAGCTGACCGACTACACCTCGGCGCGCGCGACGGGCCGCGACCTGGTGCGCGAGTTCGTCGACGCAATGCGCGCCGAGGGCCTGCGCGTCGGCCTGTACTACTCGCTGCTCGACTGGCACCACTGCGACTTCACAGTCGACGAGCACCACCCGCTGCGCGGCACCGCGGCCCGGCGTGAGCGCCGGGACATGGCGCGCTACCGCGCGTACATGGAGGGGCAGATACGTGAACTCCTCACCGGATACGGCCGGATCGACCTGCTGTTCTTCGACTTCACGTATCCGGAGAAGGGCCCCGAGGAGTGGGGTGCGCAGCAACTTCTGTCCCTGGTGAAGGAGTTGCAGCCCGGCATCCTCGTAAACGACCGGCTCGGCATACCCGGTGACTACGTGACGCCCGAGCAGTACCAGCCCGACCGGCCGCTTGAGCGCGGCGGCGAACGGGTGATGTGGGAGGCCTGCCACACGCTCAACGGATCGTGGGGGTACGACCGCGACAACCACGACTACAAGGACCCTGCATTGCTGGTCCGTATGCTGGTGCAGTCCGTCGCCTGTGGCGGCAACCTCATCCTGAACGTCGGGCCCACCGGCCGCGGCGCCGTGGACCCGCGGGCCCGGGACACGCTCCGGGCCATCGGCGAGTGGACCGAACTGCACGCGCGGTCCGTCCACGGCGCGGGACCGAGCACGTTCGAGGCGCCCGCGAACGCCCTGTACACGCAGTCCGGCCACCGTCTGTACCTGCACCTGCTGGCCTGGCCGCTCAAACACCTCCACCTGCCGGGACTGGCCGGGCGCGTGCGCTACGCCCAACTCCTGCACGACGGTTCGGAGATCCGCTTCCACGAGATGGACGGCACGCGGCACGAGCACAACAACCTCGCGCCGCCGAGCCAGTCGGCGGGCACCCTGACCCTGCCCCTGCCGATCGCCCGGCCCGACGTGCTGCTCCCGGTGATCGAGCTGGAGCTGGACACGACGACCAGCAGCTGACCCGGAGTTGGACTGACCACCTCATCCGCTGACGCTCACAGCCCGTTCCCCCGGGACTCAAGACCGCGTCTGTGTGCGGTGGTTGCTCATCGACGCACCCGACCGGAACCCGGCGGACGAAGACCAGAGGTTTGCGGCGGCAGCACCCTTGAACAAGCGAAGTGCCGCCCATAGCATCAGTAATCGATAGACGATAGTCATGGAGGCGAGACCCACTCCGTCTCCGTCGTACCGCGCCACCCCCCGCCGAGCGACCCATCCCAGCGACCTCGCCCGCGGCCCCCTCCCACCGCTGCTCCACCGGGAACTCCGCGGCTGAACGCCAGCTATCGATTATTCACGTCTACGCAACGGAGTGTGTCCAGATGAAAGCAATGTGGCGCCGTGCCTGCGGGCTCGCCGTGGCTCCCCTGGTGATGGCGTCCGCCGTCGCCTGCGGCGGCGGCTCCGACCAGGCCGCAGGGGGCACGACCCTCCGCGTCATTGTGAACATCACGCCGAACCTGACGGAGAAATACTGGAACGGCCTCTTCGACAAGTACGAGAAGGCTCATCCCGGCGTGACGATCAAGCTCGAACTGACCGGCACGATCTCGGCGGACGCGAAGCTGAGGCAGGACCTGGCCGCCGGCGATCCGCCGGACGTCGCCCAGCAGATCATTCCGACCGCCGACACCGCCTCGCTCTTCGCCGACCTGTCCGACCAGCCCTGGACGGCCAAGACGCCACTGGCCGACCAGTACGCCGTCGACGGCAAGCACTACGTGGTCGGTGTGGGTGAGCAGATCCAGTCCCTCGTCTTCTACAACAAGGCCGCCTTCGAGAAGGCAGGGCTCGACGCCACGAAGATCCGGACCATGGACCAGCTCACCTCGGCCATGGGCGACCTGAAGGGCGCGGGCTACAAGCCGCTGCAGACCGCCGGCCAGTGGGTCACCGGCTCCCAGTTCACGATGATGGCCGACGCGGGTGTGCTCACCGCAGACCCGGAGTGGACGGCCAAGCGCAACGACGGCAAGGTCTCCTTCGCGAAGAGCGACTACCTGCCCTACCTCCAGCACTACAAGAGCTGGATCGACAAGGGCTACCTGGACAAGAGCGCGCTCGGCCTCACCTACGCGGACGGCCAGACGGCCTTCCTGAAGGGCAAGTCCGCGATGTACATCATGGGTTCCTTCTTCGTGCCCGCTGCGGACCTCGCGAAGAAGAGCGACGACATCGGCGTGTTCACCATGCCGACCGAGGGGGCCTACCCGCCCGGCCAGTTCGGCAACATCTCGAACCCGTACGTGGTGGTGAACAAGTCGGGTCACAAGGCCGAGGCGATCGAGTTCGTGAAGTGGGCGACCACCGACCCCGAGGCCATCAGGAGCCAGCTCGCCTCCGACGGCAATCTGCGTGAGGGCGTCACGTACCCCATGTCCAGCCTCGGCACATCCGTGCAGCAGATCCTGGACAAGGCGCCTTCGGTGATCGTGAAGTCCGGCAGAAGCCAGCCGATCGCCGGGTTCAGCGACGAGCTCAACAAGCAGGTCCAGTCCCTGTACACCGGCTCGTCCCCCGAGGACGCCGCCGACGGATTGGACAAGTGGTGGAACTCGCAGGGCTGAACACGGGACTGAAGCAGCGGCGCAGGGCGCGGCTGCGGGAGTCGGCCATCACCCTCGGGATGATGGGCCCGGCCGTCCTGCTCTACACCTTGATGACCGTGCTGCCGGTGGGAGTCGCGGTATATCTCAGCCTGACCGACTGGGACGGCTTCTCCACCGCCACGTTCACCGGGCTCGACAACTACAAGCACCTGTTCGACGATCCCAGTTCGACGGACGCCTGGTACGTGACGGCGCTGATCGCCGTGGCCGGCACCGTCCTCATGGTGGGCCTGGGGCTCGTGTACGCGCTCGCGCTCAAGGGCCGCTCGCGCACGAACTCCTTCTTCCGGGCCGTCGCCTACTTCCCGCACGTCATCAGCGCGCTGATCCTCGGCTATCTGTGGGCGGCGATCCTCGGCACCAACGGCGCCATCAACAACACACTCGCCAAGTTCGGTGTCGAACCGCTCGGATTCCTCTTCGACGAGCAGTTCGCGCTGATCTCGCTGATCGCCGTGATCGTGTGGGCCGGGTTCGGTTTCAACGTGGTCCTGTTCGTGGCCGCCCTGCAGACGGTACCTGCCGAGCTGCTCGAGGCCGCGGCGATCGACGGCGCCTCCAAGCGCCAGATCAATCTGCGGATCGTGATCCCCATGATCGCGCCCGTGGTGACCGTGGCGACGGTGCTGAACCTGGTGGGTCTCATCCGGGCGTACGACATCGTGGTCAGCCTCACCGGCGGCGGTCCGGCCGGGTCGACGCAGACATTCACGTACCTCATTCTCGCGCGGTCCTTCGAGGGCACCAAGGTCGGATACGCGACCGCGCAGGCGGTGTTCCTGATGGTGGTGTCCGCCGCGCTGGCTCTTCTCGTGACGGCCCTGCGCAACCGTCAAGACAAAGCTGCTACAGGTTAGTTAGGAGCCGGTGGTGGTCATTCCAGAGGCCGAGGTCCGCGACAAGCCGAAGGCTTCGCCGACCAGAGGTGACGACACGGGGCAGACGGAGCGCAGGGAGCCCCGCTCGCCCGTGCGGTGGGCCCTGCTCGGCGTGCTCTTCGTCGTCATGATCGTTCCGATCTACCTGCTCGTGGTGAACGCATTCAAGTCGCAGCAGGACATCCTCGACAACCCGTTCTCGATCCCACTGGGCGGGCTGACCTTCGAACACATGTCGGCCGCGATCAACAGCCCGCAGTTCAACGTCATCGGCGGCTACGGCTTCACACTGTTCCTCGTAGTGGTCGTGGACGTGCTGTGCATCCTGCTCGCGGGCCCCGCCGCGTACGCGATCGCGCGCAGCCTCAAACGGCGTACACAGCTGGTGCTGCTGTACTTCCTGGCCGGAACGTTCATCCCGGGCGCCGCCGTGATCATCCCGGTGATCTATGTACTGCGCGAGATCGGCCTGGCCAACACGGTGACCGGTCTGGTGGCGCACGATGTGGCGTCCACGCTGCCGGTGAGCATCTTCTTGTTCGTCGGCTTCATCCGCACCATCCCGGTGGACATCGACAACGCGGCGACGATCGACGGAGCGGGCCGGTACCGAACCTTCTGGGCCATCATCTTCCCTCTGATGCGTCCTGCGGTCGTCACCGTGCTGATCCTCAACTCGATCGGGATCTGGAACGACTTCGTCTCCCCACAGATCCTGCTCAGCCCGTCCTCCGGGCACTACACGGTCACGACAGCGATCTACGCCGGCATCAGCCAGTACTCGACCGACCTGACGAAGGTGTTTCCCAACCTTCTGCTCGCCGTCGCGCCCGTCGTCGTCTTCTTCATCCATATGCAGCGCCACATCATCAGCGGTCTCACCGTCGGCGCTGTGAAGGGATGAGTCGTGAAGGGACGGCCGGGCCCGACGTTCCCCCTCCGAGAATGAGCCGAGAGAAGAGAAAGGACCACGGAATGCCGAGGAGAAGGAGGCCACGGTCCCGCAGGGGACCCTGGTCCGCAGCCGCCCTGCTCACATCCCTGACCGTGGTGGTGGCCGGTCATCCTGCCGCCGCCGCCCATCCGGTCAAGTCCCGTTCGGGACAGACCTATTACGTCGCGTCATCCGGCCAGGACACGGCCGGCGGCAAGAGTCGCGAGAAGCCGTTCCGGCACATCCAGAAGTGCGCCGATGTGATGGTGCCGGGTGACACCTGCCTGATCCTGTCCGGCACGTACGAGGAGACCGTCGTGCCGCGCCGTTCCGGCACCGCCGAGCTGCCGATCACATACCGCGCCGCCCCGGGCGCGCAGGTGACGGTGAGCGGTGCGTCGAGGATCGGCGGCTTCGAACAGGTCACCGCCGCCGATGTCACCGAGATCGCCGAGGCCGACCCGTTCGCCGAGGACTCGCAGTTCAGCGAGGCGGTGGCGGCTGGGCACATCTACAGCACGGACGTCGACCTCGGCACGGACGTGAGCACCGTCCAGGTGTTCACCGACAAGCAGTCGGGTGTCGAGGCCCAATGGCCCTATCCCGGGCTCGATCTGCTCGGTCCCACGCTCCAGTACGCCGGTGCGGGCAGCGCGGACGCCACCATCGCCGACCCGGCCCTGACCCGCCCGGCGGGGTACTGGGACGGTGCGCGGGCCCTCACCGGCTACTGGTACGTCTCGGCCACCACCACGGTGAAGAGCTCCGCCACCGGCTCGGTGACGCTGGACGCGGCTCCGCCGTGCGTCCACAAGGTCGTGCCCACGGAGACCCGGTATGCACTCTCCGGGAAAATCGGTGAACTCGCCCACCCCGGCGAGTGGTTCTACGATGCCGCCGCCAAGCGCCTGTACATGTACGGCACCGACGATCCCGCCGGCCGCACCGTCGAGGCCAAGCGCCGCACCCTCGGCTTCGACCTGACGAACACCAGTCACACGACGGTAGACGACATCGGCCTGTTCGCCACGACGATCCGGACGGGTGCCTCCAGCACCGGCGTCACACTGGACGGCATCAAAGGCCAGTACCTGTCGCACTATACGGACATCACCCGGGGCGCGACGGACTGCGGCAGCACGGTCACTCGGGGCGTCGGCGACACCGGCATCATCCTCGACGGCACCTTCAACAAGATCGTGAACAGCGATCTTTCGCTGAGCGCTGGAAACGGCATCGCGCTGCGCGGACAGAACAACACCGCCACGGACAACGTGATCCACGACGTGGACTACATGGGCACCTATGCTGCGGGCATCGCCGTCCAGGGCAACAGCCAGACAGTCACGCACAACACGATCTCCCGGGTCGGCCGCAGCGGCATCAACCTCCAGTGGAACGAGGTGGCCGGGCTCACCCCGGGCAAGGACCTGATCGCGTACAACGACATCTCGGGGTATGCCCGGCTGAGCCTCGATGTCGCCGCGATCTACACCTGCTGCAGTGCGTGGATGATGGGCACGAACATCGACCACAACGTGCTCCACGACCCTGCGCCGACCACGACCTCCACCACGTTCGGAATCTCGGGAATCTACGCGGACAACGGCCAGAGCGATCTCGTGATCGCGAACAATGTGGGCTGGGGCAACCGGGAGGGCACGGTGATGCTGAACGGTCTGGGCACCGGATCGCACAACAACGGCGTCTACAACAACACCGGCGGGATGACGCTGTTCTATGTGAAGGAGCCGGGCCAGTCGACCGGCACCGAGATCTACAACAACGTCGGCACGATCCGGGGCCTGAACGGCGCCACCGACGGCGGGCTCGCCCTGTCCAACAACCTGCCCCCGGAGGCCGATCCGCTGTTCGTCGACGCGGCGAACCACGACTACCGGCTGACCGCCGAATCGCCGGCTCGCAATCAGGCGATTCCGCTGCCGGGTATCAATGACGGTTCCACGGATGCAACACCGAGTCTGGGTGCCTACCAGTACGGGGCACCCAAGTGGACCGCGGGCGCCCGTCGGTAGCCCCGCAACACGGCCATGGGTCCGATCCGGAATTCCGGATCGGACCCATGGCCATTTGATCATTTCGACTTCGTCGCTGTCTTCCCGGCTGCCGTTCTCCTCGCCGTGGCGGCCTTCTTCCGCGGCTTCTTCGCCTTCCGTGCGTCCGGTACGGGCCCACGCCCGGCGGCGTGCTCGGCGAACGCCTCGGCCGCCTTGTCGGGCTCCCGGGCCCGCAACAGGCCGACGAGACGGCCGTGCTCGGCGGCCATCGCGTTCCAGTCGCCCTCGAAGAGCGGGTCCGAGATGGCTCGCAGGGTGCGCAGACTCGGCTCGATGACCTCCCACATCCGGGCGAGGAACGGATTGCCCGCGAACTGGCTGACCAGGGTGTGGAACTCTATGTCGGCGTCGCGGAAGCCGCTGACGTCGCTCGCGGCGACCGCCTCGTACATCCGCTCCACCAGCGCGTCGAGCTGGGCGAGCTGCTCCTCGGTGATGTGCTCGGCGGCGAGCTGAGCGGCAAGGGCCTCCAGCGGCTCGCGCACCTGGCGGGCGTACTCCGCGTCCTGCGAGGAGATCTCGACGACGAAGTGGCCGCGGCGCGGCACGTGTGTGAACAGGCCCTCGCGGGCGAGTCGCTTGACCGCCTCACGCACCGGGGCCTGGCTCACGCCGAGCCGCCGCGCGATCTCGGATTCGACCACGCGGTCGTTCGGCGCGAGATCGCCCTCCACGACGGCTTGGCGGAGCAGTTCGTACACCTGGTCCGAGATCAGGGTCTTGCGGAACCGGTCCTTGTTGGTGGCCAGCGTGGAGACGAATCCACCCGACGCGTTAGATGCCATGAATTCCCAATCCTACGCCGGAGCACGTGAGTTGAATCACAATACGCGCCCGTCTTCTCCCGATGGAATCACACCGAGGTTTTCAACTGCCGGGCCATCCATTCCAATTTGACGACCTCATGGGCGGGCCCGCCGCCTTCGTGGTCGTTGAACGGATAGGCCCGTATCTGCTTGTCGACCTGATCCACATTTCGCTGGGCGCCGTAATGGTTGAACGCCGCATACACCGTGGAGGGCGGGCAGATGCGGTCCATCAGGCCGACCGAGAACAGCGTCGGCGCATTCGCCCTGCGGGCCAGGGAGGCGCCGTCGAAGTAGGACATGGTGCGGCCGACCGTGGCCGCGTGCTCGCGGTGCAGCTTCACGAACTTGGCGACCTCGACGTACGGCGGCGTGTCGGTGATCGTGGTGGCGCGCGGGAAGTGGCACAGGAACGGCACGTCCGGCATGACGGCCACGAGGTCGGGGACGAGGCCCGCGGCGGCGAGCGCGATCCCGCCGCCCTGGCTGGTGCCGGTGACCACGACGCGGGTCGGGTCGGCTTCCGGGTGCGTGCGTGCTGCGGCGACGGCGCGCACCGCGTCGGTGTACAGGCGCCGATAGTAGTAGCGGTACGGATCGAGCACGCCGCGGGTGAGGAAGCCCGGCGCGGCGATGTCACCGGTGGCCGGGTCGGGGTCGGGTGTTTCGGCGCCCTGGCCGCGGGTGTCCATGACGAAGTGCGCGTAACCCGCGTCCGCCCACAGCCGCTTCTCGTGCGGGGCGCCACGCCCACTGCCGTAGCCCAGGTACTCCACCACGACCGGCAGCGGGCCGGTGCGGGTCACCGGCAGATGGAACCAGCCGCGCACGGGGTGACCGCCGTAGCCGGCGAAGGTCACGTCGAAGGTGTCGATCGTGGCGAGCCCGTTGTGCACCGGCTCGAACGTCGCGGCAAGGTCGAACTCCTCCTGCTGCGCGAGCGTCTTCTGCCAGAACGCGTCGAAGTCGCCCGGCTCGGTGAGGGCTGGGCGATATCGATCCAACTCGTCCTGGGACAGGTCGAAATGTGCCATGGGGCATCTCCGCTGAGGTCGGGACCGACTCTCGGCGAGGCGGAGTCGGTATCTGTTCATCGCCTATCGATCATCGAGGGAATCGAACCAGGGGCGTTCGAGCACTGTCAACCACGCATCGGTCAGCCGCCGAGGCCGTACACGCGGACCGCGGTCGTGTGCAGGACCCGTTCCTGTTGATCGGCCGTCAGGTGAGTGAGTCCGAGGCGGGACGTCGCGAGCGATTCGGCCCGTGAGCCGCGGGTCAGGCAGATCGGCCAGTCGGAACCGACGAGGCAGCGGTCGGGCCCGAACGCGTCCACGACGTGCCGCACCATGTGCGCGATGCGCCGTGGCGTCACCCCCTGCTGCTGGGTGAGCAGCCCGGAGATCTTCGCCACCACGTTCGGGCTCGCGGCGGCGCTCTCGACGTCGCGGAACCACTCCCCCGCCGCCTGCGTGCGCAGGTTCGGGGGGTTGCCCAGATGGTCGACGACGACGGTGAGCCCGGGGTGTCGTGCGGCGACGTCTGCGGCAGCCGTCAAAGCCCCCTGATGCAGGTTGAGTTCGAGCACCGGACCCGTTTCGGCCAGCACGGGGACGAGCGCGCGGGCCGACTCGGGGGTGCCCGTCCACGAGGTGCCGCCGAGCCGCATCCCATTGGGGCGGAACTCGCCCGACTCGCATAGGAAGGCGTGGAAGAGGTCGGGCCCGCCCTCGCCGTGGACATGCAGGTTGGCCACGTAACCGGCGACCAGATCCGGGCGGCGCCGGCGCAGTTCCCGCAGCGCGAGCGTCTCTCCCGCATCGCCGCGCGACGCCTCGACCAGGACCGCCCCGGTCAGATCGAGACCCGCGCCCGAATGCTCCAAGTCGTCCTCACCGAAGGCGCGATGATGCCCGCTGCCCGGCCGGATCCACTGGAATCCCTCGGTCGGATCCCACAGGTGGACATGGCAGTCGATCACGGTTCTCCTCCCCTTCGGGGCTTGTCGGGACCGCTCCGGAGTATTGACACGCCGGCTCCCCTCCCCTGAGTCTAACCATCGGCTATCGATGGGCGATTGTTAGTTCCGTACGTGACGAGGGTGCAGGTGTTCCCGATGCTCAGGCCTGAACGATCCGGCGGCGCGCGCACAACGGGCGTGGCGCACGGACCTCTGCTGACCGCGACCCGGCGCGTCACCGAGGTCCCTCAATGGGCGCTCCTGGAAAGGCAGTTGTTCGCCGCGCAGGACAAGGCGTGGCGGCTCTTCGCGGACCGCTACACCGAGGACGACGGCCGTCTGGTCTTCCGCGACACACTCGGGCAGGGCATGGACGGCCGGGACGGCGTGGACGACTTCTACGAGCCGTTCTTCAACTGGCCGACGCTGTACCTGCTCGGCGGCAGCCCGGAGTTGCTGACCGCTTCGCGGCGGCACTGGCGCGGAGTCACCGCTCAGCTCACCGAGATGGGCATGCTCGTCGACGGTCTGGAGCGCGGCTACGACTGGTTCCACCAGGGCGAGGGGCTGCTCCTCTTCTACGGCCTGTGCCTCGCGGACCCGGATGACGCGGAGCTGCGCGAACTCGCCTGCCGTTTCGCCGACGTCTATCTTCCCGGCGGCCCCAACTACGACCCCGGGCACCGGGTCCTGCGTGCCCCGCACAACGGCGCTGCGGGGCCGCGCTTCGGCTTCAGCGACGAAGAGCCGTACTTCCCGTGGAGCCTGGCCCTGCGCCCATACGGTCTGCCGCTGGACGGGATCGACGGCGTCACGTCCTTCGACGAGCTGTCCGCCTCGCCCGAGCGCGCCCGCGCGTACGGCCGCGCGATGTGGGACCGGATGGGCCGCGGTGACACGATCGTGAACCTGTCCGCCACCGGCCTCGCCGCCAACGCCTTTCTGCTCAGTGGAGAACGGCGCTACGCGGACTGGGTGGCCGAGTACGTCGGCGTGTGGCAGGAGCGGCTCGCGGGCCGCGACGTCGTGCCCGACAATGTGGGCCTGAACGGTCTGGTGGGCGAGTATCTGGACGGCCGCTGGTACGGCGGTCACTACGGATGGTCGTGGCCGCACGGCCTGTCCCCCGTCGGCAGCGCCACCGTCATCGGCGCCACCAACGCGACACTCCTCACCGGGGACCGGGGCTTCCTGGACCTCGCCCGCAACCCCCTCGACGTGGTGCTGCGCCACGCCGAACAGCGCGGTGCCGACCGGATGGGCACCCTCGGCGAGCGCTGGGAGCCGCACCTGCGCGCGATGACGGCCGAGCACACCCTCATGGTGCCGCAGCGGCACAACGACTCCGGCTGGTTCGACTTCACCGTCATGCCCGGCCAGCTCCCGGTCTCGCTCTGGCACTTCAGCCGCGAGCAGGCCGACCGGGACCGGATCGAGCACCTGCGCGCCGAATCCCACTGGGACTGGACCGCCGTGCACACCCAGCGCATCAAGGACGAGGCCGGTCACGAGGAGCCCTGGTACGAGTTCCTGCACGGGCGCAACCCGCACTTCCCCGAGCGGATGCTGCGCAGCGCCCTCGCGAGTTGCGCCGAGCGGGTCGAGGCCATCAAGAACGACACCGTCGACCCGGCTGTCGGCCCCGACGTCCTGGACATCCATCACTGGCAGCACCTCAACCCCGTGGTGACGGAAGCCCTTTTGCAGCTGACGACCGGCTCCCCGCAGGTCCTCTACAACGGCGCCCTTGCCCAGCTGCACGTTCGCTATCACGACGCGGACGCCCGCCGCCCCGGCCTTCCGCCGGACGTCGCCGCGCTCGTGTCCGACATCCGTCCGGACCACACGGTCGTGGAGCTGGTCAACCTGGGCGGCGCCGCGCGCTCCCTGCTGGTGCAGGCGGGTTCGTTCGCCGAGCACCATGTCGCCACCGTCCGCATGGATGACAGCCCCGAGCAGCCGGCCGACGGACCGTACTGCCGCATCGGCCTCCCCGGGAACACACGGATCCGGCTGACCCTGACCATGACGCTGCGCGCGAGTCGCGCGGCCTGTGCCTCCCCGTGGGAGACGGCATGACCGACAGCGCCGCAGCGAACCGGCTGCCCTTCGCCCTGCCGCGTATCGGCATCGGCACCGCTCCCCTGGGCGGGCTCTTCGAAGAGGTCACCGAGCAGGACGCCGCCGCGACCATCGAGGCCGCGGCCGAGGCCGGGATCACCTACTTCGACACCGCGCCCCGCTATGGACACGGCCTCGCCGAGGAGCGCCTGGGCCGCCTGCTCGCCCCGGCCGGGGTCACCGACCCGGTGATCTCCACGAAGACGGGCTGGCTGCTGCGCACCCGGCCGGACGGCTCCCCCGGAGAGGTGATCACCAACTGGACGGAGCGCGGCATCCGGGAGTCCCTGGAGGCGAGCCTGACCCGCCTGGGCCGCTCCAGCGTCGACATCCTGTATCTGCACGACCCGGACGACTACCCGGACGAAATACGCCGCACGGCCTATCCGGCGGTGCGCAAACTCCGTGACGAGGGGCTGATCGGGGCAATCGGATTCGGCATGAACCACAGCGGCCCGCTCGCCTCGTACGTGGCGGAGTTCGAGGTCGACGTCGTGCTCATCGCAGGCCGTTTCTCGCTCCTCGACCACGAGGCGCTCACCACACTGTTGCCGCTGTGCGCCAGGACGGGCACCGCAGTGGTCGTCGGCGGGGTGTTCAACACCGGTCTGCTGGCCGACCCGTCTCCCGGCGCCATGTTCAACTACCGGCCGGTGCCCGCAAAAGCGCTGGAGCGGGCGCGGCAGTGCCGGAGCCTGTGCGACGCGTACCAGGTGCCGCTCCCCGCGGCCGCCATCCAGTTCCCGCTGCTGCATGCCGCCGTCGACTCGGTCGTCCTCGGCTGCCGTTCGGCGGCCGAGGTGACGGCGAACGCGGCGGCAGCCCGCTTCCCGGTCCCGGACGAACTCTGGCAGCGGCTCGCGGAAGCCGGGTTCGTACCCGAGCAGATGCTGGACGCGCACTCCGGGTAGCCACCGCTGGTCGACCACGCGGCGAGGCGCGCCTGCGACACTGCTGTCGGCGGTCGTGCCTCGCCGCCGCGTTCCCGGACCACGGATGTGAAACGGCGTTGCGCCCCGTGGGGCCGACATGGATGCTGGCGTCGCAGAGCAGTTGGAGCGTGCCCGGCCGGGAGAAGTCGACTACCTTGCGGTTTGCCCTGCAACGGATATTCCCGTGGCGAAAGGTGGAGTCGACTACCGAGTCAAGGAGGGTGTCGGCACTCTGTGGCAGCTGGCGGTCCATCCCGCATTGCAGTCGTGCGGGATCGGCACGTTCCTTGTGGAAGCCGCAGAGCGGCGCATCAGGAACCGCGGTCTGTGGCAGGCCGAGCTCGGTGTGGAGGAGAGCAACCCCCGGGCTCGAGCGCTCTACGAATGGCTGGGCTACGTCGCATTCGACCGTCAGCCGGACTCGTGGGACGAGCAAGCTCCGGATGGGTCGTTGCGCCGCTACGAAACGATGTGCACGTTGATGCGCAAGGACCTCTCGTAGGTTCGGCCACCTCCGGCGGCGAGTGGCCGGGTTCAGTGCACGCCACGCCTGCGCTGACGCCCGAGCCGCAACTCGTGGAAATTTCGACACCCCCGCGACTCGGACATCACCACCACGTCAGCCCACGCACCATCTCCCGCGGGACGGTGCATGCCGGGATCCGGTCCGCCGCGAGCCGGTGGATCTCAGGGACATCCCCCAGGTCGACGCGATATGCTGATGCAGATTGTGCAAGCGATTTGCAAAATGAGGAGGGTCATGGCTACGCGGGCGACCGATGCCGGGACGAACCAGAGCGTCGAACGAGCGGTCTCGGTGTTGCGCGCACTCGACTCCGGCCGCGCCGAACTACGCGTCTCCGACGTCGCCGAACTCACCGGACTGGGGTCTTCCACCACCTCCCGTCTCCTGTCCACTCTCGAGCGCCTCGACATGGTCGAACGCGACCCGGTCAGCAACCTCTACCGACTCAGCCTCGGGATTCTCCCGCTCGCCGCCACCGCGACCAATCGCCACCCCGTCCACCGTGCGGCCCGCATGGTCCTCCAGGACCTCGCGACCCGCACCGGACTTGGGGCCAATGTCGCCGTCCGACGGGATACCGAACTGATGTTCCTGTGCAATTTCGAGGGGACCCGCGCTCCCAAGTCCTACACGCAGGCCGGGCACACCGCTCCGCTGCACGCCACCAGCATCGGCAAATGCCTTCTCACCGGCCTCACGCCCAAAGAGCGCCGCAAGCTGCTTCCCGAGCCGCTCGCAGCACACACCGACTACACGACCACCAGCCACGACCTTCTCGACACCGAGATCGACACCGTCCGCCGCACCGGCTACGCAATCGAAGCCGAAGAACGCGCCCTGGGCCGCGCTTCCCTTGCCGCGCCCGTCCGCGACGCCTCGGGTGACGTCGTCGCCGCCATCTCCCTGTGGGGTCCGGCCTCCCTCCTCGGCAGCCACACCGAAGCCGACGGGCAGCGGCTCGCCCTCACCCGTGAGGTCATCGAGGCGGCCGACGCCATCAGCCAAGCACTCGGCGTCCTCTGAATCACGCCGCTAAGGGGCCCGGTGAAGGCTGTTCGGCCTTCACCGGGCCCCTTGGGCCCTAGGGCCTCTATGCGCAGTACGCCTTGAACGCGATCACGTGCGCGTGGCGCGCCCCGTGCGTCGCATCCACCACGAGCCGCAGCGCATCGGTGCGCAGGGGCCCGCCGTCCGCACCGCTCAGTCGGTGCACGCGGTGGCGGCGGCGGTTGCCCTCCACCGTCAGCAGCGTGCGCCAGGTGCCGTCGGACTCGCGGCTCTGGATGCGGTAGTCGCGGACCAGTTCCGGCATGACCTCGAACGGGGTGCGGTGGCGGTGCAGGTTGTTGAGGTACTCGTCGACGTCGTCGTCGAACACCACGCGTGTTTCGGTGAGCTGCCGCTCCTCGTCCCAGTCGAGGCGCAGCCATTGCCCGGCCCGGTCCGGGTCGGGCAGCGGCTCGGACGACCACATCTGCGGTCCTCCGTAAGCGCGTTGGAATCCGCCGACGGCCCGCTCGGGCAGGAAGGCACCGGTGTCCGGAGTCGCACGGAAGCCGAAGGTGCGGCGGCGCAGGCCGCGGGCCTGCCATTCCAGGACCAGCTGGCCGTCCTCCTCCGGAATGTCGTGGTCGACGGCCGCGTCTCCCTCGACCCTGCATCGCAGCGCGAGGACACCGTCGGTGCGCTCGGGAACGAGGACCAGCGCCGCGCCCGGGCAGGCGCGCACGATCAGGACGACGTTCTCCGGGGCGTCCGGGCGGTGGCCAAGGCGGGCCGTGACCCAGTGGGGTCCGTCGGCCGGCACGGTCACCGTGGTGGTGAGCAGATGGTCGACGGGGACCGCGTTCTCGGGGCGGCCGGTGCTCCACAGCTCCACGGTGAGTTCGCTCGTCGGCTCGTCCGGGACGCCGTGGACGAGCAGGTCGACCGTGTCGAGTGCGGGGTCCACCGGCAGCAGCAGCGCGAGGTCGCGGGTGAGCGGGTACGGCTCGCCGGGTGCGGTCGGCGTGGGTTCGGCCGCCAGGCGGCTCAGGTGCGAGGAGGCGCTGACGCGGGCCGTGCGCGCCAGGTTGTCGGGGTCGTCGTCGCACAGGCCGATGACCGAGGCGTCCTGCCGAAGCAGGGTACGGCGCACCAGCTCAGGGTGGCTGGCGGCGAGTTCGCGCGGGGTGAGGCCCTCGGCGACGCACAACGCGGCGGCCGTGCCCGCGGCCTCGCCGAGCGTGGCACAGGTGGCCATGACGCGGGTGGCGCCGAAGGCGATGTGAGTGGCGGAGATGTTGCGCCCGGCGAACAGGAGGTTCCTGACGTTCGCCGAGTACAGGGAGCGCAGCGGGATGTGGAAGATGCCGTCCGCGTAGCGCTGGCGGGCGCCGGGCTCGTCGGCGTACATGCCCTGCACCGGGTGGAGGTCCACGGACCAGCCGCCGAACGCGACACGGTCGGCGAACTGTCGCTGCTCGAGGATGTCCTGCTGGGTCAGCATGTGGTCGCCGAGGAAACGGCGGTACTCGCGCTTACCGGGGAGGCTGCCGACCCATTCCAGGGTCAGGTTCTCGGCGTCCGGGAACTCGCCGGAGTTCTTGATGTGGTCCCAGATGCCCATGATCACGGCCTGGAGCTCGTCGCGGATGCGCTCGTTGTCGTGGACGGTGTCGAGCTCGCCGCCCCACTCGATCCACCAGTAGTCACAGCCGTTGTCCCCGGTGCGCAGGACGCGGTTGCGCAGGATGGGCGTGGTGGTGAGGTCGCGGGCGCCGGCGGGCGGCACGAACTTCACCGGCCGGCCCGTGTCCTTGGTGTGGAACAGGATTGTCGACCCGAGCAGCGCCTCGTCCTCCTCCTCGGGTGCCCAGGGCTCGCCGAACTCCGCTCGCGCCTCGCGGCCGATGCGGTAGCGGGCGCCGGCGAGGTGGCCGAGCAGGCCGTCGCCGGTGCAGTCGAGGAACTGCCGCGCGTGAAACGTGATACGCCGCTCGGAGCCCATCATCCAGCCGGTGCAGGAGTGCACCTCGCGTGCGTCGTCCGGGCCGCTCGCCTCGACCTCCCGTACGTCGGTGTTGAGGTACAGGTCGATGTTCGGCTCGGCCCGGACGGCGTCGAGGACCACCTGGTCCCAGTAGTACGGATTGCCTTCGGGGTTGCGGAACTGGTTCTCGGTGTACAGCTCGCCCATGATGCCGGTCTCCCGGGCCCAGCGGTGCACGCCGTGGGCGGTGGCGCCGCAGACCCAGACACGGACCTCGCTGCTGGCATTGCCGCCCAGGACGGGCCGGTTGTTGACCAGCGCGACGCGCCGGCCGAGCCGTGCTGCGGCGATGGCCGCACAGGTCCCCGCCAGACCGCCGCCGATGACGGCGATGTCGTAATGGACCTCTTCTTCCCGCACGGTGCGGCCTCCTTGGTGTGAAGCTCGGATTCTCTCCGCCATAGCGGAGCAGCCATGAACGTACATCACATGCATATTGTGCAACCACTGTTCAGTCAGTGGGATGTGCTGTAGGTTTCCAGCGCAGCCGACGACATCGTCGCCGCAGGCCGACGCCCAGCTCATGGCAAGTGCGGCGACTTCGCCGGTCCTGCACAGAACCGGCGATTCACTCACCAACAGGGTTGACGCCGTCGCACGATATGGAGAACGATCCCGCATGCTGCAACTTGCGTTCAATGGAGCATGCAATGGCATTCACACAGGGCCTCGGGCGAAGCAGGGGACGGGGCGGCTCACCACTCGCGCCCGGCCGCGTCGCATCCGGCTGCCGGTGCACGGCCTTCCGTGCCACGCCCTGCAACACCGCTCCCGCCCCGTTTGAGAGGACACACCCATGAGTACGGCCGCACCTCCCCAGAAGGCCGCTCCACGCCGCGAGCGGGCCGGCGGGCGGCTCTCCAACGGCGCGTTCGCACTGCTGCTGACCGCCCCGGGGCTCGCCCTGTTCGCGACGATCATCGTCTACCCGCTGGTCTCGGCGCTGTTCACCGGCTTCTTCAAGCAGGATCTGCGGATGCCGGGCCGTGAGTTCGTCGGCCTGGACAACTTCGCCTACTGGCTGGACGGCGACTTCCTCACGATCCTCAAGCAGACGCTGGTCTTCACCGTCGGTGCGACGATCGTCCCCTTCGTGGTCGGATTCGCGCTCGCGCTCGCGCTGAACTCGGGTCTGAAGGGCAGTGGCTTCCTGCGCGGCCTGTTCCTGTTCCCGTGGGTGATCCCGGGCGTGGTGGTCTCCTTCCTGTGGATGTGGATCTTCAACGCGAACTACGGCGTGCTGAACGGCATCCTCATGAAGGCCGGGTTCATCGAGGAGTCCATCTCCTGGCTCGGCCGGCCCGGCACCGCCATGCTCGCCGTCGTCATCACCAAGACCTGGGCGAGTTTCCCCTGGATGATGGTGATGCTGCTGGCCGGTCTGCAGACCGTGCCCAAGGAACTGCACGAGGCGGCCTCGATGGACGGGGCGGGCTCGATCCGGCGCTTCTTCGCCGTCACCTGGCCGCAGGTCCGCGGTGTCGCCTCGATTGTGCTGCTCCTGGAGTTCATCTGGAACTTCCAGCACTTCGACACCATCTACGTGCTCACCGGCGGCGGCCCGGCCGGTTCCACCGAGACCTTCGCGACCGCCGTGTACCAGACCGCCTTCAAGGGCTTCGACATCGGCCGGGCGACCGCGCTGGGCGGACTGTGGATGCTGCTCCTGCTCATCCTGGTCGCCGTATACCTCAGGATCACCGAGCGGAAGGGCGACGCCCGATGACCTTCACGACCTCCACCCCGCTGTCCGGCACCGAGCGGCCGAGGCCGCACACCACGTCCGCCGGGCGCGCCTCGCGGCGCCGGATACGCAAGGACCTGCTGCGCTCACGGATCGCCGCCTGGACCGCGGTCCTGGTGATCGGCGCCTTCGGCATTCTGCCGATCTACTGGCTGCTGGCCACCGCCCTGAGCAGCCCCGAGCAGACTTTCCAGTTCCCACCGAAGCTCATACCCACCGACATCACCTTCAGCAACTTCACCGCCCTCGCCGAGAACGACCAGTTGATCAAGTACCTGGTCAACTCCCTCGTCGTGGCCTCGATCACCGCCGTGCTGAGCGTGGTCGTCGCCACGTACATGGGCTACTCGTTCTCCAAGTTCCGCTACCGCGGGCGTCGTTCGCTGATGCACCTGGTGCTGGCCTCGCAGATGTTCCCGCAGGCGGTCCTGCTGGTGACGCTGTACGCCGTCTTCTCCAGCTTCGGCCTGCTGAACACGTACACCGCCCTGGTGCTGTCCTTCACCACGTTCACGATGCCGCTGTGCGTCTGGATGCTGAAGGGCATCTTCGACACCATCCCGGACGCCCTGCTGGAGGCCGCGTCCATCGACGGCGCGTCCAGGTGGCGGACGCTGCACTCCATCGTGGCTCCGCTGGCCGCGCCCGGAATGATCGCCGCCGGCCTGTTCGCCTTCGTCCGCGGCTGGAACGACTTCATCTTCGCGGTGACGCTGGCCGACAAGGAGAAGCAGACCCTGCCGCCCGGTCTCGTCTCCACCTACATCGGTGAGTTCCAGACCGCCTGGCCCGAGCTGATGGCGGCCTCGCTCATCGTGTCCGTCCCCGTGGTCATCGCCTTCATGTTCCTGCAGCGCTACCTCGTCGGCGGCATGACCGCCGGATCGGTCAAGAGCTGAGCCCGCGGGATCCTCCCGCGCCCTCCCCCTCCCCCCACACCCCCCTTCCCTTCCGCCCACTCCCCCATGGAGAGACCATGACCACCTCTGGCATCAGCCGGCGCGGCGCGCTGCGCATGTTCGGCATCGGCGCGCTCAGTGTGGCCGGCGCCGGTGCGCTGGGCGCCTGCGCACCGTCCGGCGCCAGCACCTCCTCCAACGGAGGCGACACGAAGTCCAAGGACTTCGACTTCACCTCCTGGTCGCTCAACGAGGAGGCCGCCAAGCCCTCGATCGAGAAGATCATCAAGGCGTGGGAGAAGGCCGAGGGTTCCAAGATTCGCGCGGTCTCGTACCCGTACAACGAGTACCTGAGCCAGCTCACCCTCAAGCTCGGCGGCGGGGAGACGACCGGCGCGGTGCATCTCGACATCGCCTGGCTCGCCGCGGTGGCGCAGATGGGCAAGCTCGCCGAACTCGATTCGGTGGCCATGAAGGGCGGCTACACGAACGTGGCGCTGGAGAGCGGCATGTACGGCGGCAAGCAGTACGGCCTGCCGTGGAACACCGGCTCGATCGGCGTGATCGCCAACTCCAAGCTCCTGGAGAAGGCCGGCATCAAGAAGCACCCCACCACCGTCGAGGAGTTCGAAGGCGCGCTGCAAGAGCTGAAGGGGCTCGGCAACGGCATCGTGCCTTACGCCGCGGCCACCAAGGTCGCGCAGCTCAAGGACATCTTCCCGTGGATGCAGACCTTCGGCTGCACACTCATGGAGGGCGACAGGGTGACCATCGGCGACGACGCCTCCGTCGACGCGGTCACCTGGTACAAGAAGCTGCACGACGCGAAGCTGATCGCCGCGGACGTGGACCGCTTCGACGCGCGCGCCCTGTTCGGGCAGGGCAAGGCCGCCTTCTACGACGACGCCATCATCGGCAAGGGCGTGACCGCGGCGCAGTCCAAGGACAAGACGCTGGCCGACGCGATGCAGCCGATGAAGCGTCCGGTGCTGCGCTCCGGAGACACGCCGCAGGCGCTGCTGTGGGGCGGTGTGATCGCGATCGTCAAGGGCAAGGGGCAGGACGCGGCGACGCGGTTCGCGCTGCACGCCACTTCCGACCGCGCCACCACCACCGAGTACTTCGCCTCCCGCGCCCTGCCGCCGTCCACCACGGTGGGCCTGGCCGACCCGAAGGTCGCCCAGGACACCTTCACCACCGAGTGGACCGACAGGATCACCGACACGGCGACCGGCAGCCCGTTCTGGCAGTTCGCGCAGAACGCCCAGATCGAGGAGGCCGTGGCCAAGCAGGTCCAGGCGGTCCTGGTCGGCAAGTCGAAGCCGAAGGACGCGATGAAGAAGGCCGGCGAGGAGGTCACCGCCCTCATCAGGCGCTGAGCCGGCGCGCGGCGTTCCGGGCCCGGTGAAGGTCGAAACGGCCATCACCGGGCCCTTCGCCATGCTGCACAAACCTTCCCCAAGACGTATTCCAATTCCGCATTGTGCAAACTCTATTCATGATCTGGGAACTGCTGTAGGTTCCGGGCGCAGCGGAGGGGGTGCACCGACCTGCGGGCCACTCCCGTTCGCCTCACCGCCACACCCACGAAGGAGTTCACCTTGCGACGTCCCACGGCACGCGCGTACGCCCCCTCGGCCGCGGCCCTGGCCGCCCTGCTCACGCTTGTCCCGGCAGCCCGGGCCGACAGCACGGACCGTGCGGAAGCCGCGGCAGCTGCGGCGACGGTGATCGAGAAGGTCCCGTACGCGATGGACTCGTCGAACCAGGCCGGCTGGTGGACCCCGGTAGCCACGTACAAGGGGCGCGGCCAGTACACGTACTTCGCCTTCAACGAGCCCGGTTCGACGGCCGCCACACATCGTCCGGCCATCGCGCGGCGCGACCCGGACGGGGCGTGGAGCCGTCTGCCGCTGCTCGACAAGAGCGGACAGCAGGCCGAGTTCCCCGACGACAACGGTCACAACCAGTCGTCCGTCGCGCGCGACGGCAGCGGCCGTCTGCACGTGTTCGCCTCCATGCACGCCAACCCCTGGCGCTACTTCCGCACCGAAGCCCCCGGCCAGGACGTCACGGACCACGCGGCCGAACTGCCCGACCAGGGCGTGGGCATCACCTACCCGGTCGTGACCACCGCGCCCAACGGCGATCTGTACCTGGCCGCCCGCGTCGGCGCCGGCTCCGACCAGCGCCCCGGCAAGCTGTACCGCTGGGACAACGCTGCCGCACGCTGGAGTGTGGTCGCCACCTTCGCCGGCGCGCTGAACCGCTCCGTGTACCCCGACGACCTGACGGTGGACGCCGCCGGCCGCGTACACCTCTTGTACGAGTGGGCCAAGGCCCCGGCGACCGCGTTCCGCCACCAGCTCTCCTATCTGCGCTACGACCCGGCGACCGGCACCTTCGCCGACAGTGCGGGCGCGGCCGTCACCACCCCGGTGACACCCGCCACGTCCGATGTGATACAGGAGCTCACCGCAGGTGAGGAGTGGAGCATCGACAACGCCTACCCGGGTCCGGCGGTGCAGAGCGCCAAGCTCACCCTCGACGGCTCCACCCCGAAGGTCGCCTACCGCTACCGCTCGGCCGACAGCGGCGGCAACTTCCGCGTGTACTACGCGTATCCGAGCGGCGGCGACTGGGTCAGCAAGACCGTGTACTCCGGTGGCCAGACCGCTGCGACCCTCGGCATCACCTGGGACGAGACGGACACCAAGCGGATCTACTACGTCACCGGCTCCGGCACCGACCGCGTCTTCGCCGCGACGCAGTCGGCGGACGGAACCTGGACCGCGCGGTCCGCCGCGCCGGGCGTGAGCGCGGACCGGCTCGCGGTGCGGCGGGACTCGGACGGCAACGACGTGCTGTACCTGCCGGACACGGCGCACAACTCTCTCTACTACGGGCTCCGTTGAGGCCCTGAGTCGTTGACGGTCCTGGCGGCTAGGTGCAGCAGCGCCAGTTCGTCGGCGAAGCCGACCAGCAGTGCGCCGCCGTCGACAGGGGAGTCACGCTGTGCACCCGGTAGGGGAAGCGCAGGACGTGGTGAATCCGGGTGTGGGTGTGCAGGTCCCAGGCGCGCACGGTGGCGTCGTCGTCGCCGCCGGTGACGGCGACGGTCCGGTCGTCGAGCGTGGTGACGGCCAGGTCGGCGATCCGGCGGCGGTGGCCGTGCAGCGGCTCGTCGCGCTCCGCGCCCATCGTGAGGTCCCAGACCCTCGGGTGGGGGCCGTACCCGGCGGTGGTGACGGCGACGGGCGTGCCGTCCACGAAGACCGTCGCGACACGCTCCACCGCGCGGGTGTGTCCGTGCAGCGGCCGGCCTAGCGAGGCGCGGTCGGCCAGGTCCCAGATCCGGACAGTTCCGGTCCGGATGCCCACCAGGACGAGGGTCCACCCGCAGCGTCCGCCTCAACCCCCGCGTCGTCAAACGCCAGATGTCCAACTTCGGAGTCAAACGCGACGAACACCTGCTGTCGGGACCGTCCGCCGGCACCCGCTGGGCGTGCACGGCATGCAGGCGCTTCCGTTCCTCGAAGTAGGAGACGGCACTGTCGTAGGCGTCCTGGGGGACGGGCTCGGACAGGCCCTCGACAGTGCCGCCGGGGCCGGCGACCAGCACCTTGAGGGGCATCGTCCAGCAGCCGGCGGGCGATGCGGGCGCCGAGCATGCCGGTGGCGCCTGTCACCAGTGCGTTGACCGTAATCGTGTCCTCCCGGTGCCGTGGGCGCGGGTGGCCGCCGCCGGTGCCTGGCTGTTCTGAACAGCAACGTATGCGGGTGGGGCGGGGACGGCATGCGCGCTGATGCATGCGGTTCCACGCCCCGCGCTTGGGGCGTAACTCCGCGGTCGTTGTCAGGCGTAGAAGCGCGAGACGCTCTGCAGCACTGCGGCCGGCTTCACCTCGCCATCGATCTCGATCGTGCCGTCGACCACTATCTGCAGGCCACCGGGCACTTCTTCGACCTCGGCGAGACGGGCGGCCAGACGGATGCGCGAGCCGACCTTCACCGGGGCGGGAAAGCGCACCTTGTTGAGGCCGTAGTTGACCTTGGTAGCGACGCCCTCGACCTCGAGCAGCTCGGTGAAGAAGGGGATGAAGAGGGACAGCGTCAGGTAGCCGTGGGCGATCGGGGCGCCGAAGGGGCCGGAGGCGGCACGGTCGGGGTCGGTGTGGATCCACTGGTGGTCGTCAGTGGCCTCGGCGAAGAGGTCGACGCGGTCCTGGGTGACCTCCAGCCAGGAGCTGGTGCCGAGGTCGGTACCGGCGAGGGACTTGAGCTGGTCGAGGCCGGTGACGGTGAGTGCCATGGTGACGGGACAGCCTTTCGGTCGGTCAGTTGCCGTGCTGGGCACGGATGTCGTTCTTGCGGAGCTTTCCGGAAGCGGTACGCGGCAGCCTGTCCACCAGCAGCACCGACTTCGGGAGCTTGTACTTGGCGACCACGCCCGCCAGCCGGGCCAGCAGGAGCTCGGGGGCGAGCTCGCTGCCGGGTTCGGGGACGACGACGGCGCGGCCGACCTCGCCCCACTTCTCGTCGGGCACGCCGATCACGGCGCATTCGGCGACGCCGGGGAGGGCCAGCAGGGCGTCCTCCACCTCGGCGGGGTAGACGTTCTCGCCGCCGGAGATGTACATGTCCTTGATCCGGTCGGCGATGGTGACGTAGCCGTCCGCGTCGACGCGGGCGGCGTCGCCGCTGCGGAACCAGCCGTCGGTGAAGGCGGCGGCCGATGCCTCGGGCAGGCCCCAGTAGCCGGGGCTGACGTGGGGGCCGCGCACCATGACCTCGCCCAGCCCCCCCCCCGGCGCGGCCTCGGACCCGTCGTGGGCGAGTACGCGTACATCGCTGAAGAAGTGCGGCACGCCTGCGGAGCCCGCCTTGCTGACGGCGTGTTCGGCGTCGAGGAAGAGAGTGCCGGGGGCGGCCTCGGTCATGCCGTAGCCCTGGAGGAAGGTGAGTCCGCGCCGCTGGTAGAGGTCGATGAGGGAGGTGGGCACCGGGGCGCCGCCGCAGGTGAGCAGGCGCAGGCTGCTGAGGTCGGCCGTTCCCCATTGAGGCCGGCGGGCCATCAGGTCGTACATCGTGGGCACGCCGAACACGAAGGTGATCCGGTGCCGCTCGATCAGCTCCAGCGTCGCGGCGGCGTCGAAGGACTCGACCAGCACGCAGGTGCCGCCCTTGAGCAGGACCGGGAGGGTGAGCATGTTGAGCCCGGCCGTGTGGAACAGCGGCGCGGAGGCGAGGGCGCGTTCGTCGGCGATCAGGTCGTGGTCGACCAGGACGTTGACGGCGTTCCAGGTCACGTTGCCGTGGGTGAGCATGGCACCCTTGGGGCGGCCGGTGGTGCCCGAGGTGTACATGATGATGCAGGTGTCGTCGAGGGAGACCGGCTCGTCGATCGGGGTGGCATCGACGGCGGCCAGCCGCGCCTCGTAGGCGGGGCCGACCTCGACCGTGATCGGGGCACCGGAGCCGGCGACGAGGTCGGCGCAGCTCGGGGCGTGGATCAGGGCCTTGGCGCCGCAGTCGTCGAGCTGGAAGGCGATCTCGGGCGCGGCGAGGCGGGTGTTGAGGGGGACGAAGAGGGCGCCGAGCTTCCCGGCCGCGAAGCAGGTCTCCAGGAAGGCGGGATGGTTGGGCCCGAGGTAGGCGACGCGGTCGCCGCGGCGGACGCCGGCGGCGCGCAGCGCGTGGGCGAGCCGGGTGGTGCGCTCGTGCAGCTCGGCGTAGCTGACGCTGCGCTCACCGTGGACGAGCGCGGTGCGGTGGGGGGTCTTGCGGGCGCGGCGGGCGGGCCAGGAGCCGAGTCCCTCGTTGCGCATGGCGGGTGCCCTCTCAGCTGAGCCCGAGCAGCCGGGCGGCGTTGTCCTTGAGGATCTTGGGCTTGACCGCGTCCTTGATCGGCAGCTTGTCGAAGTCGGAGAGCCAGCGGTCCGGGGTCAGCACCGGGTAGTCGGAGCCGAAGAGCACCTTGTCCTGGAGCAGCGAGTTGGCGTACTGCACCAGCTGCGGCGGGAAGTACTTCGGCGACCAGCCGGACAGGTCGATGTGCACGCCGGGCTTGTGGGTGGCGACGGCGAGGGCCTCGTCCTGCCAGGGGAAGGAGGGGTGGGCGAGGATGATCTTCAGGTGGGGGAAGTCGGCGGCGACGTCGTCGACGTGCATCGGGTTCGAGTACTTGAGCCGGATTCCGCCTCCGCCCGGGACACCGGTGCCGATTCCGGTCTGGCCGGTGTGGAACAGGGCGACGGTTCCGGTCTCCTCGATGACCTCGTAGAGCGGGTGGGCGAGGCGGTCGTTGGGGAAGAAGCCCTGGATGCTGGGGTGGAACTTGAAGCCCTTGACCCCGTACTCCTCGACCAGCCGCCGCGCCTCGCGCACGCCGGCCTTGCCACGGAAGGGGTCGATGGAGGCAAAGGGGATCAGCACATCCGGGTTGGCGGCGGCCGCCTCGGCCACCTCCTCGTTGGGGACCGGGGTCGTGCCGGTGGCGTGCTCGGCGTCGACGGTGAAGACGACGGCGGCCATGCGGCGCTCACGGTAGTAGGCGGCCATCTCCGGCAGGGTGGGCTTACGGGCACTTTCGACCTTGAAGTAGCTGCTGGACGCCTCTTGCAGGTCATCCGCGAGGGATGCCTTCCCGCTCGAGGAGACCTCGGCGTGCGTGTGCACGTCGATGGCGGTCAGCTCGCTCACGTTCACTTGGCACTCCCTTCGGGGACGGCCGGCGCCGGGATGCCGACGGTCTGCGGCTCGCGGCCCATGGAGGTGGCCCAGCTCGCGGCGATGGCCTCGGGGCTCCAGCCGCCGTCGGCGTAGGCGACGGCCGTCTCCTGCGGGTGGGACCACAGGGCCAGCTTGTCCCCGCCGATGCCGATGCACTGCCCGGTGACGGCGCGGGCGGCGTCCGAGGCGAGGAAGGGGATCAGCACGGCGCAGTCCTCGGCGGTGCCGAAGCCCTCGCCCTTGCGCAGGAAGTCCGGCAGCGGGCTGCCCTGCCTCATGGCCTCGATGTAGGGGGCGAAGGCGGGGATGGTCTCGGTCATGGCGGTGGCGGCGACCGGCACGATCGCGTTGACGGTGATGCCGTTGCGGGCGAGCTCCATGGACCAGGTGCGGACCATGGCGGCGATGCCGGCCTTGGCGGCCGCGTAGTTGGTCTGGCCGAAGTTGCCGCGCTGCCCGGCCGGGGAGCCGACCATGATCAGGCTGCCGCCCTCGCCCTGCTCACGCATGCGGATCGCGGCTGCGCGGGCGCAGGTGAAGGTGCCGCGCAGGTGGGTGGCGATCACCGCGTCGAAGTCCTCGTCGGTCATCTTCCACAGCACCTTGTCGCGCAGGATGCCGGCGTTGGTGACCATGACGTCCAGGCGGCCGAACTCGGCGACGGCCCGGTCGACCAGGGCCTGCGCCGCCTCGCCAGTGCCGACGGCGACGGCCTCGGCGACCGCGCGGCCGCCTGCTCCGGTGATGGACTTCGCGGCCTGTTCCGCGACCTCGGCATCCAGGTCGTTGACGACCACGGCGGCTCCGGCGCGGGCCAGGGCGGTCGCGTAGGCGAGCCCGAGCCCGCGTCCGCTGCCAGTGACGACGGCGACCTTGCCGGTGAGGTCGATCGATTCACGAAGGTGTTCAGAACTCATGGCAATGGAAGGTAAAAGCAATCATTGCTTTCGTCAATGGTTGTCACCAACCGCGATTCTGCGGCATGATCTCCGCTATGAGCGACGAGCCTTGGATGCGCGGTCTGCACACGGACACCGGCTACCTGCTGTACCGGCTCGGCCTGCGGTCCGGCAGCCTCTTCAACGCCGGCCTGGAGCAGCATGGACTGCGCCTGCGCCACTACGCTGTGCTGCGCTACCTTGCCACCGTCGAGGGCGCACGACAGCGTGAGCTCGCCGACCGCCTGGGCTATGACCCCAGCGCGATCGTCTCCCTCCTCGACGACCTGCAGCGACTGGAGCTCGCCGAACGCAAGCCCGACCCCAGCGACCGCCGCAACCGCATCGTGGTGCTCACCGACGCCGGACGGGAACTGCTGCGCGACAGCGAACAGGACAGCGCCCAGGTCACCGACGCCCTGCTCGCGCCGCTCTCCACCGAGGAACGCGGCACGCTGCACGCGCTACTGCTGCGCATCGCGGAACCCGGCGGCGAGGACTGAGCCCGGCGTCCCGCCAGAGCCTTGGGCCGCCGGCCGGCCGGGGGCCCGCACCGGGACGAGATCGCGAACGTCCCCGCCGACCGCACCCGGTCGAAGCGGCGGGCCGCTCTGCCTGTGTCTTGCCCGGCGAGGATGGCCAGATCAAACGGGGCGTGGGCTGTGTCTCCGTTGTGCTGTGCCGCGTCGTAGTAGGCCATCCATGGCGGGTCTTCCGAAGCGCAGGCCCGGGTGAACGCCTCATCGGCAGCTCCGACGGCGGCCATGATGTCGCGGACATCGCCCGTCTTCAGCTGCGGTATTTCGTTGCGGTCGCCGAGGAGCTGAACTTCAGCCGGGCGGCAGCCCGGCTGCTGATCGCCGGCCCGTCACTGTCACAGCAGATCAAGGCGCTCGAACGTGACCTCGGGGTGGTCCTGTTCGATCGGGATCGGCGTTCGGTCGTGCTCACCGCGGCGGGGACCGCACTGCTGCCGCACGCGCGTGCCCTGCTGGACCGGGCCGACGACCTCAAGCGTCGGGCCGGGCAGCTGTCCGGTTCGCAGTCGGTCCGGCTGGGCTACGTCAACTGGCTGCCGCGGGATCTCTCCGCCCGGACATCGGCAGCAGCCCGGGTCCATGTGGATGCCGCAGGTGTACTGGACGTGGTCGCTGGTGCGGCGTGCGAACGAGGAGCGCCCGGCGGTGCTCGCTGTGGTCGACGCGCTCTGCAAGGGCATCGGGGATCTCGGGCTGCACGGCCCGGAGGCCTGGCTTCCGGCCGGTGACCCGTACCGGCCCGAGCGCCGTCGGGACAGCTGACCAGGGCTGGAAGGCCCAGCCTTTCAGCAGGGAGGAAGCTGGTCCCGGCATCTGGGTGGTTCGGCGTTGCCCCGCCCGAGCCGTCCTGCCTATCGTCGAGGAGTCGGCCGGCGGCCAGCGCCGAGGTCGAGGAATCCCGCTCCCACCGAGCGCGCACTCGTGCTCGGCCGCACCCTCGGAGATATGCCATGGGCATGCAAGAGCAGCAGAAGGTCGCCGTGATCACCGGAGCCTCGCAGGGCATCGGCGCCGGCCTGGTCGACGCCTACCGCAAGCTCGGCCACGCCGTCGTCGCCACCTCGCGCACCATCGCCCCCGCCGACGACGAGGGCGTGCTGACCGTCCCCGGGGACATCGCCGACCCGACCACCGCCGACCGCCTGGTCTCCGCCGCCGTGGAACGCTTCGGCCGGATCGACACCCTGGTCAACAACGCCGGCCTCTTCGTCGCCAAGCCGTTCACCGACTACACCCCGGAGGACTACGCCGCCGTGCTCGGCGTGAACCTGACCGGGTTCTTCCGCCTCACCCAGCTCGCCGTCGGCCAGATGCTCGCCCAGGGCGTCGGGCACATCGTCACCATCACCACCAGCCTGGTCGACAACGCCGACGCCCGGGTCCCCTCCGTACTCGCCTCGCTGACCAAGGGCGGCCTGCAATCCGCTACCAAGTCCCTCGCCATCGAGTACGCCACCCGCGGCATCCGGGCGAACGCCGTCTCCCCCGGCACCATCCGGACCCCGATGCATGCCGAGGAGACCCACGAGTTCCTCGCCGGCCTGCACCCCGTCGGCCGCATGGGCGAGATCGCCGACATCGTCGAAGCCGTCCTCTACCTGGAGAACGCACCGTTCGTCACCGGCGAGATCCTCCACGTCGACGGCGGCATGAGCGCCGGCCACTGAACCCCACCCCCACACAAGCGGACCCCGACCGCATCAGCTCCCGGGAGAACCGCCATGCACCACACCACCACGGGCGACGAGAAGATCCTGCGCAGTGTTCTCGACGGCTGGAAGGCCGCCGTCGACCAGCACCAGCCCGACCAGGTCGCCGCCCACTTCACCGAGGACGCCATCTTCCAGGGCCTGCACCCCTACACCGTCGGCCGCGCCGGCATCGCCGCCTACTACGACGCACAGCCCCTCGGCCTGACCGCCCACTACCGCATCCTGGAGACCCGGCACCCGGCCGACGGCCTGATCCTCGGCTACCTGAGCGTCGACTTCTCCCTCACCGACCACCCCACCCTCACCGTTCACCTCGGCATCCTCCTCCAGCGGACGGACCACGGCTGGGCCATCGCCCACTACCAGGTCTCCCACCTGAACGACGCGCCCGCAGCCCACTGGGCCCCACCCTTCGTGTTGTGATCACTCCTGCACAACGAGGACCGGTGGGGGTGCGGCGGGTGGGTCCGGACAGTAATTCGATGTCCGGACCACCAGGTCAGAGCGCATTCGCTGTGAGGTTGGATCCACCACATGACGACTCGTACTCCACCGTCCGTTCACGCAGAAGGTCCTGCTGCCCAGTTGGACGCCAGGGGTGTGAGCGGAACAACTGTGATCGTCACGCAGTAGCGAATCTACCCCTCGACGAACGTGACCGTCTCGTCGAGCGGGGCCCGGCCCGTACGGGTGTAGCCCACCGTGACGTCCTCGAATCCGATCGACATGCCGCAGAAGAGGACGAACCCGTCCGGGGGTGACAGGATTTCCGCGACGGTCTTGCGATACACCGACCACGCCATCTGCGGGCAACTGTGCAGCCCTTCGGCACGCAGCAGCAGCAGCATGACGGTCTGCAGATACATGCCGGCGTCGGACCATTGGGGCCGGCCCATGTCGCGGTCGATATAGCAGAACAGGGCGGCGGGCGCTCCGAAACAGTCCCAGTTCGCGGCAGCGGCCCTCTGACGCGCCTCCCAGTCCTCGCGCCCAATACCAAGTGCGCTGTAGCGCTCATGGCCGAAGGCGGATCGCCGCTCGTGGTACGGAGACTTCAGTGCGGGCGGGTACATCTCGTACTCCCGCTCGTCCCAGGGGTCACCTGAGGCCACGCGCTCGCCGGCACGCTTCTTGAGCTCGGTCAGCGGTTCACCGGTCACCACGTAGGCGCGCCACGGCTGGAGGTTCGATCCGGACGGCGCCCAGGCCGCAGCGGACAGTACCCGCTCCAGCACCTGCCTCGGTACGGGCCGGTCGGTGAACCCGCGCACCGCCCGTCGGCTCGTGACCGCCTCATAGACATCCAAGATCATCTACCTCCGCCATCTCTGCTCCATGTGCCTCCTCATTGACAATCCGGGACCGCGAGATGCGACAAGGCCCCCAACCACGAGAGCCGTGGCCCGTCCATCCCGGCGGGACCGAATAGGTGCACGTGAGCCCGCTCCGCCTGACCGGGGATCGGAGGACCGCGGGCCGGATCTCCGTATGACTCACGCCACCGCACCCGGCGGACGCAACGAAAATATCTGCCGGGCTGAGACTGAACACGCAGGAGGCAGTGAAGTCAGGAGAGCCAGTCGGCGTAGCGAGTGGCGGCGAGGTGGGCGTCCTTGTCGGTGAGGACGTCACCCTTGACGACGGCGAACATGCCGGCGGTGGGATCGGTGACGACGGTGCGATTGTCGCCCTTGTGGGACAGGGTGATCCGGCCCAGCTCGTCCAAGGCGAAGATCTCGGGGCCCGCGATGTTGCGGATGCCGTTCAGCGGGGCGCCCGCAGCGACCTCCGCCACCGCGGCGGCCACGTCCTTGGAGGCGATCGGCTGGATCGGCGTGGCGGGCAGCCGGACGGTGCTGTCGTCGGCGGTCCAGGACAGGACGGCGTCCATGAACTCCATGAACTGCGTCGCCCGGACGATCGAGTAGGGGATCGACCCGGCGGCGAGGAGGTTCTCCTGGAGTGTCTTGGCGCGGTAGTAGTCCAGCTCGGGTACCTGGTCCGTGCCGACGATCGAGAGGATGACGATGTGGCCGACGTCGCCCTTGCGGGCCGCCGCCAGCAGGTTCTCCATCGAGGTCTGGAAGAAGGCCGGGGAGGCTTCATCGAAGGTCGGGGAGTTCGTCAGGTTGACGACGACGTCGGCTCCCGCCACCGCCTCGTCCAGCCCCCGGGCGCTGAGGACGTCGATGCCAGTGGACTTGGAGTGCGGTACCGCCTCGTGCCCGGCGGCGATCAGGTTCTCGACGACCTGCGACCCGATCAGTCCGGTACCGCCGATGACTGCGATCTTCATGACATGCCTTCCGTAGAGGCTATATACGGAATATGACATATGTGCAGTTACATGGGTGGGGCAAGACACGGCCTCCTGATCACCTGATGGGGCGGTGTCACAGACCGTCGACGAACCGGACCGTCTCGTCGAGCGGCGCCATGCGGGCCTCACTTGCGGTGACGTCCTCGAACCCGATCGACATCCCACAGAAAGAGGACGAGGTCGTCCGGAGGCGACAGGACCTCCGCGACAGCCTGTGAAACTTCGCCCAGGCCGTCTACGGACAGCGGTGCGGCCCTTTGGTGCGCAGCAGCATGGCGGTCTGCAGATCCATGCCGGCGTCGAACCATTGGACCGGGCCCGTGTCAGGGTCGATGTAGCAGAACAGGGCGGCGGGCGCACCGAAACAATCCCAGGTCGCGGCAGCAACCCTCTGACGTGCTGCCAAGAACGACCGCCGGTCAGCAGTCGCTCGGCCGGCTCGGCTCGGTTGGCGGGCCATGGGCGTCGGAAGGTTCCGCGCGTAGCGGGAACGGTCGCCGCATCGGTGACCTGCGACCTGCTCGAACCAGTAGCGGACGCCGCCATGCCCGCTGCACGTGCCGCGGAAAGTCTTCCAGTAGCTGGGGGTGCCGTCCTTGCACTCCGCGGTCGCGCCCGACCGCGGTGCCCGGCCAGGGCGGCGCAGAGGTCCTGGCCGAGCCGGCCGGAACCAGCTGACCGCCGAAGCCGTATGAGAAACAACGTCCTGAGTCCCTCACCCTCGCCGACGCCCTGGGGTGGATCCCCACCTGCTCATCGAGGTCATCAACGGCAGTGGCCTGAACAGCCGGTACGTCCAGAGCAAAGGGCCGAGGTGATCGACGACGACCTCGACACCCCCTCTTTTCCGCTCAAAGCGGCGGAGAAGGATGCCGGCCTGATCACCGACACCGCCCGTGCTGTTGGCCTGCAGCGAGGTAACGCGGAAGTCGTACGTGAAAGCCTCCACCGCGCGGCCGACGACGGACTTGGGCGCGCGGACGTTGCCGCGACCTACCGCACGTTTCGCCAGGCCGCATCCTGACGAGGCTGTCCCTTCGAGACAGGCGCAGGAGGAACGATGCCCCATGCCGGCATCGCCGCCGCGCGTTCGAGCACGGCACAACTCGCGGAGATCATCCACCAGGTGAACGACGATCAATGGGAGCTGCCGTCAGCGTGCGACGGCTGGCGCGTCATCGACGTGGTGGCCCACCTCGCGGCCCTGGCCTCCGAGGCGGTCGACCCACCGCCGCCCGACCCCTCACTGCCGAAGAACCGCGAGCGCTACCACGGCCTGCGCGTCGACCAACGCCGTGGCCGGAGCCATGCCGAAGTCCTCGACGAGTGGCAGCGCAGCACCCTCGGCATCTGGACCTCCTGGAAGCGGCCCAGGAACCGCCCGCGGCCGACGAGCCCGTCGAGGTGCCCGGGCTCGGGCCATATCCGCGCCACCTCCTGGCGAACACCATGGCGTTCAACGTCTTCTGCCACCTGCACAACGACATGCTCGCCCCGGACGGCCCGCTCCCGTGCACGCTGCCGGAACCGGCCGACGACCTGGTCGCCCCCGCCGTCGACTTCATGCTCGCCGGCCTCCCCCAGCTGCAGGGGCCCGAACTCACCGCCACCGTCGGCCGACCCCTCGTCCTCAACCTGACCGAGCCGGGTGCCACCACCGTCACCACCCTTCCCGCGACCGGGCCGGACGGACAGCTGACCGTGGCACCGGGTGCGGACGCCACCACCCACGTCCACAGCACGGCACTCGACTTCATCGCGTGGGCGCCTGCCGTTCCTGACCAAGCCGATCGCGCTGCCGGTGGCCGCCCGGCTGTGGCGGGGCAAGTGCACCGCCTCCCGCACCGACCTGGCCCTGGAGATGGTCCACGACCTGGCCGCACTCTTCCCCGACCGCACCCTCCATGTCACCGGCGACGCCGCCTACCATTCCGGCAAGGTCGCCGACCTGCCCGGAACCGTCACCTCACGACCCGGCTGTCACGCGACGCCGCCCTGTTCGAGCCCACCGCGCCCCGGACGAACAAGCGCGGCCGGCCCCGCAGGAAGGGCGCCGCACTGGCGTCTGACCGTCGTGGAACGCTACGGACGCACCGAGTTCGTGATCACCGAGCTGGAGTGCCTGTGTTACGGCGCCTTCAAGGACCTCCCCGTGCGCCTCGTCCTGGTCCGCAACCTGGACTCGACCAACTCGTACGACCTCGCGCTGGTCAGCACCGACCACATCAGCACCGCCGATGACCTGGTCGAACGGTGCGGCACGCGCTGGCCGATCGAGTCGGTCTTCGAGCACATGCGCGGTGAGACCGCCGGACACACCAGCCGTGGTACACGACCAAGACGAGCCCGGCGTTCAGCGACATGCTCGTCAAGCTCCGCCGGACGATCATCACCGCCCGCCATATTCGCAACCCCGCAGGTCAACCCAGCCACGAGGAAATCGCGGCGGTCATCCGCGCCTGGGAAGCCGCAGCGGCATAGAGCACCCCGCACCAAGATCACGACCCGCTGCAAAGTCGAGCACGGCGGTCCTGCGCACTATGTCCGCGGTCGAGGCTCAGGCACCGGACACACCGTCACCGACCATGGAGAGTGGATCGACAACGGCGTCGAACGTTTTTTCGTCGACGTGACCGCTTGCCAGGGCGGCCTCTTTGAGGGACTGGTTGTTGGCGAGCGCGGACTCGGCGATGTGCGCGGCGTTCTGGTAGCCGATGACGGGGCTCAGCGCTGTGACCAGCATGAGGCTCTCGTTTACGTATTGTGCGATTTTTGTTCGGTTCAGCTCGGTGCCGTCAACGGAGAATGTCCGGAACTTCTCCATCCCGTCGGCAAGGATGCGTGCGGAGTGCAGGAAATTCCTGATGATCACCGGGCGCATCGCGTTCAGTTCGAAGTTGCCCTGGCTTCCGGCGAACGCCACTGCAGAGTCGTTGCCGAGCACCTGGATCGCGATCATGACGATGGCTTCGCACTGGGTCGGGTTGACTTTGCCTGGCATGATCGAGGAGCCGGGTTCGTTCTGGGGAAGCAGTAGCTCGGCGAAGCCTGTGCGTGGGCCTGAGGCCAGCCATCGCATGTCGTTGGCGATCTTCATCACGGCAACGGCCAGTCCGCGCAGTGCTCCGTGTGCCCGCACCATGGGGTCCAGCGACCCCTGCGCCATGAACTTGTTTTCGGCGGTAACAAACGGCTTGCCGGTCAGTTCGGCGATCTGCGTCGCGACGTCACGGCTGAAGTTCTTCGGCGCGTTCAGGCCAGTTCCGACGGCAGTGCCGCCCAGAGCCAGCTCGAGCAGCCCGTTGCGGCTGTGCTCGATCTCCTCGATGCAGGCGCGCACTTGGGCGGCATAACCTGACCACTCTTGTCCCACGGTAAGTGGTACGGCGTCTTCGAGGTGCGTGCGGCCGATCTTCACGACCGTGTTCCACTCTCTGGCCTTTGCCTCGAGGACCGTAGCAAGGTCTCGAGCCTGAGGTAGGAGATGGTCATCGATTTCCTGCACCGCAGCGATGTGCATCGCGGTCGGGAAGCTGTCGTTGCTGGACTGCCCCATGTTGACGTCGTCGTTCGGGCCCACCGGCTTCTGGCTCCCGAGCGTGCCACCGAGCAACTGCGACGCACGGTTGGAGATGACTTCGTTGACGTTCATGTTGCTTTGGGTGCCTGAGCCTGTCTGCCAGACGAAGAGGGGGAAGTGCTCGTCAAGCTCCCCCTCGATGACTTCCTCCGCGGCCCGCACGATTGCCTGTTTCTTCCATTCGGGCAGCCGGTTGGCAGCGGCGTTCACAAGCGCTGCCGCCTTCTTCACGTAGCCGTAGGCGTGGTAGACCTCCTTGGGCATCCGGTCGCCACCGATGGAGAAGTGGATCAGCGACCGTTGCGTCTGCGCTCCCCAGTAGCGGTCTGCCGGCACCTCGACCGTGCCCATGCTGTCAAATTCTTCGCGCTGTCCATCGGCCCGGATCCCGATCGGCACTTCCTGCATCTCGAAAACCGACTGGTCGCCCTGGCTCACTTCGCGTGCTCCGCATCGCTCGTGGGATAGACCGGCTGCCACATCGCGTCCTGGACCGCTTGAATGAGGTTTTCGTGCGTCTTCGTCGCGACTCCATCCTGTGCCGCGGCGCGGGCGACGGCGACGGCGACTGTGGCCGAGGACGCTCTCAGGTTCGCAACCGGCGGCAGGAGTGAGGCCCCTGGCCGGGACACATCGACTTGGCCGGCCACGGCTTCGGCAGCGGCGAGCAGCATGCCGTCGGTCAGGTGCCGGGCGCCCGAAACGATCGTGCCGAGGCCGAGTCCGGGGTAGAGGAGCGCGTTGTTGGCCTGTCCGATCTCGTAGGAGATGTCGTTGTAGTCCACCGGTCCGACCGGGATGCCGACCGCCATCAGCGCTCTGCCCTCGGACCAGATAATCGCGTCTGAAGGCATGACCTCGATACGACTCGTCGGATTTGACAGCGGCAGGAGGATCGGGCGGTCCACTCCCTCGGCCAGCGCGCGCACGACGTCCTCAGTGAAGGCGTTATGGACGGTCGACGTGCCGATGAGGATGGTGGGTTTGACATGCTTGATTGTGGTCAACAGATCGATATCACCGTCCGCCCACACGCTCACCTCAGACTTCGGCCTTGCGTACGCCTGTTGGTAGTCAGGCAGGTCCACCATGTCGTCGGTCACGAGGCCATGGACGTCGATGAGCCAGATGTTGCTCTTAGCCTGTGCGGGTGTGGCACCGTCACGCACCATCGCTGCGTGGATCTGGTCGGCCATGCCGGTGCCGGCGGTTCCCGCTCCGAAGACCACCAGCCGCTGCTCGGACCAGCGTGTCCCGGTGACCTTCAGGGCAGAGAACACCGACGCCATGACGATCGCCCCAGTGCCCTGCATGTCGTCATTGAAGATCCGGTATTTGTCCGCGTTCTCCACCAAGATCCGCCGGGCGTTCGACGGCCCGAAGTCCTCGAAGTGCAGCAGCGCGTTCGGGAACAACTCGGACACGGTCTGGAGATAGAGGGTGATGAAGTCGTCGTACCGCTTACCAGTCACCCGCGCATGCCGGTTGCCCAGGTAGGGCGGGCTGTTGAGCAACTGCTCGTTGTCTGTCCCGACATCGAGATTCACGGCGATGACCCGGTTCGGGTCGATGCCGGCTGCGGCCGTGTAAACGGCGAGCTTGCCGATGGAGATGTCGGTCCCGTTGACGCCCCAGTCCCCGATTCCCAAAATTTCCTGGGCATCGGAGACAACGATCAGATCGACGTCGTCTGCACCAAGGCCGAGCGACTCGAATGATGCTTTCACGTCCTCGGGACGGTTAATCGACAGGTATACCGCACGTGAGTCGCGGTAGTCCACGGACCATTGCTGGATCGCGTCACCCACGGTTGGGTCGTACACAACGGGCAGCAGCTCGTCGAGGTGGTCGGCCAGCAGCTTGAAGTACAGAATCTGGTTCCGGTCGTGAATCTCATTGAGGTAGATGTACTTCTGCAGATCGGACGATTTCTGCTTGAGCTGTGCGTAGGCCCGGTGGGCCTGCCCCTCGAGGGTCTCGACGGCCGCCGGCAGCCGCCCGGTGATCCCGAGCTTCGCCCGCTCCTCCAGTGTGTAAGCGGTGCCGCGGTTTCGGTAGCGATCCTGCAGGACGGTCGGTTTGACGGACATGCATGCCCCTTCGGCAGGTTTCGAGCATTGACTCTTTGCGTCAGCCCGGACATGGCTCCGCAGGGCTCCCTTGGGCATCGGGAGCCCGCTACTGTCTTCGCCCGCCCGTGCGGCGCCTGCTGTTGGGTGAGGGCCGGTGAGAAGTTCGCTATGCCCAGGCACACGCGTGATGACGAGGCACGCGTCGGCTGTCTACGACCCGCAGTAGTCAGGACGAACGCCCGCGGTCATCCGGAACCGGATCAGGTCGAGACGAGAGTCTCGGGCTGCATCTCATAGGAATGCTGAATGGCCTGATGCCGCGTCCCGAGGCCATCCGTAACCTTGCGCTCCCAGGGGACCTGCTGGAGGTGCTTGGTCTCTTCGAGCATCGACTCGGGCTCCAGATTACGGAAACGGTCGACCTCTCCGGCAGCGACAGCGGTCAGCGTCGCATAGACCGCTTCAGGATCGAATTGTGCTCGGGGGAAGGAGAGCTTGGAGTAGTCGAAGAGCCTCTGCGAGGGGTCGTCCTCCCAGCTCTCCCAGGTCTGGAACATGCGGTCGTTGAAGCCGGTCAGGAACGGCCCCGGATTGACCGTGGCGACCTCGACGTTGTGCTCCTGCAGCTCGTATGCCATGGTTTCGGCGATCGCCTCGACCGCATGCTTGGAAGCGGAGTAAATGCCGGTGAAGGGGTTGACGTTCAGGCCCTCTCGGGACGAGACCCATACGATTCTGCCGGCGCCGCGCTTGACCATCTGCTTGGCGATCCCCTGAGTGAGGAGCAGCGGGCCGGTGACGTTGACTTCAAACTGGTGTCGGATGTTCGACGCGGGAATGTCAACTGCGGAGCCGCCTTCGCCGACTCCTGCGTTGTTCACGAGGATCTCCACACCCCAGTTGAGGGCTTTTCGACGATCACCGTCGTTGGTCACATCGAGCTTTTCGACCTGCAGGGTTACCCCTCGCTCGGCCGCCTGCCGCTTCAGCGTCTGGACCTGGGCGTAGATCTCCACCGTGGCGATCACGTCGAAGCCCTTTTCCGCCAAGCGCATGGCGGCTTCATGCCCGAAGCCGGTGCCCGCTCCTGTGATGAGGACCTTCTTGAGCTCACGGTTCGCCATGTAAAGCTTCCCTCTTTCTACCCAACCGCCGAACCCGGGGCGCCGAATCTATTTCACTTCCAGTCGGCCCAACGCACATGACACGCTGCCTTCGCGGATACGTTCCCTTCGAGGCAACAGACTGACCGCAAAACTCGAGGCCATAGGGAGACTGCGCTCCGCTCTCGGTGCCACGGTGCCACACCCTCCGCCGACCCGCGATCCGACCACGGCCGGTCGGGCTCGGACTCCTGCATCGCACGACTCGTGCGGCGCAGCCTTCAGCGGATTTGAGGAAGCGGGGCGCCGGGCCCGCACTCGCAGCGGGAAGCCGGCCTCAGCGAGTCGGACGATCATTGGCTGGCGCCGACCATCCGTCAGCGGAATAGCTGACCCGGCGCGGCTCGAACCAACTTCCCTCCCTGGTTGTAGCCCTGGAAGAGTGGCCGTCCCGCCCGTGTTGTTGATCACTAACGACGTGTACTAAGACCGTGTCCTATGTGGTGAGTTGCTCGTTGGGCTGTTCATGGGGCGGGATGCGTGGAGTTGGATTGTTCCGGACGGGCTGTGGGAGATCGCGAAGCCGTTGATCCCGCCGTCGAAGGTGCGTCCGCAGGGTGGCGGAACGCAGGACACGGCTGATGAGACGCTGTTCGCCGCGATCGTCTACGTGTTGGTGAGCGGGTGTGCCTGGCGGGCGCTGCCGCCTTGTTTCGGGATCTCGAAGTCGACGGCTCACCGCCGTTTCGTGATCTGGTCCAGGGCCGGTGTCTGGGGTCGGCTGCACGAGGCCGTCGTCGACAGGATCGACGGGTGCGGCCTGCTCGACCTGACCCGCGTGGTTCTCGACTCCGCCCACGTAAGGGCGAAAAAAGGGGCGAACTCACAGGTCCGTCGCCCGTGGACCGGGGTAAGCCCGGTTCCAAGATGCATGTCCTGTCCGACGCGAACGGACTGCCCCTGGTCGTCGGCCTCTCCGCCGCCAACACCCACGACAGCCACGGCATGAAGCCCATGGTGGCCGGTCTCCAATCGAGACACGACCCCCACCGCGGCTGGAACTACAAGCCGCGCAAACTCCATACCGACAAGGCTACGACATACCTGACCTGCGGAAATGGTTCCGCGGGAAACGTATCGGCGTGCGCATCGCCCGCAAAGGAATCGAGTCCAGTGAACGGCTCGGGCGCCGAAGGTGGGGCATCGAGCGGACGATCTACCGCAGACTTAACCACCGCTACGAACGCCACCCCCGCAACTACCTGGCATTCCTCGGCCTGGCAGCCGCCCTCTGCTGCTACAAACGACTCGTCCGACTCACCACAATAGGACACGGTCTAAACATCTGAACAGAATTCCTGACTCAGAAGACTAGCGCAGTCGGCTGACCTCAAGGACCGCATTGGTGAAGGCTTCCGGGCGCTCCTGGGGGAGGTTGTGGCCGGCGCCGGGTACTTGGTGGTGGACGCGTGGGCCGGTGAAGTGCGCTGCTGAGGAGGCTCCGTTAGTCGGGGGCAGGCTTCCGTCTTCCAGGCCGTCCAGGGTCACGGCGGGCACCGTGATCGGCGGTTGTTTGAGCAGCCGCGCCTCCAGATCGGCGTAGCGGGGGTCTGTGGGGGCGTCGTGGCGTCTCACGCGGTAGACGTTGAGGACGACAGCGATGTAGTCCGGATTGTCGAACATCCTGGCCGCGCGGTCGAGATCGGCCTCGGTGAACCGCCATTTCGGCGAGTTCCGCTTCCATACCACGCGGGCGAACTCCTTGGTGTTCTTCGCCAATCCCACTGCCCCGCGTTCCGTGAGAAGGTAGTAATAATACCAGTGGGCAGATTCGACCTCGGGAGGATCGGGTGTCTCGATTGCCGTCTCATTGAGGTTCTGTATGAGATAGCTGTTGACCGACACGAGTCCCCTGCAGCGCTCTGGCCACAGGGCGGCCGCCACACACATGCCGCGTCCACCCCAGTCATACCCGCCGAAGAGGGCGCGCCGGATGCCGAGTGCGTCCATGAACGCGATGACGTCCGAGCCGAGAGCGGCTTGCTGACCGGATCGAATGGTGTCCTTGTCCCGGAAACGCGTGGGTCCGTGCCCGCGCAGGTACGGGACGAGCACATGGAATCCCCGACGGGCGAGCTGGGGCATGACGTGGCGGTAGGCGTCAGGACTGTAGGGCCATCCGTGGCCGAGCAGCACGGCGGGACCGTGAGCGGGCCCTGCCGTGTGGTAGGCGATGTCCAGCAGGTCCGTGCGGACCTGCTGGATCGGCCCTAGTTCAGGCAACGGGTTTATGAGCTGCGCGGATGCGCTCTGCGGTGAGACGTCGTCACGCGTGACCGCGACTGCGGATTTCGCAGGGAATGCGGGGAGCGCAGCCGAGGCCAGGCCCGCGGTGACCATCGCGTTGAAAGTCCGCCTGTCGATGACAACCACCTTCTTGTGAAAGTGGCCGAGTGCACCGGGTCACGGGCAGCACCGGCCATGCAACACCAAACGCGGAAATGCGCGCAACGGGGACCGCTTGAGTTCCTGCGGAGCCGTCGGCCACGGAACACTCTGTCTGAGAGTCGGGCACTCGGCTACTCGACGCGAGAATGCGGTGTGGGAGAGTCCCTCACCGCCATGGCCTGCTGTCAGTTCGACCGGTGTCGCAGGCGGCGGCCGAGGACGAGGGCTCCCGCACCAGCGATCGTGAGCGCCACGGCCATGCCGATGAGCCGCATCATGGCGTGCACGTCGGTTGAGCAGTACACCAGCCGGGCGTTCGCCGACGCCTGCCGCAGAGCCGGCGTCCGTCAGTCCATGAGCGCGATTGGCAGCTCGGCGGACAACGCGCTCGCCGAGTCCTTCAACGCGACGTTCAAACGCGAGACGCTGTCAGCAGGCATCAGCACCTTGACGCATCTGGTCCCGCACCGCCCGCGGTGAAAGCCCGAAGGCGGCCCGGAACGCGCGGCTGAAATGGCTTGCGTCGGCGAAGCCCCAGCGGGCCGCCACGACGTACACGGGCAGGTGCGCGAGGGCGGGGTCAGTCAGGTCTCGGCGGATCCGCTCCAGTCGGCGCTGTCGCACATGGTCGCTCACCGTCACTCCCGACGTGCGGAACAGCGTGTGGAGATGGCGTACCGAGATGTGGTGTGCCGTCGCGATCACCCCCGGCGACAGATCGTCCGACAGCCACTCGTCGATGTGGGCCGCTGCCGTCGCCCTCGCCCTGTCCGGCTGTCAGGGCGCGGCGATCTCCGACGACGAGCCGGCCGTCGGGGGCGGACCGGTGAAGATCGGGGTGGTCGTCCCGCTCACCGGGCCGGTCTCACAGGTCGGCACGGCCCTGCGCCACGGCCTGGAGCTGGCGGTCAAGAAGGTGAACGCCGAGGGTGGCGTCAGCGGCCATCCTGTCGAATACGTCGTGGTCGACGACGCCGGAGACCCGGCGAACTCCACCCAGCTCGCCCGCCGTCTGATCGGCCAGGACAAGGTGACGATGCTGTTCGGCACCATCACCGGCGACACCGCCGAGGCCGTCGGCCGCGTCGCCGACGAGGCGCACGTGCCCTTCGGCACCGCCATCCTCGGTGACACCGAGCACTGCTTCGCCTACCAGTGGGGCTTCGGCGAGTCCACCCGGCAGATGCTGACGCCGACCGTGCCCGGACTCGTCAAGAAGTACGGGACCAAGGTCGCCCTCGTCGGATCCGACTACAACTACCCGCACTTCTACGCCGGTATCGCGAAGGACCTGGTACGGGACGCGGGCGGCACCGTGGTCGCGGAGGAGTACAGCCCGCTCGGCCGGACCGACTGGCAGCCGGTCATCGGCAGGCTGAAGGCCGCCGAGCCCGACGTGCTGCTCTCCATGGTCGTCGGCGCGGACGCCGTCACCTTCAGCCGGCAGGCGCAGCAGTTCGGCTTCCTCACCCCGAAGCTCGGTTTCGAAGGCGCGCCGCTGGACGCCGACTTCCAGCCGGCCCTGGGCGATCTCGTGGCCGGCCGCACCCACACGGTCCGCTGGAGCGACAGGCTGAACGACACCGAGAGCCGCGCCTTCGCGCAGGACTACCGGTCCGCCTACGGCTGGAAGGCGCCGATCCCCGAGGTCGCCGGCAACGCCTACTTCGGCGTCAAGTTCTTCCTGGCAGCCGCGAAGAAGGCCGGCAGCAGTGATCCGCAGGCCGTCAACCGGGCGATCGGCGGGCTGTCGTACGACAGTCCCCTGGGCACCGGTTCACGCTTCCACCCCGCCAACCACGTGCTGCAGGCGGACATGCAGGAGGTCACCATCGGCGGCGACGGCGCGTACACCGTCACCCGGACCCACAAGGCGGTCGCCGACCTCACCCCCAAGAAGGGCTGCGCGCCGTGACCGTCCCCACCGCCACGGCACCTCCCGCGGCGCCCCGGTCGGCCACGGCCGTCGGCGGCGGCCTGCGCCGGCCGCTGCGCCTCGCCCTGCCCTGGCTCACCGCTGCGGCGCTGCTCGCCGCGCCGTTCGGTCTCGACGCCTTCGCCGTCGCCACGCTCACTCTGGGCCTGTGTCACGGCCTGTTCGCCTATGGTCTCGACCTGAGCTGGGGTCGGGCCGGGCTGCTGAGCGTCGGCCACGCCGCGTTCTTCGGCCTCGGCGCCTATGCGGTGGCCCTCGGCCAGGAGCACGACCTGCCTTCGGCGGCGACGGTCGCCGCGGCCGTCGTGGCCGCCGTGCTGATCGCCCTGCCCATGGTGCGGATCGGGCTGGCCGCCCCAGTCCCGGACGCGCCGCTGATCCTCCTCACCATCGGCGTGGGACTGCTGCTCCAGCGCGCCGCGACCACGCTCACGGGGGTGACCGGCGGCACCAACGGGCTGTCCGTCTCGGGTCCGGACGTGGTCACCGCCTACTACGTCACCCTCGCCGCGGTCGCGGCCGTGGTGGCGGTCTGCGGGCTGCTGCTGGTCCGCGGCCGGTTCGGCGCCCGCCTCGTCGCGGCCGCCCGCAATCCCGAGCGGGCCGCCCAGAGCGGCATCGACGTCACCCGGGTGCGCACCACCGCCTTCGCCGCGAGCGCGGCCGTCGCCGCCCTCGCAGGGGCTCTGTACGCGCCGGTCGCGGGCCTGGTGTCGCCTCAGGTGTTCGGCCTGGGACTGTCGACGTCCGTGCTGATCTGGCTGGCCCTCGGCGGCCGCGAGTCCACGGCGGGGCCGTTCCTCGGCGCCGTCGCCGTCACCGCGGGACAGCAGTTCCTCGGCGCCACCTGGCAGGGCTGGTACGTCCTCGCTCTGGCCGGCCTGTTCCTGCTGGTCGTCCAGGTCGCGCCGGGCGGTCTCACCGCCGCCCCGCGCCGGTGGCTCGCCGGCCCGGGACCCGCCGTACGCCTGCCCGCCGCGGCCCGGCGCACCCCTTCCACCGGCCCGGCCGCAGGCTCCGCGCCAGTGCCGGACGGTGGGACTATCCCCCTCGTCGTGTCCGGGATCAGGAAGTCCTTCGGGCCGGTCGACGTGCTCACCGGGGTGGACCTGACCGTCGAGGCTGGCCGCTGCGTGTGCCTGATCGGCCCGAACGGCGCCGGGAAGAGCACCCTGCTCAACGTGGTCGCCGGACAGCTGGCCCCCGACGCCGGCGCCCTGCGGCTCTTCGGCACCGACGCGGCCGGTCTCCCCGTGCACCGCCGGGTGCGGCTCGGCGTCGGCCGGATGTTCCAGATCCCCAGCGTGATCGCCGACCTCTCCCCCGCCGACAACCTGCGGCTCGTGCGGATGGACGCGTCCGTGTCCACCGCGGTGCCCGCGGAGTTCGCCGATCTCGCCGACGACGAGCTCCGCCCCGCGGGCACCCTCCCGCTGGCCGACCGCCGGCGCCTGGAGCTCGCCATGGTGCTCTCCGCCGCGCCCCGGCTGCTCCTGCTCGACGAACCCGCCGCCGGACTCGGGCCCGACGACGCACGCCGGCTGACCCGCGAACTGCGCGAGGTGGGCCGCCGCACCGGCTGCGCCCTGCTCGTCGTCGAGCACGACATGGAGATCGTGCGGGAACTGGCCGACGAGGTGGTCGTCCTGGCCGGCGGGCAGGTGCTCGCCCGCGGTCCGCTCGACGCGGTGGCCGCCGACCCGGCCGTCCGCGCCGCCTACCTGGGAGCGCGCTGATGCTCGAACTGACGGACCTCGCCGGCGGATACGGACAGGCCGCCGTCGTCCACCCGACCGGCCTGACCGTGCGCGGTGGCGAGATCACCGCCCTGATCGGCCGCAACGGCGCCGGCAAGACGACGCTGCTGCGCACCGTCTTCGGGCTCGCCGACCGGCACGGCGGCCGCGTCGCCCTCGACGGCCGCGCCCTGCCCCCGGGTCGCCCCGACCTCCTGGCACGGGCCGGGGCGTCCCTGATGCCCGAGGACCGGGGCGTGTTCCCCACGCTCACCGTCGCCGAGAACCTCCGGCTCGCCCGCCGCCCCGGCTTCGTCCCGGCGGTCGACCCGTACGAGGTCTTCCCCCTCCTCACCGACCGCGCCCGGCAACAGGCCGGCACCCTCTCGGGCGGGCAGAAGCAGCAACTGGGCATCGCCCGCGCGATGCTGGCCGGCCAGAAGCTCATCGCGGTCGACGAACTCACCCAGGGCCTCCAGCCCTCCCTGGTCACGGACGTACTGGCGGCCCTCGGCGCGATCGCCGCCGACGGCGTCGCCGTCCTCCTCGTCGACCAGCACGCGGGCGCGCTCCTCGACCACAGCCGGCACGCCGTAGCCATGGAGGCCGGACGGGTCGTCCTCGATGCCCCGAACGCCCCCGGTCTGCGCGACCGGCTCGACGAGATCCTCGCGGTCCGCTGACCGTCCCCCCATCCCCCAACCTGGAGTCGCCACCATGGACCCGTTCGCCTCGGCCACCGACCTCGCGGCGGCGATCCGCCGCCGTGACCTGAGTCCCGTCGAGGTCGCCGACGTCTATCTCCGGCGGATCGCGCGCTACGACGGAGAGCTCGCCGCGTTCACCTGGATCGACGAGGAGGCCGTCCACGCGGCCGCCCGGCGCGCCGAGAAGGCCGTCACGGACGGCCGGCCGCTGCCGCCGTTCCACGGCGTCCCGGTGCCCGTCAAGGAGCTGACGCAGGTCGAGGGCCAGCCCGCCACCTACGGTTCGTACGGGGTCGACGACCAGCCCCGTACGATCACGGAGCCCGTGGTGCGCCGGCTGCTCGACGCCGGGTTCGTCCTCATGGGTCGCACCAACTCGCCCGAGATGGGCCTCCTTTCGACCACGGACAACAGCCGGTTCGGCAGCACCCGCAACCCCTGGAGCCCCGACCACTCCTCCGGCGGATCCAGCGGCGGTGCCGCCGCGGCCGTCGCGGCCGGGCTCGCGCCCGTCGCCCACGCCAACGACGGCGGCGGCTCGATCCGTATGCCGTCCTCGCCGGGCCCTGGGACGAGGCCGCGCTGATCCGGGTCGCCGCCGAACTGGAGAACCTGGACCGCTGGCCGCACCGACGCCCCGCGCGCTACGCCGGCTGATCCCACCGGCCCCGCGCGAGGCCCCTTCTCTCGTCGGCGTCACACCGTGGCGCCGGCGCCACGGTTCCCCCTCCCCCAGGGAACCGCCCCCCTCGGAAGGAGCCGTACATGGCACGCACCGCACCGGCCCGCCTGCTGGGCCGGATCGTCGCAGAACATTCCCCCGTACCCGACACCGCCCGGCCGCCCGGAGCGCTCTCCCGCCGCACCCTGCTCGGCGGGCTGGCCGCCGGCGCGGGCCTGGCCGCCGCCAACGTCGTCGGCACGGCGCGCCCCGCCCATGCCGCGACCGCCGCGCAGCCCGTGATCGCGATCGTCGGCGCCGGCATCGCCGGCCTGACCGCCGCTCTGCGGCTCGCCGACCACGGCATCGCCTGCATGGTGTACGAAGCCGACACGCGCGTCGGCGGCCGTATCTACTCCAACCCGGCCGGCTCCTACTGGGGCGACCGCCAGAGTTCCGAGTGGGGCGGCGAGATGATCGACTCCGGTCACGTCCTCATGCAGTCCCTCGCCACGCGCTTCGGGCTGCCCCTGGACGACCTGCGCGCCGCCGAACCGGCCGGAGCCACCGAGGTGTACCGCTTCGACGGCGCGTACTACAGATACGCCGATGCGAGCGCCGACTTCAAGAAGGTCCGCCCGGCGATCCAGCAGGACCTCTCGACGTTCACCTGGCCCGTCGCCTGGAACTCCGCCAACAGTCCCGGCGCCGTGGCCCTGTCGAACCTGAGCGTGTACAACTGGATCGCCACGAGGGTCCCGGGCGGGCACGCGTCGCAGTTCGGGCAGCTGCTCGACATCGCCTACACGACCGAGTTCGGCCTGGACACCCGCTCCTCGTCGGCACTCGGCATCCTGGGCATGCTGGGCTACCAGCCGGCGCCGGGCAGTTTCGCGCTGTTCGGCGAGAGCGACACCCGCTACCGCGTCCGGGGCGGCAACCAGCGTCTGCCGCAGGCCGTCGCCGACGCCCTGCCCGCCGGCACGGTACGCCACGGCTGGCGGCTCAAGTCGCTGGCCGCGGCCCCGGGCGGGCGCCAGCAGCTCACGTTCACCGCGGGCGGCTGTACGCAGTCGGTGGCGGCCGACCACACCCTGCTGGCCCTGCCGGCCGGCGTGCTCAAGCGGCTCGACCTGTCCGCCGCCGGGTTCGACAGCCGCAAGCTCGGCGGCATCGCCGCGCTGGCGATGGGGCAGAACTGCAAGCTGTCCCTGCAGTTCGACACCCGGTGGTGGAACAACACCGGGCCGTGGGGGCTCGCCTCGGGCAACACCATGAGCGACACCGGGTACCAGACGTCGTGGGAGTCCAGCCGGGCCCAGGCCGGCCGGAGCGGCATCCTGACGGTCTACGCGGGCGGCCCGCACGCGGCGGACTTCACGCCGTCCGCGCCGTTCCGCACCGCGGCCGACCCGCAGACAGCCGGGTACGCCCGGGCGGCGCTCGCCCAACTCGAGCCGGTCTTCCCGGGCCTGACCGCTCACTGGACCGGCCGGGCCACTCTGGCAGCCTGGCCGCTCAGTCCGAACGCGTACGGCTCGTACTCCGCCTGGCCCACCGGATACGCGCACACCTACGCGGGCTACGAGGGCGTCCGCCAGGGCAACACCCACTTCGCCGGCGAGCACACCTCCGAGGTCGCCCAGGGCTACATGGAAGGCGGCGCCGAGTCCGGTCAGCGAGCGGCCGACGAGATCCTCGCGGACCTCGGCGTCCTGTGAGCCGCTCCGACGCCCGGAGCGGCTCACGCACCAGGGGCGGGGCGGCCCGCGCGACCCGTCGCCGGGCCGGCCGGGACTCGTAGGGGTCATGGTCCGGCGGCGAGTCGCGGGAGCAGGACGAGGTCCACGTCCGGCAGGCTTCGCACGACCGTCCGTCGGGGTGCCGGTGGAATGGAGGGGAGCGAAGGTACGGCCTCCGACATCGTCGCAAGGACTTCCGTGATCCGCGTCGGCTCGTCCACGTTCAGCCCTCGCCCACGAGATCGAGGCCGTCAACCACCGGAGTGAACTCCGGAACAGGCCACCTGCGGTTCAGCGGCAGCGACACATCCCGCCACCAGGGGTGCGCAGGGAGGAATACAGCAGGCTCGAAGGGCTGGCCCGGAACAGGGAGGGCGACTGCTTGTCCGACCGCCTCGGCCGCGGCCAGCGTCCACTCCCCCGGCTCGGCCCACGGATGCAACGAGAGGTTGAATGTGCCCCAGTGGATCGGCAGCATGACCCCGCTCGGTCGGCCTTGCTGCAGGTCAAGATGGCTCTGCACCCCCTGCGAAGGGTTCATGTGAATGTCCGGCCACGCGCCGGGCAGCGGCGTGGAATCCGTGTGGTTCCTGGGCCAGTACTCGGAATACGCACCGATCTGGATCATCGTCGCGTCGAACGGGCCGTGTTCGGCGCCGATGTCCTCGAAGCCGGGGAAATAGCCGGTGTCGCCGCTGTGGTAGATCCGGTGTTCGGGTCCTGCGACGGCCCAGGATGCCCAGAGCGTGTGCTGCTGGTTGCGCAGGCCGCGGCCGCAGAAGTGCCGGGCCGGGGTGGCGGTGAGACTGATCCCGGCGATCTTCGTGGTCTCGTTCCAGTCCAGTTCGCGCATCCCGTCGGTGGGCACACCCCACCGCTCCAGATGGGCGCCGACACCGAGCGGGACGGCGAACACCGTGTTCGTGCCCGCGAGAGCCTTGATCGTCGGCAGATCGAGGTGGTCGTAATGATCGTGGGAGATGACCACCGCGTCGACGGGGCCGAGCGCGGCCAGCGGCATTGGCACGGGGTGCAACCGTTTGGGCCCGGCAAAGGCGAAGGGCGAACAGCGCTCGCCCCACACCGGGTCGAAGAGCACCCGCCGGCCGTCGATCTCGGCGAGCACACTGGAATGACCCATCCAGGTGAGCCGCAGCCCGGTGGTGGGCGGCTCGGCGAGGTCGGCGTAGGTGGTGGCGTGCACGGGCACGGTGCCGACCGGGGCCCTGCGCGCTCGCTCCTCCTTGCGGAAGTAGACCTTCGCGAGCTCCAGGGCGGATCCGGAGGGACTGGTCCGTGCCCCCACGGGGTTCTGGAAGACGCCGTCGGCGAAGTTGGGTGAGCGGCGGATGCGCTCCATGCGGGCACCACCCGGATCGGCGCCGAATGCGGCGGGGCGCAGCGAACGCAGCCGGGCACGGAGCGGAGGCAAGGGGGCAGCGCCGTTCACAGCATCTCCTGAGGGAGTCGGTGTCGTCTCATTATGGGTAGGGGGTACGACAGTGCGAGTGCGGAACGGCCCGGCGGGCCGCTCACCGGGCCGTTCTCCGTCAGCCACGCGGCTGCCCGTACGCGTGCTCGATGCGCAGTCGCAGCACGACCCGGCCGTCGCGGACCATGGCGCTGCGGTAGTCGTCCCAGTCGGGGTGTTCACCGTGGACGTCGCGATAGAGCGTGATCAGCTCCGCCACCGTCTCGTCGTGCGGATCGGCGGCGACCGGGGACAGCTCGGCCGTGCCGTCCACGACCGTCCACGCCCAGCGGTCCGCGCTGGTGACGTGGTAGCTCGCCCGTGGGTCGCGGCGGAGGTTCTTCGTCTTCGCGCGGTCCTCGGTGATCGAGACGCGGACGACACGCTCCTCGGGATAGTAGAAGTGGTTGACATTGGACAGTTGCGGCCTGCCGTCGCGCTTGAGCGTCACGAGCACGCCGCCGCTCTCCTCGCCGAGCAGCCCGAGCAGCGCTTCCTGCTGTGCGTCGATTCCCGTCATGCCGGATCCAACGTCCGTACCCGCCACAGGATTCCGGATCCGGTCGCACTCCCGTGTCACATCCGAGGGGTCCCCGCCCGTCACACCCGTGAACGCAGCCGGCCGACGGCGTCCCACGACGCAGCCGGACGGCATCCGAGCCGTACCGAAGGAGACAGGTCATGACCGCCCGTATCTCGCTCGACCCGCCCCGCAGCCTCCTCTTCCGCGCCGTTTCGTGGTACTCGAACCGTATGTACGGCAAGGTCATCGATCCCCTGCGGGCCACCGCCCACCACACCGGAGTGCTGTGGGCCGGGAGCCGCTTCGAGCTGGCGGTGGGCCGCTGGAAGAAGCTGGACTCCCGCACCAATTCCGCCCTCGGTCTGACCAGCCAGGGTTTCAAGGAGCGGTGGGGAGGTGGAGCGCCCCGCGAGCCGCTGATCGATGCGGTCCGGCCACTGAATGACGATTCAGCAGTGGCCGCATTGACATGAGTGGCCCCGCCTCCCAATACTGACCTGCGATTCAGTAGACCGGTCTGTTGGTGTCGGCCCGTCCGTGGCGGGAGGCAGTGCGCCGGAACAGCCGGGCAGCAGCGCGGCGACCGGCTACGGCCGGACCGGCCGTAGCCCTGACCGCCCCGGGCCCACCGTGATCACAGTGACCGAGGAGACCCCCGATGAAGACACCTCCGGTGTCCCCCTCCGCCGCACCCACGGCGCCGCTGATATCGCTCACCTGGACCGACCACGTCACCGGCCGTCAGGGGCACCTGGTCGTGGACCGACTGGTGCGCGGGGTGGCCAGCGGTGGGCTGCGGATGCGGGCGGGCTGCACACTGGACGAGGTGGCGGGGCTGGCCCGCGGCATGACGATGAAGGAGGCGCTCCACTTCGACGCCGACAAAACGGACGCCCGCTGCATCCCGCTGGGCGGCGCCAAGGGCGGCATCGACTGCGACCCGCGCGACCCGCAGGCGTACGGGATTCTCGTGCGCTATCTGCGGGCCGTGCGCCCGTACCTCGAGAACGTGTGGACGACGGGTGAGGACCTGGGGCTCACCCAGGACATCGTGGACCGGGCAGCCGCCGAGGCCGGGCTCGTCTCCTCGATCCAGGCCGTCTTTCCGCTGCTCGACGACGCGAGGGCGGCCCGACAGCGCCTTGCCGACGCGTTCGCCGTCGAGGTGGACGGCATCGGGCTCGACGAACTGGTCGGCGGCTGCGGGGTCGCCGAGTCGGCGCTCGCGGCACTGGACCGGGAAGGCGTCCCGTACCGGGAGGCGAGGGTCTCCGTGCAGGGGCTCGGCACCATGGGCGGGGCGACAGGGCGGTTCCTGGCGCGGGCCGGGCTGAAGGTGGTGGCCGTGGCCGACATCAAGGGCACGATCGCCAATCCGGCAGGCCTGGACGTAGAGGCGCTGCTGGCCGCCAGGGACGGGTACGGAACAGTGGACCGCCGTGCGCTCCGGGACGGGGACCGGGAGCTGCCCGCCGACGCCTGGCTGACGCAGGACGCCGAGATACTGGTACCGGCAGCCGTCTCGTACGCGATCGATGCCACGAACCAGGCCCGGATACGGGCTCGTTGGGTCGTGGAGGCGGCCAACATGCCGGTACTCCCCGAGGCGGAAGCGCTGCTCGCGGCGCGCGGGATCACGGTGCTGCCGGATGTGGTCGTCAACTCCGGTACGAATGCATGGTGGTGGTGGACCCTGTTCGGTGACATCGGCGCGGACGCCGACGAGGCGTTCGGCCACACCCGCCGCTCGATGCGGGCCCTGATCGACCTGATGCTGGCCCGCGCCGAGGCCGACGACTGCACACCGCGGGCCGCCGCGCATGCCATCGTCGCGGACCGGCTGCCGGTGATGGCGGAGCGATTCGGCTGGTACCGCTGACCCCAACTGCCCACCTGAAAAAGCCTGTTGCTGCAAATCGTAGACATGCACGGTGCATAGCCGCCATGGCAGCTTCCCGCCAGCCCGCATCCGGTTCCCGTCCGGCGTGATCCTGACACTCTCACCTCGTCACCCCCTGAAAACAAACGACGGACTCTCCGTCCACCGGCCGACACCGGTGCTCCGGCTGGGGCATGTACGCGTGGACGACCTGGCACGGACTGACGCTCTCTCAGCAGGTCACCCGCTACCGTCCGCCGTCGGAGCAGACGCTGTACTTCACGCCTGACGTGGCGTGGACGACGGCGACCTTCCACTACCAGTACGACGTCGGCGACAGCGTCTATCCGCTGGGGACGCTGAGCGGTCCACCCACCGTGTACAGCATGGATGGTGACTACCAGGACGACTGGATGTCCGCCCCCTTCAACCCGGCGCTCGGCGAGCAGGCCGGTGCCGCCCAGGTCATCAGGGAGGGCGACAAGCTGAAGGTGGCGCTCCCGGTGTTCTCCGACGCGGCCGGGCACCGGGCCGAGACGGCACCGGGTGCGGACAGCGCGAGCACGGTCCTGGCGGACGACAGCGGAAAGGTGCTGGCCCGCAATGCCGCACCGGGGCGCGCCACATTCGACCTGCCTCGCAAGGAGAACTGGTACCGGCTGACCGTCGATGCCACGCGTACGTCGCCGGATCCGGTGACCTGGATGCTCGGGACCAGGGTCACCAGCGAGTGTCGGCTGCGCTCCGGGCACGAGAAGTCGGCCACCGCGGCCCGGTTGCGGGCCGGTGCCCCGGGCGTCGGATGAACAGGGGGCGGGGCCGTACGCGGCTCCGCCCCCGGCCTGCCCGTGCCCCGTGCATTCGTTAGGGTGACGCCGTGGCGAGAGTGCGGTTGAGCGTGGCGGAGCGGCGCGAGGAACTCCTGCGCGCTGCCGTCGAACAGATCGAGGTGCGGGGAGTCGCAGCGGTACGCATCGCCGACGTGGCCGCGGTGCTCGGTGTGAGCAACGCGCTCGTGCTCTACCACTTCTCGACCAAGGAGAAGCTGGTCGCGGCCGCCTTCGCACATGCCGCCGAGGCCGATCTCGCCCATCTACGCAAGTTGCTGAGCCGTCGCACCAGTGCCGTACGGCGGCTGCGAGCCGCCGTACGCTGGTACGCGCCGACGGGCCAGGCCAAGGGCTGGCGGCTGTGGATCGAGGGCTGGGCGGCCTCGCTGCGCGACCCGGCGCTGCGCAATGTGGCCGCCGATCTCGACCAGCAGTGGAAGGCGGAGCTGGCCGAGGTCATCGAGGAGGGCGCCACCGCCGGTGAGTTCCACTGCGACGACCCGATGTCCGTGGCCTGGCGGCTGACCGCACTGCTGGACGGCCTGGCCGTGCAGATGACGTCGTACGCGGGTCCGCTTTCCAGGGCCACGATGCTGGCCTGGACCGATGAGGCCCTCGCCCGCGAACTCGGCGTCGATCATGCGGCACTGACGGCCTGAGACGCTGCCCCGTTTCGCCGGTTCATCCGGGCGTATCGGCGGTCCGGCGGTCAGGTCTGGCGCAGGGGTGCGTACGCATCCCCCTGGAGCCCGAACGTCCAGGCCACGCCCTCCTTCGCGGTCCTCGTGGCGGGCGGCACCCGCAGCCAGTAGGTGCGGTGGGTTCCGTCCGGCTCCGGGATGGAGTTGACCACCTCGACCATCACCACGTCCTCGTCGCCGTCCAGCGCGATCCGCCACAGGACTCCCGTCTCGTCCCGGTGGACCGGCTCGGCACCCGACTCGGTGAGGTAACGGTCGTAGCCGTAGAACTCCAGCATGACGCGGCGCAGTTCCGCGTTCTCCTCCTCACGTATCCGTTCGGGGGTCAGGGAGTTCAGTTCCGCGAGGAATTCGGCGGGCACGGGCATGCCGCGCCAGGCGTGCAGCGCGAAGCCGTCGCGGTAGGCGAGCGCCGGGCCGTCCCCGCGGTCCAGCCGGCCCGCCTCGTCCCGGTGGAGTGCTTCGGGGCGCTCGCTGATCACCACGGCACGCTCGTAGGGCCACCACCAGCCCGCGTTCCTGGCCACCTCGGCCAGGCCGTCCAGTCGGTCGCCCCGGCCGTCGAACGCGGCGAGCCAGGCCGCGTCGTGCTGGCCGAGCACCGCGTCGAGCAACACCAGCCGGACATCGGACTCGTCCTCGGGGCGCTCCGCGAGGTCCGCGACGACAACTGCCCTGATCCGCTCGGCGAGTGCCGCCGTGGTCTCCCAGAGCTGTGCCCCCGTGGCGGACCACAGGGCGGACCAGCCCGCGGGGCCCAGCTCGTCGTACATCCGGCGCCGTTCCTCCGCCCACGGCCGGGTCCGTACCTCGTCACGCACCGAGCGTCCGGCGCCGACGAGCTTCTCCACGGCCGCCACGGCGGCCCTGGGCGAGTCGACCCAGAGGATTCGCTCCGGCTCGGCAAGTCCTGCGCTGCGGTAGGCGAGCCGGAGCCCGTCCTCGGCCGCGGCCCGGTCCGCCGCGCCGGTCGCCGCTGCCACGGCCCGCCATGAGTCCACGTACTGCATCGGTCTTCCCGTCCCTGAATTCGGTGTTCGGTGGTCTGCGTTCTGCGTTCTGCGTTCTGCGTTTCGGTGCTGTGCGTTCGTGAGTTGCGCGTTCGCGGGTTGTGCATTGTGCGTTGTGCGTTTCAGTGATCCGGAGCGTTCGCGTGCGTCGGTGATCCGGCGCGCTCCGGATCACCGAGCTGCCGCTCAGCCTCGCCGGTGTCCGGCGAGACCGGCCGCTTCGGACCACTCAGCCCGCTCAGTCCGCCACGATGCGGACCGCCCCCGGCGCGTACTCCCGCTGGCGCACCACGCGGTACCAGCCCTTCGACAGCGGTATCGCCGCGTGCTCCTCGTGCACCACCCGCCCGCCGTCGGGAAGGTGAAGCAGCATCGGCCCGAAGGCTCCCGCCTCGCGCATCAGCCGACCCGGTCCCTGAACCGCGTGTGCATGTCCGGTGACCTCGCCCAGCGCGAGGATCATGCGCCCCCGGCCGTCCCTCGGTTCGCCCGGCGCGTCCACAAGATGCGCAGGCACCGCCGACTCCTCCAACGACACGATCAGTACATCGCCCTGCCGGTACACAGACGTCTCCCCTCGACGGCCGCACCCGCTGTGCCGGCCACGAGAAAAACGCTAAGGGAGAGGTCTGACAATCGACCGTCGGCGGACTGCGACCGGCTTCCGCGGGAGTCCGCGGGCACGTCCGGACCGTCCCGGTCGCGCCGTTGTCAGTGCGGCTTGATACACCTTGCAGACATCAGCCGTCTCCCAGTACCAGGAGCTCAGGGTCATGTCCGGTGTGGACCATCTGCACGAGTTGCTCGGCCTTCCTGCAGTCGACTTCCAGCACGCGACGGGTGAAGTGCCCGCACAGGCCGCCGATGCGGCGGCCTGGCGCATCTCGGTCGATCCGTACGACGACGAGTCCGAGATGACCTGGGAGGAGGCGTTCCAGGAGTTCCTCACTGCGGTCGACCCGGCCGGGGTCCGCGCGCTGATCATCGGTCAGTGGGGCGAATCGTACGAGGAGACCTCGTCCTACCCGATCGATCTGGTCATCGGCGCGGCCGACCGGCTCACCTCGCTGGAGGCCGTTTTCGTCGGCGACATGATCCTGGAGCAGAACGAGATCTCCTGGATCGAGCAGTCGGATGTCACGGCGCTGCTGACGGCCTTCCCGGGACTGCTCGAACTGGGTGTGCGCGGCGGCTCGGACCTGGTTTTCCCGCCCTCGAAGCACGAGCGGCTGCGTGCGCTGACCATCGAGACCGGTGGTCTGCCGATCGGTGTGATCCGTGGCATTCTGGACAGCGAGCTGCCCGCGCTGGAGCGGCTCGATCTCTGGCTCGGCGTCTCCGCGTACGGGGGCGACGCCGATGTGGCGGACCTGGCGCCACTCCTGACCGGCTCCCGTTTCCCCAGGCTCACCCATCTCGGTCTGCGCAACAGCGAGCTGCAGAACGAGATCGCGACGGCCGTCGCGGGCGCGCCGGTCGTCGCCCAGCTGCGCGTCCTCGACCTGTCGAACGGCACGCTGGGCGACGAGGGCGGGGCGGCGCTGCTCGACGGCCAGCCGCTCACCCATCTCGAACGGCTCGATCTGCACCACCACTTCATGACCGAGCAGATGGAACGCCGGATCGCTCAGGCGCTTGAGCCGCACGGCGTGAGGGTCGATGTGTCGGAACGCGAGGAGCCCTGGGGCAACCGCGGCATCGAAGGCCGGTACACCGCGGTTTCGGAGTGATGGGCGATGACCGACATCGAACACCCCGAGATGTTCCACGGTCTTCCGGTCCTGACTCTGCCGGGACCTGGCGGTACTCGCGTCGAGCCCCTCCCGGCCGCCGACTCGGTCGCGTGGCGGCTGGAGAGCGACTGGGACGGCGATCCGACGTTCGCCATGCTCTGGCAGCACTTCGTGGACACGGTCGACACCTCGCGTGTCCGGGCCCTGCTGATCGGTCCCTGGTGGCAGGGCGACTACGAGTCCGTCGCTCCGGTCATCGAGCTGCTGACCGGTCACGCGGACCGCTTCCCGGCACTGCGGGCGCTCTTCCTGGCCGATGTCGTCAGCGAGGAGTGCGAGGTGTCGTGGCTGGTCATGTCCGACATCACCCCGGTGCTCGAGGCGTTCGGACAGTTGGAGGAGCTGACGGTACGCGGGGGCGGCGAGCGGATCGAGGGCCGGACGATACTCGGTCTGCAGCCGGTGCGGCACACGTCTCTGAAGAAGCTGCGATTCGAGTCCGGCGGTCTGCCGTCCGGCGTCGTCCGGGCGGTCGGGGCTTCGGAGCTGCCCGCGCTGGAACATCTGGAACTCTGGCTCGGCATCACCGAGTACGGCGGGGACACGACGGTCGATGACCTCGCTCCGCTGCTGTCCGGTGCGGCGTTCCCCGCCCTGCGTCATCTGGGGCTGCAGAACAGCGAGATCCAGGACGAGATCGCGACCGCGGTGGCCTCCGCACCGGTCGTAGCCCAGTTGGAGTCGCTCTCCCTCGCGATGGGGACGCTGGGCGACGAAGGCGCCGAGGCGCTGCTCTCGGGCCAGCCACTCACCCATCTCACCTCGCTGGACCTGCACCACCACTACATCAGCGACACATTGGTGGACCGTCTCGGGAACCTCCTCGGTTCCGACCGGGTGAACGGCGATATCGACGAGGTGGAGTACTGGGATCCGGAAGAGGACGAGTTCCGCTATGTCGCTGTCAGCGAATAGCCCGGCCGGCCCGGCGCCGCGTTTGGTCGTCGTGGGTGTGCCCGGGAACCGCCGGGTCGCGCTGTTCCAGGACGCCGTGCGCGCCGCCGGGCTGCCCGCGGCGCGTGTCGTGTCCTGGCTGGACGTCCTGCGCGGCGAGGCCGCCTTCCGGCCGGGCGAGACCGTACGGATGGACTCGCCGGGTGAGGACACCGAGGTGGAGCGACTGCTCAGGGCGGTCGGCGATCCGACCAGGGTCGAGGGGACCGCCCTGTGGTACGCCCGGTTCACCGAGGCCGTACGGACGGTGGCGCGGGCGGCCGCCGCTTCCGGTGCCGTGCTGCTGGACGACCCGGGCGATGTCGCGGTGCTCTTCGACAAGCGGATCTGCCATGCCGTGCTGGACGACGCCGGAGTGCGTGTACCTGCTTCGCCGACCTCGGGGGCCGCGGCGCCCGTGGTGCGCGACTGGGTGGACGTACGCGAGCGGATGACGGCCCACGGCATGCCCAGGGCCTTCGTGAAGCTCGCGCACGGCTCCTCCGCCTCGGGGGTCCTGGCCGTCGAGACGGCCGGGCCCGGCCGGGTCAGGGCCACCACATCGGTGGAACGGGACACGGCCGGCCGGCTCTTCAACTCGTTGCGGGTACGCCGCTGCACGACGGAGCGGGAGGTCGCGGCGATCGTCGACGCCCTCGCGCCGGACGGGCTGCACATCGAGCGCTGGCTGCCCAAGGCCACCCAGCACGGCCGGGCGGCGGATCTGCGGGTCGTGGTGGTGGCGGGCCGGGCCACTCATGCGGTCGTGCGCACCAGCCACTCCCCCATGACCAATCTTCACCTCGGCGGCGCGCGTGGAGATCTCGACGACGTCCGTGCGGCCGTCGACGCCGCGGGCGGCAGCTGGACCGAGGCCCTGGCCCTGTGCGAACGGGCCGCGGCCTGCTTCCCGGACACGCTGTGTGTGGGCGTCGATCTGCTGCCCGCGACCGGCTGGCGGCGTTTCGCCGTCGGCGAGGTCAACGCCTTCGGCGATCTGCTGCCGCGGCTGACCGGACTCTCCGGCAGCGGCGCCGAGGGCCTGGACACCTACGCGGCGCAGGTCGCCGCCGTACTGAACAGAGCAAGGAACCACCGTGCAACCGCCACTCCCTGACATCGCGCCCGCCCCCGCGGACGCCCGGAACCCCGACATGAGCGAGATCGTGGGCAGTCACGACCTGCTGCTCGTCACCCTCGACACGCTGCGCTACGACGTGGCGGCGGAGCTTGCCGCCGCCGGACGCATCCCGCATCTGGCGCGCCATCTGCCGGGTGGTGCCTGGGAGAAGCGGCATGCGCCCGGCAGCTTCACCTACGCCTCCCACCAGGCGATCTTCGCGGGATTCCTACCCACTCCGGCCGGCCCGGGGCCGCACCCCCGGCTGTTCGCGGCACGTTTCGCGGGCAGCGAGTCCACCGCTTCGGGGACCTTCGTCTTCGACACCCCCGACCTGCTGTCCGGACTGGCCGGTGCGGGGTACCACACGGTGTGCGTCGGCGGCGTCGGCTTCTTCAACCGGCAGGGCCCGCTGGGCTCGGTACTGCCCGGCCTGTTCCAGGAGAGCCACTGGGAACCGGAGTTCGGTGTCGCGTCGCCCAACTCGTTCGAGGCGCAGGTGGCCCGCGCCGAGCAGGTCGTCGCCGAACTCCCCGCCGAACAGCGGCTGTTCCTCTTCGTCAATGTGTCCGCCCTGCACCAGCCCAACTGGTTCCACCAGCCGGGTGCCACCCGCGAGGCGGGCGATTCCCGCGCCACCCATGCCGCCGCTCTGGAGTACGTCGACGCACACATCGGCCGGCTCTTCGCCGCTGCGAGCAGCCGCCGCCGCTGTTTCGCCATCGTCTGTTCCGACCACGGAACGGCGTACGGGGACGACGGCTACATCGGTCACCGGCTCGGCCACGAGTCCGTCTGGACCGTTCCGTACGCGCACTTCTTCCTGGAACCGGGGGCCACCGCATCATGAGCCGCACCATGACCGTCGCGCGGTCCACCCGCCCGTACCAGAGCTATGTGTACGCCTATCCGCACAAGACGGCCTACCGGCCGCTCGCCGAGCGGCCGATGCTGCGCGAGCTGTGGGCGGCCGAGCGCAAGGAAGCGCTCTCGCTCTATCTGCACATACCGTTCTGCGAGGTCCGCTGCGGCTTCTGCAATCTCTTCACCCGGATCGGTGCTCCCGACGAGCTGACGACCCGCTATCTCGACGCGCTGGACCGGCAGGCCACCGCCGTCCGCGACGCGCTGGGCGACGCGGAGCCGGTGCGGTTCGCCGCGGCGGCGTTCGGCGGGGGCACGCCCACGTTCCTGACCGCGGCGGAGCTGGACCGGCTCTGCGACATCACGGAAGAGCGGATGGGCGCCGATCTGCGGGCCGTTCCGCTGTCGGTCGAGACGTCGCCGTCGACCGCGACGGCCGACCGGCTGGCCGTCCTCGCCGACCGCGGGACGACCAGGATCAGCATCGGCGTGCAGAGCTTCGTCGAAGCCGAGGCGCGCGCCGCGGTGCGACCGCAGCACCGCGCCGATGTTGAGGCGGCGCTTGACCGGATACGTGACACCCGCATCCCGGTCCTCAACATCGACCTGATCTACGGCATCGACGGGCAGACCGAGGAGAGCTGGCGCACCTCGCTGGACGCGGCGCTCGGCTGGCGGCCGGAAGAGCTGTACCTCTACCCGCTGTACGTCCGCCCATTGACCGGTCTCGGGCGGCTCAGCGCCGACGGCGAGGCGGCGGACGCCGCCTGGGACGAGCAGCGGCTGCGGCTGTACCGCGCGGGCCGCGACCATCTCCTCACCCACGGCTACGAGCAGGTGTCCATGCGGATGTTCCGCCGCGCGGACGCCCCGCGGACGGACGGCCCCGACGAGTACGCCTGCCAGACCGACGGCATGATCGGCCTGGGCTGCGGCGCCCGCTCGTACACCACGAAGCTGCACTACTCCTTCGACTACGCGGTGGAGATGCGGGAGGTTCGGGCCATCATCGACGGCTACACCGCCACCGAGGACTTCTCGCGCGCCGAGGTCGGCCGGTACGTCGACGGCGACGAGGCGCGCCGGCGCCACCTCCTGCAGTCCGTCCTCCAGGCCGAGGGGCTGCGGTCGGCCGACTACCGGGAGCGCTTCGGCACCTCCCCGGCGGATGACTTCCCCGTCGAACTGGCCCGGTTCGAGGCGCGCGGCTGGCTCGACACGACGGCCGGGGCGTCCGGACTGTTGCGGCTCTCCCCCGAGGGCCTGGCCCACTCCGACGCGCTGGGCCCGGAACTCTTCTCCCCCTGTGTGCGGGCCGCGATGGCCGCGTACGAATTGAAGTGAGCGCGCCGATGGACCTGACCATCCTCTACCGCGGCCCGCTCGCGTCCTGCGACTACGACTGCCCGTACTGCCCGTTCGCGAAGCGGCGCGACAGCCGGGAGCAATTGCGTGCCGACCGCGCCGCGCTGGAGCGGTTCACCGCCTGGGCCGCGGCGCAGACCGGTGACCGGCTCTCGGTCCTGTTCACCCCCTGGGGCGAGGGTCTGGTCCGCTCCTGGTACCGGCGCGCACTGGTCGAGCTGGCGCAACTGCCGCACATCGGCCGGGTCGCGATCCAGACCAACCTCAGCAGTCGTACGGGCTGGCTGGCGGAGGCGGGTGAGGCCGGCCGCGAGAAGATCGCGCTGTGGTGCACGTACCACCCGGGGCAGACGCCGTACGAGCGGTTCCTCGCCAAGTGCGGAGAGCTGACCGCGCTCGGGATTCGCCACAGCGTCGGTGTCGTCGGGCTCGACGACCATCTCGAAGAGGCCCGGCGGCTGCGAGCCGCGCTGCCCGACGAGGTCTATCTCTGGGTGAACGCCGCGGAGGGGCACACCTATTCGGACGAGGGGGCGGACCGCTGGACGGCCCTGGACCCGCTCTTCCCGTACAGCCGGCATCCGCACCGCTCCGCCGGGCTGCCGTGCCGGACGGGCGAGTCGGTCATCTCGGTGGACGGTGACGGCACGGTGCGGCGCTGCCATTTCGTCCCGGCGGAGCTCGGCAACCTCTACGACGGCAGTTTCCGGCGCTCGCTCGGCCCGCGCGCCTGCCCGCTGGCCGTCTGCGACTGCCACATCGGCTATGTGCATCTGGAGACGCTGCCGCTGTACGACGTCTTCGCGGGCGGCGTGCTGGAGCGGATACCGGCGCCGCCGCTGTCGTCCCTCGCCGGACGGGCCCGATCCGCCGGACGGGCCTGAGACCCGGCCGGCGGGCGAGGACACCGCGGTCGCGGCCCCGGTCGTGAGCGGCCGGGCAAGGCCCTGGAGCGGCGGCAGGCCTAGAGCGGCAGCAGGTCGGGCCGCTTGGCCTCGACATGGTCGCCGGAGGACTCGCCGCGCAGCCGCCGGCCGATCCACGGCACCAGGTACTCGCGCGCCCAGTGGATGTCGTCGCGCCGTTCTTCGAGCGTGCCGCGCTGTGCCTGCGGGGGCCATTCCTGGTCGGGGTCGGCCGGCACGCGGAGGCCGAGGACCTGGGCGGCGCGCAAAGCGACCCTGGTGTGTCCCTCGGGCGACAGATGGAGCCGGTCGTCGTCCCAGGCGCGCCTGTCCTGGACGGACCGCAGCGACCACAGGTCGAGGACCGGGCAGTCGTAGCGGTCGGCGATGGACCGCACATGAGCGGTGTAGGTGGCGATCTTGCCGCGCAGATGACGCAGCACGGGAACGCCGCGGGTGTCGAAGCCGGTGGTGACCATCACGGTGCCGACCGATTCGGTCAGCTCGGCGACCGCGCGCTCGAAGCGCTCGGCCACGTCGTCGGGGTCGGTGCCGGGCCTGATGATGTCGTTGCCGCCCGCGCAGAAGCTCACCAGATCGGGAGCGAGTTCCTTGGCGCGCGGCACCTGCTCCTCGACGATCTGGTCGAGGAGGCGTCCGCGTACGGCGAGATTGGCGTACCTGAAATCCCCGTGCGTGGAGCCGTCGATGCTCGATTCCGCATCGGGGTCCGGGAGCTCGTCCGCGAGAAGTACCGCGAAACGGTCCGCCCAGCCGACGAAAGTCCCGTCCGGACCGGGGTCGCCCACTCCCTCGGTGAAGCTGTCGCCAATCGCTGCGTACGACCCGATGACGCCGTGTCGGTTGATGACGCCACGTTGATTTTTTCTCGAATCGTCTGCCACAAACGCTCATCCTGCACTGCCGAATGTGACCTACGCGACCGTAATAAGGGGTTGACGGGTGGTGAGATAGACCACCCGGTCAGGTTTTAGTAAAGGGGGAATAAGACCGACCGGCAGCAGGGGCGGTGCGCCGCCGCGCACCGCCCCTGCTGTGTTGCTCAGGTCATACCGTGTTGGTGAACTGCCCGTTCGTTCGCTCAGACGTAGATGCCGTGCGAAGCCAGGAAGGCGATCGGGTCGATGTCCGAGCCGTACGCCGGGCCCGTGCGGACTTCGAAGTGCAGGTGCGGTCCGGTGGCGTTGCCGGTCGCGCCGGAGAGACCGATCTGCTGACCGGTGCTCACGGACTGGCCCGCCGACACGGAGATCGAGGACAGGTGGCCGTACTGCGAGTAGTGACCGTCGGCGTGCTTGATGACGACCTGGTTGCCGTACGCGCCACCCCAGCCGGCAGTGACGACGGTGCCGGAGGTGATGGACTTCACGCTGGTGCCGGTGAAGACGGGGAAGTCGATCCCGGTGTGGCTGCCGCTGGACCAGTTGGAGCCGGAGGCGCGGTAGCCGGTGGTGTGGTTGCCGGGGACCGGGTGGGCATAGCCGGAGCTGTTGCTCTGACCGGCCGGGGCGGAGGTCTTGGACTCCGTGACCGTCGACACCTTGGCCGGGGCGGACTTCGCTGCGACCGACGAGGGAACCGATGGAGCCTTCGACGGGAGGCCTGCACCCGTACCGGCGCCGGTGGGCGCGGAGTCACCCGACGCGTTGCCGCCGAGCGTCAGCTTCATGCCCGGGAGGATCAGGCCGGGGTCGTCGCCGACGACCTCGCGGTTGTCCTGGTACAGCTTCTGCCAGCCACCCTCGGTCTTGTGCTCGGCGGCAATCTTCGACAGGTAGTCACCGGAGACGACGGAGTACGTCGTGGTGGCGGCCTGCTTCTGCGCGACCGGCTTGGCCGGAGCGGCGTGCGCGGCGGCGGCGGAGACCGACTGCGGCGCGGCAGCCGGAGCGGCGTGGGCACCGGTGGCGCCGAGCAGCGGCAGCGCGAGGACGGCGCCGCCGGCGCCTGCGGCGGCGACGCCACGGGCGATGGTGCGGGTCTTCGTACGACGGTGCTTACCCGGTATGGGCATGAAGTGCTTCCTCTCCGGCGCCTACGAGGTGAGCTGTCGGGTTCGGGCTGGAGATGCCCGGCCGCGCCGAGCGCGACTTCACCCCGAGCCGGCCGGATTTCTCCGATCGGCGGCCTACCTGGTTCCCCCGCTCCTGCCACACGATGAGTGGATGCGAATTCCGGGCGGCGGCAGGATTAGGCGGTCCGTCCGGATTTGACGGTGACCGTAAGCGAGTCGGGACGGCGAGAACAAGCCACTGGTTCCGCGCCGGAATCCCCACCAGGAATTCCGAGCGGAATTCCGGTCACACTCCGTGGATTAAGGATCTTGGCCTTCCGTGCCGCGCACGGAATACCCGGCCGCCCCGCCAGCACGCACCGTCACGGATATGATCCCGCTCACGAGCAGGTGACCATTTGCCGTACATATGGGGTAAGTTACTCTAAATCAACCCATTACGGACATGTCATGCTCATCGTTCGCGCCGGAGCCTCAGCACCCGTGCGTCGAGGTCCCCTCGGAGCCCGGTGTGCAGCCCCTGATGAAGCAGTACCGAACCGTGGTGCACCGCCCCCGTGTCCAGGCAGGTGTACGTCGCCGCAGGGTCGAGTCCGCGCAGCCGCAGGGCCGGGGGCCGTTCCCCGTACCGCTGCGCCTCGAGCCACATCAGGACCACGGCCTCGTCCCGGTGGACGTACTGGACCGCGCTGAGCCCACCGCGCGGGGCGCGCAGTCGGTACAGCGAGCCGTGCTGCACCACCGGCCGGATCTCCTTGTAGAGATCCACCCAGGTCCGCGCCTCGGCCAGTTCCTCCTCGCTCCACTCGGTGAGGTCGCCGCCGACCCCGAGCACACCGGCCATCGCGCTCACGAAACGGAAGCGCAGTGAGCTGACCCTGCCGTTGAGCTGGACGTTGGGACTGTCGGTGACCCAGGCGGCCATCACCCGGGCCGGATGGATCTGACCGAAGCCCTCCTGGATGGTGAGTCGGTCGAGCGGGTCGGTGTTGTCCGAGGTCCACACCTGGTCCGTACGGGACAGAATCCCCAGATCGATCCGGCCGCCGCCGCCCGAGCAGGACTCGAAGGCGACCGAGGGGTGTGCGGCCCGGAGCCGGTCGATCAGCGCGTACAGGGCGTCGACATGCTCGATCCAGAGTTTCTGCGGATATTCCTCGCCAGGCCAGCCCGCGTCGGTGAAGGAGCGGTTGAAGTCCCATTTCACATAGTCGATGGGCGTGCTGGAGAGCAGTGCGTCCAGCTGTTCCCAGAGATATTCCCGCACATCGGCGCGGGCCAGATTGAGCACCAGTTGATTACGGAACTCGGTCCGGGCCCGCCCGGGGAAGTGCTGTACCCAGTCGGGGTGTGCACGATAGAGATCACTGTCGGCATTGACCATTTCCGGCTCGACCCAGATACCGAACTGCATGCCGAGACCGTGCACTTCGTCGGCGAGCGGCCCCAGCCCACCGGGAAAGCGGTCCGGATTCGGCGTCCAGTCGCCGAGCCCCGCCCGGTCACTGGTGCGCTGTCCGAACCACGCGTCGTCCACGACGAACAGCTCGACGCCCATCTCGGCGGCGCGCTCGGCGAGGGCGCGCTGCTGCTCCTGCGCGATGTCGAAGCCGGTCGCCTCCCAGGAGTTGTAGAGCACCGGCCGCAGACTCCCTGCGTCCGGGATCACCTGGGCCAGTTGCCAGGCGTGCCAGCCCCGGCTCGCCCCGCCGAACCCCGCCGCGCTCCACAGACCGGCGAAGACGGGTGTGATGTACGACTCCCCCGGCGCGAGCAGCAGCAGCCCCGAGTCGTCGTGCCCGGCACCGCCGGTGATCTGCACGAGCCCGTCGGACAACCGCTGTACGGAGATCCGCCACGACCCGGACCAGCCGAGTGCACAGCCGTACACCTCGCCGCTCTCCTCGGTCGCCGCGCCGTCCGCGTCGAGTGCGACCCACGGCAGGTGCTGGTGCCCGGTGTGGCCGCGCCTGCTGGAGATGACGCTCTCCCCGTACGTCAGCTCCGCCCGGGCGAGCCGCGACTCCGCCGCCCAGCGGCCGTGCAGCCGGCTCAGCCGCCAGCCGTCGCGGGCCGGCAGCGCCCAGGCGGCCGCGTCGGCGCGCAGCAGCTCCAGCGGCGGACCGTCCGGCCCGGCGTGGGCGACGGTGGCCCAGCGCTCGATGACGTCACAAGCGTCCCGCACCCGGTAGTGCAAGGTCAGGGCGAGCCGGTGCACGGAGTCGGTGAAGCCGATGCGGAGTTCGTCCCCGTCCACCGTGGCGTCGGCGAAGACCCACTCGGTACCGCGGACCTCCGGGGTCCGTACCGAAAGGGCCGGACGGACGAACCGGGGGCCGCCCTCCACCGGGTACTCCTCGCGGCCGTCGAGCGGGGACTCGAAGCCCCGGACGGGCTGCTCCCTCGCCGCGGCCAGCGCCTCCGCCGCGGCCAAGGAGATCCGCGGACCCCAGTGCAGATGGACCAGTTCGTCCCGCTCCGTGAGCCGCAGTGCGTAGCCGCTGCTCGCCCCGGTGAGCAACCAGGTCCGCCCCTTGTCGCCGGTCTCGATCATCTCGCCCCCACATTCCAACAGTTCCGCACATCATCGACCGTTGCTGCGTGGGCGGGCAACGGTTCGGCGAGGAATTCACCGGACGGATTCGCCGCAGGGGCAAGGGGGTTCGCCGCGGTATCGACAAGGAATGGCCGAGATGATTGCCTGAGGAATCAATGTCGTATCGTCGCGGGAGTGGCCCAGTCGGCGACACGCGTCGACGCCAGACACTCCAGGAGACACTGTGACGCAGCAGTTGCCGCAGACCCCGTCGACGGAACCCGAGCTGGCGGGCGTCCGCAACTTCCGTGATGTGGGCGGCCTGCCCACCGTCGACGGCCGGCGGGTGCGGTACGGGCGGCTCTTCCGCAGTGGTCACCTCGCGCACGCCACCGCCGAGGACTCCGCCTTTCTCAGCGGCCTCGGTCTGCACACCGTCTTCGACTTCCGCAATGAGGCCGACCACCGCCTCGACGGTCCGGACATCGAGCTGCCAGGCGTGCAGAATGTCAGCATCCCGCTCTCCGACCCTGCTGACGGAGCCGAGTTCTGGCGGCTGGTGCGCGACGGCGACCTCGACCAGCTGCGCTCGATCCTGGCCGACGGCAAGGCAACGAACCGGATGATCGCCTCGTACCGCTCGATCATCCTGGACCGTACCGCCGAGCACAGCCGGGTCCTGCACGCCCTGGCCGAGGACGGCGTTCCGGCGTTGATGCACTGTGCCGCGGGCAAGGACCGGGCCGGTCTGTCGATCGCGGTGTCACTGCTCGCGGTCGGCGTGGAGCGTGACGCCATCGAGGCCGACTACCTGAAGTCCAACGACGCTCACCGCCGCTACAAGGTGCGCCGCAGCGACACCTCGGCGGACGGCATGTCGGCCGAGGTGATGGAGCTGCTCAATCCGCTCTTCGGCGCCCATGCCGACTATCTGGCGGCGGCCTTTGCCACCATCGACGAGACCTGGGGCGACACGGACCGCTATTTCTCCGAAGGGCTGAAGCTCACTCCCGAGACCCGTGAGCGGCTGCGCAACCGGCTCCTCGACGAGGCGTAGCGCGAACCGCTCGGCAGACAGCGGTGGTCAGCCCTTGCCGGCCACCGCGAAGAGCAGGTAGAGGAAGGCCGCGAAGATGTGTCCGGCAATGAGGTAGGCGAACAGCCGGATCACCACGCCGCGCGGAAACTTCCGCTCCTGGGCTTCGTATTTCTTGTTGGACCCGAGCGGGTCATAGTTTTCTGAATCGGACATGACAGTCCTCTCTGGCGACCGGACGGGCCGGTCAGCGACGGTGGATGCCGCTGCCGAGACACAGCTCGGCGGCGGGGCTCTGCAGCAGGGTGTGGACGAAGAGCAGCTCGGCACCGTCGCGGTCGACGGCCGCGATCCGGTGCGGGGTCAGCGAGTCGAAGTGCGCGCTGTCACCGGGCGCGAGATCGTGCACGGTGTCGCCGAGCGTGACCCTGAGGTGCCCAAGGAGCACGTACAGCCACTCCTCGCCGGGATGAACCCGCACGAGATCACCCTGCGCGCCGTACGGAACCCGGACGCGCAGCGCTTGCATCGCCCTGCCGGAGCCGCCGACCTGCTGGTACATCCAGCCGTCGGCCTCGGCCCCTTCGAACTTCCCGCCGCGGATGATCGCCTCCCGTTCCGGGGGCGTCTCGCCGAGTAGTTCGGAAACCGTCGTACCGTAGATCCTGGCCAGGCCGAGGAGCATCGGCAGCGAGGGCTGCCGACGGCCCGTTTCGAGCCGGGAGAGATGGGCGGGCGAGAGGCCCGCCCGCTGAGCGGCGGTCTCCAGGGTGAGACCACGGCTGCGGCGCAGATCGCGCAGACGTGGTGCGACCCCGGGCAGCTCGTCGACCGGCCCTCCGTCTGGAGTGTTCATGTACCCATTGGGCCAGGAGCTTTCCTCGGAGGCAAATTTCTTACCTCTGAGGCAAGAACCTGATGGATCCCCGGGGTCAGCGGTTGGCGACGGCCTGTTTCACCAGGATCCTGCCGAAGTCCCACATCAGTCCACCCCCGCTGTGTGCGTCGTCCATCACCGCGGTGAACGCCGTCACGAACCGGTCGACCTCCGGCTCCCCGATCACCAGCGGCGGAATCAGCTTGATCACTTCGAGATGGTCGCCGGAGACCTGCGTGAGGATGCGGTGCTTCTTGAGCAGGGGCACCACCACCATCTGCGCGAAGAGCCCCTTGCGGGCCGCCTGCAGCATGGCCCAGCGGCTGCGCAGTTTCAGTGACGACGGCCGGCCGAACTCGATGCCGATCATCAGCCCGCGGCCGCGCACCTCGTGCAGCAGCTCATAGCGGTCGACCAGCGCGGCCAGCCGCCCGCGCAGCAGATCGCCGGTGCGGCGCGCGCCCGCGACGATCTCCTCGTCCTCCATCACCGCGAGGACTGCGAGCCCGGCAGCCATCGCCTGGGCGTTGGAGCCGAAGCTCGCGGAGTGGACCAGGACCCGGTCCATCGACGAGTAGACGCGTCTGAAGATCCAGTCCTTGCCAAGGGTCGCCCCGACCGGCACATAGCCGCCGGAGAGTGCCTTGGCCACACACACCAGATCGGGTTCGACACCCTCCTCGTGCTGGTACGCGTAGAAGTCCCCGGTCCTGCCGAGACCGGTCTGCACCTCGTCGGCGATGAGGAGCGCCTTGTGCTTGTGCAGCAGCTCCTGCGCGGCCCGCAGGAAGCCGGGTGGCGCGGCATGGACGCCTTTGCCCTGGATCGGTTCGACGACCAGTGCCGCCACATCGCCGCGCTTCAGCTCACGCCTCAGTGCGTCGAGATCACCGAGTTCGATGGCGGTGTCCGGCAGCAGCGGGGCGAAGCCGTCCCGGAAGCCGCTCTCCCCGTTGACCGAGAGCGAGCCGGTCGTGAGCCCGTGGAACGCGTGGGTGCAGTAGAGGATCCTGGGCCTGCCGGTGGCGTACCGGGCGAACTTCAGCGCGGTCTCGACGGCCTCCGTACCGCTGTTGCCGAAGAAGACCCGGTCCAGATGCGGGCTGTGGACGAGCAGCTTCTCGGCCAGCAGCCCGGGCAGCGGCTGGCAGTCGAAGCGGGTGAGGTCGGCGAGCGAGGCGTCGAGGACGTCGTGCAGGGCCTTGCGTACGACGGGGTGGTGCCGGCCGAGGCCCATGACGCCGAATCCGGCGAGCATGTCGAGGTAGTCGTTGCCTTCCGCGTCCCAGAAGTGCGCGCCCTCGGCCCGTTCGTAGACCTTGTCGAAGCCGATGGTGTGCAGCATGCGCGGCAGTTGGTGATTGAGGTGTTTCGTGTGCAGCTCGTAGCGCTCCGCGCCGCGCTCCGCGAGGAGCTGCGCCAGATCGAAGCCCTTGGGCCCGTCGTCCTTCATGCCCCGCTCTCCTCGGTCCTTCTCGCTGCTTCCTGGCCGGCCAGTGCGGCGCTGATCCGTCCGGCGATCTCGACCGGGGTGAGCCCGATGTCGGCCAGCACCTCGGCACGCTTGCCGTGGGCGAGGAACTGCTCCGGGATGCCGAAGGTGCGCAACGGTACGTCGGTCCCGGCATCCCGCAGCGCCTGCCCGACCGCTGAACCGACGCCCCCGGCACGGCTGTTGTCCTCGACGACGGCGACCAGCCGGTGCCGTTCGGCGAGCGGGGCCAGCTGTTCGCCGACCGGCTTGACCCAGCGCGGGTCGACGACGGTGCAGCGGATGCCGCGGCCCGCCAGCAGGTCGGCGGCGCCCAGGCAGACCGGGGCGAGCACACCGACGGCCACCAGCAGCACATCGGGATCATCCGCCCGGTGCAGAACGTCCATGGAGCCGATCCGGTCGATGGCCGGGACCGGCTCCCCCACCGACTCCTTGGGAAACCGGATCACGGTGGGGGCGTCGTCGATGTCGACGGCCTCGCGGAGTTCGGCCCGGAGTTCGGAGGCGTCGCGCGGGGCGGCGATCCGCAGTCCGGGGACGACCTGCAGCAGGGACATGTCCCACATGCCGTTGTGCGAGGGCCCGTCGGGTCCGGTGATCCCGGCCCGGTCGAGGACGAAGGTCACCCCGCACCTGTGCAGCGCGACGTCCATCAGCAACTGGTCGAAGGCCCGGTTGAGGAAGGTGGCGTAGACGGCGACGACCGGATGCAGTCCGGCGGTGGCGAGTCCCGCCGCGGAGACCGCGGCATGCTGCTCGGCGATCCCGACGTCCCAGACCCGGTCGGGGAACGCGTCGGCGAACTTGGTCAGTCCGACGGGGTGCAGCATTGCCGCGGTGATGGCCACGACATCCGGCCGCTCCGCGCCGATCGCGGCGATCTCGTCCCCGAACACGGAGGTCCAGGAGGGCGCTTCCGTCGGGACGAGCGGCGCGCAGGTCAGCGGGTCCATCGCGCCCACGGTGTGGAAGCGGTCGGCCTCGTCCCGGAGCGCGGGCGGGTAGCCGCGGCCCTTCTCGGTGAGGCAGTGCACCAGCACCGGGCCGTGGAAGCGTTTCGCCCGGTGCAGTGCGGACTCGACGGCCGCGATGTCGTGCCCGTCGATCGGCCCGACGTACTTGAGCCCGAGGTCCTCGAACATGCCCTGCGGGGCGAAGGCGTCCTTGAACCCCTTCTTCGCGCCGTGCAGCGACTCGTACAACGGCTGCCCGATGACGGGCGTCTGCTGGAGCACTCCCTTGCCCCAGGAGAGAAAACGTTCGTATCCGTCGGTGGTACGAAGAGTGGCGAGGTGGTTGGCGAGGCCGCCGATCGTCGGGCCGTACGAACGCTCGTTGTCGTTGACGACGATGATCAGCGGCCGGTCCCGTGCGGCCGCGATGTTGTTGAGCGCCTCCCAGGCCATGCCGCCGGTGAGGGCACCGTCACCGATGACGGCCACCACATGGTCGCTCCGTCCCAGCACCTGATGGGCCTTGGCGAGGCCGTCGGCCCAGCCGAGGACCGTCGAGGCGTGCGAGTTCTCGATGACGTCGTGCTCGGACTCCTCCCGGGAGGGATAGCCGGACAGGCCCCCCTTGCCGCGCAGCTTGGAGAAATCCTGCCGCCCGGTGAGCAGCTTGTGCACATAACTCTGGTGCCCGGTGTCCCACAGGATGCGGTCCACCGGCGAGTCGAAGGCCCGGTGCAGCGCGATGGAGAGCTCCACCACCCCCAGGTTCGGTCCCAGATGACCGCCGGTCCTCGCCACTGCCCCGACGAGGAACTTCCTGATGTCCTCGGCCAGTTCGTCGAGTTGCGCATCACTCAGCGCCTTGAGATCGTGCGGCCCCCGAATGCTCTCCAGAATCGTCATGCTCGGGCCCCCTCTCTGGTTCTGTTTCAGCTCACGGTGACGGCGGGGACCCCCGATGGTGTCCCTGCGTCGTCCATGCCCTCGGCGATCTTCATGGCTTCCTCGATCAACGTCTCGACGATCTGCGACTCGGGCACGGTCTTGATGACCTCGCCCTTCACGAAGATCCGCCCCTTGCCGTTGCCCGACGCGACACCCGGATCCGCCTCACGGGCCTCACCCGGACCATTGACGACACAGCCCATCACGGCCACCCGCAACGGCACCTCCATGCCCTCAAGACCCGCACTGACCTCGTCCGCCAGCTTGTACACATCCACCTGCGCCCGCCCGCACGACGGACACGACACGATCTCTACGCGTCGTCGTCATCGACTGCACCGACACCGGCGCATCCCCGCCCACCGCCACCGACCCGGCCTGGATGCGCCGCGAGCGGCGGCGCATCGCGAGCGGCCGGGACGGCAGCTCGGGGAGACCCAGTGCGACCGGCTCTCCAGCGGTCATGACGTCACCGGTTCCCGGAGACGGTCTCGCGCGCGGCGCGCAGGGATTCCTTCAGCGATCCCATCGTGGCGAGGACGGCGGTGGGCTCGTAGCCGCAGTGCGCCATGCAGTTGGCGCAGCGCGGGTCCTTGCCACGGCCGTACTTGTCCCAGTCGGTCTCCTCGATGAGTTCCCGGTAGGTGGGGACGTACCCGTCGCTCATCAGGTAGCAGGGCCGCTGCCAGCCGAAGAGCGAATAGTTCGGGATCGCCCACGCGGTGCACGGGAAGTCCGCCTTGCCCTCCAGGAAGTCCAGGAAGAGCGGCGAGTGGTTCAGCCGCCAGCGGGACCGGTTGCCGCCCGCGAACGACTTCTTGAAGAGTTCCCGGGTCTGCTCGACGCCGAGGAAGTGCTCCTGGTCGGGTGCCTTCTCGTACGCGTAGGCGGGCGAGATCATCATCTCGTCGACCTTCAGGTCGTCGTTGAGGTAGTTGAGGACCTCGATGATGGTCTGCGGGGTGTCGGTGTTGAAGAAGGTGGAGTTCGTGGTCACCCGGAAGCCGCGCCGCTTGGCCTCCTTGATCGCCGCCACCGCCTCGTCGAACACGCCTTCCTTGGCAACCGATTCGTCGTGCCGCTCCCGCAGCCCGTCGATGTGCACGGCAAAGGCGAAGAACGGTGAGGGCGTGAATTTCTCGATCTTCTTCCGCAGCAGCATCGCGTTGGTGCAGAGGAAGACATACTTCTTCTTCGCCACCAACTGCCGTACGATTTCGTCGATCTGTGGGTGCATCAGAGGTTCGCCACCCGCGATGGAAACCATCGGGGCGCCCGATTCCAGTACCGCGCCGACAGCCTGGGCCACCGGCATGCGCTGCTTCAGAACTCCGGCCGGATGCTGGATCTTCCCGCAGCCCTCACACGCCAGATTGCAGGCGAACAAAGGCTCCAGCTCGACAATGAGCGGGAATTTGTCCCGCTTGCGGAGCTTCTGTTCAATGAGGTACGTCGCAACCTTGATGGTCTGACGGAGCGGCATGGCCATCTAGCTCACCTCCTGGGGAGCAGCAGAGATCGGTGCCATTCATAGAAAGCCGGTAGGACGGCACGGAGAACACGGAAAGCTGATATTCCACCGCGTATCGTCCCGATGCGGACGAGCTCGTGCTCCGGAGCGTCCACTACCACCCGTACGGCCGCAACCGGGCGTGGCCCGGACCGCAGGGCGGCACGAAGGGTGGCGGCGGACTCCATGTCCACCGCGATCGCTCCGGTGGCCAGCAGTTCGGCCCGCTCATGTCCGCGTACGACATGGGCGGAGCCGGTCAGCGGACCGGTGTGGACGGTGCGGCCGGGCACCGTCCGGGCAAGGGCCTCGGCGAGCAGGTCCGTGCCGGTGCAGGCCGTCGGGTCCCCGGCACTCCGGGTCTCGTCGGCGACCACCAGGTCCCCGGGGTGCATACCGGGTGACAGCCCGGCGCAGAAACCGGAGGCGAGGACCGCCGTGCCGGGTGCCCGGTCCTGACCGAGCGCCTGTGACACGGCCGCCTCGGCGGCCTTGGGGCCCATCCCCGTACGCAGTACGGTCACCGGGCCCGGAGCCGCGCCGGCCCTGCCTCTGCCACTGCGCAGGGCGAACTGCTCGATGCCGAGCGCACAGGCGATCAGCAGCGGCGCTGCAGGGCCGGCCGGCCCCGGACCATCGCCCATCAGGCCCCCTTGCGGACGGCCGTGCGGTCGGCGAAGGGTTCGCCGTGCACGTACCGCCCGAGCGCGGTGAGCGGGAAGACCTGCCGGTAGAGGTGGTAGTTGATGGAGAAGTCCCAGGGGAAGCCGGTGCCGGTGAAGTACGGCTCGTCCCAGGAGCCGTCGGCCTGCTGGGTCTCGGTGAGCCAGCGCACTCCCCGCTGCACGGCCACGCTGTCCCGCCGCCCCGCGGCGAGCAGCGCGAGCAGTGCCCACGCGGTCTGGGACGCGGTCGAGGCGCCGTGCCCGATCCACTTGTCCTCGTCGTACGAGCGCAGGTCCTCGCCCCAGCCGCCGTCGTCGTTCTGTACGGACTCCAGCCAGCCGACCGCCCGGCGGATCGCCGGATGCGTGCCGGACAGCCCGGCGGCCACCAATGCGGGCACCACCGACCCTGTCCCGTAGACGTAGTTGACGCCCCAGCGACCGAACCAGCCGCCGTTCGGGTCCTGTTCGGCCAGCAGCCACTCGATGCCGCGCCGGGTGGCGGGGTGCGCGGACCGTCCCTCGACGGCGAGCATCTCCACCACGTGCCCGGTGACATCCGCGGACGGCGGGTCGATGACCTCACCGAAGTCGGAGAAGGGCAGCCGGTTGGGGAACGGACTGGTGTTGTCCGCGTCGAAGGCGCCCCAGGCCCCGTTGCGGGACTGCATGCCGAGGTTCCAGCGCACTCCACGTCTGATGGCGGCCTCGACCCGTGCCATGTCGGGGTGATGGACCCGACGCAGTGCGAGGACCACCTCCGCGGTGTCGTCGATGTCGGGGTAGTTGTCGTTGTGGAACTCGAACGCCCAGCCACCCGGGTCGAGGCGCGGGCGGCGTACGGACCAGTCGCCGGGCCGGACGATCTCCTCGCCGAGCATCCAGTCCGCGGCCTTCACGAGTGCCGGGTGGTCGGGGCGGACCCCGGCGTCGGCGAGGGCGATGGTGGCGAGGCAGGTGTCCCAGACCGGGGACTGGCAGGCCTCGATCATCCGGGCGCCGTCCTCGCGCCAGACGGCGAACCGGTCGAGCGATTCGAGTCCGGCCCGCATCACCGGGTGGTCCAGGTCGTAGCCGAGCAGGTACAGCGCGATGACGGAGTACACGGCAGGTGGCTGGATGCCGCCCCAGCAGCCGTCGTTCTCCTGGCGTTCGATGATCCAGCGGGCCGCGGCGTTCATGGCGGACCTGCGCAGCTTGCGCGGTGCGATCCGGTGGTAGAGGTGCAGCGCCTTGTCCAGGCGCTGGAAGACACCGTCCCAGCTCACCGCCGGAGCGGTGCGTCCGGGCGGGTTCGGATGACGTGGATCGGTGTGCAGTTCGTCGAGCGCGAAGGGGGCCGGGCGCACCGGCCGCTTCGCCGAGACGATGGTGAGCGGCACGATGGTCTGGCGGGCCCAGCAGCCGAAGTCATAAATGTTGAGGGGGGCCCATTTGGGAAAGAACATCAGCTCGGGCGGCATCTGAGGCAGGTCGTCCCACTTCCACCAGCCGAAGAGGGCGAGCCAGATCCGGGTGAAGACGCGGCTCGCCGCGATTCCGCCTTGTTCCCTGACCCATGCCGAGGCCCGGGCCATGTGCGGTTCGTCCGGCCGGTCTCCGGCCAGCCGCAGTGCCACGTACGCCTCGATGGTGGTGGAGAGCTCGCCGGGGCCGCCGTGGAAGGTGGCCCAGGTGCCGTCGCCGCGCTGTTCGCCGCGGATGAAGCGGCCGGCCGCCTGGACGACCGTCTGATCCTGGATGCCGAGGAATTGACGGAGCATCAGGTCTTCGGCGTCCATGGTGACATTGGTGGCGAGGTCGCCCTTCCACCAGCCCCGCTCGTCCTGCCTGCCGAGGAGATGCTCCACCGAGCGCTCCGCGGCCCGCCGCGCGGCGGCCTGTACGTCGTCCGCGGCGATGGTTGTATCGGTCGGATTGCTGGCCGAGGCTGCGCGGGGGTTCACAGCCCCGGTGCTTCCGTCGGTCGTCGCTGTCATGGCTTCCCCTTCGTGCAGTTCGGTCCTCTGCTGTGCTGGGGTCTCCGTCGGCCGGCGCCCGGACGGGCACCGGCCGGCGACTGCGAGTCATATGGAGCAGATAGTGATCATCTCTTTCGTACGACGACGAAGTCAGCGAGCGCTGTGAGCTGCGCCCGCACGGTGGGCGGCATGTCGACGCGGTGCAGCGCCTCGATGGCGACCGCATGCTGTCGACGGGCCTCCTGGGCGGTCCATTCGCGGCCGCCCGCCTCCTCGATGAGCGCCGCGCGGGCGGCGAACTCCTCTTCGGAGAAGCTGTCGAAATCACTGCTCTTGGCGTCGGCGGCGAGCAGTTCGCCGAGGCGTTCCGAGGCCGGTCCGCCCGCGGCGAGCGCGGCGACGACCGGCAGCGACTTCTTGCGCTGGCGCAGATCGCTCCAGGTCTGCTTGCCGGTGGACTCCGGGTCGCCCCAGATGCCGAGCAGATCGTCGACTGCCTGGAAGGCGAGGCCGAGGTGGTGGCCGTATGCCTCCAGGGTGTCGGCGGTACGGTCGTCTGCGCCGCCGAGGACCGCGCCGATGGAGCAGGCACAGGCGAGCAGGGCGCCGGTCTTGTTGCCCTCCATCTCCAGGCACTCCTCGACGGTGACCCGCTCGCGGTGCTCGTAGGAGATGTCCTGGGCCTGACCATCGATGAGCTTGCGGGTGGCGACGGTCAGCCGACGGGCCGCCCGGCCCGCCTCTACGGTGCCGAGCTCCAGCAGGATCTCGTTGGCGAGCGCGAAGAGCGCGTCGCCGACGAGGATCGCCTGGGCGGGGCCGTGCACCTTCCAGACGGTGTCGCGGTGGCGGCGCTGTTCGTCGCCGTCCATCAGGTCGTCGTGCAGCAGCGAGAAGTTGTGCACGAGTTCGACGGCCACGGCGCCGGGGACGCCTGCCTCGGCGGCGGCGCCGGCCGCCTCCGCGGACAGCAGGGCGAGCGCCGGGCGGACGGCCTTGCCGCCGTCGCCGTCGGAGGGCCGTCCCTGGGCGTCGATCCAGCCGAAGTGGTAGGCGGCGACGGTGTCCATGGGCGGTGCGAGCCGGTCAACGGCGGCCCGGAGCACCGGCGTGGAAAGGGCCCGTCCGCGCTCCAGAAGCGCGGTGACGTCCGTGTCGGCCACGGTGTCGAAAGCCGGATTCGCCGGGGTCACTGACTCTCCTCTTGTTCCGGTGGTACTGCTCATGCCGCCTCCTGCAGCGGATGTTCATGGGAGCGGCCGAGCGCCCGGAGCGCGGCGTCCGCCGCGCTGAACCCGCTGCGGACGGCACCCTCCATCGTCGCGGGCCAGCCGGTGGCCGTCCACGCTCCGGCCAGGCTGAGGCCGGGGGCACGGGTGCCGGCTCCGGGCCGCAGTCGGCCGACGCCGGGGGCGGGGGCGAAGGTCGCCGTGCGCTCCCGGGTGACGAAGAAGTCTCTGATCCCGGCCCCGCGGGCGGCCGGAAGGAGCCGCTCCAGCTCGGGCAGGTAGCGCCCCCGCAGCTCGGCGACGGGGAGGTCGATCTCCTCGTCCGCGGCGGACTGGGACACCGCGAGGTACTGACCGGGGCCGGTGAGGCCCGAGGCGTGCGTACGGTCGAAGACCCACTGGACCGGGGAACCGAGCGCGGCGAAGAACGGGCGGCGCAGCACCTTGCGGTCGTAGACGACGTGCACGTTGAGGATCGGCGAGGTGCCGATGTCGAGCAGCCGCTCCGGCGCGTCGAGCGACCCCGCGGGCAGCAGGTCGTGGGTCTCGCGCTGGGGGACGGCGAGGACGACGGTGTCCGCCTCGATTCGTTCGCCGCCGGCCTCGACGGCCCAACGGCCGCCCTCCGTACGGGTGACGGAGGACGCTCTGGTGCGCAGCTCGGTGCGTACCCCGGCGGAGTCGAGTGCCTTGCGGGCCAGTGTGTCGTGGATCTCCCCCAGCGGCACGCTCGCCCAGCCGATGTCGGCGGCGCCGGGATCGGAGAGGAGTCCGGTCTTGAACACCTTCGCGGCGAGGGCCAGCGAGGAGTTCGGCGCGGTGGCGTTGAGCGTGGCGACGCCGACCAGGTCCCAGAGGGCCTCGATGGTGCGTGGCGACTGGCCGTGCCGGGTGAGCCAGCTGCCGAAGTCGATGGCGTCGAGCGCGGGGTCGTCCGGGTCCAGGCGGCCCAGCGCCAATGCGGCGCGTCCTACGCTCGCCCGCTCGGTGAGCGAGAGGTGCGGATAGCCGACGAGTCCGGCGGCGAGGTGGAACGGCACCGGCAGCGCGTTGCGGCGCAGCCGTCCCAGCCGGGGGCCCGCGGGGCGCCCGACGTCGAGAACGGGCACGTCCAAACGGTTTTGCAGGGGCGCCAGGCGCGTTCCGTCGACGCGGTCGAGGAACCAGCGGTAGGCGGTGCAGCAGCGCAGGTAGACGTGCTGCCCATTGTCGACCGTCAGTTCGCCGCGCCGGAAGGAGAAGGCGAGGCCGCCGAGCCGGGGCCGCCCTTCGAGCAGGGTCACGTCAAGCCTGGCGTCGGCGAGTCGCAGGGCCGCGGTGATGCCGGCGAGTCCACCGCCGATCACGACCGCGTGGGAGGGACGCGGGGCGTCGTTCGTCATGCGCCCTCCTTTCGCCGGGTCACTTCAGTCAGAGACGCGTCAGTACACCAGAGGGTTGACCACCGACGGAAGCGCGTTTCCGTGCCGCACGTGGTGCGAGAAATGTCCGTACGGTGCATCAGACACGCCCCCGGGCCGTCCGGCGGGAGACGTAGCGCGCGTCGAGACCCGAGAGTCCGCGCACCGCCACATACGCCTTCTCGTGGCCCGGCAGCGAGACCCGGCCGCGCAGCACCGCCTCGGGGTCGCGCTCGATCCGGTCCAGCAGCCGGCGGTAGATGCCCGCCATGGCCGCGACGCAGGCGCCGCTGCGCCGGTCCAGCATCGGCAGCAGCCGGTATCCCTCGGCGAAGAGGGTGCGGGCGCGCCGTACCTCGAAGTGGACCAGGCCCGCGAAGTCCGCGCCGGGCGGCGGAGTGGCCCGGTGGAACCCGGCCGAGCAGCCGAACTTGGCGAGGTCGTCGGCGGGCAGATACGTACGCCCGTTGCCGGCGTCCTCGCGGACGTCGCGCAGGATGTTGGTCAGCTGGAGCGCGAGGCCGAGCGTGTCGGCGTACTCCGCTGCCCGGTCGGCGCCCGGAGCGCCCGGTTCCGTACCGAAGACGCCCAGGCTGAGGCGGCCGATGGCGCCCGCGACGCAGCGGCAGTAGACCTTGAGGTCGTCCCAGGTCTCGTACGTCGCCCCACGCACATCCATCAGCACACCGTCGATGAGTTCGTCGAGCCCACCGAGCGGGAGCGGGAATCTGCGCGCGGCGTCGGCGAGCGCGACGGCCACCGGATCGGTGTCGTCCTCGTCGATCGCGCCGTCGCGGATCCGGCCCAGAACGGTGCGGGTGCTCTCCAGGCGGGTCCGCTTGATCTCCGGCTCCAGCTCGCCGTCACCGATGTCGTCGACGCGCCGGGAGAAGGCGTACAACGCCGACATGGCCTGCCGCTTCTCGGCCGGCAGCAGCCTGATGCCGTACGCGAAGTTACGCGCCTGCTGTCCGGTGACCGCCTCGCAGTAACTGTATGCGGCCTGTACCGGTGCCGACATATACGTCGTCTGTCCCTCCACGGTCCGGCTCACCCCTCTCTACGCGCTCTTCGCAAGACAACTCCCACCTCGCGCAGCAGGCTGGGCTTGGTGGGCTTGGGCGGTCCGGGCAGTACGTCGAACCCGGCGGCCGCGATCGCGGTGAGGGCGGCACGCCCCCCTCCCACGAATCCGGCGAGAAGCAGCTTGAGCCTGCCGTGGACGCTACCCACCAGGGGGGTGCCCTCATTCAGCAGTTCCCGAGCGCGTTCTGCTTCGTACGCAACCAGCGAACGCACCGATGCGCCCCCCGAGGGGGCGGTCAGATCGGTTTCGCGGACGTGGAACCGGGCCATGTCGTCCGCGGGCAGGTAGATCCGGTCGGCGGCCAGGTCCTCGGCGATGTCCTGGAGGTGCTCGACGATCTGCAGGGCCGTGCAGACGGCGTCGGAGCGGCGGATTCGTTCGGGGCTGACGGTTCCGGTGATCTGCAGGACCAGCCTGCCCACGGGATTGGCGGAGAGCTCACAGTAGGCGGCGAGCTCCTCGTACGTCCCGTAGCGGCGGACCTTCTGGTCCTGCCGGTTCGCCTCGATGAGGCCGAGGAAGGGTTCGGGCGTGAGCGAGCAGCGCCGCACGGTGGGGCGCAGCGCGCGCAGCAGGGGGTGGTGCGGGTCCTCGCCCGCTTTGTCGAAGACCCGGTGCAGATCGGCCTCGAAGGCATCGAGCATGGCGAGCCGGTCGTCGGTCTGCTCGGGATCGAGGCCGAGGTGACGGGCGTCCGCACCACCGGGGGTGAGGTCGCCGTCGCCGATGTCGTCGACAAGACGGGCGTAGCCGTAGACGGCCATCAGGTCGTCGCGCCAGGCTCGCGGCAGAAAGAAGGGGGCTACCGGGAAATTCTCGTCAGCGGCCTTGTCGAGGGTGCTGGGCGCGGCGGCATCGTGGTGCGCCTGCCGGGTAGGGGTCACCACCGACCGCCCGGCGCTGGGACGGCGTGAGCACCTCGGAGCTGGAGATTTTCCGTCATAGCCGTCACATCTCCCGTTCTACACTGCTGACCCAAAACATCCCATTCCGGACACGCCGCCCGCTCTGCCGAGTGCGGAGCACGCCGTCGGGCCGTATGGCCAGGCGGTATCGCCCCACTTGCAACGAATCAGCACCGGTACAGCTTACGTTGTACAACGCACATCGATACGTCGGGGTGTTGCGCGCAGAGGAACAACACGCCCCGCCCCGCCAACCTTCCCCGTGCGCAAGGAAATTGACGTCATCCGCCGGGAGGAGATCTTGTCCCGAGCGTACCGCCGGGCGTGCAGGCCGCCCGGCGGGATCCGTGGCCCGGACACCGAGGCGGCCTCCGCCGGAGAGTTCCGGCGGAGGCCGCGACCGTGCCACGGGACCGAAAGACCCGCTATTTGCCGGTCTCGCGCTCGTACGCCTTGAGGACCTCGTCCGTCGGACCGTCCATCAGCAGCTCACCCTTTTCCAGCCAGAGCACCCGGTCGCAGGTGTCCCTGATGGACTTGTTGCTGTGGCTGACCAGGAAGACGGTGCCCGCCTCCTTGCGGAGTTCCCTGATGCGCTTCTCGGAGCGGATCTGGAACTTGCGGTCGCCGGTGGCCAGCGCCTCGTCGATCATGAGGACGTCGTGGTTCTTCGCGGCAGCGATGGAGAAGCGCAGCCGGGCGGCCATTCCGGAAGAGTACGTCCGCATCGGCAGGGTGATGAAGTCGCCCTTCTCGTTGATGCCGGAGAAGTCGACGATCTCCTGGTAGCGCTCGCGGATCTCCTCGCGCGACATGCCCATCGCGAGGCCGCCGAGCACGACGTTGCGCTCGCCGGTCAGATCGCTCATCAGCGCCGCGTTGACCCCGAGCAGCGACGGCTGGCCGTCCGTATACACCTTGCCGTGCTCGGTCGGCAGCAGTCCGGCGATGGCCCGCAGCAGGGTCGACTTGCCGGAGCCGTTCGTCCCGATGAGGCCGATGGCCTCGCCCCGGTAGGCGGTGAAGGAGACGCCGCGGACAGCGTGCACCTTCCGTACGCCGCGCGCCTCGCCCTTGTCGCGGCGCAGTATCCGGCTGAGCGCCGCGGTGGCGCTGCCCTTCCCGCCGCCGGCGCCGTTGACCCGGTACACGATGTGCACGTCGTCGGCGATGACGGTGGGGACGCGCCCTGAAGTGTTGTCGTCAGCCACGGCCGTACCGTTCCTCTGCCTTCCAGAAGTACACGAAGCCCACCAGGCCGACGAGGACCGCCCAGGCGAGCGCCACGATCCAGACGTGCGCCGGCAGGTTGCCCGAGCCGTAGCCGTCGATCAGCGCGAAGCGGATCAGGTCCATGTAGATGGCCGCCGGGTTGTACTGCAGCACATTGGCAATCCAGTCCGGCTTGTCCTTGAGCATCACCGGGATGGAGAACATGACGCCCGACGCGTACATCCAGGTCCGCATGACGAACGGCATGAGCTGGGCGAGGTCGGGGGTCTTGCTGCCCAGCCTGGCCATGATCAGCGCCAGGCCGGTGTTGAAGAAGAACTGCATGGCCAGCGCCGGAACGACCAGCAGCCAGGAGAGACTCGGGTAGCTGCCGAAGGCGATGGCCACGACCGCGAGCACGACCATCGAGTACAGCAGCTGCTGGAGCTGCTGCAGCGAGAACGAGACGGGCAGCGAGGCGCGCGGGAAGTGCAGCGCACGGACCAGCCCCAGGTTGCCGGAGATGGCCCGCACACCCGCCATCACCGAGCTCTGGGTGAAGGTGAAGACGAAGACGCCGGTCACCAGGAACGGAATGAAGACGTCCAGGGTCATTCCCCTCCTGGTCCCCAGGATCAGCCCGAAGATCAGGTAGTAGACGAGAGCGTTGAGCAGCGGCGTGGCCACCTGCCACAGCTGGCCGAGCTTCGCCTGGCTGTACTGTGCGGTCAGCTTCGCTCTGGAGAACGCCAGGATGAAGTGGCGCCGGCCCCAGAGCTGCCGGATGTACTCGAAGAGCCCTGGCCGGGCGCCGCTCACCGTCAGGCCGTACTTGGCGGCCTTCTCGGCCGCGCTCAGGCCGTCGTCGGCGGATGGTGGGGTGCTCAATGCGACCGCACCATCATGGGTTGTGTCACTCACCAGATGAAACTCTCGTATTCAAGATGCGCAGCCAGTCGCGGGCGCGGCTCGGAGCGGACAGGTCCCGTGGAGAAGAAGTACGTCTCATGCTCTCAGAGGAGAGCCTCTCAGATCACGGGAGGTCGACCCAGCCTGGTCAACCGCCATACGGTGCGCCATCTCATCGGACGGCGGGTGCCGCAGGACGTGGACCAGCCTTCCCGGAAGCCGCCGAACCAAGCCTTCAGGGCAGGGCCGGAAGGCTTGCGGAGCAGGGTCAGCAGCATCCACACGCCGAGGTAGACGGGGATCAGCGGCGCGGGCAGGTTGCGCCGGGCCAGCCACACCCGGTTGCGGGCCACCATGCGGTGGTACACCGCGTGCCGCGACGGGGCGGTGGTCGGGTGGTTGAGGACCATGTCCGCGCGGTAGTCGATCATCCAGCCGGCGTCCAGTGCCCGCCAGGCGAGGTCGGTCTCCTCGTGCGCGTAGAAGAACTGGCCCGGCAGCGGCCCGACGTCGGCGATGACCTTGGTGCGTACGGCGTTGGCGCCGCCGAGGAAGGTCGTCACCCGCGAGGAGCGCATCGGGTCGGAGGCCCGCAGCCGCGGCACGTGGCGACGCTGCGTGACACCGGTGTCGGGGTCGGCGATGCGGAAGCTGATGATGCCCAGCTCGGGGTCGGCGTCGAAGGCCTGTCGGCACAGCTCGGCGGTGTCGGTGAGCGGCAGCAGTCCGTCGTCGTCGAGGAAGAGCAGGGCGTCCACATCGGCGCCGGACGGGCCGAAGGCCTCGATCCCGACGTTGCGGCCGCCGGGGATGCCCAGGTTCTCGGGCAGCTCGATGGTGCGTACGCCTGCGGGGACGTCCGGTACGGAGGCGCCGTTGCCGACGACCACCACCTCGATTCGGTCGCCGTCCTGCTCGGCGACCGAATCGAGGAGGGCACGCAGCTCTGCGGGGCGGTTACCCATCGTGATGACGACCGCGCCGAGCTTCATCGGATTGCTCACTTCAGCCTGCTCGACGCCAGGATCGACACGAGGTGCAGCAAGGTCTGCAACAGGGCGATGCCGGCCAGTACCGCGACCATGAGACGGCTGAAGAACAGATCGTCCCTGACCGCGTCGAGGACGGCCGTCACCAGGATCACCAGCGACGCCTCGATGCCGAGGATCAGCCGGTGGAACTTGAGCGCACCGGCGGCCCGGCGAGCGAGCGCCATGCCGGACGAGCGCGGCTCGGAGGCGGCCTCCTTGACCGGCGGCAGACCGCCCTGGTGGCGTGCGACGCCGACGAGGTCGGTCTCGGCCTTGATCAGGATGGCGCCGAGCGCCGCCAGAGTGCCCAGGAAGGCCCACAGCCAGTCGATCCGTCCGGAGCCCCACGGATCGGCGGCGCGCAGGCCGAAGCCGACCAGCACGGCGGCGTCGCAGAGATACGCGGCGACGCGGTCCATGTAGACGCCGCCCAGGGAGAACTGCTTCTTCCAGCGGGCCACCTCGCCGTCGACGCAGTCGAGCAGCAGGTAGAGCTGGACCATGAGAACGCCGAGCAGCGCGCCGGGAATGCCGGGAACGAGCAGCGCCGGCGCGGCGAGCACGCCCGCGACGGTCATCACGTAGGTCAGCTGGTTGGGCGTGACCTTGGTGTTCACCAGGTGCCGGTCCACGCGCAGGGAGATCTCGCGCATGTAGAGCCGACCCGCCCAGTGTTCGCCGCTGCGCCGGTCCTTCACGCCCGGGGGGTGCACGACCGGACGGAGTTCAGCTATGGATGGCTTTTGCATAGTCGGCGTACGCGTCCCTGATCTGATCGGTGGACAGGTTGAGGTGTTCCAGGATGGTGAACCGCCCCGGGCGGGTCTGCGGTGCGTATTCGACGGCCCGGACGAACTCGTCGGTGGTGAACCCGATCTCGTCGGGCATGACCGGCAGACCGTGACGGCGCAGGGTGTCCGCCATGAGCAGCGACTCCTCGCGCGCGCCGCGCAGGTGCATGGCAAAGCAGGCGCCGAGGCCGACCTGCTCGCCGTGGCTGGCGGCGCGCTTGGGGTACAGCAGGCCGAAAGCGTGGTTGATCTCGTGGCAGGCGCCCGAGGCCGGCCGGGAGTCCCCGGCGACGGACATCGAGATGCCGGTCAGCACGAGGCCCTCGGCCAGCACCTTGAGGAAGGCGTCGTCGCCGATCCCGCCGGGGTGGCGCAGCACGGCCTCGCCGGCCTGGCGGGCCATGGCGGCGGCGAGTCCGTCGATCTCCTCGCCGTTGACCTCGTGGGCGAGTTCCCAGTCGGCCACGCAGGAGATGTTGGAGACCGCGTCGCCGATGCCGGAGCGCACGAAGCGGGCCGGTGCCTGGCGGACGATGTCGAGGTCGATGACCACGGCGATCGGGGTGGGGACTCCGTAGGAGCCCCGGCCGTTGTCGTTGTCCAGCGTCGCGACGGGTGAGCACAGGCCGTCGTGCGCGAGGTTCGTCGCCACCGCGACCATGGGCAGCCCGACCCGCGCCGCCGCGTACTTCGCCACGTCGACGATCTTGCCGCCGCCGAGGCCGACCACGGCGTCGTACTGATTGCCCTTGATGTCGTCGGCCAGCTTGACCGCCGAGTCGAGGGTGCCGTCGGCCACGGAGTACCAGTGGGCGCCGGGCAGCGCGGGGGTCAGCCGCTCGCGCAGGGCGCGCCCCGAGCCGTCGCTGATCGCGACGGCGAGCTTGCCGGAGGAGGAGATCCGCTGGTCCGCGAGGAGGCCGGCCAAGTCGTCCAGGGCGCCCCCACGGATGTCGACGACGACCGGGGACGGAATGAGCCGGGTCAGTACTGGCACGCGATCTCACGGCCCTTCGCGAGGTCGTCGTGGTTGTCGATCTCCACCCACGTCACTTCGCCGATGGGGGCCACGTCGACGGTGAAGCCGCGGTTCACGAGCTCCTGGTAGCCGTCCTCGTAGTAGAGGTCGGGGTCGCGCAGATACGTGGCCTTCAGGGCGTCCGCGAGCTCAGCGGCGGCCTCCGGCTCGATGAGGGTGACGCCGATGTACTCGCCGGTCGCGGTGGCCGGGTCCATCAGCTTCGTGATGCGCCGCACACCCTTGTCGCCCTCGGTGATGACCTTCATCTCCTCGTCGGCAAGGTGCTTCACCGTGTCGAGGGCGAGGATGATCTTCTGACCGTTGCCGCGGGCGGCGAGCAGGGTCTTCTCGACGGAGACCGGGTGGACGGTGTCGCCGTTGGCCAGGATCACGCCGCGCGTCAGGACGTCACGGGCACACCACAGGGAGTAGGCGTTGTTCCACTCCTCGGCCTTGTCGTTGTCGATCAGGGTGAGGGTGACGCCGTACTTGGCCTCCAGCTCGGCCTTGCGGTCGTACACGGCTTCCTTGCGGTACCCGACGACGACGGCGACCTCGGTGAGGCCTATCTCCGCGAAGTTCGCCAGCGTGAGGTCCAGCACCGTCTTCTCGCCGTCGACGGGCACGAGCGCCTTCGGGAGCGTGTCGGTGTAGGGGCGCAGACGCCGTCCTGCACCGGCTGCCAGTACGAGGCCGATCATGCGGGTTCTCCTTCGTCGTGAACGGCGGGTGCTCCGGAGGACACCCAGAAGCGGATGGACTCCACGAGGACCACCAGTGCCACAGCCGCTGCGAGAGCGGTGAGTGCCACGGTGAAAGCTGAATGCCGGGTGAATACGGCGGCGAGTACGGCCACCACCAGGGTGCGGCCCTCGTGCCCGCCGATCGTGCGTACCAGCCACTGGGGCGGCGCGCCGGTGCCGCCGCGGATGCGGTACACGGTGTCGTAGTGATGGTAGGCGACGGCCGAGACCAGCCCGAAGGCTGCGGGAAGGGCTCCCGGGACATCGCTGCGGGCGGCGAGAACGAGGACGGTGCAGTACTCCGCCGCCCTGAATATCGGCGGTACGAGCCAGTCGAGAGCGCCCTTGAGGGGGTGGGAGACCGCCAGGCCGGAGAACATCGCATAGACCACTGCCGCGAGGATGGTGTGCCAGCTGCCGAAGGGCTGCGAGAGCGCGGAGGCGATCATGAGCGCCCCGGCGAGCAGCGCCATGACGGGGGCGCTCCAGGTGTCGCTGAGCCGGGGTCCGACCGTCGCCACGGTCTGGGCCAAGGGGCCGGAGTCGGCGAGGTCGGCGAGGGCCCGGGCGGCGCGGTCGGTGCGTCGGGCCTTACGGGTCACTGAACGCAGCAGGCGGCCCGCGGTGGTGTAGCAGGCGGCGAAGGCGCAGCCGATGAGCAGGGCGTAGAAGACGATCCGGGGCGTGGTCACCGCGGTCAGTACCGCGATCATCGCCCAACGCTCGCCGATCGGCAGCACTATCATCCGGCGCAGCCAGACCGTCCAGCCGACGCTGTCGAGCCGGTCGGAGAGGGCTGCCGTGGGGCTCGAATTGGCCACCGCGTCGTGGTTGGCCTCGTTGAAAGAGAAGTCGATGACATGGCGGCAGGCCTGGAGCACCATCGCGCCGAGGGCAAGTGCCCAGACGTCGTCGCCGCCGCGGGCGGCGCCGAGTGCGAGGCCCGCGTAGTACGCGTACTCCTTCGCCCGGTCGAAGGTGGCGTCCAGCCAGGCGCCCATCGTCGAGTACTGCAGCGAGTAGCGGGCGAGCTGCCCGTCGGTGCAGTCCAGGACGAACGAGAGGAGCAGCAGCAGTCCGGCGGCGACGTAGCCGCCGCGGGTGCCGGTCGCCGCGCTGCCCGCCGCGATCAGCGCGGTGAGCAGTGACGCGGTGGTGACCTGATTCGGGGTGAGGCCGCGACGGGCGCACCAGCGGGCGATGTAGCGGGAGTACGGGCTGATGAAGAACGTGGTGAAGAAGCCGTCGTGGGCCTTCACGGCGCTGCGCAGCCGTACTGCCTCGTCGTCGACCGCGGCGAGGTCGCTCTGCGCTGCGGCACGCGAGGATTCGTCGGCCGGTACGGCGGCGACCAGCGAGCCGAGCTCGGGGCGCTGCACAGCGGTGCCTTCGGCGTCCATGGTGACGGCAAGGCGGCCCGGCACGGTGCGGTCGGTGACCGTCGCCGTGGTGCCCGGACCGGTCGGGACGCCCGCGCCGACGGCTGCGGCGGTGGTGCTCAAGGCCCGAACGAGCGCGGAGCGCGCCTCCGGCTGCGCGGTGAGCGCGCCGGGCACGGCGGCGGCGGGGAAGCGCGGGTCGGTGAGTCCGAGCCGGAGGGCGTGGACGTGGCCGACGAAACGGGGGTCGACCAGTGCGACGCGACGGTCGGCGGGGACATCGGCGAGCAGCCGTGCGGCCTCGGTCACATCGGCGGCGACCTGTACGTCGAAGCCCAGCGACCGCAGATCGTCCGCGAGCGACGATCCGGGTACCGGTGCACCGGTGAGGATGGCGGTCGACAGACGAACTCACTCCTTGGTGCTGACGGGGTCGGCGCGCGACAGTACGGCCCAAAGGCGGGCCGGCGGCACGTCGGCAGAGGCTATCGGATGAACGGAAGTGGGAGTTCACTGCCCGTTTGTGCTCCGTTCGGGGTGGACCGGCATGATGCGGCGCCGCCCGCGATCATCATCGTCGATCCCGGCCTCACCTGACAAAACGCGGTGGCGCGGGCCCAGGGCCTCTCGTCCGGATCAGGACCGGAGGGCAGACCCTCGGGTGACCCGTCCCGGCGGCTGTGCCGCTGATCCGGGCTCGGTGGCCGACCGGGTACCGGCCGCCGAGTACGCCGTGACCGGTGTGACACATCTCCATTCCATGGCGCGGCCCTCGTCGACGCGCATCTCGCCGTCACCCGGCCCGGGAAGCCGGAGGTCCACGCGCGCCACCCCGGCGATGCGGCGAAGGCCGTGGCGTCTGCCGTCCGGATGTCCGGGGAGCCGGGCCGGGCGGCCCGGCGCGGGGTACCCGAAAGGGGGCATTTCGGGCTGGGAAGGCTGGTGTCCGCGCCATCCCGGGGCACGCGGCAGCTGAGCCGTCAGCGATCGCCCCACAGCTCTGACCTGCAACCATTTCCGCAGGTCAGAGCATATGACAACGGTGTTCAGTGCCGTGTTGCCCGATACCCCCCACCCGTAGTTGACTGGCAGTGCTCGGGCGGATCGCGTCCGAGTCCGCGCGACGACCGGGAGGCGTCCCCATGGGGGCAGGGCACGACCACGGGCACACACACGGCGGGCCGCCGCCGACCGGCACGGCAGCCGCCGCGTACAAGGGACGGCTGCGGATCGCGCTGTGCATCACGCTCACCGTGACGGTCCTGGAGGTCGTCGGCGGACTGCTCTCCGGCTCCCTCGCCCTCATCGCCGACGCGGCCCACATGGCGACCGACGCCCTGGGCCTGGGCATGGCGCTGCTGGCGATCCACTTCGCCAATCGGCCGGCCGGACTCAACCGCACCTTCGGCTTCGCCCGCGCCGAGATCCTCGCCGCTCTGGCCAACTGTCTGCTGCTGCTCGGCGTGGGCGGCTATCTGCTCTTCGAGGCGGTCCAGCGCTTCATCACCCCGGCCGAGACGAGGGGCGGGCTGACGATCACCTTCGCCCTGGTCGGCCTGGTGGCCAACGTGATCTCCCTGTCGCTGCTGCTCCGCGGGCAGAAGGACAGCATCAATGTGCGCGGCGCCTATCTGGAGGTGCTCGCGGACACGCTCGGCTCCTTCGCCGTGCTGCTCTCGGCGGGAATCATCCTGGCCACCGGCTGGCAGGCCGCCGACCCGATCGCCTCGCTGGTGATCGGCCTGATGATCGTCCCCCGTACGGTGAAGCTGCTCCGGGAGACCCTCAATGTCCTGCTGGAGGCGGCGCCCAAAGGCGTCGACATGGGTGAGGTGCGGGCCCACATCACCGCTCTGCCCGGGGTGCTGGGCGTCCATGACCTGCACGCCTGGACGATCACGTCGGGGATGCCGGTGCTCTCCGCCCACGTGGTGGTGCGCCAGGACATGCTGGACTCGATCGGCCACGAGAAGCTGCTCCATGAACTGCAGGGCTGCCTCGGCGTCCACTTCGACGTGGAGCACTGCACCTTCCAGCTGGAGCCGAGCGGCCATGCCGAGCACGAGGCCAGGCTCTGCCATTGAACTGCCGTTCAGCACCGACATGTAGGGTGTCCGGCGAGGCGAATTCCTCGTGTCCGAGAGAGGAACCGAGGTCGATGACCGTCGCGACGGCGCCCGCCCGGCGCAGCATCCGGTCCGTCCTCATCTTCCGGGCCCTCGGCCAGGGTCTTTCGTTCGGATCAGACCGGATCAGGGAGCGGGGTCCGGTGCCGTGCATCGCAGCGGCCGCCGACGCGTCGGCTCCCGGCATGGAACGGGCGCTCCCGGCGACCCACGAGGAGTCGGCCATGCGGCGCGATCACGGTACGGAGTACGGCTACGTACTGCGCCCCGTCGACCCACGCCGGGCCACCCGGCCGGAGACGGCGGCGGATGTGGCGGCCGTGCGCGCGGTCGACACCGCCGCGTTCCCGACGCCGGACGCGATGATGGCCCTGGCGCTCGACGACTCCGTGCCGGTGCCGCACGGCACGATCCGCTGCCCGTCGGCCTTCGGCGTCTGACGTGGACGTGCATGTCCGGCCCGGCCGCGCCACGGGGCACGGCAGGGCCGGACATGCAGGACCCGAAGTGCGGACAAGCGGCTTTTGTACGGCAGACTTGAGCGGACTCGACGGGACCGGCGCACGGGGCCGGGACCATAGCGAAGGATGGGTATGCCGACCACACCAGCCACCGCGGCGAACAGCTCGTCGAACGGCACAGCAGAAGCGATCATGCTCGAACTGGTCGATGAGAACGGCACCACCATCGGTACGGCGGAGAAGCTCGCCGCCCATCAGCCGCCCGGTCAACTGCACCGGGCCTTCTCGGTGTTCCTCTTCGACGAGCAGGGCAGGCTGCTCCTGCAGCGCCGCGCGCTCGGCAAGTACCACTCCCCCGGCGTCTGGTCGAACACCTGCTGCGGCCACCCCTACCCGGGCGAGGCGCCCTTCGCCGCCGCCGCCCGGCGTACGTACGAGGAGCTGGGGATCTCGCCCTCGCTGATGGCCGAGGCGGGCACGGTCCGCTACAACCACCCCGACCCGGCCTCCGGCCTGGTGGAGCAGGAGTTCAACCACCTCTTCGTGGGCATGGCACAGGAGTGGCTGCACCCGGACCCGGAGGAAGTCGGCGAGACCGCGTTCGTGACGGCCGGCGAGCTGGCCGAACGGCATGCGCGGGCGCCGTTCTCGGCCTGGTTCATGACGGTGCTGGATGCCGCGCGGCCGGCGATCAGGGAGCTGACCGGACCGTCCGCCGGCTGGTAGCGGGCGGGCGGCACCGGATGTCGCAGCGGTTACGGGTGGTCAGAGCCGCGGGCTCAGTGGCAGCGCCGCCCAGATGACCTTTCCGCCGCCTGCGGTGTGTTCCACATCGCAGGCGCCGCCGGCTTCCCGGGTGATCTCCCGGACCAGCAGCAGGCCGCGGCCGCCGGTCTGCGCGTAGTCCGTCTCCAGGGCCGTCGGCCGGTAGGGATGGTTGTCCTCCACGGACACTCTGACCCATTCCGCTCCGACGGCCACCTCGACGGCGAGCTCCGGCGAGAGCAGCGCGGCATGCTTCACGGCATTGGTGACCAGCTCGGAGACGATGAGCAGCAGGCCCTCGGCGACGTCCTCGTCCAGCGGCACGCCCTGGCGGTTCAGCAGATCGCGTACGGCATGCCTGGCCTGCGGTACGGAGACGTCCACGGCCGGGGCGGTGAACCGCCAGACTCCCTCGTACGACACGGGCCGGGCGGGGACACTCCCGCGGCTCTCCATAGTCCGGTACCCGCTCTCCACTCGGTGGTGACTGCACGTCGAGTACAGAGTGCGGGGCGTAGTCGGTCCGGCTCGTGCTACTGAACAGAAGTCGACTTCGATCGACTTGTATCGACGGAATTTGGCCGGACACGCACGAATGCGTCAGCTCCTGGAGCGTTTCGGATGCTCTCCGCCGGGTGTGCCCGGCAGTTCTCCGCTCGTCTGCTGATCCGAGACCAGGGAGACCACATGGCGGCCGCCGACCCCGATCGCGATCAGGCCGAGCCCGTCGAAGAGCAACGCCAGCGAGAAGAACAGGCCGAGTACGTAGAGGCTGCTGTGCGGCCAGTCGAAGAGCACCAGCAGCCCCAGGAGCAGGCCGAAGGCTCCTTGCAGCAGCGTCCAGCCGAACTGCGGACCTCGCACGACCACGCTGCCGACCAGCCGGAACAGCCCGCCGGTCAGGAAGAGCAGCGCGGCGAACATGGTCAGTGCCTCGGCCGTGCCGTGCGGATGGTGGATGACCACGACTCCGGCGGCGATGTTCAGCGCGGCGACCACGACGCCCAGCCAGAAGAAGTTCGTGCCGCGGGACTCGATGGCGTGGAGCAGCCCGACGATGCCGCCGATCAGCAGCAGCCAGCCGAACAGGAGCATCGAGGTGAGCGTCGCGACGCCGGTGTACACGAGTCCGACCAGACCGGCCACGACGAGAAGGGTGCCGAGCAGTGCCAGCCAGCCGAAACTGCGGCTCAGCTTCTTGCCCTCGACGGCGGGACCGGCCATGGGAAGCTCCTCACGGTGCGTACCTGTTCGGCGACCCCTTCTTGATCATAGGTTCGAACCGTACGGATAGCATCCGGCGCATGGACCGTACGGAACCCCGGCTGGAGCACACCGTCGCGGACGGTGTGGCGACGGTCGTCATCAGCAATCCCGCCAAGCGCAACGCGATGACGGCTGCGATGTGGAGCGCGCTGCCCGATCTGCTGGCGCGGCTGGCCGCCGACGCCGCGGTCCGGGTGCTGGTGCTGACGGGGGCAGGGAACACCTTCTGCGCCGGAGCGGACATCTCCTCGCTCCGGGATCCGGCGGGCGATCCGCAGGCGCTCGCCGTGGCCGCCGAGGAGTCCCTCGCGGCGTTCCCCCGGCCGACGCTCGCGGCGATCCGCGGCTACTGCGTGGGCGGCGGCAGCCAGCTCGCGGCCGCCTGCGATCTGCGGTTCGCCGAGGAGGGCGCGTCGTTCGGCGTCACACCGGCCAGACTCGGGATCGTGTACGCGGCGTCGTCGACCCGGCGACTGGTGGCGCTGACCGGCCCGGCCACGGCGAAACATCTGCTGTTCTCCGGCGAGCTGATCGACACCGCGCGGGCGCTGCGGACCGGTCTGGTGGACGAGGTGCTGCCGGCCGGTGAGCTGGACAAGCGGGTCGACGCGTATGTACGCACGCTGGCGGCGCGCTCGCAGCTGACGCAGGCGGCGGCCAAGGAGTTCGCCACCGGGCGCGAGGACCGGGACGCCTACTGGGCGGAGCAGGCGCTCCGCAGCGGCGACACCGCGGAGGGTGTCGCCGCCTTCCTGGAGCGGCGCGCGCCGCGCTTCACCTGGGCGACCGGGCTGTAACGCCCTTGCGGCTACTGGAGGATGAAGCGGCTCCCGGCGCGGAACTTCTCGACCAGCGCCGCCGGGGCCTTCGCGGGTGAGCCCGCGTCGTACGGCGGCTGCGGGTCGTACTCGGACCCACCGTCGGTGGTGTCCTCCAGCAGCCGGCGGGCGTGTTCGAGGCGTATGCGGTCGACGTAACGGCCCGGTGTGAGTCCCGTCTCGGCCTGGAAAGCGCGGGCGAAGTGGCGGGGCGAGAGCCTTGCGCGGGCGGCGAGTGCCTCGACGGTGAGGTCCTCGCCGGGGTGTTCGGTGATCCAGTGCTGGACCTCACGCAGCGGTTCGCGGCGGGCGGTCTGTGCGGTGAGCTGGGCGCTGAACTGCGCCTGGTTCCCGGGCCTGCGCAGAAAGACCACGAGGTGACGGGCGATCGTGAGCGCGATGTCCCGGCCGTGGTCCTCCTCGACGAGGGCCAGGGCCAGGTCGATACCGGCGGTGACCCCGGCGGAAGTGGCCAGTCTGCCGTCGCGTACGAAGATCGGGTCCGGGTCGACCTCGACGGCCGGGTAGCTTCGGGCGAGATGGTCGCAGACCGTCCAGTGCGTGGTCACCCGGTGCCCGTCCAGAAGGTCGGCCGCGGCGAGCAGCAGCGCCCCCGTGCAGACGGAGACGAGCCGCTCGGCGAACGGGGCGTGGCCTCGCAGCCAATCGATCAGCGCCGGGTCGGGATCACGGGTGCCCTGACCGCCGGGGACGAGGAGGGTGTGCGGCGGTGCGGCGTCGGCGAGGCTGCCGTCGGGGACGAGCTTCAGGCCGCTGCTCGTACGGACCTGCGCGCCGTCGAGGGAGGCGGTGCGCAGTTCGTACGTGGCCCCGGGGAAGTGGGAGGCCCCGGCGAAGACCTCCACAGGGCCGGTCACATCGAGGCTCTGTACGCCGTCGAAGAGGACGACGAGTACGGATCGCTGCGTCATGACGGCCATCCTGGGCGGCCCGGAGCACGGCCGCAATGACGAAGAACCCACCTTTTCCGCCATGCCGAGGGCCGCGCGAAATGGACGTCCCTCCGGGGTTACGGGGCATACCGACCAGTCGGTAACGTGCTTGCATGAGTACTCTGCCGCCGCGCGCCGGACGCCGCTGCCACAACACCATCAACCCGTTGCACTCGACGGTCTACTTCTCCCCCGACCTCGGCGAGGAGCTCGGGAAACTCGGCATCGACGATTCGAACGCCGCCTACTTCGCCGCGCGCGCGGCGGCGCTGGGCGCCGTCGGCCCCGGCACGGTCACCGCGACCTTCTACAACTTCAACCACGATCTCGTCGCCCGGCATCTGCCTGCCGTGTGGTCCGTCGCCTCGCCACAGGCGGTCCTGGACGCCCGGCTGCGCGCCGCCGACGCCACGTTGCGCCGGCTGCTGGGCGGGGAGATCATCGCATCCCCCGAAATGGCCGAGGCGGCCGGGCTGGCACTGCGCGCCGCCGAGGCGTGCACCCGACACGCCCGGCCGCTCTACGCCGCCCACGCCGATCTGCCGGTGCCCGAGCAGCCGCACCTGGCGTACTGGCACGCCGGGACGCTGCTGCGTGAGCACCGCGGCGACGGCCATCTCGCGGCACTCCTCGCGGCCGGTCTCGATCCGGTGGAGGCGCTGGTCAGCCACACCGCGACCGGCAAGGGGATGAACCCGCGCTGGGTCCTCGCCACCCGAGGCTGGCGCCGCAGCGACTGGGAGGAGGCCTCCGAGCGGCTGCGCGGGCGTGGACTCCTGGACGGTGAGGGCGAGTTGACGGAGGCGGGCGTCGCACTTCGGGCGGATCTGGAGGAGGCCACGGACCGCATGGACCGCGCCCCGTACGAGCATCTGGGCGCGGAGGGGGTCGAACGGCTGACCGAGCTCGCGCGCGGATTCCTGTTCACGGCCGCGTCGGCCGGCGCGTTCCCGGAGGACCTGATCGGCAAGGGCTGAGCGGCACCGGCCCACGGTCGACTGGGGCGGTCGGGCGACACGGCGCCCGGCCACCCGGCACAATGCAGGCGAAGGGGCCCCGCCCCGGCAAGCACAGCCAGTAGAGCCAGTACAGCCAGTACGAGAAGGCGAGTCGGTAGAACCGTGACGACGTCCATCGAAGGCAGGATCGCCGAGGAGCTCGGCGTACGCGAGCGGCAGGTGAAGGCGGCCGTCGAGCTGCTCGACGGCGGGTCGACCGTGCCGTTCATCGCGCGCTACCGCAAGGAAGCGACCGAGATGCTCGACGACGCGCAGTTGCGCACGCTCGAGGAGCGGCTGCGGTATCTGCGGGAACTCGAGGACCGTCGTACGGCGATCCTCGACTCGGTACGCGAGCAGGGCAAACTCGACGAGGCGCTGGAGGCGCAGATCCGGGCCGCCGACACCAAGGCGCGCCTTGAGGACATCTATCTGCCGTTCAAACCCAAGCGGCGCACGAAGGCGCAGATCGCCAGGGAGGCGGGGCTCGAACCGCTCGCGGACGGTCTGCTCGGCGACCCCACGGTCGAACCGCTGGCCGCTGCCGCCGCCTTCGTCGACGCCGACAAGGGCGTCGCGGACGGTGCGGCGGCGCTGGAGGGAGCCCGCTCCATCCTCACCGAGCGGTTCTCGGAGGACGCCGACCTGATCGGTGAGCTGCGCGAACGCATGTGGTCGCGCGGGCGGCTGGCCGCCAAGGTGCGGGACGGCAAGGAGGAGGCAGGGGCGAAGTTCGCCGACTACTTCGACTTCGCCGAGCCGTTCACCGCGCTGCCCTCGCACCGGGTGCTCGCGATGCTGCGGGGCGAGAAGGAGGACGTGCTCGACCTGGTCCTGGAGCCGGAGGAGCCGTCCGAGACGCCCGGCCCCTCCACTTACGAGAACATGGTCGCCCGGCGCTTCGGAGTGGGTGACCGCGGCCGCCCGGGCGACAAGTGGCTCGCCGACACGGTGCGCTGGGCCTGGCGGACCCGGATCCTGGTGCACCTCGGTATCGATCTGCGGCTGCGGCTTCGTACGGCGGCCGAGGACGAGGCGGTACGGGTCTTCGCGTCGAACCTGCGCGATCTGCTGCTCGCCGCGCCGGCCGGGACGCGGGCCACACTGGGGCTCGACCCCGGCTTCCGTACGGGTGTGAAGGTCGCCGTCGTCGATGCGACCGGCAAGGTCGTCGCGACGGATGTCATCCACCCGCACGTCCCGGCGAACAAGTGGGACCAGGCGCTGGCCAGGCTGGAGCAGCTGGCGAAGGCCCACGACGTGGACCTGATCGCGATCGGCAACGGCACGGCGTCCCGCGAGACCGACAAGCTCGCCGGTGAACTCATCGACAAGCACCCCGAGTTGAAGCTCACCAAGGTGATGGTGTCGGAGGCGGGCGCGTCGGTGTACTCGGCTTCGGCCTTCGCCTCGCAGGAACTCCCCGACATGGACGTGTCGTTGCGCGGTGCCGTCTCGATCGCGCGACGCCTTCAGGACCCTCTCGCGGAGCTGGTGAAGATCGACCCGAAGTCGATCGGTGTCGGCCAGTACCAGCACGACCTGTCCGAGGTGAAGCTGTCGCGCTCGCTGGACGCTGTCGTCGAGGACTGCGTGAACGGTGTCGGCGTCGACGTCAACACCGCGTCGGCGCCGCTGCTTTCGCGGGTTTCGGGGATCGGCTCGGGCCTCGCCGAGAACATCGTCGCGCACCGTGACGTGAACGGGCCCTTCCGTTCGCGGAAGGCGCTCAAGGATGTGGCGCGGCTGGGCCCGAAGGCGTACGAGCAGTGCGCGGGCTTCCTGCGCATCCGGGGCGACGACCCGCTGGACGCGTCGAGTGTGCACCCGGAGGCGTACCCGGTGGTGCGGGCGATGGTGAAGCGGACGGGCGGCGACGTCGCCTCGCTGATCGGCAACACGAGTGTGCTGCGGTCGCTGCGCGCCGACGACTTCGTGGACGAGAAGTTCGGACTGCCGACGGTCACCGACATCCTGAAGGAGCTGGAGAAGCCGGGGCGCGACCCGCGTCCCGCGTTCAAGACGGCCACCTTCAAGGAGGGCGTCGAGAAGATCGGTGATCTGGCGTCCGGGATGGTGCTGGAGGGTGTCGTCACCAATGTCGCGGCGTTCGGCGCGTTCGTGGACATCGGTGTGCATCAGGACGGCCTGGTGCATGTGTCGGCGATGTCGCGCACGTTCGTGAAGGACCCGAGGGATGTCGTGAAGCCGGGCGACATCGTGAAGGTCAAGGTCATGGATGTCGACATTCCGCGGAAGCGGATCTCGCTGACGCTGCGACTTGACGACGAGGCGTCGGCGGGGGGTGCGTCCCAGGGCGGCGGGCCCAGGCGGGAGCGGGCCGAACGGGGCGAGCGGGGCGGCCAAGGAAATGCCAAGGGCGGCCGGCCGCCGCGGCAGCGCCAGGGACAGGGTGGTCAGGAGCGTGACCGGCGCGGTGGCGGCGGGGGCGGCTCCGCTCGTCCGGCGCCCGCACCCGTGAACAGTGCGATGGCGGATGCGTTGCGGCGGGCCGGGCTGGCGGATCCGAAGCAGGGCGGCAAGAGGGGCTGACGTCGAGGGCGGGGACGGGGACGGGGTGCCGGGGCTCCGCCCCGGACCTCGCTCCCACGCCGGAGAAGCTCAAAAGGCCTCCTCGAACGCCGGACGGGCTGGACACGCCTGAGGGTGCCGGGGCGGAGCCCCGGCACCCTCACAGCTCCGTCACCTTGCCGTCCACCACCTCGACGCGCCGTGTCGTCCGTACCGCTTCCAGCATGCGCCGGTCGTGCGTGACCAGCAGCAACGTCCCCGGGTACGAATCCAGCGCCGACTCCAGCTGCTCGATCGCGGGCAGATCGAGGTGGTTCGTCGGTTCGTCGAGGACGAGGAGGTTGACGCCCCGGCCCTGGAGCAGGGCGAGCGCCGCCCTGGTGCGTTCGCCGGGCGAGAGCGTGGTCGCCGGACGCATCACATGGTCCGCGCGCAGGCCGAACTTGGCGAGCAGCGTGCGGACTTCGGCCGGTTCGGTGTCGGGGACGGCCGCGCAGAACGCCTCCAGGAGCGATTCGGAGCCGTGGAACAGCTTGCGCGCCTGGTCGACCTCTCCGACCACGACGCCCGAGCCGAGCGTCGCATGCCCGGCGTCCAGCGGGAGGCGGCCCAGGAGTGCGGCGAGGAGGGTGGACTTGCCCGCTCCGTTGGCGCCGGTGATGGCGACCCGGTCCGCCCAGTCGATCTGCAGTGATGCCGGGCCGAAGCCGAAGTCGCCGCGTACGGCCCGGGCTTCGCTCAGGGTCGCGACGACCGAACCGGAGCGGGGCGCGGCGGCGATCTCCATCCGCAGTTCCCACTCCTTGCGCGGCTCGTCGACGACGTCGAGCCGTTCGATCATGCGCTGCGTCTGCCGGGCCTTCGCGGCCTGCTTCTCGCTCGACTCGCTGCGGAGCTTGCGGCTGGTCTTGTCGTTGTCGGTCGCCTTGCGGCGGGCGTTCTTGACGCCCTTGTCCATCCAGGAGCGCTGCATGTGGGCGCGCCCCTCGAGGGCGGCGCGCTTGTCGGCGTACTCCTCGTACTCCTCGCGGGCATGCCTGCGAGCCCTCTCGCGCTCCTCCAGGTAGGCGGCGTACCCACCGCCGTAGAGGTTGATCTGCTGCTGGGCCAGGTCCAGTTCGAGGACCTTGGTGACCGTACGCATCAGGAATTCGCGGTCGTGGCTGATGACGACCGTGCCCGCGCGCAGTCCGCAGACGTAGCGCTCCAGCCGCTCCAGGCCATCCAGGTCGAGGTCGTTGGTGGGCTCGTCGAGCAGGAAGACGTCGTAGCGGGAGAGCAGGAGGGAGGCCAGGCCCGCGCGGGCCGCCTGGCCGCCGGAGAGCGCGGTCATCGGCAGGTCGAGGCCGACGGTCAGGCCGAGGTCGGCGGCGACCTCCTCGGCCCGCTCGTCCAGGTCCGCGCCGCCGAGCGCCAGCCAGCGCTCCAGCGTCTCGGAGTACGCGTCGTCCGCGCCCGGCGCCCCGTCGACGAGGGCCTGCGTGGCGGTGTCCATCGCCGCCTGGGCGTCGGCGACGCCGGTGCGGCGGGCCAGGAACTCGCGCACGGTCTCCCGCGGACGCCGCTCCGGCTCCTGCGGGAGGTGGCCGACGGTGGCGGTGGGCGGGGAGAGCCGCAGCTCGCCCTCCTCCGGCCGGTCGAGCCCGGCGAGCAGCCGGAGCAGGGACGATTTACCGGCCCCGTTGACTCCGACGAGACCGATCACATCACCGGGCGCGACGACGAGGTCGAGTCCGGCGAAGAGTGTGCGGTCGCCGTGTCCGGCGGCGAGGTCCTTGGCAACGAGAGTGGCAGTCATCAGGGTGCCGATCCTAATCGGCCGCCGGAGAGCGCGGACCGGCCCGGCCGGTCCCGGGCCCGGCGCGGGTGCCGGTACGGCGTCGGGTCACCGGGGAGGTCCGCCGTCACCGGCAGATCTCCCCGGCCGCCCGTTCTCTGTTCGTCCCGCGGCCCGGATGGCACCTTCCACGGAAGCCGCATATTCACTCTCCGCATGCAGTGCCGCACGCGGCGCTCACCTCATGGGATCAACAAGAGGTATCGGCCTGCCCGCTTGTGAGGTGATATGACGCCCGCCCGTCCAGGAGGAGCGGGATCAGATTCCGGGCCGACTGCCGCAGCGGTACGTACGCTCCGTCACCGTCGCGCCGGGAGGTGACGCCGTGCAGGGCGAGTTCGTCCTTGACGTCGTCGAACTGGGCCTTGGTGAGCCGGTATCCGCACGGCGGGTCCTGAAGGACTCGGCCGGCTTCGGGTGCCTCGTTGTCGGCGCCGCCGAGAAAGACCGGGCCACGGTCCTTGAATCCCGCGGCCCGGGATGCGGCGGTGGCGGCGACGATCGGGCCGCGGTGCTCGTCGGTGAAGGCGAACAGGCCGTCGAGTGCGGTGAGTTGGGAGTGGACGCGGCGTCGGCTGTTGAGCGCCGGGTCGGCCTTCTCGGCGGCGGTGAGTGCGTCGACGCGGGATTCGATGAGCAGGCCGACGGCATGCTTGATGCCGGAGGTGTTGCGCAGGATGCGTTCCTGTCCGTCGCCCGCGGTCTGCTTGATCGGGTCGCCGGTGACGGGGTCGGTCCAGATGCCGTAGAGGCCGCTGCTGTAGCCCGCCTCCGCGGCGGTGGGTCGCACATAGCTCTGGGCGAGGGTCTGCGATTCGCCGTGCACCCGGTCGGAGACGTTGAGGTTACGGGGCCACAGGACGAAGAGGTCCTTGTCGTAGTACGGCGGGGTGGCCCCGTACTCGTGCAGGTCGTAGATCACATCGGGCTTCCGGTCGCGGATGACCGCCGCCATGGCGCGGCCCTCGGCGGTCTGCAGCGCGATGTGGTCGCGGTTGATGTCGACGCCGTCGGAGTTGCCGCGGGTGTCGGCGGCGCGTCCGTCGGGGTTGGCGGTGGGCACGACCAGGACGTTCGTACGGGAGAGGAAGGCGCGGGTCGACGGGTCCTGGGCGTAGGCCAGATCGCGAATGGTCGTCAGGCACGCCTCGCGGCCGGACGGTTCGTTGCCGTGCTGGCTGCAGATCAGCAGCATCGTGTTCGCGTTGGCGCGGTGGTTTCCGATCCGGACGAGCTGGAGCGGGCGGCCCTGTTTCGTCGTGCCGATCCGGTCGACGGAGACCCGGTCGCTGCCCCGGTCGACGGCGGCCAGGAAGGACTGTTCCTCCGGCTGGCCGGTCCACCGGGCCCCATTGCTGGTCTCGAAGCCGGTACGGGGCTGGGGCTGGGTGTGCGCGGCCTGGGCGGGCACGGTGACCAGGGGTACGGCCAGGACGGCGGCGGCTGCCGTCAGGACGAGGTTGCGGCGGACTGACCCGCGGGCGGTCGGGATACGGGGTGTCATGAGCGGCTGCCTCCCGGGATGCGGTGGGCGGGACGCGGTGGCGTCACGCCCTCGGAGTGGACTGCGCGGGGGGTGGCTGTCGCGGGTGCGGAACCCGCGGTGGCTCGCACGAAGGCTCCGGCGCCGCCGGTGAACGGCAGCTTCGCGGACGTACGGGCCAGGTCGAGGGTGAGCGTCGGCGTGGAGTCCGGCGGGTCGATGAGGTCCCGGTCGGTGCCGGCGACGATCAGGGCGAGGCGGTGTCCGGCCGGGACGACGTGGTCGGTGGCGGCCAGGTCGATGGTGATCGTGTAGGCCCTGCCCGGGGTGAGGGGGCGGCCGTGTCCGGCGGAGGCGTAGGTGCCGAGGTCGGCCCAGCCGCGGCTGAGGACGGTCCGGTCGACGGCGGCCGTCCTGGCCCGGGTCTCCTTGAAGCAGGAGCTGTCCCCGGTGGTGCTCGCGCCCCAGCAGGTGCGGTCGGTGAGGGTGGTGATGCCTTCGCCGGACGAGCCGTAGTCGCGGATGGTGTCGGGGCCGATGTCCACGAGGACCGCGGAGAGATGGGCGGTCGATGTGGTCGGGGTTGCGGTGACGGTCACCGTGGACGATCCGGCCAGTCGCAGGTCCCGGGTGAGCGGCGCGGTACGGAAACCCGTCTTGGCGCTCGTGGTCCGGTCCACGTCGGCGGCCCACTGTGTCTCGCTCTGTGCAGGATCGTCGGTGAACGTCTCGGTGGCGCCGGGGCGGGCGGGCTTCAGGCCGAGGCTGCCGACGCCGGGCACGTCGCCGGGGCCGGGGCGCACGGTGGTGGTGTGCGTGGTGCGGGGCGGCCAGACGCTGTCGGTGGACCACTGATCGGGGTGCCGTTCGATGTCGGCCATCGGTTCGCGGTCGATGCCGTTGTCGTAGCCGAGGAGATAGTGGTCGAACCAGCGGTGCAGCGTCTTCACCCACTCGGCGCGCCGGTAGTCGAACGGGTCGACGTGCCCGGTCTGGGAAAGCCAGATCTTGCGCTCCACGCCACGGTCCGCGAGGGCGTCCCACCACTGGCCGAGGTGCTTGGTGCGGACGTTGAGGTCCTGCATGCCATGTACGGCGAAGACGCTGGCCCGCACCTTGCGGGCGTCCTTCACGTAGTCGCGGTCGCTCCACAGCTTCGTCCAGTCACCGGTGCGCGGCGCCTGGTCGACGAGCCGCTGCTGGACGGCGGCGCAGCGCCCTCGTGCCTCGGGGCTCTCCACATAGCCGGAGAGCCAGTCGGGGCCGCTGTCGTAGAGGGGCGCGCCCTGCGCGAAGTAGTAGTCGTACCAGGAGGAGATGGCACCGATCGGCACGATGGTCCGCAGCCCGTCCACGCCGGTCGCCGCCACACCGTTGGCGATGGTGCCGTCGTAGCTCTTGCCGATCATTCCGGTGCGTCCGTCGGACCAGTCGGCCGTGGCGCGTTCGCCGCCGGTGCGGGTGGTGTAGGCACGTGCGCGGCCGTTCAGCCAGTCGATGACGGCCTTGGCGGACTGCACATCGGAGCGGCCGCCGACGTCGACACAGCCGTCGGAGCGATTGGTTCCGGCCAGATCGACAGCGACGAATGCGTAGCCGCGCGGCACGAAGTAGTTGTCGTAGTAGAGGGGGAACCGGACCGGCCGACCGTCGGCGTCGTACGTCTTCAGCTGGCTCTCGTTGCCGCGGCCGCAGCAGGAGTAGTACGGGCTGGCGTCCATGATCACGGGGATCTTCCGGCCCTGCCGGGCGGGTTCGCGGGGGCGGACGACATCGACGGCGACGCGGTCGCTCCTGCCGTCCCCGTCGCCGTCCAGTCCGGTGTCGACCCAGACGGATTCGCGCACGGCGTTCTCGTACGAATAGACGGGGTTGCTCTCCAGGGCCCCGCTCGCCACGGGCCCGCTCTCCGGAGGGCTCGCGCCCTGTGCCCCTGCCGGCGAGAGCAGGACTGCCATCAGGGCGGCGACGGCCGCCACCACCAGCGATCTGTACGTCAAGCGGGTGCCCCGCGCACGTGTCGGCATGGGCGGAAGGTACCCCGGTCAACTCCTGGGCAACAGGGGGCGATCACCGATGAATATGACGTGCCCATGCGGGAAGGAAGACCGTGTGCCATGTCGGCCGGATGGCGATCGTGTGACAGATGCTGCCATGGACACGACTGATGTGGCGGTCGCTGAATAGTCTCTACGTGACGGTTCGAAAGATCCTTCGCCCCGACGAATTGGAGCATTCGTGCACCGCAGATTCATCGTCCCGAGCGCACTCGCGGCCTCCCTGCTGCTGGCGATCCCGGCCTCGGCCGCCGAAGGCACCGCGGGCGCCCCGGGCATCGGCGACCCCTACTACCCGGCCAGCGGCAACGGCGGCTACGACGTGTCCCACTACGACCTGCGGCTGACGTACCAGCCCGCCACCGACCTGCTGGAGGGCACGGCGACGATCCTCGCCACGACGACCCAGGAACTCTCCCGTTTCAACCTCGACTTCGGGCTGGACGTCTCCGAGGTACGGGTGAACGGCAAGAAGGCCGGCTACGCCAGGAGCGGCGAGCAGGAGCTCGAAATCACCCCGGCGGCAGCGCTGGCCAAGGGCAAGGCCGTCTCGGTGGTCGTGCGGTACGCCGGAAAGCCGTCGGAAGTGAAGATCAACGGTTGGACCTCCTGGGTCCGCACGCCGGACGGCGCGGTGGCCGCGCAGGAGCCGGAGTCGGCCGCGTGGTGGTTCCCCAGCAACGACCACCCGCTCGACAAGGCGACGTACGACATCTCGGTGTCCGTGCCGGACGGCACCCAGGCGATCAGCAACGGCACGCTCCAGTCGCAGAGTTCGAAGCTCGGCTGGACCCGCTACAACTGGCGCTCCGCGAAGCCGCAGGCGACGTATCTGACGACGCTGGCCATCGGCAAGTTCGACATCACCACCGACACCACGTCGGACGGGCTGCCGGTCGTCAACGCGTACAGCAGGGATCTCGGCGCCAACGGCGGTGCGGCACGCGCCAGCATCGAGCGGACCACCGAGGTCGCCGAGTGGCTGACGGAGGTCTTCGGACCGTATCCGTTCGAGGCGCTCGGCGGGTACTCCCCCAATGTGAAGAGCGGGTTCGCGCTGGAGACCCAGACCAGGCCGTTCTACAGCCCGAAGCAGTTCGCGAACGGTGCGAACGTCTCCGTCGTCGTCCATGAGCTGGCGCATCAGTGGTACGGCGACAGCGTGTCCCTCAAGGGCTGGAAGGACATCTGGATCAACGAGGGCTTCGCCCGCTACAGCCAGTGGCTGTGGTCGGAGAAGGAGGGCGAGGGCACCGCGCAGGAACTGGCGGACTACACGTACGCCCAGCACCCGGCCGACGACGCCTTCTGGACGGTGAAGCCGGGCGACCCGGGCCCGGACGACCAGTTCGACGCGGCCGTCTACGACCGGGGTGCGCTGGCACTCCAGGCACTGCGCAACAAGGTGGGCGACGAGACGTTCTTCGCGCTGCTGAAGGGCTGGCCGGCCGAGCACGCGTACGGGAACGCGAGCGTGGCGGACTTCGTGACGTACGCGGAACGGGTCTCGGGCAAGCCGCTCGCCGGCTTCTTCGACACCTGGCTGTACCGGCCGACGCGGCCCCAGGACCCGGCAGCGGCCGACGCGCACGCCTTGCGCGCCCCCGCGCAGCCCGCGTCGTGGAAGCAGATCGCGGCGACGAACACGATTCACGACCACCACTGACAGGTCCGCGGATCGGCTCCGGGCGCCGTCACCCCCTCTCCGATGGGGCGACGGTGCCCGGTGGACGACCGGGCGCCGCGTCCGGAGGTGGCCCTGGTCGGCTTCGACGGCATGGTGTCGATGACCGAGGCCGCCGATCCCCAGGTGCCGACGGCCCGTCAGGGCGTTGCGGACACGGTCCGGTTGACGGCCTCGCGCCGCGCCGCCCGCGCCCGGCGCGCGTACGGCAGATAGCGCAGTCGCTCCGGGAGCACGGGCACGACGCGCCGCACCACTCCGCAGAACCGTCGCAGCTTCCGCTCCTGCGCGTCCGTCCACTCCAGCCCGATCGCCTCCCGCGCATCCGGCGGCATCAGGCCGATGGTGACGAAGCGGCGGAACCGGGCCAGCGGCGGGAACAACACCGGCCACAGCGCCTTCAACAGCAGCCTCACCGGCAGCGGTCCCCGGTCCGGCGGCGGTACCGGGCGGTCGGTGGCGATCAGGTCCTCCACGACGACGGTCAGCTCGATCTCGTCGGCGAGCACCTTGCGGAAGTACGGCCAGAACTCCTCGATCGTCTGCGGCATGTTCCGGTCGTGGATGCCGAGAACCCGGCCGACCTGGAGCCACTCCCGGTACAGGGCCCGTTCCTGCGCGTCGGTGAGCGGCCGGATGAGATAGCGCGCGGCGTGCTGATAGACGGGGAAGCCCGTGGCATGCACCCACGCATAGTTCGCGGGCGACAGCGCATGGTAGCGACGCCCCCGGGTGTCGGTGCCCTGGATGGTGCGGTGCAGCCTGCGGAGCCTGCGCCCCTCCTCCGCGGCCGCATCACCCCCGTACACCCAGAGCTGGAGCGAGCGCAGGGACCTCTCGCCGCGCCCCCACGGGTCCGTACGGAACACGGAGTGTTCGTCGACACCCGCGCCGACCGCCGGGTGGGCGACCTGAAGGGTGAGCGCGGCGGGCAGCATCAGCAGTGCCCGGATGTCGCCGGAGATGCTCCAGAGCACACCGCCGGGCGGTGGCGGGACGGGGGTGTCGCCTCTGACTGCTTCGGTACTCATGACGCTCCCGGAGGTCGGCGGGGCGTGCGGCTCGGTGCCCGACCCTTGTGTGATCCAGTATGCGATCGATGCCGGGCGGGGTGCCCACCGGCGTCCGGTGGGCACCCCGCCCGGCAGTGCGGCACGGCCCGGGGCTACTCGCAGGTCCCGGCGAACGTCGCGCGGGTCACCACATCGGTGGCCGCGGCGGTCGTGTCGAGCCACGCGACGCGCCGGCCGTCACGGAGGGACGGGGCCGGCTGGGCGCCGGAGGAGCGGGAGACCCGGCTGTAGTTGTTGAGACCGGCGAGCACGTCGGCGGTCTTGGAGACCTGTACCTTGCCCGGTCCGCTCCAGGAGCCGAGCGCGCCCCAGAGGTCGTAGGTGGAGTAGGCGAAGTAGTCGTCGTTCACCGAGAACTGCGCGGCGTAGGTGCTCGACGGGTAGCGCAGCTTCGCGGCCTTGGACAGGTCGTCGAGCGGCGCCGACATGAACGTCGTGCTGGGGATCAGGAAGCCGCCCGTCTCGCGCCAGAAGACGCGGTCCGAGGTGATCTGGATGTCGGAGACGTAGTTGAAGAGGAAGCCGGTGATGCGCTTGGTCGGCGTGGTGCCCTTCGCGATGTCGTAGACGTGGACGTACGTGCCGTCGCCGCGGGCCCAGGCGATCGTGCCGTTCTTCATCGCAAGGCGGGCGGCCTTGGTGCCTGCCTCCGGGGTCACGTTGACCGTCGTGCCGTCGGCCTTGCGGAGCATGACGTCCTGCTCGCCGTCGGCGGTGGTGCTTATGCAGGCGAGCGCACCGTGGTCCGTCACCGGCTCGGTCTCGTCCGCGTCCGGCAGGTCGGCCAGCTTCTTGATCGCACCCTGGCCCTTCTCGCCCGCCTGGTAGATGCCGATGCCGTCGGCTGCGATGCGGGTGAAGACGATGCGGTCGTCGTCCAGGGAGGGGTCGAGCAAGTAGGCGTCCTTCTGGGCCAGTTCGTGCGTCGGCTTCTTGTCGAAGCGGCCCACGGTGATGCCGAAGGCGGCGCTGCCCTGGTCCCAGGCGATGGCGTCGCCTTGGCTGATCGCGTAGACGTCGCCGTTGATCTGGGCGGCCTGCTCGTCGACTCCGCCGTAGACCTCGTACGCGGACAGGATGTCGGCGCCGATGGTGGTGCCGTCGTGCGTGCCGCCCTGCTGCTCCCAGCCGGCCTCGATGCCGTGGTCGTCGAAGGCCTTGCCGATCGTGGCGAGGTCGGCCTCGGAGACCTTCAGGGACTTGGCGGCGAGGGTGACGGCGTTACGCATGTCGGTGAAGCCGGACAGCCGTGTGAGGTAGTTCTGCGCGGACCGGTAGATGATCCGGTCCGCGAGCTTGCTGTCGAGGTTCTTGCGCATGTCCCACAGTGCGCCGCCGACGATGGTGGAGTTGTGGTGCAACCCGCCGTTGTCGATGTCGAGCGTGATGGGCTCGTAGTCCTTCTGCGCGTTCCGTCCGTCGTCGTCCTCACCGTCTTCAGGTCGGATACGGGGACCTTGTACGTGTCCTTGTGGGCCTTCAGGTGGGCCCGGGCGGCCGCGGCGGGCGTACCCTCGCGGGCGGACATGTCCAGCCCCTGTGTCATCGCGGGAGCGACCACCACCGGGTTCGTCGCCGAGCAGCGCTGCCCCGCCTGACCGAAGGCTCCGCGCACGACGGCGTCCACGGCCTTGGCGAGATCGGCGTCGTCGCACACGATCAGCGCGTTCTTGCCGCCGAGTTCGAGCTGGGTACGGAGCAGCCGGTGCGCGCCACCGGTGTGGATGGCGGTGCCGACCGGCAGCGACCCGGTGAAACTGATGCCCGCGACGGCCTGGTTGGCGACCAGCGCCTCGCCTGCCGCCACATCGCCCTGGACCAGATTCAGCACTCCGTCGGGGAGCCCCGCCTGCTGGAACATCTCCACCAGGAGCGCCGAGGTCAGCGGGGTGAGCGGGGACGGCTTGAGCACCGCCGTACATCCGGACAGCAGGGCGGGAGCCACCTTCCACATCGGGATCGCGAGGGGGATAGCTGGTCTCGATCTCCCAGCGCTCGTGGTAAAGCCTGACCAGACCGGTCGCGGATGCCTCATCGGGGTCGAGCAGGCTGGTGACGAGCCGGTAGGTGCCCTGGGTGACTGGGCGCTCATCGGCGCCGTCAGCAGGGGCGAGGGTGACGTGGGCTTCGATGACGCGGACGGTGACCTCGCCGACGCGGGACAGGAACGTGCCGTCGGGCAGACGGCGCAGGACCGGCAGCTTGAGCGCTGTGCTGTGGGTCTTGGCACGGATGAGGAAGTCCGCGCCGGTGGACGCGACCGTGCCCACGAAGGCGGTGGCCGAGAAGTTCCGGTCACCGAGCAGCAGCATTCCGGGCCGGAGCGTTCCGGTCCGGCCCGCGGTGGTGACCAGGTCACCGGCGTAGGTCAGCTCGCCGGTGGCGTCGGTGCCGAAGACCACGTCCAGGAGCGTTCTGCTCCCGCAGGCCACCAGCGCGACCAGCCGCAGCATCGGGTAACCGGCCGG
>NZ_JBVKBV010000009.1:0-315117 GCF_055635345.1 Streptomyces sp. NPDC111516 | reverse complement strand
GCGGACCCGAGAACCACTACAAGGGCTGCACCCGTATCACCAGCCGAAACGCCGAGAGTTGCGCCGCCAGTCGAACCCCTAACCGAACGGCATTGGTCCTAGTCGTAGTCGTACACCGTCACCGCTATGCCCCGGCTCAGCAGCCGCTTTGCTATCAGTGGCTCGATTCCGGACCAGGTGCCGCCCGCCAGTCCGCAGCCGATCCGCGGCATATGGACCGAAGACCCCAGCTCGACGGCCCGGTCGGCCACGGCACCCAGGGCCGTGTCGATCGCCTCGTAGCGCACCGGAACCCCCTTGCTGCCCGTACGAATCCCTCGCTGGCCCACCATGTTCGCCACCCAGAGGTGCGGACTCACCTGGACGAACTGAGCCGCGCCGAGGCCGAAGTCGTTGCCCGCTCTTTCCCGGTGCCATCGGCGGTAGGCCTTCTCCGGTTCGGGCCAGCGACGCGAGACGGCCAGGACGAAGCCCTTGCCCCAGCCGCCCAGGTCGTTGCAGACATGCGCGATGAGCCTGACGCCCTTGCCCTGCGGGGTGGTCGCGTCGCCCCGTACGTACGTGATCTCCGACATGACACCAGCGTAGGAGCCACCACTGACATCGGGACCGCGCCAGGATGCTCCCGGGAGCTTTCACAGCATTGGTGAGACAGCAATACTGGTGCACCTGAATGATGCAGATGCGGCGGTTCACCGCTGGGTCGGAACGCGAGGAGCAGACATGTCGACCGGGACCGAGGACCCGACGCTCACCGTCGACGAGCTGGCGGCGCGCGCCGGTGTCACCGTACGCACCGTGCGTTTCTACAGCACCCGGGGTCTGCTGCCGCCGCCGGTGATCGGCCCGCGTCGTGTCGGGCACTACGGGCATGAGCATCTGTCCCGGCTCGCGCTCATCGAGGAGCTTCAGCACCAGGGCATGACGCTGGCCGCGATCGAACGCTATCTGGAGCAGCTGCCGCCGGACCTGAGCGCCCACGACCTGGCGATCCACCGGGCGCTGGTGGCGTCCTGGGCGCCCGATGCGGCGGAGGACGCGACGCGGGCGGAACTGGAGCGGCGTGCGGGCCGGGCGCTGACCGAGCAGGACATGGCGCGGCTGGCCGCGATGGGCGTGCTGGAGCGCGCGGAGCCGGTCGACGGCAGTTACCGGGTGGACCCGGGGCTGTTGCGGCTCGGGGTCGAACTGCTCGGCGTACCGATCGCGCACGAGACGATTCTGGCAGCGCGCACGGTTCTGCTGGAGCACTCCCGGTCGGCCGCGCAGGAGCTGACCCGGCTGTTCCGGGACGAGGTGTGGAGTCCGTACCGGGAACGGGAGTCGGACCCGGAGCGTGTGGCGGCGATGAAGTCGCTGTCGGCCCATATGCAGCCGATGGTGCTCCAGGCGCTGGTGACCGCGTTCCAGCGGTCGTTGAAGGAGGAGCTGCGGGCCGCGTTCACGGCGGAGTGAACGCGGCCCGCGGGGCTGCTGTCAGTCGTGGAAGGTCTCGCCCTTCTCGGCCTTCTCCACGAGCAGCGCGGGCGGCAGGAACCGGTCGCCGTAGCGCTCGGCGAGCTCCCGGGCGCGGGCGACGAAGCCGGGCAGGCCGCCCTCGTACCCGTTGATGTACTGGAGCACGCCGCCGGTCCACGGCGGGAAGCCGATGCCCATGATGGAGCCGATGTTGGCGTCGGCCACGGAGACCAGGACGTTCTCCTCCAGGCAGCGGACGCTGTCCAGCGCCTCGGAGAACAGCATCCGCTCCTTCATGTCGGTGAAGGGGATGCCGGTGTCCGGCTCACCCGGGGGGCGGCCCCCGGAACCCCCGAAATGCTCGCGCAGTCCCGGCCAGAGTCGGGTGCGCCTGCCGGCCTCGTCGTACTCGTAGAAGCCCGCGCCGCCGCTGCGTCCCGGGCGGCCGAACTCGTCGACCATCCGGTCGATGACCGCGTCAGCCGGGTGTTCGGCCCAGGTGCCGCCGGCCGCCTCCACGGCGCGCCTGGTCTCGTTGCGGATCTTGCGGGGCAGGGTGAGGGTCAGCTCGTCCATCAGGGAGAGCACCTTGGCCGGGTAGCCGGACTGTGCCGCGGCCTGCTCGATCGATGCGGGCTCGATGCCCTCGCCGACCATGGCGACGCCCTCGTTGATGAACTGGCCGATGACACGCGAGGTGAAGAAGCCGCGGGAGTCGTTGACGACGATCGGGGTCTTCTTGATCCGGCGAACCAGGTCGAAGGCGCGGGCCAGGGCCTCGTCACCGGTCTTCTCGCCCTTGATGATCTCGACGAGCGGCATCTTGTCCACGGGCGAGAAGAAGTGCAGCCCGATGAAGTCGACGGGACGCGAGACGCCCTCGGCAAGGACCGTGATGGGCAGGGTCGAGGTGTTCGAGCAGAGCAGCGCGTCCGGCTCGATGATGTCCTGGATCTCCTGGAACACCTTGTGCTTGAGCGCGGTGTCCTCGAAGACGGCCTCGATGACGGCGTCGCAGCCCGCCAGGTCGGCCGGGTCGCCGGTCGGGATGATGCGGGCCAGCAGTTCGTCGCGCTCGGCCTCGGTGGTACGTCCCCGGGAGAGCGCCTTGTCGAGAAGCCTCTCGCTGTACGCCTTGCCCTTGGCCGCGGCCTCGGCGGAGATGTCCTTGAGGACGACCTCGATGCCGGCGCGGGCGCAGGAGTACGCGATGCCCGCGCCCATCATCCCGGCTCCGAGCACGGCGACCTTGCGGACCTGGCGCTCCTCGATGCCCTTGGGGCGGCCGGCGCCGGAGTTGACGGCCTGGAGGTCGAAGAAGAACGCCTGGATCATGTTCTTCGCGACCTGGCCGGTGACCAGTTCGGTGAAGTAGCGGGCCTCGATGGTCAGCGCGGTCTCGAAGTCGACCTGCGAGCCCTCGACGGCGGCGGCCAGGATGTTGCGGGGCGCGGGCATCGGGGCGCCCGCGATCTGCTTCTTCAGATTGGCCGGGAAGGCGGGCAGATTCGCGGCGAACTTCGGGTTGGACGGGGTACCGCCAGGGATCCTGTACCCCTTGACGTCCCAGGGTTGCTGGGACTCCGGGTTGGCGTCGATGAAGGCGCGGGCCTTGTCGAGCATCTCCTGCCTGGTGGCGGCGACCTCGTGGACCAGGCCGTTCTCCAGGGCCCGCCGCGGGGTGTACTGGGTGCCCTGGAGGAGAACCTTCAGCAGCGCGTCGGCGATGCCCATGAGGCGTACGGTGCGGGTGACGCCGCCGCCCGCGGGCAGCAGACCGAGGGTGACCTCGGGCAGGCCGATCCGGGAGCCCGGTGCGTCGAGGGCGACGCGGTGGTGCGAGGCGAGGGCGATCTCGTAACCGCCGCCGAGCGCCGCTCCGTTGATGGCGGCGACGACGGGCTTGCCGAGGGTCTCGATGCGGCGCAGCGAGTTCTTGATGGCGGTGCCGGTGTCGAAGGCCTGCTGGGCGTTCTCGGGACCGACCCTGATCATGTCCTTGAGGTCGCCGCCCGCGAAGAAGGTCTTCTTGGCGGAGGTGTAGATGATGCCGCGGATGGAGTCCTTCTCGGCCTCGGCGCGGTCGGCGATGGCCGCGATGGACTCCTTGAAGGCCTGGTTCATCGTGTTGGCGGACTGGTCGGGGTCGTCGAGTACGAGGGTGACGACGCCGGTCTCGTCCTGTTCCCAGCGGATGGTCGTGCTCTCGGTCATTGCTCTTCTTCTCCGTAGGCGAGGGGCGGTCAGAGACGCTCGATGACGGTGGCGATGCCCATGCCGCCGCCGACGCAGAGGGTGGCGAGGCCGTACCGCTTGTCGCGCCGTTCCAGTTCGTCGATGAGGGTGCCGAGGATCATCGCACCGGTGGCGCCGAGCGGGTGACCGAGCGCGATCGCGCCGCCGTTGACGTTGATCTTGTCGAGGGAGAGCCCCATGTCCCTCGCGAAGCGCAGCACGACACCGGCGAATGCCTCGTTGATCTCGACGAGGTCGATGTCGTCGATGGTCAGCCCGGCCTTGGCGAGGGCCTTGCGGGTGGCGGGCGCGGGGCCGGTCAGCATGATGGTGGGCTCGGAGCCGGAGACGGCGGCGGAGACGATGCGGGCGCGCGGCGTGAGTCCGTACCGCTCGCCGGTCTGCTTGTTGCCGATCGCGACGAGCGCGGCGCCGTCGACGATGCCGGAGGAGTTGCCCGCGTGGTGGACATGGTCGATCTTCTCGACCCAGTGGTACTTCTGCAGCGCGACGGCGTCGAAGCCGCCCATTTCGCCGATCGTGGCGAAGGACGGCTTGAGCGCGGCGAGCGAGTCGGCGGTGGTGCCGGGCCGCATGTGCTCGTCGTGGTCGAGGACGACGAGGCCGTTACGGTCCTTGACGGGGACGACGGAGCGCGCGAAACGGCCGTCCTTCCACGCTTCGGCGGCGCGTTCCTGGGAGAGCGCGGCGAATTCGTCGACGTCGCGGCGGGAGAAGCCCTCGATGGTGGCGATGAGGTCGGCGCCGACGCCCTGCGGGGCGAAGCCGGTGTCGAAGTTGGTCATCGGGTCCATCGCCCAGGCACCACCGTCGGAGCCCATCGGGACGCGGGACATCGACTCGACGCCGCCCGCGAGGATCAGGTCCTCCCAGCCCGAACGGACCTTGGCGGCGGCCAGGTTGACGGCCTCCAGGCCCGAGGCGCAGAAGCGGTTCTCCTGGACGCCCGCGACGGAGTCGGGGAGGCCGGCGGCGATGGCGGCGATCCGGGCGATGTCGGATCCCTGGTCGCCGAGCGGGCTGACCACGCCGAGGACGATGTCGTCGATGGCTGCCGGGTCCAGGCCGGGGAAGCGGCTGCGGATTTCGTGGATGAGGCCGACGACGAGGTCGATCGGCTTGGTGCCGTGCAGGGCGCCATTGGCCTTGCCGCGGCCGCGCGGGGTGCGGATCGCGTCGTAGACGAACGCTTCGGTACTCAAGTCAGCAGCCTTTCGGGGTGGTTGTGCGTCAGAGGGTCAGGCGAGCAGCGAGCGGCCGGTGATCTCCTTCATGATCTCGGTCGTGCCGCCGTAGATGGTCTGGATACGGCCGTCGGTGAACGCCTTGGCGACCGGACATTTCGCCATGTATCCGTATCCGCCGCGGACTTGGAGGCACCGGTCGGCGACGTGCTTCTGCGGTTCGGTCGCCCACCACTTGGCCATCGAGGCGTACACGGCGTCGAGCGTTCCGTCGGAGTGGTCGACGACGCAGCGGTCGATGAAGGTGCGGGTGAGTCCCATCAGCCCGTGGCGTCCTTCCGGGTCCTCGTGATGCCGGGTACGTCCCAGTCGGCGGCGACGGCCTCGGTGTCCGCGCCGGGCCGCGCGGGCCCGCTGCGCATGGAGACGGGGGTGGCGGAGAAGCGGGGTGCGGGGGCGGGCTGGGTGAGTCCGCCGTGCTCGACGAAGGTGGAGCGGGATGCGATGTGCGGATGGCGAGGCGCCTCACGGAGCGAGAGGACGGGGGCCACGCAGGCGTCCGTGCCCTCGAACACCTCGGTCCATTCCGCGCGCGTACGGGTCCTGAAGCGGTCGGCGACGAGCGTGCGCAACTCCTCCCAGCGGGTGATGTCCCGCCGGTCCGGGGCTTCTTCCCCGATACCGAGGAGCGCGCTGAACTCGTCGTAGAACCGCTGCTCCAGCGGGCCGACCGCCATGTACTGGCCGTCGGCGGTCTCGTACGAACCGTAGAACGGGCAGCCGCCGTCCAGGAGGTTGGAGCCGCGCCGGTCCTGCCAGCCGCCCGCCGCCAGCATTCCGTGGATCATCGTGGCGAGGTGGGCGGCGCCGTCGACGATCGCCGCGTCCACGACCTGACCCCGGCCGCCGGGGGTGCGGGCGTACTGGAGGGCGGCGAGGACGCCGACGACGAGATAGAGCGAGCCGCCCGCGTAGTCGCCGACCAGATTGGCCGGGACGGTGGGCGGCTCCCCGGGCTTGCCGATCATGGAAAGGGTGCCGGTGAGGGCGATGTAGGCGATGTCGTGACCGGCTCGTTCGGCGAGCGGTCCGTCCTGCCCCCAGCCGGTCATCCGCCCGTAGACGAGCCGCGGGTTACGGGCCAGCGCGGCCTCGGGGCCTACACCGAGGCGTTCCGCGACGCCCGGCCGGTAGCCCTCGATGAGGATGTCGGCGCGCTCGGCCAGATCGAGCACCTGGGCGACCCCGTCCTCGGCCTTGAGGTCGATGAGCACAGAACGTTTGTTGCGGTTGGTGAGGTCGTACGCGGGGTCGATGCCTAGCCCCGAGCCGCCGGGCCGGTCGACCCTGACGACATCGGCGCCGAGGTCCGCGAGGAGCATCGCGGCGAACGGGCCGGGTCCGATGCCTGCCAGTTCGACCACGCGCACGCCTGCCAGCGGACCGTGCTCTGTCGTTGCCATCAAGCCCCCAGCGGTATGACACAACTGATGTAACAGTGATGATGCTAAGAACGTACCGCGCTCCGCAACCTCTTCGGCCGAGCAAGCGCTTAGGACTTCCTCCGGGATCCTCCCCCACGATCGCCGCCCGGCCGCACACCGCCACGAACCCCTCCGCTAACCTCTGCCTGCTGTATCGGCGCCGGCCCCTGCGGAGGCACTCGTGAACAGGCAGAACGGGGCACAACGCCCCTATGACGTGGTGCTCTTCGGCGCCACCGGCTTCGTGGGCGCACTCACCGCCGAATATCTCGCCGCCCACGCGCCCGCCGGCTGCCACTGGGCCGTGGCCGGACGCAACCGGGCCAAACTGGAACAGCTGCGCGAACGCCTCACCGCGATCGACCCACGCTGCGCGGATCTCCCGCTGCTGCGCGCCGACGCCGACGACGCGCACGCGCTGCGCGAACTCGCCGAATCGGCCCATGTGGTGGCGACGACGGTGGGCCCCTACGTCTGGCACGGCGAGCAGCTGGTCGCGGCCTGCGCCGAGACCGGGACGGACTACGCGGACCTCACCGGCGAGGCGGAGTTCGTGGACTGGATGTATCTGGAGCACGACGCGCGGGCCCGCGAGACCGGGGCGCGGCTCGTGCACGCCTGCGGATTCGACTCCGTACCGCACGACCTCGGGGTGTACTTCACCGTCCGGCAGCTGCCGCCGGACGTGCCGCTGCGCATCGACGGCTTCGTCCGCAGCAACGCCGTCTTCTCCGGCGGTACGTTCGCCTCCGCGCTCACCGCGATGGGCCGCGGCCCTCAGATGCTGCGCGCCGCGCGGGAACGCGGCCTGCATGAGCCCCGTCTGGTTGCCCGCCGCGCCCGCGTGCCGCTCGGCGCCCCGCATTTCAGCACGGAGACGGGGGCCTGGGCGCTGCCGCTGCCCACGCTGGACCCGCGGATCGTCGAGCGTTCGGCGCGGGCGCTCGCCCGGTACGGCCCCGACTTCCGCTACCGCCACTTCGCCTCGGTCCGGCATCTGCCCGTGGCACTGGGCGGTACGGCCGCCATGGGCGCTCTTCTGGGTGTGGCGCAGGTTCCGGCCGCGCGGTCCTGGCTGATGGACCGGTACGAGCCGGGCGAGGGCCCGGACGCGGAGCGCCGGGGGCGCAGCTGGTTCACCGTGCGATTCGTCGGCGAGGGCGGCGGGAGACGGGTCTTCACCGAGGTGTCGGGCGGCGACCCCGGTTACGACGAAACGGCGAAGATGCTGGCCGAGTCCGCGCTCTGCCTCGCCCTGGACGAGCTGCCGGCGGCATCGGGGCAGGTCACCACGGCCGTCGCGATGGGTGACGCGCTCCTGGAGCGGCTGCGCGCGGCGGGACTGCGCTTCCGGGTCGCGGCGACGCGCTGAGCGGACGGGGCCGCCGGGCGTTCGGACGCCCGGGTGGATGGTGGCCGGGGTGATCTGCTTCCGCGCCAGGATCTGCTTGGCAAGGGTTGCCGCCGGACGGGGCCAGGGCCGTGACCGGCACAAGTAGCGTCGGCAGCGGGGCGGCGCACGCTCTCGGGTCGGAGTGGCCCCGGCGGGTCAGAGCGCCCAGGCCACCAGCGTGCAGATCATCGAGACGACCCAGGCCGCTCCGGCGAGAATGCCGAGCGTCATTCCCACCGCGACCCGGCGCTGGGCGAGATAGACGGTTCCAGGTCGAGTGGATGTTCGGTGTTCGTTCATGCGTGCCAGTCTGCCCGTCATGATCGGCAGGCGTCATCCGTATGCATACTCAGGTGATCGCTCAGGCGGTCGCTTCCCGCAGCGCCCGGCGGCAGAGTGCGTCGGCCCTTCGGGTGGTCTCCGGCTGACGAAAATCGCGGGCCAGCAGCAGGGTGTGGGCGCAGGCGTTGTCCAGGCCGGTCCGGTGTCCGACGGAGACGAAGACCGGCTTGACGCCATCCTGGGTACGCAGTGACCGGCCCACCTCCTCCTCGCCGTCCAGCAGGGGCGACCAGTCGCCCCGGCGGGGGCCCGGTTGCTCGTACGAGAAGGTGAACGGGTTCTTGGCGACGCCGATCACCGGGAGTCCGGTGAGCACTCCGAGGTGGCTGGCGAGACCGAAGCGGCGCGGGTGCGCCAAGCCGTATCCGTCACAGATCACCAGTCCCGGGTCGACCGGCAGCGACTCCAGCGCGGCCAGCACGGTCGGGATCTCCCGGAAGGCGAGGAGGCCGGGGACGTACGGGAAGCTGATCCGGCCGACGGCGGTGGTCTCGGCGACCACGTCGAACGTCGCCTCGTCCAGGACGACGGCTGCCGCCACGACGACATCGCGCTCTTCGTCGTAGGCGACATCGACCCCGGTGACCCGGCCGGCGCCGGGCGGCGGGCCGGGTTCGTCGAGCACCACTCGCGAGCGCAAGGCATCCTGAACGGCTCTGGCTTCGGCCTCGTCGGCAGGCATCTGGAGCGTTGTCATAGTGCCGTCAAGTCTAGGCAACGGGGACGACGGCCGACTGTGCGGCGGTGACGCTTGCGGTAGCGGTTGCGGTCGGCGGCACGGCGGCGGGCCTGCCGGATACTGTCCGGGGCCGGCCGGCTCTCATCCCGTAGCCTGGCGATCATGTTCGTACTCGAATTGACCTACACCGCCCCCGTCGAGCGCGTCGACGCGCTGCTGCAGGACCATGTCGCCTGGCTGGACGCGCAGTACGCGGCCGGGATGTTCATCGCGTCGGGCCGCAAGAATCCGCGCGACGGCGGTGTGATCCTTGCCGTCGCGGACGACCGCGCGCGGATCGAGCGGATCGTCGCGCAGGATCCGTTCACGGAGCAGGGCGTGTGCGCGTACCGGATCACGGAGTTCATCGCGACGAAGACCTCGGACGAACTCGCCCCGTACCGCCAGCAGTTGCCCGGGCAGCGATAGCGATTAGCCGGGCCGCCCGCCCCTCGATCGGCTACCGGGATCCGGGCGCCGCCACCCAGCGGTCCGGTCAGCAACGTCCGCTCACCCGCTCATGTTCGTCCCAGACGATCGCGAGGGACCAGCGGCAGCAGCGCTCGCATCGCCTCCTCGGGGTCGGGGACGGATATCGCCAGTCGGCTGAACGGTGCACTCCTGCGCAGTTCCACGCACAGGACCGGCCTGCCGGCCCGTACCCACGCGAAGTCCTGTCCCTCCTGAAGGGGGCGGATACCCGCGCACAGCCGTGCGGGAATCCAGGTGCCCCGACCGCACCCACCGCGAAGCGCCCGCCACCAGTCGGGCTCGACATACAGTCGGCGCAGCGCCGACACCGGAACCCGCACATTGCGGTGGCGTGCCGCCACCTTCTCGCGCCAGGTCAGGCGCACGACGATATCGGTGCCCTGCACTACCACCCGCGCCATGCCCTCTCCCTCGATGTCGCGGTGCTCCTGAGGCAGCCACCCGGTGCGGATTCCTCCTACGTTCACCGTTGGATCCCTGCTGCAACTGTCCCGGGTCTCGGCGGAGTCCGCCTCCGGGAATACCTGCGCAGTCCGGGTCTTCGCCGCTGGACAGACGTATCAGTTCGGGTTTCGATGGATATCTGCCGTATTCGTTGAGCGGCCCTACGAAGAGATGCGGCAGGGTTCCCGGTCGCGCGTCGGCGCATGGGGCTCCCGCGGCAGCTCCGGGCGGGTGCGCACCCGCCCGACAAGGAGGTGTTCCCACCATGGAGCGAGGAAGCAGCCGTGTCAGCCCCCATGAGGACGACCAGCGAAAGCACGAACTGCTGGGCTTCCTGCGGTCCGGCCACACCACCCGCACGAGCGAGGCCTACGACCCCGAGCCCCCCGCCGACGACGACGTGCGCGTGGACCCGGGCGGCCCCGTCCCGCCCCCCGGTGAAGAACGGGAACGGGCGCGCGCCGAGGCCGCGGCCGAGGAACTCAGAGCCGAGCTCGCGCGTCGCCTGAGCCGCACGGCCTTCCCTGCGGACCGCACGTCCCTCGTGCGGGCCCTCTCCGGGGCGTACGCTCCGGACACGCTGGTGGACGCGGTACGAGAACTTCCCGCGGACGACCGGTATGCGAACGCCGGAGAGATCGCCAGAGCGCTGGGGTACCGGCCACGCGTCTAAGAGGAGCTCACAAAATGGGCGTCCGGCTCGCGACGCCTGGCACGCACGCTCGCTGCGTTGCCGAAACGCCCTAGTAGCTCCGCTACAAGGACCTTCCAGCGCCTTGCGATCGCACGCACCAGACGCCGCGAGCTGATCGGACTCCCATTTTGTGAGCTCCTCTAAGTCCTGTCCTGTCGATCTTCGTGGATCAGCCCGGGGCGTCCGGTGCGGTGCATCGCAAGGCGGAGGATCGTCCTCGTACTGGACGTACTCGGGCGACTCCGGCAACGCGGCAAGGTGCCGTGCCAGGCGTACCGGGCCCGCGAAGATCGACAGGAAAGGGCCTAGCCCTCCCGGCAGGCTCTGCCCCGTCGCGCCGCCTACACGGCGCTGGAAGCCAGGCGTTGTGCTCCGACCAGGGTGCACCGGTTCGGTGGCGTGCGGTGATACAACTCACGCCACCAACCGGTGCACGGATGAGGGAATTCCGTCGTCTCCATCAGTGCCGGGGACCGTTCATCTGGTCGTGAAAGGGAGCAGGTCTTGTCCACCGTTATCGAGCAGTCCGTGCAAGCCCGCATGGTCGCATCCGCTCCGCGGATGGAGACCCTTCCTGCCACCCTGATGTACGACCGGAAGGATCCGTTCGCCGTGCGCATGGCGTTCCCGGCGACGGCGACCCTGGAGGGCACCGATGTGTCCTGGGAGTTCGCCCGCGAGCTGCTCGCGGCGGGAGTGGACGGAGCCGCCGGTGTCGGCGACGTACGCATCAGGCCGTTCGGATACGACCGTACGGTCCTGGAGTTCCACGCCACCGAGGGAATCGCGATGGTGCATGTCCGCACCGCCGAGCTGCGCCGTTTCCTGGAGCGGACGCAGGAGCTTGTACCGGCCGGCGACGAGCACCGGTTCCTGGATCTCGACCGGAGCCTGACCGATCTGCTCGGCGGGACCTGCTGACCCGGCGTCCGGCAGGGGGCGTTCTTCGTGGCGGCATCACGGCCGCGTGGCATCACCGCCGGGGAGGGATGTCCGGACGTGTGAGCGTCGGGGAGGATCGGTGCACGGGTCATCGGTGGAGTAATGCCCAGGTCTTGCAGCCGCCGGAGGAAGTCAGCGCGGGGACCAGCCCCCAGTCCCCGCCGTGCGAATCGACCGCGGCTGCCAGCAACCACATGCTCTCGCTGCGGCGTTCACGGCATACCTCGGACTTCTCGGCCGAGCCGTGGGACGGGTGCTGGTCGTAGAGAATGATGCGCAGCGCGTCGAACTGCCAGTGGATTCGCAGCAGCATTTCCCGGTCCGGAGTGAACCGGCAGGCGGCCGCGACCAGTTCGGAGGCCGCGAGGACGGCGGGTTCACGGAGTTCAGCGAGGTCGTGCCGGGCGAGGAGTTCCCCCACGACCCTGCGCGCGAGGCCGGCACAGAAGGCGCCGCCCGGCAGCGCGAACGAATAGCTGAGGTTGCCCGCCACCGGAGGGTGGAGCCCGGCTGTTGCGAGAGCCGGGAGACAACGCGGTGCGCCCTTCATCAAGTTGCTCACACTTCCGGTAATTGCGGTAACGATCACACCGGGCATGGTCGCCCCGTGTGAAACTTGCGCTACCGACCGTAGCGCACACTGGAGCACAGTGCTACTACTGGTGTGGTTCCGGTCATTTCGTTCACCTCTCGCCCTCGGAAGGAATTTGCCGTGCCACCCAGGAGCACCCCGACCGCCCGGCAGCAGCGTCTCGGGCACGAACTGCGCAAGTTGCGCGAGCAGTCCGGGATGTCGGCGCAGCAGGCAGCCGCACTACTGGGCGTCGACCGCACCCGCATCCCGAACATCGAGTCGGGCCGGTTCGGCATCAGCGCCGAGCGGGTCCGCACCCTGGCGTTCAACTACGGCTGCCCGGACACCGGCCTGGTCGATCTGCTCGCCGAGATGGCACAGGAGCGGGCCAGGGGGTGGTGGGAGGAGCATCGCGGACTCCTGTTTCCGGGACTCCTCGACATCGCCGAACTGGAGCACCATGCAGTGGAGTTGATAACCGCGACCACGACGCACATCCCTGGCCTGCTGCAGACCGAGGAGCACGCGCGGGCGGTTTTCGACACAGTCGATCCGCAGCTGCCCGGACCCGATCTGACCGCCCGGCTCTCCCTGCGACTGCGCCGCCAGGAGGTGTTGAAACGGGACCGGCCGCCGCTGTACGAATCGGTGATCCACGAGGCCGCTCTGCGCATGCAGTTCGGCGGCCCCAAGGTGACGAGGGCCCAACTGGACCACATCGTCGACCAGTCGGAGCGGGACCGGATCACGGTTCGGGTGATCCCGTTCGCCGCCGGCGGCTTCCCGGGCGCCGGACAGTCGTTCACCTATGTGGGCGCCACGGTGCCCCAGCTCGACACCGTGCAGCTCGATTCCTCGCACGGTTCGATGTTGCTGGACTCCGATATGCAACTGCGCCGATACCGTGGCCTGTTGGAGCGGCTGCGCACGCTCGCTCTGCCGGTCGAGGAATCGCGCCACTTCATCCGATCCATAGCTCAGGAGCTCTGAAGGGGAGACACCATGACCGATATCTGCTGGGACGAAGCATTCTGCAGCGAGGGCGCCAACTGCTTCCGCTTCGGAGTCGACGACCAGGGCAAGGCGTACATCGGCTCCACCACGGACACCGGCGCCTACGTCAGTGACTCCATGGAGGCACTGCGGGCGCTGATCTCCGCGGTGAAGTCCGGCGCGGCCGACCACCTGCTCTGACCGCCCCGCCGCGCCCCGCGTCCCCGCACGCGTTCGCTCCGAGTAGGCCGACGACTCCGAGCGCGCCGCCGGCGGGGACCGGCGCGTCCGGTCCTGGAGAAGATCCCGCCCGCCAGGAAAATCCAGACAGAAGCTGTCCGGTATCGCCGTTAGCTTCGGGCGCATGGATCGGAAACAGGACCGGAGCATCGTCATCACCGGAGCACGCGCGAACAATCTGCGCGATGTCTCCCTCACCGTCCCCAAGGAGCGGATCACCGTCTTCACCGGAGTCTCCGGGTCGGGCAAGTCGTCGATCGTCTTCGACACCATCGCCGTGGAGTCGCGGCGACAGCTGAACGAGACATTCACCTGGTTCATCCGGAACAGGCTGCCGAAGTACGAGCGACCCCATGCCGATTCCATCGACGACCTCTCCGTGGCAGTCGTCGTCGACCAGAAGCCGATCGGCGGCAACGTCCGCTCCACCGTCGGCACGATGACCGACATCTGGTCGGTGATCCGGGTGCTGTTCTCGCGATACGGGACACCGAGTGCGGGCCCGGCGACCGCGTACTCCTTCAACGACCCCGCGGGAATGTGCCCGGAGTGCGACGGTGTGGGGCGCACGGTCCGTCTCGACGTCGACCGGGCGATCGACCTCACGAAGTCGCTCAACGGGGGCGCGCTGCTGCTGCCGGGGCTCTCGGTGGGCAGCTGGGAATGGCAGCTGTACGCGGGCTCGGGGCGCTTCGACAACGACAAGCCGCTCGCGGACTTCACCGCGGAAGAGCTCCGGCTCCTGCTGTACGGAGGAGGATTCACCGTACGGCTGCAGCTGAAATCGTCATCGGCCGACATGCGGTTCGAGGGGGTCGCCGAGCGGTTCACCCGGCTCTATCTGAAGCGGGACACCGAGGCGCTCTCCGAGCGGCGGCGCGAGGCCGCCCGGCGTTTCACCACGGAGTCGGTGTGTGCGTCCTGCGGTGGCACGCGGCTGAACGCGGCGGCACTCGCCACCCGTATCGACGGGCTCACCGTGGCCGACTACGGACGGATGGAGGTGGCCGATCTGGTGGCGGTCCTGGCCGGGATCGACGATCCGGCGGCCGGTCCGATCGCCTCGGCCGCACGCGAACGACTGGAGCGTCTGGTGGGCATCGGCCTCGGCTATCTCAGCCTGGACCGGGAGACCACCACCCTGTCGGGCGGGGAGGGACAGCGGCTCAAGATGGTCCGGCACCTGGGCAGCTCGCTGACCGGGCTGACGTTCATCCTCGACGAGCCGAGCGTGGGCCTGCATCCGCGCGATGTCGGCAGGCTGAACGATCTCCTGGTACGGCTGCGCGACCGGGGCAACACCGTCGTCGTCGTCGAGCACGACCCTGACGTGATGGCCGTCGCGGACCACATCGTCGACATGGGGCCGGGAGCGGGCAGCGACGGCGGACACGTCGTGTTCGAAGGCCCGGTGGACCGGTTGCGCGAGGCGGACACCCTCACCGGCCGGTGCCTGCGCCGTCGGATGCCGATGAAGGAGACCGTTCGCACGCCCACCGGGCGGCTGCCGGTGACGGGCGCCGCCCTGCACAACCTCAAAGGGGTGGACGTGGCGTTCCCCGAGGGTGTGCTGACAGTCGTGACGGGGGTCGCGGGATCCGGCAAGTCGACGCTGGTCTCCCATGTCTTCACGGCGGCGTACCCGGACGCGGTGGTCATCGACCAGGGCGCGATCACCGCGTCGTCCCGCTCCACCCCGGCCTCGTACCTCGGCGCGCTGGACTCCATCCGCAAGATCTTCGCCAGGGAGAACGGCGTCGATCCGGGTCTGTTCAGCTTCAACTCCTCCGGGGCGTGCCAGCATTGCTCGGGGCGCGGCATCATCTGCACGGATCTCGCCTTCATGGACCCGGTGACCACCACCTGCCAGGTGTGCGAGGGGCGGCGCTTCCACGACGACGTGCTGAAGCACCGGGTCGGTGGCGCGTCCATCGTCGATGTACTGGAGATGACGGCCGCGCGGGCGGCCGAGCTCTTCGACGACCGGGCGTTGTCGCGGAAGCTGCGCACGCTCGACGACGTCGGCCTGACCTATCTGACGCTGGGGCAACCGCTCAGCACGCTCTCCGGCGGTGAGCGCCAGCGCATCAAGCTCGCCACCCGGCTCCACCGCACGGGCAGTGTCTACGTCCTGGACGAGCCGACGACCGGACTGCACATGGCGGACACCGGCACGCTCGTCGAGCTGCTGGACCGGCTGGTCGACGCCGGCAACAGCGTGATCTGCGTGGAGCACAACCTCGATGTGCTCAAGCGCGCGGACTGGGTGATCGACCTCGGCCCGGAGGGCGGCAGGAACGGCGGCGAGCTGGTCTTCGAGGGAACCCCGACGGCACTGCTCGCTCATCGCACCTCGTTCACGGCCGAATACCTGCGTCGGGACCTGGGGCTGGAGCACCCGGGCGACGGCAGGTGAGAGCGCCCTCCCGGGTCCACCGGCCCGGCACGACCCACTATCGGTGCATCCGGGGGAGGTTCGGCGCGCCCCAGAGCCGGGCGGAGTGAGGGCCTGTGCCCCTCACGGCCTGCGTACATAACGTTACGTAATCGGGCATCGCGGGGACCGGCTTGGCGGTGGCCTTACCGCCGCTTTAACCTACGGTCTCGTAACCTACGTTCCCGTAGGTACTTCTCCCGTCCCCAGGAGTCCCCGTGACGATCACCGCTCCCCACCTCGGCAGCCCCCAGGCGTGGACCGACGCCCAGCTGCTCTATGCCCTGGAAGAGGTGGTGGAGAAGGAGCTCAACCGCCATCTCAAGGTCGCCAAGGACTGGATGCCCCACGAGTACGTGCCGTTCTCCGACGGGCGGAACTTCCCGGGCGTCTTCGAGGACGGTGAAGCCTGGCGGGCCGACCAGTCCAAGGTCACCGACATCGGCAAGGTCGCGCTGGTCGTGAATCTGCTGACCGAGGACAATCTCCCCAGTTACCACCACGAGATCGCCTCCCTCTTCGGCCGTGACGGTGCCTGGGGCACCTGGGTGCACCGCTGGACCGCTGAAGAAGGCCGGCACGGCATCGTGATGCGCGACTATCTGCTCACCTCGCGTGCCGTCGACCCGGACAAGCTGGAGCAGTTCCGGATGGCGCACATGGCGGAGGGCTTCGAGTCCGACAACCGTCACTCGATGCTGCACTCCGTGGCGTACGTCGCCTTCCAGGAGCTGGCCACCCGTGTCTCGCACCGCAACACCGGCCATCAGTCGGGCGACCCGGTCTGCGACCGCATGCTGGCGCGGATCGCGACCGACGAGAACCTGCACATGGTCTTCTACCGCAACCTCCTCGGCGCAGCCTTCGAACTCGCGCCGGATCCGACCATGCAGGCCGTGCGTGACGTCGTCGTCAACTTCCGGATGCCCGGTCACGGCATGCCGGGCTTCGAGCGGGCCGCCGCGCAGATGGCGATCGGCGAGGTCTACAACATGCGCATCCATCACGACGACGTGATCCAGCCGGTGCTTCGCTACCTGAAGGTCCTCAGCATCGACGGCCTGGGCCCCGAGGGGCTGCGGGCGCAGGAGGAGCTGGGCCTGTACATGGGTGGCCTGAACAGCGAAGCGACGAAGTTCGACGAGAAGCTCGCTGCCCGCAAGGCACGGATGGCCGCGCGCGCCGGGGCCTGACGCCCCGTCCGGCGCTCCTCGGCCGCTGGACGGGCCACGGATCGGCCCACCCTGTCCAGCGGCCGGGGCCGGGCGCCCGCGCCCGGCTCACATCGTCGCGTGCAGGTCCTGCGCGTAATGCTCGATAGCGCGTCGGTACTGGCGCACGCGTGGGTCCTCGCTGGTGGCGGCGAGCAGTTCCAGCAGCAGCCGGCTGGATTCGTGATGCTCGCCGATGTTGAAGAGGGCCATGGCGAGGAACGTCCGCAACGCCCCGTCGTCGGGGAATTCCTCGGCCCCGCCGCGCAGTACCTCGACGGCTCTCTCATGGTGTCCGAGCACCCGATGCGTACTCCCGAGACCGAGCAGCGCGCCCCGGCGGTCCTCCTCCGACAGCCCGGTGCCGTCCAGACAGCGTTCGTAGAACGGCACGGCCTCCGCTTCCAGACCGAGCACATCACGGACCCAGGCGGTCTGGTAGGCCACTTCGGCGTCCGTGGGGAAGGCTGCGCAAAGGGTGAGCAGTCGCTGTCGGGCTTCTTCGGCACGTCCTTCGGTGCGCAGGCGCACGGCCGTCGCGAGCAGAGCGGCCCTGTCGTGATCGTTCATGCGGCAATCTTCCCAGTCCGGCTCCGGGGACCGGCGGCCCGCACGAGTGGATGCGGCCGGTGCCCCGGTCGGGGCGGGTTCAGGCCCGGTCGCGACCCGTTCTGCGCAGCCGCTCCCGCTCCTTCTCGGAGAGGCCGCCCCATACGCCGAAGCGCTCGTCGTTGGCGAGGGCGTACTCCAGGCACGCCTCGCGCCCCTCACAGGCGTTGCAGAGCAGCTTGGCCTCGCGTGTGGAACTGCCGGGAGCAGGAAAGAAGAACTCGGGCCCCGCCTGCGCGCACAGCGCCGTCTCCTGCCAGGCGAGCGCGGGGTCGGCCGCGGTGTTGATCAGCATGGAACTCACCATGCCCCGTCGCGATAAACGACTGATCAACGCTTCATCAATGCGGCGCGCCGGTGGCTTCCGGTCAGCCTGCCGGCGTCGGCGCACTCTTGATCACGGCGAATTCCGCGCCGTCCTGATCGGCGACGTCGGCGAACGTGCCCACGCCTTCCATCTCCAGCGGCTCCAGCGTCAGTTTGCCGCCCAGTCGCTCCACGTCCGCGACGGCGGCGTCGCAGTCATCGACCTCGAAGTACGGCAGCCAGTGCGGTCCGGCCACCGCTCGTGTCGCAACGGCGTTGAGCGGCACCAGGCCGCCGAAACTCGTCTCCTGCCCGCCGCCCTCGGTCCGGATCACCGTATAGGACCCGCCGCCTCCAGGGAACGGTGCCAGCGCGGTCTCCCATCCGAACACGGCGCCGTAGAACGCGGCAGCCGCCGGGACGTCAGGGGTGTACAGCTCGGCCCAGCACAGGGAGCCCGCGACGCCCACGACACCGAGGCCCGGATTCTCCTTCGGCTGCCAGACACCGAAGAACGCCCCGGCCCGGTCCTTGAAACCGGCCGTCCTGCCGAAGTCCAGAACATCTCTCGGGGCGAACCGAACGCTGCCGCCGGCCTGCTCGACCGCCTGCGCCGTGGCATCGGCATCCGGTGACCGGAAGTACACCGACCAGGACGGCTTCGCCTGCTCCTCGGTGACCTTCATCGCGCCGCCGGCCGTCCTCCCACCCAGCGTGAACATGCCATATCCGCCGGTCTCCGGGCCCCCGGCCAGGAACTCCCAGCCGAAGAGGCCGGTGTAGAAGGCGATGGCCCCGTCGAGGTCGGGAGTGCCCAGATCGATCCAGTTGGGCGCTCCGGTGACAAAACGGGTGGTGAGCATGGCGAGCTCCTTCGACGAGGCCCGTTCTCGCGGTGCCGACACGTCATTCCTGACGTTCCGAGTCTCACACCGGCCACTGGCAACCGCAGCCCACGGCCGGCACGCGGACGGCGAATCGTACGGAGCTTCGGCCACCGCCCGTCAGCCGTTCACCCACGACGGCGAACCGGCGTACGGGGTGCGGACCCTGGCGGTCCCGGTCCTGGACGGCGCCGGGTACGCGTGCTTCGCCCTCGCGGTCCGGGCCACGCCGTCCGTGATCACGCACGCGCGCACCGAGCGGCTCCTGTGTCGCAGGCCCGCTCCTGCGCGCGGGCCCTGGAGGTGCTGCTGCTCTCCCCGGCGGAAGGCCGACCACCACGCCTGAGCCGAAGGCTCTGTCGGCGCCGCGTGGCACGATATGAATCGCCCGGGGCAGGTGCCCGGCAGGACGGCAGCCGGGCTGCGCGGACAGAGGGACGTACATGACAGAGGCCGGACCGACGGAGGCCGGGGCGCCCACGGGGAGAGCCGCCCGAGAGTTGCTGGCGCAGGCCGAGCGGCTGCTGGACATGGCGCGCGCGGTGTTGACCGATCACGCCCGCGCCGTAGATGCCGTGCACACCGCGCTGACGCCGCTGCTCGACTCACTCATCCGTCGCGAACTGTCGGCCATCCCGGTCTCCAGGCTCAAGGACGTCACCGAGGGCCGACTGCGGCTGGGCGCGGTCGAGCAGGCCGGCTTCACGACCGTCGGCCAGGTTCATGCGGCGAACCGTTACGAGCTCCGCCAGATCCCCGGTGTCGGCGCGCAGACGGCCGATCAGGCGCTGGCCGCGGCCGGTCAGATCGCCCACGCGGTACGGGACACGGTCGCGGTCCGGATAGACGTGGACACCCCGGACGACTCCACGACCGCGCTGGTCACCGCCCTGCACCGGCTGGTCGAGGCCGGTCCCGACGTCCGGCGGGCGGTGGATGCGGCGGGCCGGCTCGTCGGGCGTCTCGATCCGTTGCTGGCCGCGGCGGGACCGGCGCGGAGGCGGCTGCGCATGTGGTTCACCGGGCGCCGGGCCCGTGCCCAGGCGCTGGAGGCCGTCGTCTCGGTACGGGCCGCGGTCGCCGAGGCGGCCGCGCGCGAGCTTCCGCTGCTGTTCGGTCAGGTGTCCGTCGATCTGCTGCGGGCCCCGGATTCGGACGTCGCGGCGTGGGTCGACTTCGAGCTGCGGTCCGCCGAGTACTACAGCCTGCTCGCCGAGATGTCGGGCACCGGCCCCGACCGGGACGCCGCCGAGGGGTTCCTTCCGTCCGGGATCGCGGACCGGGTGCGCGGCCTGCGGCTGGACGACGCCCATCTGCGCGTCTCCCTGCGCGGTTACCAGTCGTTCGGCGCCCGGTTCGCGCTCGCCCAGAAGCGGGTGATCCTCGGTGACGAGATGGGGCTCGGCAAGACCGTCCAGGCCATCGCCGCGCTCGCGCACCTCGCGGCGCGGGGGGAGACGCACTTCCTGGTGGTCTGCCCGGCGAGCGTGCTGATCAACTGGGCGCGCGAGGTCCGCGCCCGCTCCACCCTGCGCGCGCTGCCGGTGCACGGCCCCGAGCGGCAGGGCGCCTTCGCAGAGTGGCGCGAGAGCGGCGGGGTCGCGCTCACCACGTTCGATGCCCTGCACACCCTGCCGGCCGCCCGGGACTGCAGCATGAGGCCCGGCATGCTGGTCGTCGACGAGGCCCACTACGTCAAGAACCCCGAGACCCGCCGCTCCCGGGCGGTGTCCGGCTGGACGCAACGCACCGAGCGGGTGCTGTTCCTGACCGGCACGCCGATGGAGAACCGGGTCGAGGAGTTCCGCAGCCTCGTCCGCCACCTTCAGCCCGAACTGGCCCCGTCGATCCACACCACTCACGGCGCCGCCGGATCGCACGCGTTCCGCAGGGCCGTCGCCCCGGCCTATCTGCGGCGCAATCAGGAGGACGTGCTGACCGAACTCCCGGCGCTGGTGCAGGTCGACGAGTGGGAGGAGTTCAGCGCGGCCGATCTCGACGCCTACCGCGAGGCGGTGGGCGCCGGGGAGTTCATGCGGATGCGCCGGGCCGCATACGCCCGGCCCGCCACGTCCGCGAAGCTCAACCGGCTGCGCGAGCTGGTCGCCGAGGCTGCGGAGAACGGCGTCAAGGTCGTCGTGTTCTCGTACTTCCGCGAGGTGCTCCGCACGGTCGAACAGGCCCTGGGGCCGGGGGTGTTCGGTCCGCTCTCGGGGGGTCTTCCGGCCGCCCGGCGCCAGCAGTTGATCGACGGGTTCGGTGCCGTCGACGGCCATGCGGTCCTGTTGAGCCAGATCCAGGCCGGCGGTGTCGGACTGAACATGCAGGCCGCCTCCGTCGTCATCATCTGCGAACCGCAGATCAAGCCGACGATGGAGCATCAGGCGGTGGCCCGCGCCCATCGGATGGGTCAGATACGGACCGTCCAGGTGCACCGGCTTCTCGCGGCCGACAGCGTCGACGAGCGGATGCTCGGCATCCTGGCCCGCAAGGAGCGGCTGTTCGACCTGTACGCACGGCGCAGCGCCGTCGCCGAGACGACGCCGGACGCCGTGGATGTGTCGGACGGCGCTCTCGCCCGACGCATCGTCGAGGAGGAACAACTGCGCCTCGCCACGGGAGCGGCCGGAGCGGCCGCGACGGTTTCGGAGAACTGACCTGGTCAGGACCCGTGCGCCGCCGGGTCGTGGGCGGCCGTGCTCTTCGCCGCATGGCCGGAAGCGGTCCCGCCCGGAGCTGTCTTGTCCGGAGCCGGCTTGTCCGGAGCCGTCTTACCGGGCGCGGTGTCGCCCGAAGTCGTCTTGCCCGGGGCGGGCGTGTCGTGGTTCGTCTTGGCGTGCGGGTCGTAGCCCGGCACGGTGCCGTCGGCCTTGGCGACCAGGAGCAGCCCGGCCATGCCCATGTCGGAGTGACTCTGCACATGGCAGTGGTACATCCAGGCACCCGCTCCCACGTGTTCGCCCGCGATGACCTGGAAGCCGAAGGAGTCCGCCGGGCCGACGATCTTGGTGTCGATGACGCGGCTGGGGTCCTCCGGGCCGGTGAGCAGCCCGGTCCGGTTGTCCGCCCAGCGATGACCGTGGATGTGGAACGTGTGGTAGTACTCGCCGTGCGTGATCATGACCACTTCGAGCCGGTCCCCCACCGTGGCCTGGAAGTCGGGGGCCTCATGGGCCGCCTTGTTGTTGATCGTCACGTCGTTGAAGACGATCGTGATCGTCTTGTCCGGCAGGAGGTCGCCCTTGCGACGGACGATCAACGGACCGTAAAGGCCCTTCCGGATGCCGCTGGTGCCGTGATCCGTACCCACGACATGGTCGTGGTAGTGCCAGTAACCCGCGCTGCCCGGCTGCCAGGTGCCGTCCCTGCGGCGGCCCGCCGCATGGGTGCGCCAGGTGTAGGTGCGGGTGTCACCCGGCTCGACGATGCTCTTGTTCATCCGGGTGCCGTCGCTCGCGATGTCGTAGTCGACGCCGTGCGGGTGCAGGCTGACCGGCACATCCATCGTGTTCTCGAACTCGATGTGGAGGGTGTCGCCCTCATTGATCTCGATGAGGGGACCCGGGATCGATGCCTTGCCCTTCTCCAGGCCGTATCCCATCTGACCGTCCGCCAGCTTCTCCGCATACAGCTTGAGATGGCGGACGACGCCCCCCGCCGGGGCGGTCTTCGGTGGAGGCTCCGCCGAGCTGGCCTCGATCGCACCGAGGGACAACGATGTCACCCCGGTCGCGGCCGCCACCCCGCCGCCCACCAGGAACCGCCGGTTGAAGCTCCTTCTGTCCATGACGAACTCCCCACTGCACTAAGGAATTTACGGAGTTTTACGCAACGCACCCGGATCGCGGGGGACTGCCCGGATCACGGAGACTGCCAGGTCGCGGAGACTGCGGGACTTACGGAGGTTACGGAGGTTACGGCGATCGCGGCGGCTTCGGACGTTACCGAGGTTGGCGGGGCGCAGGTGCCCCCCGGACGGCCCACACCGTAGCCGGGGGATCTCCGTTTATCCACACCCAGGACAAAGTTCGTGCTTTTACTGCCATAGCTATTGGCGAGTCGCGAAAAGAGGTCTAGCTTCGTCGGCTGTTGCAGTGACCAAAGAGGGGCGGGTGACCACATGCAGCGCACACCACATCACAGGTCCAGATCGCGACGCGGACTTGCGGCGGCCCTGGCGGCCGGCGCACTGGCCGCTTCCCTGCTCGGCGGTAACGCCGCCAGCGCCAGACCCTATCCGGAACCGGGCCCGCAGAACCTGGCGACAACGTTGTCCTTACCGTCACCGCCGGGCGGCGCCGACGTCAAGGTTCTGGTGTTCCACGCCTCCGCCACCGAGGAGTCCCCGACCGTCGATGCCGGAATCGCGGCGATCGAGAAGATCGGGCTCACCGGGCCGGAGGCCGGTCGGTTCAGGACCGTCGCCACCGACGACCCCGCCGTCTTCACCAACGGCAAGCAGCTGGGCAAGTACAACGCCGTCGTCTTCCTGACCGGTGGCGGCGATGTGCTCGATCCGGAGCAGGAGGCCGGTCTCGAGGCGTACATGGAGGCGGGCGGCGGCTTCCTCGGCATCCATGACGCGGCGCGCACCGAGCCGTACTCGGACTGGTTCACCGGTCTGGTCGGCGCCCGTCCGGCGGCCAACAGTCCAACGAACGTACAGCGTGCGACGGTTGAGATAGGCGACCGGCAGCATCCGGCGACGAAGAACCTGCCGCTGGAGTGGAAGCGCCCGGACAAGTGGCTGAACTGGACGAAGAATCCGTCCGGCGACGTGCACACCGTGGCGCGCGTCCGGGAGATCACGTACCAGCCGGGCGCCAGTGCCAACGGCTGGGACCACCCGGTCTCCTGGTGCCGTGACTACGACGGTGGCCGCTCCTTCTACACGGCGATGGGCGGTACGGTCGACAGCTTCGCGGAGACCGACTTCCGCGACCACCTGCGCGGCGCGCTGAACTGGACGACACGGATCTCGCAGGCCGACTGCAAGGCGGCGATCACCTCCAACTACAAGGCGGAGCGCGTCACCCAGCCCAATCAGCCGGGGCAGAACGACCAGATCGGCGAGCCGCACGGCCTGGTCGTCGCCCCGGACGGGCGGGCCCTGTACATCGGGCGCGGCGGCGCCGACAGCAGCAAGCCGGTCGTCACCGACTGGAACAACCCCGACATCGGCAAGGGTCTCGGACAGATCCATGTCTACGACCCGAAGACCAAGAACGTCACCCTCGCCGGTGAGCTGACGATCTTCGGCAACAAGGGCGGCGGCGACGAGCTGATCAAGGTCGAGGAGGGGCTGCTCGGGATAGAGCTGGACCCGGACTTCGAGAAGAATGGCTGGGTGTATCTGCACTACACACCGCACTCGAAGATCGACCGCGACAGACAGATGGCGGTCCGTCAGGTCTCCCGCTTCACTCTCGACCTGGCCACCAACAAGCTTGATCTGTCCTCCGAGAAGGTGCTGTTGCACTGGCCGGTCCAGGTCCACAGCTGCTGCCACGCGGGCGGCGGGATGGCCTGGGACTCCAGGGGCAACCTGTACATCGCGACCGGTGACAACAACTCCTCCGGTTTCAGCGACGGTTACTCCGGCAACAACCCGCAGCCGAACTACAAGGGCGTCTCCTTCGCCGATGCCCGGCGCACCGCGGGCAACACGAACAATCTCAACGGGAAGATCCTGCGGATCCACCCCGAGGACGACGGCACATACACCCTGCCCGAGGGCAATCTCTTCACCGGCAAGGAGCCGGACGAGGGCGGCGGCAGGACCCGCGGCGAGATCTATGTGATGGGGGTTCGCAACCCGGCCCGTATCTCCATCGACCAATCGACCGACACGCTCTACGCGGGCTGGGTCGGCCCCGACGCGGGCGCACCGTCCACCACCTGGGGTCCGGCCAAGTACGACACGTTCGCCGCGATCACCAAGGCGGGCAACCACGGCTGGCCGTACTGCATGGGCAACAAGCAGCCCTACCGGGACCGCAATCTGCCCGACCCGAGCAAGCCGCTCGGCTGGTACGACTGCGATCACCCCAAGAACGAGTCGCCGAACAACGACGGTCTGGTGAACCTGCCGCCGATCACCTCCAACACCATCTGGTACTCGCCGCAGGGCGGTGGTGTGGACTACCCGCGCGACGCCAACGGCATCCCGAGCTACAGGACGGAGGAGCAGAAGCAGCTGCTGCCGTGGCTCAAGGGAGGCGGTCAGGCCACGATGAACGGCCCGGTCTACCGCTATGACGCGACGAGCACCAGCGCCGACAAGTGGCCCTCCTACTGGGACGGCAAGTGGTTCGTCGGCGACTTCTACGACGACACCCAGCCGCGGCACGCCGTGCTCACCGACCCGAAGACGGCCGGCAGGGGCGGTCTGCCCACGCACGCCGAATCCCTGAAGAAAATCATTCCGGTCGGGGCGGACGGCATCCGCAACCTGATGGACTGGAAGTTCGCCCCGGACGGTTCGCTGTACGTCCTGGACTACGGGCGCGGCTTCTTCACCTCCGACTCCAAGTCCGCGCTGTGGCGTGTGACGTACAAGGGCGGCGGTCCGACCCCGGCCGCCGAGGATCTCGCCAGGAAGGCGGCCGTGCGGTGAGACATCGTTCGATCTTCTCGCGACAGCGGTACCGGCCCGTCCGGTTGTGGCTCGCGCTGCTGGGTTCGTTCCTGATGGTGCTGGGGCTGACCTCGACGGCGGCGTACGGCCGTACGGCGGCTCCGGCAACCGCGGCGGCCGACCAGGTCCTCACCTGGACGGCGGGCGACCCCATCGACCACTATCTGTCCGCCCCGAAGACGGCCGTGGCCGGCAAGGCGACCATCGTCTTCGAGAACAGCGCGGCGACCGGAAACACCACGGGGATGCCGCACACCCTGACGTTCAGCGTCTCGGACCCGGAGTTCAACAACGACGTCACGCTGAACATCCTGGCCAATCCGGCCGACGACCAGGGCGGCAAGCACACCGCCGAGGTCACGCTCTCCCCCGGCCGGTACTTCTACCACTGCACCATGCCGGGACACGAGGCGATGCAGGGCATCCTCACCGTCACGGACGGCGGCGGTACGGACACCACCGCGCCCGAGACCTCGGCGAAGGTCGACGGTGACAAGAACGCCGACGGCGCGTACGTCGGCCAGGCGACGGTCACCCTCTCGGCGACCGACGACAGCTCGGGTGTCGACACCGTCGAGTACGCGGTCGGGGCGGACGGCGCCTGGCAGCCGTACACCGCACCGATCGTGGTGAACGAGGTCGGAACGCACACCATCCGGTATCGCGCCACCGACAAGGCGGGCAACGTCGCAGCCGAGAAGTCCGTCGACTTCGCGGTCGCCGCACCGCCGACGGACGACAAGACCCCGCCGGAAACCTCGGCGACCGTCTCCGGAGAGAAGGACGACCAGGGGCGGTACCTGGGGATGGCGACGGTCACCGTGACCGCCTCCGACACCGGCTCCGGCGTCAACACCATCGAGTACGCGATCGGCGCGGACGGCGCCTGGCAGCCGTACACCGCACCCGTGATGGTGCACGAGACCGGCACGCACCAGGTCCGCTACCGAGCCACCGACAAGGCCGGCAACGCCGCGGCCGAGAAGTCGGTCGACTTCACCGTCGTGGCGCCGCCGACGCAGGACAAGACTCCGCCGGAGACCTCGGCCAAGGTGGAGGGCGACAAGAACTCGGACAACGCCTACATCACCAGTGCCAAGGTGACCGTCACCGCGACGGACGCCGAGTCGGGCGTGGACAGGATCGAGTACTCGCTCGACGGCGGCCCGTACCTCGCGTACACCACCACCGTCATCGTCGACCGCGTCGGCTACCACACGGTCGCTCACCGGGCGACGGACAAGGCCGGCAACACCTCCGTCGCGAAGCAGGTGTCGTTCACCGTCGCGGAGAGCGGAGGCGTACCGGCGCCCAACTGCCCGGAGTTCGACGAGCGGCTCACCGTCATCGTCGGCACCGTCGACACCGGGGTTCCCAACCGCATCACCGGCAACCGCTGCACCATCAATGAGCTGATCGAGGACGAGAAGGACTGGTCCTCGCACGCGCTGTTCCTCAAGCACGTCGACACCGTCCTCGACAAGCTGCTCGCCGCCGGGGTGATCGACGCCCGCGAGCACAAGAAGATCTACCGGGCGGCCAAGCAGTCGGGGATCGGCATGCCGGGCCAGGACGAGGGCTACAAGAAGCTCTTCGACGGCACGGCGGCGTCCTTCGCCAAGTGGCAGCAGGTGGGCGGCGGCAGGTTCGGGCTCAATCCGGACGGCACGATCACCAGCTCCACCACGGTGGACGGCATGGGCATGCTGTGGTTCCCGGGCCGGCAGTACGGCGACTTCTCGCTGAAGCTCCAGTGGCGCGACGACGCCCCCGGCGCGGGCAACGCCAACAGCGGTGTGTTCGTCCGTTTCCCGAACGTCCACGACAACCCCGAGGAGTCGCGTCCGGAGTGGGTCGCCATCAAGTACGGCCATGAGGTGCAGATCCTCGACCGGCCGGACGGCGACATGTACAAGACCGGCTCGATCTACGGCTTCGACCGGATCGGTCTGGCCGGGGCCGGGGTCACCCCCAAGGGCACCTGGAACGACTACGAGATCCGGGTGGTGGACCAGCACTACTCGGTCTACCGCAACGGTGTCCTGCTGAACGAGTTCGACAACAACGGCGGTCAGGTCTTCGAGCCGCCGCGGGGCGACGACCCGGGCACCGACGGCCGGCGGTACGCCTCCGGCTACATCGGGCTCCAGGTCCACAGCGCCACGGACGTGGTCTCGTACCGCGACATCCGCATCAAGGAGCTGTAGCCCCCACCGGCGTCAGGTGGCCGTGGCCGCGTGCTGAGGCATGCGGTCACGGCCTCCCGGATGCCGGTGGCGCCACACCCAGAACACCGTGCAGGAGACCAGCGCCCAGGCCCCGAGGACCAGGTACGGGAAGAGGAACTGGTGCCCCTGGTAATAGACGGCGGTGTGCTGGGCGTTGACCGAGGCCCCCGGGGGCAGCCAGCGGCCGATGTGCCCGAGGACCGACGGCAGCAGCGGCCAGGACACCGCACCGCCGGAGGACGGATTGCCCAGCAGCACCATCACCCCCCAGGTGGGCAGCATCGCCCAGCGGCCCATGAAGGTGTTGAACATGGTGAAGACCATCCCCGACGTGAACATGGCGAAGGCGAGGATCAGCCAGGAGTGGAGGAACGGCAGGTCCAGGGCGCCCAGCAGCCAGTCCACGACGGCGGCGATGGCGAAGGCCCCCAGCAGCGAGTACGCGATGGTGAAGAGGATCCGCTCCAGCGGCAGCAGCGCCCGGGCGTGCACACTCAGCTGGATCGCGCCGACGAAGCCGACGATCACCGCCGCGAGCGAGATGTAGAAGAGCGCCAGCCCGCGCGGGTCGCCCTTCTGGAGCGGTTTGACGTCCCTGACCGTGACCGGCACGCCGATTCCGGTTCCCACTTTCACGGCGGACTCCGTGAGCAGTTGTGCCACGGACGCGCCCGAGGCGCCGGCGACGTCCAGGGTCACCCCGTGGCTGTCCGACCGCACGATCGTGAAGGCCTCCTGTTCCTCCAGCGCCTCGCGTGCCTGTGCCGCGGTCGGATACGGGTGGATGACGAGTGACGCGCCGAGCGCCTTGTCCATGGCGGCCACGAACTCCTTGCCCCGTGCCGTCGGCGGGCTGACCACGGCGGTCGGGATCCGGTGCGGGGTCGGATTGGCCATCGCGTAGGTGTAGGAACCGGCGAAGAGTCCCGCGGCGGCAGCGAGGATGAACAACAGAACCGTCGCGGGAAGGTACGGCGAGTCCTTGTACACGGCCCATTTCTGGCCACGGCTCAGCGGCCGGCCATGCGCTCCGTGCGGTGCGGAGGGCTCCAGGTCGGGTGCGCTCATCCAGAGCCGTCCTCGTCGTGCCGGGCCCGGCTCGGCTGGACCCGTTTCGGTTCGCCGGGCATCTTCGGGTACTCCGGTGGGTACGGCAGTTCGCCGAGCCCGTGCTCCCGCTCGTCCCGGTCGGCCAGCTCCAGCAGCCCGTCGAGCCGGAACGCGTGCTCGTCCATGTCCGCGTGCACGTCACCGGCCTCGGCGTAGCGCCCGGGCATGGTCCTGATGTCGAAGTCGCGCGGTTCGGCGTCGTCGATCTCCTCCCAGCGCAGCGGGGCGGAGACCGGGGCGTGCGGGAAGGGGCGAACGGAGTAGGCGGAGGCGATCGTGCGGTCGCGGGCGGTCTGGTTGTAGTCGACGAAGATCCGCTCGCCGCGCTCCTCCTTCCACCATGCGGTGGTCACCCGGTCAGGCATCCTGCGTTCCAGTTCCCGTCCGGTGGCGATGGCGGCGCGCCGGACCGCGGTGAAGGTCCACTTCGGCTCGATGGGGACGAAGACATGGATGCCCCGGCCGCCGGAGGTCTTGGGCCAGCCGCGCAGACCGTGCTCGTCGAGGACGGACCGCAGCTCGTGGGCGGCCCGCACCGCGTCCGCGTAGTCCGTTCCGGGCTGTGGGTCGAGGTCGATGCGCAGCTCGTCCGGGTGGTCGGTGTCGGCCCTGCGGACGGGCCAGGGGTGGAAGGTGAGCGTGCCGAGGTTGGCCGCCCAGATGACTGCGGCGAGTTCGGTGGGGCAGACTTCGTCGGCGGAACGACCGCTGGGGAAGTCGATCCTGGCGGTGGGGATCCAGTCGGGAAGGTTCTTCGGGGCCCGCTTCTGGTAGAAGAACTCGCCCTCGACACCGTCGACGAAGCGCTGGAGGGTGGTCGGCCGGTCGCGCAGGGCGCGTGTGATGCCGGGGCCCACGGCCAGGAAGTACTCGGCCACGTCCCTCTTCGTATAGCCCTTCGCCGGGAAGTAGACCTTGTCCGGACTGGACAGCCGTACGGCCCGTCCGTCGGCTTCGAACTCCACCGCTTTTCCCGCTGCACCCATGACGGTCACGGTAGGCCGGGTCCACATATGCCGCATATCGGGAGACGTGGGCGCGTCCGTCGGCAAGAATCGGGGCCATGGATCTGCCGGTGATGCCGCCTGTGAAGCCGATGCTCGCCAAGTCCGTCTCGAAGATCCCGCCCGGTATGCAGTACGAGGCCAAGTGGGACGGATTCCGCGCGATCGTGCATCGCGACGGCGAGGAGGTGGTGATCGGCAGCCGCACCGGAAAGCCGCTCACCCGCTACTTCCCCGAACTGGTCACCGCCGTCCGCGACAATCTGCCGCCGCGCTGTGTGATCGACGGCGAGATCGTCATCGCGTACGGCGGCCGGCTGGACTTCGACCGGCTCAGCGAGCGCATCCACCCCGCCGATTCCCGGGTGCGGCTGCTCGCCGAGCGGACCCCGGCCAGTCTGGTCGCCTTCGACATCCTGGCGGTGGGCGACGATTCGCTCCTCTCCGTCCGGCAGTCCGACCGGCGTGCCGTGCTGGAGGCCGCCCTGTCCGCCGCGTCGCCGCCCGTCCACCTGGCGCCGGCGACCACGGACCCGGCTGTCGCCCGGGAGTGGTTCGACCGGTACGAGGGCGCGGGGCTCGACGGCGTGGTCGCCAAACCGCTCGATCTGCCGTACCGCCCCGACACCCGGGTGATGTACAAGATCAAGCACGAGCGGACCGCCGACTGCGTGGTGGCGGGCTACCGCCTCCACAAGAGCGGCCCGGTCGTCGGCTCGCTGCTGCTCGGCCTGTACGACGCCGAGGGCGTCCTGCAGCACGTCGGGGTCTGTGCGGCCTTCTCGATGAAGCGGCGCGCCGAGCTCCTGGAGGAGCTGGAACCACTGCGCATCGAGTCGGCCGACCACCCGTGGGCGGCCTGGACGGACGCGGCGGCGCACGAGGGGTCACGACTGCCCGGGGCACCGAGTCGCTGGTCGGGCAAGAAGGACCTGTCCTGGGTTGCGCTCAGCCCGGAACGGGTCTGTGAGGTGGCGTACGACCACATGGAGGGCGACCGTTTCCGGCACACCGCGCAGTTCCGCCGGTGGCGGCCGGACCGCGCCCCGGACGGCTGCACGTACGCGCAGCTGGAAGAGGTGGTGCGGTACGACCTGACCGAGGTGCTGTCAGCCGGCGGGCGCTGAGAGCCTGTCGGGTGACCTCTGATCGGGCGGCCACGACGTGGCACGCACGCTTCCGGCGTTGCCGAAATGCCCTAGTAGCTCTGCTACGAGGCCATCCCGGCGCCTTGGAATCGCACGCACCACGCCGCGTCCGCTCCCCGATCGAAGGTCACCCGACAGGCTCTGAGCCCGAGGGCGTGGCGCACGGCTCCTCGGTCGTGCCCGGGTCGGGAGTCGGCGACTCGGTGGTTCCGGTCGAGCCGGTCGGGTCCGGTGACGGCGAGTCGCTCGGGCAGCCGGGGTCCGTGCCCGGGCCGGGGGCCGAGGTGCCGGGGTCGGGGCTGGTGCCGGGGTCCGGGGAGGCCGGTCCGCTGTCGGTCGGGTCGGGTGAGGCGGTGCCCGGATCGGTGGGGTCCGGGGAGCCGGTGGGGTGCGTGGAGCTCGTCGGTGGGCCGGAGGGCTTCGAGGACGATGAGGGCGAGGGGCCGTGCGAACCGCCGGGCGGCGGGCCGATGACGATGCCGCCACCCGGGGCTCCGGGACCGCCCACCGGGTGCGTCGGCTTGTTCGGTCCGCCCGCGCCGGGGCTCTTCGGGACGGTGCCCTTGCCGTCGGCCACCGGGTGAATGCCCTTGCGGTAGAACTCGAGCCAGGACAGCACGGTGCGCAGGTAGGTGTCCGAGTGGTTGTAGCTGAGGATCGCCCGGTCCAGGTCGGCCTTCACCGACAGATCGCGCGGTCCGGCACAGAGGAAGTACCCGGCGGCGAGTGCGGCGTCGTAGACGTTGTTCGGATCGCGGCGGCCGTCGCCGTTGCCGTCCTTGCCCCAGTGGGCCCAGGTGGACGGGATGAACTGCATCGGGCCGACCGCCCGGTCGTAGGTGCTGTCGCCGTCGTACTCGCCGCCGTCGGTGTCCGGAATGTTGGCGAATCCGGCGCCATCGAGGACCGGCCCGAGGATCGGGCCGAGCGTCGTGCCGTGGGCGTCGACCCGTCCCCCGCCCGCCTGGCCCGACTCGACCTTGCCGATCGCCGCGAGTAACTGCCACGGCAGATGGCATCCGGGGTCGGTGCGTCCGAGCGCGCTCTCCGCCTCGCGGTAGGCGGCGAGCACCGTGGCCGGGATGCCCGCCTCGGCCCACGCCCGCGCGACGGCCGGGCTCTGCTCCACACCGGCCTTCGGCGGCGTCGGCGACTGGAGCGGCGGCAGTTCGGTGTGGTAGGAGTCGTCGTTGGCCACGTGCGACCACGTGACCTCGTCGGACTCCTGGCGCTCCTTCGCGGTCTGTTGATGGCGGACGAGTCCCGGTGCCTGGGACCCGGTGAGCGCGGCCATCGCGGCGACCGCGGCCGCCGTGCCGCCGATTCCCCGGCGCATGATGCCGTTGAACCTCATGCGTGCTCCCCTCTCCCCCGGGTCACCGGGCGAACGTGTCGATGCCGGAGATCCGCCAGGTGTCGCCGCGGCGAACAGCGTCCACGGCGAACATGGCCGCCGCGTAGGTCGTCTCGTCCGACGTGCCGGTACGGGTGTTGCTCTGGTCGGCGAAGATCAGCAGCCGGGCCCGGTCGCCGTCGAGGAGTTCCACACCGCTGTCCGTGACGGTCGTGGTCAGCACCAACTTCTGCTGCTGACCCTGCGCCCGTACCTGCGCGAGCATGTCCGCGTGCTGCTGGACCGCCCGGCCGACCAGGTAACTCTTCGCCGCACGCTCGGACTTGACGGGCGAGGCGTAGTTGTACGAGAACACCGCGCCCACCGCCTCGGAGATCTGCCCCTTCACCTCGCTGGTGCGGCCGATGTCGGTGAGGGCCGTGTTCCGGCGGGCCGGTTCGTCGCGCAGGCTCGCGGCCGAGCCGAACGCCCAGGCGGCGAAGGCGCCGAGGAGCACCGTGAGGGCACAGAGGACGGCGGGCAGCCGGAGGCGGAGGCGGGGCGGCCGCTTGCGTCGCGGTGCCGCCTCCTCCCCCGTATCGGCGTCGTCGTCGACCGTGTCCTCGACCGTGGTGTCCTCCCCGGCCGTGGTCCCTGCGGGCTCGTCGCGCGAGCGGCCGGGGGGCGTGGGCTTGCTCGGCGGGACGGCAGCGGTGGCGGTGGCGCGTTCCGCGGCGACGGTGGCCAGACGGCGTTGACGGTTGACGAGGTGACGGGTCGTCGACATGTCCGGGGTCCTCTCGGGTGGCGGGGTGGGAGTCGGCGGCGTCAGCCGGCCGTGTTGCCGACGGGCGCCTGGCCGAGGGCGCTGAGCTTCCACCCCTCGGAGGTACGGGTGAGCTGCCCGAGCATCCGGCTCTCCTTCACCGCGGGCTTGCCCTTGGGAGCGGTGACAGTGACCCGCAGAGCCACCATCACCCCGGCCTTGCCGGCCCGGTCGTCGAGTTCGGTCACCGCCCCGGACAGGATCTGGGCCGTGCTGACGGTCTTCGCCTGCTGGATCTGCTTCACGAACGCGTCGCGTCCGTCGACGAGTTGCTGGTGAAGATCGCCGGTGGTGGAGTCCTCCCAGCTGTCGAGGCCCTTCGCCAGCTTCCGGTGGTCCAGGGTGTTCATGTTCTGCACGGCCTGTTCGCCCGCGGCCAGCGCTTCGTCGCGGGCCTGTGCGTACGCCGCCGATTCGTCGTGCGCGGCGTCGTAACGGGACACCCCGCCCCAGCCTGCCGCGCCGGCCGCCGCGACCGTCAACGCGACCGCCACCGCCACCGCCACCAGCAGGTTCTTCGTCATCCGTACCCATGCCATTGCTGTCTCTCCCCTGCGGCCGATCCGTGCTGAGTCGGACGAGTGTGGGCTCTGCTATCTGGAGGTGATCTCGACGACGGTCCAGTGGCCGTCCCGCAGTTCGGCCGTGACGGAGAGCTGTGCCGCCGCCGTGGTGGCCGGCTTGCCTTCGCGTTCATAGACCTGGTCGAGGAAGACGAGCAGGTGGGCGCTGCTGTCCGTCAGCCGGGTCACCCCGGCGCGTACGACGTGGGTGGTGAGCGTCAGCTTCTGGTCTACGGCCTGCTTCTCGACCTGGCCGAACAGGGCCGCGTACTGCTTGAGCGCCGTCCCTGCCAGGAGTTCTTTCGCCGATTCCTTGGTGACGTCGGTGGCCTGCGGGCTGTACGAGAAGACCTTGCCGAGCGCGTTGCTGACATCACCTGCGACCCGGGTGGTCGCCGCGCTGTCGGTCAGCGCCCGGTTCGAGGTGGCGGGGGTGTCGCGCAACTGCCTGCCTTTGGCGAAGAGTCCGCCACCGGCCGCGAGGAGCGCCACGACCAGAACTGCTGCCACGGCGCGCGGCCACCGGCGGCCCGCCCCGGGCGGGACCGTGCCGTCCTCACCGGCGACCGCGTCCAGTTCCTCCGTGTTTTCGACGGCCTCCGCGTCCACGTCCGTGCTCACGACCGCCGCCCCTCCCCGCTCCTTCATGCGCCGCCCCTGACCGGAATCGCCGTGAGGGCCTTGACCTTCCAGCCGTCCGCGGTACGGGCGAGCGTGGCCTCGAAGCGTTTGCGTTCGGTGCCGCCCTTGCCGGTGCGCGGGGTGACGTCGACATCGACCGTCGCGATCAGTTCCGCCGTACCGGTGCGCTCGTCGAGTGCGGTGAGCGCCGCGTCGGTGACCTTGCCGCGGGCGGTGGAGCCGGACTTCGTCAGTTCGCTCGCGTCCTTGCTCCGAGTGCGCCCCAGCTGGTCGTGCAGCGGCCCGGTGGAGGATTCGAGCCAGGCGTCGAGGCCCGCGTCGACGCTCTTGGCATCCTTCCCGTCGAGGCTGTTCAGCCGGGCGAGGTGACGCTTTCCGTCGGCCAGCGCGACATCGCGGTTCTTCGCGTACGACAGGTCTTCGTCGCCGCGCGCGTCGGCGTACGACCAGCCGCCGAGTGCGCAGATCACCGCGGCGGCGAGCAGTGCCGCCCAGCCGGTCAGGGTCTTCGTACGGGGCGTCATGCGCCGCCTCCCTGTCCGAGTCCCAGCAGGCCGGCCATGCCGTCGGCGGCCGGCGGGGTGGCCCCGCTGACGCCGAGGGTGCCGGGGAGCCGGTGCGCCGAGCCGTGTCCGAGGAGCATCGATCCGGGTTTGGCGGGCTCGGGCACGGCGCCGCCCTTCGGTGCGTTGGCGCTGCCCCGGACGTTGATGCCGGTGCCGGGCGACGAGGTGCAGCGGGCCTTGGTGTTGACGGGTGGTCCGGCCGAGGTGTCGAGACCGCCGCGGTAGACCGTGGAGCCGTATCCGGCGGTGCAGGGCAGGGGTTCGAAGAAGGTGACCGACATGCCGAACCGGGCGCCGTTCCTGTCCACCGCGCTCGATCCCGCGGCTGCCACCGCGGGCAGTTTCACCAGGAGTTCCTCCAGTCCGCGCTGCCGGGTGACGGCGACCTCGGAGGTGGTGAGAAGGTTGGCGACGACCACGCCGAAGCTCGGGTCGAGGTCCCGCAGCAGTCCGCTGATCTGGCCGGTCGCGTCGGGTGCGACCGCGATCAGCCTGCGCAGGTCGGTGTCGGATCCCTTGAGCTCGGCGGCCAGTTGCTCGGCACCGGAGGCGAAGCCCTTGAGTGCTTCGCCCTGTTCGGCCTGGGTGCGCAGCACGGTCTCGCCGTCGGCCATGAGCCGGGTGTTGACGGGGAGGGCGTCGTCGGCCGCCCGGACGAAGTCGCTTCCGGTGTCCAGGAGGACCTGGAGGTCGTCGCCGCGCCCCTCGAACGCGGTGCCGAACTCGTCGACGACGGTGCGCAGGGATTCCGGGTCGACGGAGCCCGCCAGGTCGTTGACGCTGGTGAGGACGTTGGTGACGGGGGCCGGGACGGTGGTGTCGGCCTGGTCGATGACCGAGCCGTTCGCCAGGTACGGGCCGTCGGTACGGGTGGGCCGCAGGTCGATGTACTGCTCGCCGACCGCGGAGAGATTGGCGACGACCGCCGTGAGGCTGTCCGGGATCTTCGGGGCGTCCTTCTCGATGCGCAGTTCGGCCTCGACTCCGTCGTCGGTGAGTTCGATCGGCCCGACCCGGCCCACGGACACGCCCCGGTAGGTGACGTCGGAGTGGGTGTACAGACCGCCGGTGCGCGGGAGTTGGACGGTGACGGTGTAGTAGCCGCGCAGGCCGATGTAGTGGCCGAGGTCGGCGTACCGCACCCCGAGGTAGCCGAGGACGAGCACCGCGATGACCAGGAAGGCGATGTTCTTCAGCCGGACGGCGAGGGTGATCACCGGCCGCTCCCGTCCGCGACCGCCGTGGAGACCGGGGGCAGTGGCAGGGGCAGCGCCGAGCCGGAGTTCGCGCTCGTACCGACCGCGGTGGGCTGGGCGGTGTCCGGGACCAGCGGCGGGATGATCTGCGTGCCGGGCATGGCCGTCACATCCAGATAGACGTTGAGGTAGTCCCCTTTGACCCCGCGGAGCACCTCGTCCGTGAACGGGTAGGTGAGCAGCACCTGGAGGGAGTCCGGCAGATCGCTCCCCGAGTCGGCGAGCGCGTTGAGGGTGGGGGCGAGGGCCTTGAGGTCGGCGATCATGTCGGCCTTGCTCTTGTTGACCGTGTCGACGGCGACGGTGGAGAGGGTGTCGAGCGAGCGGAGCATGGTGAGGAGCGAACCTCGCTGCTTCTCCAGGACCTTCAGGCCGGGGCTGAGCCCGGTCAGGACCGTGCCGACGTCCTGTTTGCGGGTGGCGAGGGTGGCGGAGAGCCGGTTGACGCCGTCGAGTGCGTCGGTGATGTCTCCCTTGTGGCCGTCCAGGTTCGTGACGAGGGTGTCGACCCGGTTGAGCATGGAACGGACCTGGGGTTCCTGTCCGGCGAGTGCCTTGTCGAGTTCCGTGGTGATGGTCTTGAGCTGGTTGACGCCACCGCCGTTGAGGAGCATCGACAAGGCGCCGAAGACCTCTTCGACCTCGGGGTTGCGGTTGGTCCGGGTCAGTGGGATCCGGTCTCCGTCGGCGAGCCTGCCCCGGGCGGTGCCGCTCGCGGGCGGTGAGAGCTGGATGTACTTCTCGCCGAGGAGGCTGGACTGTTCGAGGTGGGCGTAGGCGTTCTCGGGCAGTTCGACCTTGCCGTTGACCCGCATCGTGACCTTGGCGTTCCAGCTGCCCGAGTTCAAAGAGATCCTGGTGACGCGGCCGACGGCGACGTCGTTGACCTTCACCGAGGACTGCGGGGCGAGGCTGAGGACGTCCGCGAACTCCGCGGTGATCTCGTACGGGTGGTCGCCGAGGTCTGCGCCGCCGGGCAGCGGCAGCTGGTCGATGCCGGTGAACGACGGCAGGCCGGTGCCGGTGACGACCAGGGCCAGGCCGACGCCCACGGCCAGCGCCGCGACGACGCCGGTGGTGCGGGCTCCGGGTCTGCGCAGTGCGCGGCTCATCGGTTCGGCCCCTTCTTCTCCGTGGCGGTCTTCGCCGGGGTGCCGTAGACGGTGCCGACGGTCGGGAGCGGCAGGGCGGGCAGCGCCTTCTGACGCGCGGCGTCCACCGGTGCGAGGCCCGCGAGTGCCGGGGCCTCGGTGAGCGGCCCTCCCATGGAGAGCTCGTTGAGGTTGGTACGGCCGTTGAGGGTGCGGTTCACCGGGTCGTAGGCGTTGACCACGTTGTCCGCCGCGAGCGGCAGCGTGTCCATCGACTCGGCGAGCGAGGCACGCTGGTCGACCAGGGTCTGGGTGAGCGGCACCAGGGCGTCCACATTCGACTTCAGGGCGCCGCGGTTCTTCTGGATGAAGCTCTTGACCTGGCCCAGGGCGGTGCCCAGCTCCTTCAGTGCCGCGCCGAGGTTCTCCTTGTCGTCGGCGAGGAATCCGGTGACGGAGTTCAGTTGCTGTTCGGCGGCGCGCACATTGCCGTCGTTGTCCTTCAGCATGGTGGTGAAGGACTGCAGGTAGGACAGTGTGTCGAAGAGGTTCCCGCTGCTCTTGTCGAGAGTCTTGGTCGCCTTGCCGAACTGTTCGATGGAGTTCCCGATGGCCTTTCCGTTGCCGTCGAGGTTCTTGGCGCCGGTGTCGAGGAGACCGGAGAGCGCGCCGTCCGCGTTGGCTCCGTCGGGGCCGAGGGCCGTGGAGAGCTCGGTGATGGACTCGTACAGCTGGTCGACCTCGACGGGCGTGGCGTTGTTCGCGGCGGGCAGTACGGCGTTGTCCGCGATCTGCGGTCCGCCGTTGTACGCGGGGGCGAGCTGGACGTAGCGGTCGGCGACGAGGCTGGGGGCGACGACCACGGCGTGCGCCCCCTTGGGGACCTTGATGCCCTTGTCGACCCGCAGGGTGACCTCGACCTCGCGGCCGTGCGGCGTGACCGATTCGACCTTGCCGACCCTGACGCCGAGGATCCGCAGGTCCGATCCTGCGTACACACCCGTGGCCTGGTCGAAGTAGGCGGTGATGGTCGTCGTTCCTTCGTCGTCCATCGCCATCACACCCGTGGTGGCCGCGACGGCCACGACGGCGAGTCCGGCGCCGATGCCGACGATGCGCGTCATTCTCATCTCATCGGCCGCCTTGCTGCTTGGGTGGCTTGCATTCGGGTCCCGCCGGTGTGCCGGCGGGCAGGTAGTTCTTCGGGACGACCCCGCAGACGTAGTTGTCGAACCACCGGCCGCTGCCGAGAGTGTTGCCGACGAGCCGGTTGTAGGAACCGGCGAGCGACAGCACCTTGTCGAGGCTCTTGCGGTTCTTCACCAACACCGCGGTGACCCGGCCGAGCGAGTCCAGGGTGGGCCCCAGCTGTTTGTTGTTGTCCTCGACGAGGCCGGTGAGCTGGGTGCCCAGGTTCCGGGTGCCGGTGAGCAGCAGATGGATGGAGTCGCGGCGCGCCTGGATCTCGCCGAGGAGCAGATTGCCGTCCTCCAGCAGGGTTTCGAAGCTGCTCTTCTTGCCGGCGAGGGTCTTGGTGAGCTGCTTGCTGCCCTTGAGGAGAGTGGCGAGCTGGGCGTCGCGTTCGGAGACCGTCCTGGAGAGGGCGGAGAGCCCGTCTGCGGCGCTCTTCACGTCCGGCGGGGAGTCCTTGAAGGTGGCGGAGATCGTCTCGAAGCTCTTGGCGAGCTGCTGGGTGTCGATCTCCCCGATGGTCTCGCCGAGTCCGTTGAACGCCTGGGTGACGTCGTACGGCGACGTGGTGCGGCTGACCGTGATGCGCTCGTGCGGATCCTGCGGGGCGTCGCCGAGCGGGTCGACGGCGAGGTACTTCTCGCCCAGCAGTGTCTTGATGGCGATGCCGACGGTGGAGGAGTTGCCGATCCAGACGTCCTTGACCTTGAAACGGACCTTCACCTTGGAACCGTCGAGCGACACGCCGGTGACCTCGCCGACCTTCACTCCGGCGACCCGCACCTCGTCGCCCTCGCCGAGTCCGGCGGATTCGGTGAAGTCGGCGCTGTAGGTGGTGCCGCCGCCGATGAAGGGCAGCGAGTCGGCGCGGTAGGCGGCCAGGCCGACGAGGGCGAGGACGAGCAGTCCCACGAGGGCCACGGCGACGGGGTTGCGTTCCCGTACGGGTTTGATTCTCATGCCTGGCACCTCGGCTTCGCGACCACGATGCCGGTGGGCGGGGCGCTGCCGTCGTCGGTGCTCACACCGCTGACCTTGGCTTCGCAGAGGTAGAGGTTGAGCCACGAGCCGTACGAGGCGAGGCGGCTGATCGCTTCCATCTTGGCCGGGGTCTTCCGCAGGAAGTTCTCGATCTGCGGGGTGCCCTTGCCCAACTGGTCGGAGAGACGGCCGAGTTGTTTGATGTCGTCCTTGAGGGGTTTGCGGCCGTCGCCGAGAAGGTCCGCAGTGACGGTGGTGAGCGCACCCATCGCGGTGACCGCCTGGCCGAGCGGTCTGCGGTCGCCGGAGAAGCCGGTGACGAGTTTCTGAAGGGTGACGACGAGGTCGCTGAAGCCGGCCTCGCGGTCGTTGACGGTCTTCAGGACCGTATTGAGGTTCTTGATCACCTCGCCGATCACCTTGTCCTTCGCGGCGACCGTGCCGGTCAGCGAGCCGACGTGCTGGAGGATGCTGTCGACGGTGCCGCCCTCGCCCTGGAGCACCTGGACGATGGAGCCCGCGAGCTGGTTGACGTCCGGCGGGGAGAGCCCTTCGAAGAGCGGCTGGAAGCCGTTGAAGAGCTGGGTGAGATCGAGCGCCGGGGTGGTGCGGGAGAGCGGAATGGTCGCCCCGGCGGTGAAGCTGCGGCCGACCGGTCCGGCGCCCTGGTCGAGGTCGATGTACCGCTGGCCGACCATGTTGAGGTATTTGATCGAGGCGGTCACCGAGGCAGGCAGCCTGCGCCCCTTGCGGACGGCGAAGCCGACCTCGGCGAGCCGTTTGTCGGCCACCTCGATGGACTCGACCTGCCCGACCTTCACCCCGGCGATCCGGACGCTGTCACCGACGATCAGTCCGGTGACGTCGGTGAACCTGGCCTTGTACGTGGTGGTGTCGCCGACGCCCGTATTGGCGATGGACAGGGCCAGGACGGTGGTGGCCAGAACGGTCACCAGAACGAAGACGATCGATTTCGCGAGCGGCCCGGCGAGAGAGCGGCGCTTCACTTGAGCTTCACCTCCGCACCGCGGAAGGCCGGACCGATGAGCACGCTGCTCCAGTCGGGCAGGGTCTGCGGCTGGACCTTCAGTGAGGGAGCGACCAGTTCGTTGACGAGCCGGCTCTCCTGCGGGGAATTGGGCATGCCGAGGGCGGAGTCCGTGTCCGGGGGCGCGGCGCCGGTCGGCTCATCGGCGCGTGGCCGGCCGGCCGGCGCTATCGCCCCGGCCGTACGGGCGTCCGCGGTCGGTACGGTCCGGCCGAGGTACGGCACGGAGTAGCAGTGCGGTCCGCCGGTCGCGTCGTACACCGGGGTGTCCTTGCCGGGCACGTACTTGCCCTTGGACTTCACGGCCTTGACGGTGACGTGGAGTCCGGGCCGGTTCGTGCCCTTGCCGAGCGCCTTGTCCATGGCCGGGACGAAGCCCGCCATGGTCCGCAAGGTGCAGGGGAATTCGTCCGAGTACCGTGCCAGCAGTTCCAGCGTCGGCCGGCCCGTGGCGGAGAGCCGGATCAGGTTGTCCTTGTTCTCCCGGAGGAAGGATGTGATGTCCTGCGCGGAGGCGGTCGTGGACCCGTACAGGTCGGCGAGTTCCGCCTGCTGTTCGGCGATGGTGCCGCTGGTGGTGGTGAAGTCGGTGAGCGCGTCCAGGACATCGGGCGCGGCATCCCCGTACACCTTGCTCACCCTGACGAGTTCCTTGATGTCGGCGTTGAGCGTGGGGAGTTGGGGGTTGAACTTCTTCAGGTGGGCGTCGAGCGTGAGGAGGGTGTCGCCGAGCTTCTCGCCGCGTCCTTCGAGTGCCTGGGAGACCGCGCCGAGGGTGGCGGCGAGCTTCTCCGGCTTGACTGCGGTCAGCAGCGGCAGGACGTTGTCGAGCACCTCCTCCAGCTCGATGGCGTTGCTGGAGTGGTCCTGCGGGATGACGGCCCCGGCCCGCAGTGTCTGCGCGGACGGCGTCCCGGGCGGTACGAGCGCCACGAACCGTTCCCCGAAGAGCGTGGTGGGCAGCATCTGGGCACTCACGTCGGCGGGGATGCGGTGGAGCTTGTCGGGCTGGATCGCGAGGGTGAGCCGGGCCCCGTCCCCGTCGGCCGAGATAGTGCGGACCTGCCCGACGACGACGCCGCGCAGCTTCACATCCGCGTTTTCGTGCATCTCGTTGCCGACGCTACCGGTGCGTACGGTCACGGTGGCGTCGTCGGTGAAGTCCTTGTTGTACACCGAGACCGACACCCATACGAGCACGGCGGGCACGAGGAGGAAGGTGATTCCGGCGAGTCTGCGGCGCACGGTCTGCGCCCGGTTGGCATTCATCAGCCGGCCACCTTCACCGTCGTCGTGGCGCCCCAGATGGCGAGCGAGAGGAAGAAGTCGGTGACGCTGATGAGCACGATGGCGTTGCGCACCGACCGGCCGACGGCCACCCCCACTCCGGCGGGCCCGCCCGTGGCGTGGAAGCCGTAGTAGCAGTGGGCGAGGATCACCATCACGCTGAAGATCAGCACCTTGAGCACCGACAGCAGCACGTCGTCCGGGGAGAGGAAGAGATTGAAGTAGTGGTCGTAGGTGCCCGCGGACTGTCCGTTGAACAGGATCGTGATGTAGCGGGACGCCAGGTACGAGGAGAGCAGCCCGATCGCGTACAGCGGGATGATCGCCACGACTCCGGCGATGATCCGGGTGGTGACGAGGTACGGCATGGACCGCACGCCCATCGCCTCCAGGGCGTCGACCTCCTCGTTGATCCGCATCGCGCCGAGCTGGGCGGTGAAGCCGGCGCCGACGGTCGCGGAGAGCGCGAGTCCGGCGACGAGCGGGGCGATCTCGCGGGTGTTGAAGTAGGCGGAGATGAAGCCGGTGAAGGCGGAGGTGCCGATCTGGTCGAGGGCGGCGTAGCCCTGGAGGCCGACGACCGTGCCGGTGAAGAGGGTCATCGCGATCATCACGCCGATGGTGCCGCCGATGACGCCGAGACCTCCGCTGCCGAACGCCACTTCGGCCAGCAACCGCTGGACCTCGCGCACGTAGCGCCGCAGAGTCCGCGGGATCCAGAGCAACACCCGTACATAAAAGGCGAGTTGGTCGCCCGATCGATCCAGCCGGCTGAGCATCGACATCGGTCAGCTCCCCTTCGCGGGGACGATCTGGAGATAGATCGCCGTGAGGATCATGTTCACGAAGAACAGCAGCATGAAGGTGATGACGACCGACTGGTTGACCGCGTCACCGACGCCCTTGGGGCCGCCGCGCGGGTTGAGTCCGCGGTAGGCGGCGACGACGCCCGCGATGAAGCCGAAGATCAGCGCCTTTACCTCGCTGATGTACAGGTCGGGGAGCTGGGCGAGGGCGGAGAAGCTGGCGAGATAGGCCCCGGGGGTGCCGTGTTGCAGGATCACGTTGAAGAAGTAGCCGCCGAGCGTGCCGACGACGGAGACCAGTCCGTTGAGCAGGACGGCCACGAGCATGGTGGCGAGGACGCGCGGGACGACGAGGCGCTGGATGGGCGAGACGCCCATGACCTCCATCGCGTCGAGTTCCTCGCGGATCTTCCGCGAGCCGAGGTCCGCGCAGATCGCCGAGCCCGCCGCACCGGAGATCAGCAACGCCACGATGATGGGGCTGGCCTGCTGGATGACGGCGAGGACACTGGCGCCGCCGGTGAACGACTGGGCACCGAGCTGCTGGGTCAGCGAGCCGACCTGGAGGGCGATGACCGCGCCGAACGGGATGGATACGAGGGCGGCGGGCAGGATGGTGACGCCGGCGACGAACCAGAACTGTTCGATGAACTCCCGTACCTGGAAGGGCCTGCGGAAGATGTCTCGGCTCACGGTCCCGGCAAGGGAGAACAGCTTCCCCGTCTCGCGCAGCGGGGCGAGCAGCCGCGTGGGAGGCCGCTGCTCCGGCGTCTTCGGCCCGGTCGCGTCGGCCGCGCCGGCCGTGGGCGGCTCGGGAGGCCGTACCGGCATGGGGGCCGTCACGGGCGTCCACCGCCCGCGTCCGCGGTGTAGCTCTTCATGATGGCGGTACGGGCGGCCTCCGGCAGCCGGCCCATCATCGAGAGGACCCGTTCCCGGCGGCGCAGCGCTGCCTGCCGTACGGGCATGCCGGGGGACGGCTCCAGCTGCGGTACAACGGTGCGCGGGCCGCTGGCGGAACCGATGCCGACGCCGTAGCCGTTCGTCTCCTCGGCGGCGAGGGTGGCGGCGTCCTTCTCCTCGGCCATCCCGATGGGGCCCTCGCGGCGCCCCGCGAGGAATTGGGCGACGACCGGAACATCGCTGGTGAGCAGCACCTCACGCGGCCCGAAGGTGACGAGTTTGCGGCGGAACAGCATGCCCATGTTGTCCGGGACGGCGGCCGCGATGTCGAGGTTGTGGGTGACGATGAGCATCGTGGCGTCGATCTGCGCGTTGAGATCGATGAGCAGCTGGGAGATGTAGGCGGTGCGGACCGGGTCGAGTCCGGAGTCCGGTTCGTCGCACAGAATGATCTGGGGGTCCAGGACGAGGGCTCGGGCCAGTCCGGCGCGTTTGCGCATACCGCCGGATATCTCGCCGGGGAGTTTGTCCTCGGCGCCGAGCAGACCGACGATGTCGATCCGCTCCATGACGATCCGGCGGATTTCTGATTCCTTCTTGCGGGTGTGCTCGCGCAGCGGGAAGGCGATGTTGTCGAAGAGCGACATCGAGCCGAAGAGGGCGCCGTCCTGGAACATGAGCCCGAAGAGCTTCCGGGTCTCCATGATGTCGCGCTCGGGACTGTTCACCATGTCGACGCCGTTGATGAGAACGCGCCCCTGCTCGGGCTTCAGCAGACCGATGACGGATTTCAGGAACACGGTCTTTCCGGTGCCGGAAGGACCGAGCATGACACTTACCTCGCCGGCGGGCAGTGTGAGGGTGACGTCCTGCCAGATGTTCTGCTTGCCGAAGGACTTCGTGAGGCCCTCGACGACTACTTCGATCCCCATTGGCCCTCCTTCGAAGTTGTTGTGAACGAAGTCATCTGTCAGCGCTCCGGCTCTGAGAAATCCAATGGCGGCTCGTCACCCATGCACCAGGAGGCGCACGGTATGTCCGTCGAAACCGCCAGGACAAGCCGTTGAACAGCGGAAATCAACGAACGATGTACTGGACGTGGATCACTTGTCACTCGTTGACAAATCAGTCGCCCGGATTTGTCGAAACTTGCGCAAGCACCCGGGTGGAGAGGTTGGGGCCCACGGCCCGACGCACCGGAGCCGCGGGTCCCCGACAAGCGGATACTGACGCATTTCCGTGCTGGCCATACGGGACGCTACGACTGAGTAACCTGACTTCGCAATACTGGACGCCGAACTTTCTGATCGCTGCCCGAGGGGCAGCGATCACTTGTAATCGACTGAGTGGTCGACAGGAAAAATTTGTCCGGGGGTGATGAATTCCGAAGGGCGTGGGAAGGTCGTCCACTCGGGGATTGGCACCTGCCGCACGTGCGTGGCCACGCAGAAGCGCACGCCCGGGCCGCACAGCAGCACGGCTGCCGGCCCCGGCCCTTTGCAGGGTCGGGGCCGGCGGCCGTCGGAGGGGTTCAGCGTTCCGGAATGGGCTTCTTCGCGGGACAGTCCGGGCTGTCGGGGTTGCTGACCACGCACAGCGGGGCCTGCGTCATCTTGATGTAGTTTCCGCCGCCGGATATGGATGCCGTCATCAGTGGTGACAGGTCCTCGTCGACACCGCAGCCCGTGAATGCCGGGATATAGGTTTCACCACTCATGGTGCCGCCGCGGTTGACCGTGTATCCCGAGGGCGGATTCCCCGTACCGAACGCGTAAAGTGTCTGTTTGATCGGTTTGACCGTCCGGCAGTTGCGGCCCACGTCGAGGGGTTCGCCATTGACACGGACATCACTGATGGTGAGTTCGAAGTCGGCGGTGACGGTCGTGTCCTCCGGGATCCTGGGGTCGGAGTTGTGGCTGACGGACTTGATGAGGGCGGGCGGGCCCACCTGGGACAACACCATGGTCGCGGTGGTCGGCATGAATCCGTAGGTGAGGAATGTCCCCTGCGACGGAGGCAGTTGCCGAAGCCCGTTGTAGTCGAAGTCCGCCTCGCTGAGCACCGTGAAGGTGTCCGTGCACGGATCGGCGATGTACGTCTTCATCAGAACGACGTTCAGGTGTGCGGGCCCGAGCCGCGCCGCCGAGTCGAGTTTCTTGACGTTCGTGAACCCTGCCACATATGTCTCGGCCGGCGTGGGAATGGAAAACGGCGGGAAGGGGCACGGTTCAGGATCGGTGTCGCCCTCCGCCCTGGCCGCGCGACGGGCGTCATTCAGCTTCTCCCGCTGGCTGGGCGGGAGTTTCCCGGCGAGGTCGGGAAGGTCGGGGGGCGGCTCGACGGGTTTCTCCGCCGCTGGGCCGTCGATGGTGAAGGAGGCGAGCGTGCCGTCCGCTCCGTCCACGAGCCGGCAGGCGACGTCGATGCCGTCCGGTACGGCGGCCGAGCCGTCCTCTTTCAACGGGCTCAGGGCCAGCGTCAGGTCCGAGGCGGACAGGGTGGCGGTGCCGGGCGAACCGAACGCGGCCGTCGGGACCGCTCCCGCAGCCTTGAACTCGAGACCGTCCTGTCCGGCGATGTCCTGCGCAGGAGCCTCGAGTCCGGACCAGTCGGCGGTGGCGGACTCCTTCGACATGGCGTGCAAGACCTTCAGTTGCACGACGGCCGACACCGCTGTGGCGTCGAGCCCCGCCAACTCGTCCAGCGCGGCCTTCGGCAGGTCGACCTCCACCGTCACATCGCGGGGCTCCACCGGTCGGCCCACTCTGCCGCCTGCCGGAAATCGCCCCGAGACGACGGCCGTCATCGCATACGAACCTTCCGGGAATTGGCAGTTGTAGCCGAGGAATGTCTCCGCCCGTTGCGAATCGGCCGCCGAATCCGCGCCCGGAAGAAAGGTGGCCGCGACGACCAGGAGGCCACCTGCGGCAAATCGCGCGGGCTGGCGAGTTGTCCAGCGCACGTTGCCTGCCATGTCTCGATACCTCCGGGGCTCACATTCAGGACGGTACGGTACGCGCCGTCGTAACCGAGGGGAAGCAGTGAATCTTTAACGATTCACGAGGCACGACGACCGCTGCTCTTCTTGGCAATCCGTGACAATCGATGAGCGGGAAGCTGTCATTTCTTGAGTGTCGCGCGCGTCCCGGGGCACCGGCGCCACACCGGATGGCCCGGCCGTCACTGCTGTGGCCGGGCCATCCGCTCCAAGCGAGAGATCGAGCGGGTGGCCGGTCAGCTGTAGGTGATGACGGGCGAGACGCCGGAGGTGCTCTTGACGGTGTAGGTGCCCTTGAAGGTCGCCGTCGCACCGACGATTCCGCAGCCGGCGCCCACCTTGTTGCTGATGGTCAGTGTGCGCGGGCTGGTCGCGGCGGGCGCGACGGCGAGGGTGCCGTTGGCGCCCCCGGTGGTCGGGTTGTTGTACTCACTGTCCACCGAGCCCGTCACCACGAAGGTGCAGGGGCCGAGAACACTGGAACCCGTGACCGTGGCCTTGATGTTGTCGATGTAGCCCTTGGTCAGACCGGTCGCGTTGGCACCGGCACCCGCCGTGTAGCCACCCGGCGTATTGCCGTTGATCCGCCACGGGCCGTTGGCTACGGAGGTCTCGCTGGTGACGGTCCAGGTACTGCTGAACGGACCGGTGCACGGCGCGTTGAACGTGGCGGTGGTGATCTGGGCGAGCACCGGCCCGGCGACGGGCGAGGCGGGGGCGTTGCCATTGGCCGTGGCGGTGTTGCACTTGATCTGGTTTCCGACGTTGTCGGTGAGGATGGTCTGGCCGGCGGCGCCGGTGAAGTTGCCCGTCGGCGTGATGGTCCAGGCCGCGGTCGGACCGGCCATCGCCGAAGGAGCGGTCAGGGCGACCGCGGCGGCAGCGGCGGCCGCGGTCAGGATGCTCGTCTTCCTACGCATAGAACTTCTCCCTTTTCGTGTCCCGTTGCGGAATCAGTGGGATGCGACGCAGACGGAAAGGACTGTCACGACCCACCGTGGATTTTTCTTGGGGAGGTGCTCCCGCCGATGTGGCGAGCGGGTCACTGCTTTGCCGGAAATCTTTCGGACGCATCAAGTACGAGCGCGGCGCCTGCCGAGGCTGAGGAATCCTGGCTCTACCGTGCGGCGGAGTGCCAGTACCGCGAGAGCGCCTTGCCCTCGTCCGGTGCCAGGGACGCCGGGTCGTACGGGCTCGCGAAGTACGTCGCGGTGTTGTTCAGCACGACGTTGTTCCTGCCCGCCGCCGAAGGCAGGCTGGTCTTCAGGTTGACCGCCCAGTCCAGCAGGCCGGCGCCACAACCGCCGGCCCCCGGAACGGCGTAGCTGGAATCACCCTGGTCGGCGCCGTCGAAGGTGTAGCGCCCCATCTCACCCGCATCACTGGGCGTCCCGTCGCCGGCGAACTGCTGGAGCGAGAGGGAGGGGGCCGTCGTGTTCTGCGGCTTCAGCACGATCGGGTTCGACGTGGTCCCGATGTAGCACTTGTCTCCGAGGAACGGGTTCCGCAGGTGGATGCGGACCGGAATCGACAGGATCGGCTGGCCGGTGCCGAAGCTCGCGGCCATATTGAAGTCTCTCGGGGCACCGGCCGGCTCGATCGTGGCGGTCACCTTGTTGAGAGTGCTGTTGGTGATCTGGTTACAGATTCCCGAGACGACGGGGATACCGCTCGGGCACATGAGACCGAGCAGACCACCCGGCAGGTCCGCGGAGTCGGCGACGAGCGCACCCTCCGAGGGAGCGACCAGCGACGTGGTGCCGTCGCTGTGCTGGATCACTCCGAGCTGGAGGTCGGTGTTGCCGGTCGGCACCTGCGTATTGCCGAGCTTGATCGACCCGCCGGCCGAATGCGAGGAGATGCAGGTCGCGATGTTCGTCGCGCCATCGGCCGCCAGCATGGCGGGCACATCCACCGGGCACCGGTTGAACGGAGCCCAGTGCCCGTTCAGTTGAGTGGCCGCGGTGGCTGTTCCGGTGGAGAGCACGGCGACGAACGCGGTACAGGCTGACAGCAGCCCCACGCGCGCTCCGGTCGAAGCGATTCTCATGTCGTCCCCTCTTGACTTCCGCCCCGTTGGGCTGCGTCATGCATGGAGTTGGCCGGTTTCAACGCAGGCGGCATCGGGCGCCAAGAGTGACTGCATGCGTTGTGTGCGGAATTTCCTGCGGCACAGCTGCGTCGGTTGAACGCTGATGATCCGGTTTCGGTAGTACGTCGCCGGTGGATCCGGAGCCGGAAGACCGACAGTGATTTACCGGCGAATTGCATGCCTTAATTAGCCGAGCCGTGATGTTACTTGCGAGAAACACCGAGACACAATCCTGCTGGTTAAGATCTTTTGCGATACCCGGTTTTTGATCCAGAAATGAGCAGACGGATACCGAGGGCTTGTCAACGGATGCGCATTCAGAGGCACGGAGGGCATGCTCGCGGGGTGCGGGACACCCTCCCGCAGAGGGAAGCCCGACCGGCGGCGGCGCCCAGTCGTGGGGAACGCTCCACTCGGCGCCGCGACGACCCGGCCACGCACGCAGGTCGGCCGCATACGGTCCTCGCGCGGGCGCGACCGCACAACCGGGGAGTTCGCCCCAGGACGGCGTGAACACGGCGGACGCCATCGACCACCTCTCTGGCCGCCCGCCGACGCGCGTTCGCCGGCGCCGACCTTTTGTCGTCGAGAAACAAGCGGCCGAAATACATTGTCCGAAAGTGAGCACTGCCGCCCACCTGCACCGAAGTCCACACTGCGGCCGAGATGTGTGCCCCCTGCACTTCGATCTTGTACAAGTGGTGGGCAGAGCAGCTGACTTGGTCTATCTTCATCGCGAACTTGGTACGCACCTGCCGGTTGATGGGAGCGCTTTCCACCCCCCACCGCCTCACCCCCACCGGGCGCCGGAGAGCAAGGGGACAGTCATGCCAGGACTTATACAGCCGTCGGACACCGGAGACCCGCTGGGCCCGCTCCCGCAGGAATTCGCCGCAATCATGCGGCCCGAACTGCCGAGCCTCATCAAGGAAATCGGCGTCGAGGTCACCCGGGCCTATCCGGAATACGCGCGTCTGCTCAACGGGCCGAATGGTCAGGCCATTCGCGTCGGCGTGGAACAAAGCCTCGCGTCGTTCGTCGATCTGGTTGCTGAGCCCTCCACCTCCACCACGCTTCGCGACGACATGTGCCGTCGTTTCGGACGGTTCGAGGCCTATGAGGGCCGCACCATGGAAACGCTGCAGGGCGCCTACCGGCTCGGCGCCCGGGTGGCGCTGCGCCGGGCCAAGAAGGTCGGCCGGAGCTACAGCTTCTCGCCCACCCTGATGCTCAGCTTCGCCGACGCGCTGTTCGCCTACATCGACGAGCTGGAATCACTGTCCCGTGAGGGTTTCCTCGAGGTGCAGTCGCAGTCCGGCGAGCAGAGCGAGGCCTTGCGCCGGCGTCTGCTGCATCTGGTTCTCGCCGGGCGGCCGGTGCCCCGTACCGCCATCGCCGAGCTCTGCGAGCAGACCGGCTGGGCGCTGCCGGAGCAGGTGACCCTGGTCGCCGCCCGAGCGCCGGCCGGCCTGGACCGGGCCGGTCTGGACCGCGATGTCCTGGTCGATCTCAGTGATCCCCAGCCCCACTTACTCATTCCGGGGCCGCTCGACGACGCGCGAAGACAGATGCTCGAGCGCGCTCTTCTCGGCACCCGGGCCGCCATCGGACTGACCGTCCCCACAGCGCTCGCCTCGGATTCGATCCGCTGGGCCCGCCAGGTCCTCGAACTCATCGACGCCGGGATCATCACGGACGCGTCGCTCGTTCTGTGCGAGGACCACCTCATCACCCTGTGGCTCCTCTCCGACCCGGCCCTCCTCGATCAACTCGCGCGGCGCGAACTGGCCCCGATCGCGGGGATCAGCGCCAATCGGCGCGAGCGGCTGATCGAAACGCTCCGCGTCTGGCTCGAAACCAGAGGGACCGCAGCCCATATGGGAGAGCTGCTCGATGTGCATCCTCAGACCGTCCGCTACCGGATGCGCAATCTGGAGACCATCTTCGGTGAGCAACTCGTCGATCCCGAAAGCCGGTTCTCGACCGAGGCCGTACTACGGGCACTCCAGCTGCGTGGGCGCGGCACCGACGCGTAGCCGCAGCACGTGCGTCACGACGGGTCAACTTACCTACGGGTAAGGGAAAATACCCGGTCACTCCCAAACGGTTGCCACACGGAGACGTTCTCGACGAGAAACCCGGAACTGCGTCCCGTACACATGGAGGAGTCGGCCGCCCACCCGGCGGCCGTACCGACGTCCCACCTCCTGGCCAACCATCCGAGAGGGAACCCTCCCCATGACCGCGTCCCACCTCCTCGTCCCCGTGCCGATCCCCGACCGGGTCGCCGCACTGATCGGGTCCTGCATCCCGCCGCACATCCTGCAGGCGGAGTTCGACGCCGAGTGCGCCGCGCGCGAGGTCCGCAGCTTCCGCGGCCCGCGGCTCGGCATCGAGGACCAGGCCGACCGCGAGCAGGCGCTCTCCGAGCTGGCGCGCGCCAACAAGGTCCTCTCCGCCCACCACTCCCGGCTGGCGGTGCGCCCCGGCAGTTCCTGGTGACTCCCCACACCGACCTTGAACTGCGCTCCCGCGTCCTCCGCGAGGTCTTCGGCCGGATGAAGCAGCAGTTCCGCCCGGTGGCGGCGGGGCAGCTGAGGGCCCTGATCCGCTGGAAGATCACCCGCGACAGCGAGGTGGGTCAGCCGGCGACCGGGGCGCTCTCGCGCGTGATCCGGTACGCCCCGTAGGGATCGGCCGCGAAGGCGGGCGAGAGAATGTCGGGCAGTGGCGACGCTTGCGACGCGGCCGACTCGTGCGGGGCAGACGTCATGACGCTCCAGGGTCGTGAACGGGCAACGCCGCCAAGGTTATTGACCGGACGTCCACCTACGCACCCCCTGGGAGAACACCATGCCCGCCGGCCCGCGCCCGTCCGTCCTCTACGTCACCGACCTCGCCTACCAGGCTCGCGGGCGTCGCTACTGCGACGAGGACATCCATCTGACGTCGCGGCTGCGCGAGGAGTTCGATGTCGCGCTCTGTCACCCCCGGGACGCCGCCGCACTGCTCGACGGTTTCGACGCGGTCGTCGTACGCAACAGCGGTCCGGTGCTGCACTACCAGGAGGCGTACGACGCCTTCCGCGCGCGGGCGCGACAGCTCGGCGCACGGGTCTACAACCCGCTGCACGGCCGCGGCGACATGGCGGGCAAGCAGTATCTGGTCGATCTGAGCCGGGCCGGATTTCCGGTGATCCCCACGGTGGACCGGGCCGCGGACCTGGGGCTGCTGCCCGGGGCCCCGGAGTATGTGGTCAAGCCGAAGCTGGGGGCGGACTCGGTCGGACTGCGATTCGTACGGGAGGCCGCACTGCCGGAGGGTGCCGACGGCACGCTGCTCGTCCAGCCCCGGATCGACTTCCGCCACGAGGTGTCCTTCTACTTCGTCGACCGCGATTTCCAGTACGCGCTGTACGCACCGCACCCGGACGCGCGGTGGGCGCTGGAGCCGTACGCGCCGAGCGCGGCGGATCTGGAGTTCGCCCGGAAGTTCGTGGAATGGAACAGCCTCGACCACGGCATCCAACGGGTCGACGCCTGCCGGACGGCTCAGGGCGAACTACTGCTCGTGGAGCTGGAGGACCTCAATCCGTATCTCTCGCTGGACCGGGTGGCGGAGCCGGTACGGGAGGCGTTCGTGACCCGTATGAAGGCGTCCGTGCGGGATCTGCTGGCCTGACGCCCCGTCCGGCGGTCCCCCCGCATGCGGCAGCGGGGGGCCGGTGTGAGGGTGCAAGCGTGACTACTGCCAGCGAGACCGCCCCCGCCGCGCAGAGTGCCGCCGCGCCGCCCGTGCTCGATCCGCGCCGCCGGAACATCGTCTTCGCGACGATCGTGCTGGGGATTCTGCTGGCCGCCCTGGACCAGACGATCGTCGGCACCGCACTGCCGACGATCGTCTCGGACCTCGGCGGTGCGGCCCATATGTCGTGGGTGGTCACCGCGTATCTGCTGGCCGAGACGGTGGCGACGGTCCTGGTCGGCAAGTTCGGCGACCTGTTCGGCCGGAAGGTCATCTTCCAGCTGTCGGCGATCATCTTCATCACCGGCTCGTTCCTGTGCGGCTTCGCGACCAACATGACGCTGCTGATCGTCTGGCGCGGACTGCAGGGCATCGGCGCGGGCGGGCTGATGGTCACCTCGATGGCGTTGATCGCCGATGTGATCCCGTTGCGCGAGCGCGGCAAGTACCAGGGTGCGATCGGCGCGGTCTTCGGGGTGTCGACGGTGATCGGGCCGTTGCTCGGCGGGCTCTTCACCGACCATCTGAGCTGGCGCTGGGCGTTCTACGTCAATGTGCCGATCGCGATCGTGGTGGTCATCGCCGCCGCCCGGACGATCCCGTCGGTGAAGGCCGCCGGACGGCCGGTGATCGACTACCTGGGCATCGCGATGGTCACGGTCGGCGCGAGCGCCCTGATCCTGGCGACCAGCTGGGGCGGCAACGAGTACGCATGGGGGTTGCCCGTCATCCTCGGTCTCTTCGCGGGCGGCGCCGTGGCACTGGCCCTCTTCTGCCTGGTGGAGTTCCGGGCGGAGGAGCCCATGCTGCCGATGCGGCTGTTCCGGAACCCGGTGTTCACCGTCTGCTCGATCCTGAGCTTCATCGTGGGCTTCGCGATGCTCGGCGCGATGATCTTCCTGCCGACGTATCTGCAGTTCGTGGACGGGGATTCGGCGACCCTGTCGGGGGTGCGGACGCTGCCGATGGTCGTCGGGCTGCTGGTCGCCTCGGTCTTCAGCGGCAATGTGGTCTCCAAGACGGGCCAGTACCGGATGTTCCCCATCGTGGGCTCGCTGATCATGGCGGTGGGGCTGTTCCTGCTCTCCCGGATGGGTCCGGACAGCGGGGTGTGGCTGGAATCCCTCTACATGCTGGTGCTCGGTGTCGGCATCGGTCTGGCCATGCAGGTGCTGACGATCGCCGTGCAGAACACGGTCGACTACGCGGATCTCGGTACGGCGACCTCGGGTGTGACGTTCTTCCGTACGCTCGGAAGTTCCTTCGGCACCGCGGTCTTCGGCACGATCTACGCCAGCGCGCTGAAGCCGAACCTGTCCGACGGCATCGCCGCGGCGACGCGGGCGGGTGGCGACCCCGCGGTGCTGGCGAGGGCCGCGCAGAGCCCGGCGGGCCTGCACGGTCTGCCCGCCGCGCAGTCGGCGCCGCTGGCCCGGGCGTACGCCGACACGCTGCACACCGTGTTCCTGTGGACGGTGCCGGTCGCGATCCTGGGGTTCGTCGTGGCCCTCTTCCTGAAGCAGGTGAAGCTGCGGGACACGGCACGGGTCGGATCGACGGACATGGGCGAGGGCTTCGCCCAGCCCGGTGCCGGTGACTCGGCCAAGGTCCTGGAATTCGCCGTGGCCAAGATCCTGCACGGAGCGGGTCCCGATACGGCCCGGCGGATCGTCGCGGACTCGGACACCCGGCTGGACATGGCGGGGGCCTGGGCGGTGATGCAGGTGGAGCTGTTCACCCGCATGGTGGGCCATGCGGGTCTCGGCCTCATCGCGGCGCGGCACCGGATCCCGCCGGAGGTGCTGGTACCGGTCTTCGACCGGATGATCGAGGAGGGATATCTCACCGGCGACGGTCATCTGTTCACGCATACGGCCGCCGGGAGCCGGGAGGCCGCGGCGATCAACGACGCGTGGGCACGGTGGCTCAATGAACGGCTGGACGAGCACGGGGCCCGCCCCGACGACCGGCAGCTGCGGGCGGCGGTGGACCGGATCGCCAAGCAGCTCCTGGCGGAGGACCTGGCGCAGGAGCTCGCGCCGGAGAAGTCGCGGGTGGCAGGCGTGTGAATCGGGTGCCACCGCGCGGCGCGGTCAGTCGGCGAAGACCGCGGTCGCGTACACCCACGCGCCCTCGTACCGGACGAAGCGGCTCTTCTCGTGGAGCGATTCGGGCCGCCCGTTCTCCGTGCAGTGCGCGCGGAAGGTGACCGTGCCCGTGGTGTGGAACGCGCTGCCGTCGGTCTTCTCCAGGATCTCCAGGCGCACCCACCGCGTCCCGGGATCGAAGTCGACGGCGGGCGGCCGGGTGTCGGGGTGCCAGGTGCGGAGCAGATACGCCTCGTTCCGGACGGCGAACGCGGCGTACCGGGAGCGCATCAGCGCCTCGCAGGTCGGCGCGGCGAGGGTCCCGGCGTGCAGGCGGCCGCAGCAGTCCGCGTAGGCGGCGGGCAGGCCGCACGGGCACGGCGATTCCGCGGTGATCGTGGAAGGCCGCGCTCCGGCGCCGGCTGAGCGCCTCGGTCGTGTGGTGCGTCGTGACATGCGTTCATTGTCACCCGCGGTCCGGTCGGCTCAGCCGGGCGGGGTGAAGCGGCGCCGGTACTGGCTGGGGGTCAGTCCGGTGCGGCGGCGGAGCTGGGTCCGCAGATTCGTCGCCGTACCCAGTCCGCTGGCGCGGGCGACCACGTCGAGGCGGCTCTCGCCGCGTTCCATCAGCCGGCAGGCGAGGGTGATCCGGCGTTCGGTCAGCCAGCCGAGCGGGGTCGTGCCGAGCTGGGCGCGGAAGCGGCGGTGCAGGGTGGCCGGGCTGACGGCGGCGCGGCCGGCGAGACCGGTCACGGTGAGATCCGTGCCGAGTCGTTCCTCGGCCCACGTGAGGAGCGGGCCGAGCGAGGTGTCGGCGACGTCAGGCAGGGGGTGCTCGACGAACTGGCGCTGGCCGCCGTCGCGGTGCGCCGCGAAGACGAGGCGGCGGCTCACGGCGGCCGCGATCTCCGCGCCGTGGTCGGAGCGGATGATGTGGAGCCCGGCATCCAGGGCTGCGGCGCTGCCGGCGGCGGTGACCACCCGGCCGTCTGCGACGAACAGCACATCGGGGTCGAGGTGCACCCGCGGATGGCGGGCGGTGAAGGCGTCGGCCCAGCGCCAGTGGGTGGTGACCCGCCGCCCGTCCAGCACACCGGCGGCGGCCAGCGTGAACGTACCCGTACAGAAGCTGACCAGCCTCGCTCCCCGGGCGTCCGCGCGCCTGATCGCGTCGAGGACGGCCGGATCGGGTTCGGTCTCCGAGTCTGGGCGGTTCGGCACGATGACGGTGTCGGCCCGGTCGACGGCGTCCAGGCCGGCGACACCGGAGAGCTCGAAGAACCCTTGGTGCATGCGCACGGTCGAGGCCCCGGCGCAGAGCCCGAACGCGTACCAGGGCATGGGCAGCTCGGGCCGGCGCAGCCCGAAGAGTTCGGTGGCCACGCCCATTTCGAAGGGGTTGGAGCCGGCGGAGACGATCATTGCGACCCGGTGCGAGGATTCTTGCGCCATATGCGATTCCTAGCACTCACGGAGGGTGGGAGCCAAGGCCGAGGATGGGGATCATGAGCGATGACACGACGAAGACCGCGCCCGACCCGATCCTGCTCAGCGATGCGCTGAAGACGTTCGAGGCACTGTGGAGCCCACGGATCGTGACCCGCGTCAACGACTACGACGTGCGGATCTCGAAAGTCCGCGGCGAGCATGTGTGGCACGTCCACGAGGACACCGACGAGTTCTTTCTGGTGCTCGACGGTACGCTGGACATCCGGCTGCGCGAGACGGACGGGGAACGTACCGTCACCCTCCATACCGGCGCCGTGTTCGTCGTGCCGCGCGGGACGTGGCACAAGCCGTCGGCCGTCGGCGGTGCCTCGGTGCTGTTCTTCGAGCCGTCCGGTACGCCGTCGGTGGGCGACCGGCACGACGAGGTCCCCGAGCACGTGGATGTGACGACCGGCCACGCCCTGGTGAGCTGAACGCACCGTTGAACCAACGGGGTTGACCCTGTGACGGGGCGTGGCCGGGCGGTCAGGCCTTGCGGGCCACGCCCGCGTAGCCCGGGATCGGCTCGTCGCCGGCGACGTCCACGGGCTCGCCGAGTTCCGGGTGCCAGTCCGCGGAGAGCGAGACACCCGGCTCGACGAGTTCGAGTCCGTCGAAGAACGTGGTGAATTCGGCATGGGAACGGAGGCGCAGCGTCATCCCGCGGGCCTTGTACAGGGCGGACGCCTTCGCCGCACTCTCCAGGTCGAAGTCCCCCGTGGTGTGCGAGAGCACCAGATAGCTGCCGGAGGAGAGCCGCTCCACCAGGCGGTCGACGAGTTCGGCCGCGCCGTCCTCGTCGTCCACGAAGTGCAGCAGGGCCAGCAGCGACAGCGCGATCGGCTTGTCGAAGTCGAGGACTTCGCCGGCCTGCTCCAGGATGATCTCCGGCTTGCGGGCATCGGCCTGGATGTACTCGGTGGCGCCCTGCGGGGTGGAGCGCAGCAGGGCCGCGGCGTGGGCGAGGACGATCGGGTCGTTGTCGCAGTACACGATGCGGGAGTCCGGGGCGGTCCGCTGGGCGATCTGGTGAAGGTTCGGTTCGGTGGGTATGCCGGTGCCGATGTCGAGGAACTGGCGGATGCCCTTCTCCGCCAGCCACCGGGTGGCCCGGTGCATGAAGGCCCGGTTGACCCGGGCCATGTCGCGTCCCCTGGCGTCGAGAGCCAGCAGTTGCCGGGCCATCTGTTCGTCGACCGGGTAGTTGTCCTTGCCGCCGAGGAACCAGTCGTACATCCGGGCGGGATGCGGCTTGCTGGTGTCGATCTCGATGGCTTGAGGGTCTTGCCCGGTCATAGCGCGCTCCATGGGTTCATAGGCCGGCGAACAACAAAAGTGTGGGGCGGGACGGGCTCCGGCGGTGCGGATTTGGGCGAGAAGACCGTCGATTCGGGTCGGAGGGCTGCTGATTCGGCCGATGGGCAGCTGGATCAGGTCAGAAGGAAGTCCGCCTGGCCGGACTTGGCGCCCTGGATGAACGCGGCGATCTCACGCGGGGAGTAGATCAGGGCGGGGCCGTCGGGATCGGCGGACTGGCGTACGGCGACCCTGCCGTCGGACAGCTTCATGGCTTCGACGCAATTGCCTCCGTTCCCACCGCTCCACGGCTTGGACCAGCCCTCGGAGCCGAGTTCGGCGGCAGGCATGCCGTTGTATATGGGATCCATCACAGCTCCTTGCGGAAGTCCCGGAGGATTTCCTTCGTGCGTTGTGCAGTTGCGGCCTGAGCCGCCATGCGGTCCATGACTTCGAGGTAGGAGGCCACCTCGGGGCGCGCGTCGAAGTAGACGGCTCCGGTCAGGTACTCGCTGTAGACCATGTCGGGGAGTTCGGGGATGCCGAAGCGGAAGAGCACGAAGGGGCCGTAGGTGCCGGGGTGGTGGCCGGTGGAGAATTCGGCGATCTGCAGCGTCACATGGGGCATTTCGGTCGCTTCGAGAAGCCGGTCGATCTGTCCGCGCATGGTGTCGGCGCTGCCGACGGGACGGCGCAGCACCGTCTCGTCCATCACCACCCACAGTCTCGGGGCGTCCGGGCCGGCCAGCAGGGACTGACGCTGCATCCGCAGCGCCACGTGGCGTTCGATGTCCTCGGGCCTGGTCTGGCCGACGGCTCCGGTGCGCATCACCGAGCGTGCGTAGTCCTCGGTCTGCAGCAGTCCGGGGACGAAGTGCGGCTCATACATGCGCAGGAGGCTCGCGGCGCCCTCCAGGCTGACGTACATGCTGAACCAGTCGGGCAGCACATCGTGGTAGCGCTGCCACCAGCCGGGTCTATTGGCCTCCTCGGCGAGCTCCACGAAGGCGTCGGCCTCGTCGTCGGCGATCCCGTACGCCTTCAGCAGCAGCTGGACATAGGGGATCTTGAGAGCGACCTCGGCGGTCTCCATCCTGCGTATCGTCGCAGGTGCGACACGCAGCACCTTGGCAGCCTGGTCACGGCTCAGGCCGACGCGCTCCCGCAGATCCTGCAGGCGCTTGCCGAGAACGACCTGACCCACGGTCGGGGCGGACCGCGGTTCGCTCACTTCAGACCTCCCGATGCGCTGTTTGGCAGCAGTGTGCCATGCGAGGGCCATCCACGACACAACCACTCTGAAATTTTCAGAGTGCCCCTTGCCAAGTGTTCTCGACAGGGGGAGAGTTGGTGAGTGAACCAGTTCACGTAGTCACGTCCGCCCCTATTCGCATGGGATGGCGGAGCGTGACGCAGCCCCCACTGTGAGGAAACGGTTGTGGCACCTGGCAGTGCGCTCATCCCCCGGCTCATGGACCTCAGGCCCGGCGCGGAGGCGCTCCGGTACTGCTTCGCGCTGCCTGCGCACCCGGAGTCGGTGGCCGGTGCACGGCGCCTGACGCGGGCCAGACTCGACGAGTGGCGGCTGGACGAGGACGCGCACGAGGCGGCGGTCCTGATCGTCTCGGAGCTGTTCACCAACGCGGTGGTGCACACGATGAGCGCGCGCGTCGTGTGCGAACTGCGCTGCCTGGACGGACGGCTGCGGATAGCCGTACAGGACCAAGGACACCAGCCCGACGGGCCACAGCTGTGCCGCACCGCCGATGACGAGCACGGACGCGGCCTGCTGCTCGTCGACGCGATGAGCAGTTCCTGGGGGTCCCGTGGCGCGGGCAACGGCTCGGGACGCATCGTCTGGGCAGAACTACCGCACGGCACGGAGCAGTCATGCTGAAGAACGCGATGTCTCATCTCCTCGGGGCGCGGCGCTCCCACGAGACCCGGCGCGCCCTCGACCCGGGCACGGTGCAGTTGCCGCTGCCGCCCGCGCTGTCGGCGAGCCTGGGCTGCGACGCCGTGGGGGTTCCTGCGCGGTACGGCTTCCGGCTGATGTCTCATCTGCCGCGCACCGGCTGCGTGTTCGCGGACGCCGAACGCTGGTGGTGGATCGTGCCCGCGGGTTCCGACCTCGATCTGGACTGGCCCCGGCAGGCCGCCTACGCGAAGGGGGCATTCGTTCCGGCGGTGCGGCCCCGGCTGATCCACCAGCCCGACAACCGCACGCCGTACACCCCGCCGATCCCGCTCTTCCTGATGGTCTGCCAGGTCACCGGTGTGACGCCGTCGTGGGCACCGTCCGGCGACGCCCGCGCCATCTCCGCCCCCTGACACGGCCGGTCCGCTCCCGGCGCGGCGGTGTTCATCAACACGGCACGCGGGGCGCTGGTCAACGGCGGCCGACGGAGCGATCCCAGGCCGGAGACCCTCGCGGGGCCGCGCCACGCGTACTGGGCGAGGGATCGACGATCGGCGATGGACCGGGTCCGTGCGCTGCTCGCACCCGTGCCGCGACGTTGCTGGGCCCAGGGCCGCTACGGGCGATTCAGATAGGCGAGTTGGGGATGGACCTTGGTGTACCCGTCGACAAGGCGTCCGGCCACGGTCACCGAGTCGACCAGCGGGTGCAGTGCGAAGGCCTTCACGGCGGCGGAGCGCGATCCGCTCTCCGCCGCGTCCAGCACCGCGCGTTCGACCGCCTTGACCGCGGTGACCAGACCGACGGCATGGTACGGAAGCGGGTCGACGGCGAGGGGATGGGCGCCGTTCGCGTCGACCAGGCACGGCACCTCGATGACGGCGTCCGCGTCGAGCACGGAAAGCGTCGTGCGGTTGCGGACGTTGAGGATGAGCGAGGTCCGTTCGTTGCGGGCGACGGCCCGCATGAGGGCGAGCGCCACCTGCTCGTAGCCGCCGGACTCCAGATCGCTCTCGTCCCGCTCGCCGACCCCGGCGACCTCCCGGTTCTCCGACATGTAGGTGGCTTCACGTTCGGCTCGGGTGCGGTCCCAGGCCTGCAGCGCGGGAACGGCCGGGTCCTTCATCCGGGCGTAGAAGCCCTCCTGCTGCTCGCGGAGGAAGGCGCCGCGGGTCTGCTCCGCCTCCTGGTAGGCGCGTACGGCCTCCCGGTTGAAGTAGTAGTAGTGGAGGTACTCGTTGGGGATGGCGCCGAGCGACCGCAGCCAGTCGACTCCGAAGAGCCGGCCTTCCTCGAAGGAGCCGAGCAGTTCCGGGTCCGCCAGCAGGCGCGGGAGTTCGTCGCGGCCGTCGACACGCAGTGCGCGGACCCAGCCCAGATGGTTGAGGCCGATGTAGTCGATCCGGGCCCGGTCGGGGTCGGCGCCCAGCACCCGGGCGATCCGGCGGCCGAGGCCCACCGGGGAGTCGCAGATGCCGATGACCCGGTCGCCCAGGTAGCGGGACATGGCCTCGGTGACCAGGCCCGCCGGGTTGGTGAAGTTGATGACCCAGGCGTTCGGGGCGAGCCGCGCGACGCGCTGCGCGAGGTCGACGGCGACGGGCACGGTGCGCAGCCCGTACGCGATACCGCCGGCGCCGACCGTCTCCTGGCCGAGTACGCCTTCGTCGAGGGCGACCCGCTCGTCGGCTGCACGGCCTTCGAGACCGCCGACGCGGATCGCCGAGAAGACGAAGTCGGCGCCGCGCAGTGCCTCGTCCAGCTCGGTGGTGGCGTTGACGGCGGGGGCGTCCGGGACGGTCGCGGCCTGGTCGGCGAGCACCCGGGCCACGGCGGTGAGCCGGTCGGCGTCGGTGTCGTAGAGGGTGACCGCGGTGACGCGGCCCTCGGCGTGATCGGCGAGCAGTGCCCCGTACACGAGTGGAACCCGGAATCCGCCGCCGCCCAGAATTGTCAGCTTCACGCTTCCGCATCGTACGGGGCCGGGCACTGACGGGGCCCGAGCGACTCCGGACGGCGGCTCTCACCCGGCGCGTACGGTTCCCGGCCCGGTGGCCGGGAACCCGCGGGTCCGCGGCCACCGGGCCGGTGATCGGTCTCGTCTCCGTCATGGCGGACGGATGGGGGTCAGTCGCCACTCCACCAGCGCGAAACGGCGCGCCACAGCCGCGCCGGTGCGCTCTCGCCCCGCTGCTTCGGAATCCGCCCGGCGACGGACTGTCCGGCGGACTCCCCGGCAGGAGCGCCTCCGGGCTCGTCGGCAGCCGTCGCCGCAGGTGTCGCGCCCACTCCTGTGCCCGAGGCGGCAGGGGCAGTGGCCGGGGCCGGAGCGGGGGTGCGGCCGGGCGTGGGGGCGGTGTGCCGGACCGTCGGCCGGACCTCCCAGTCCTGGCGCTGCGGGTTCGGCCTCCCCATGGACGGTGGTTCCTTGTCGTCCTGCGGCGCACGCGCGGCGAAGTCCGCCGGAAGCTCCACCAGATGCCGGCCCATGAAGTTCCCGATCCAGCTCAGCTCGCTCTCGTCGACGGCGAGTTCGAGATCGGGCAGGCGCATCAGCAGGGCGTCGACGCCGACGTCGGCGATGGCGCGTCCGATGTCCTGCCCGGGACATTCGTGGGGGCCGCCGCTGAACGCGAGGTGGGCGCGGTTGCCCTCCATGTCGGCGTTGAGATCGGGCCGTACGACGGGATCGGTGTTGGCCGGTGCGATGCCGACGATCAGGGCGTCGCCCGCCTTGATCTGCTGACCGCCCAGTTCGGTGTCGCCGACCGCCCAGCGGCCGAAGACCGCGGTGAACGGCGGTTCGTCCCACAGCGTCTGCTCGACCGCTTCGGGCACCGTCATATGACCGCCGCTGAGCCGGGCCCGGAAGCGGGGGTCGGTGAGCACCATCCGCAGGACGCTGGCGATCAGATTGGCGGTCGCCTCGTACGAGGCGATGAAAACCAGTCGCAGATGCTCGCTGACCTCCTGGTCGGTCATCCCCACCGGATGCTCGACGAGCCAGGTGGCGAAGTCGTCCGCGGGTTCGCGCCGGCGGCGTCGGACGAGCCGGGTCAGCGCGTCGAGGACGTAGGCGTTGCTCGCGACGGAGGTCGCCGTGCCCCGGGTCATGTCGCGGGCGGCCTGGACCATCCGGTCGTTGTACTCCTCGGGCATCCCGAGGATCGCGCACATCACCAGCATCGGCAGCCGCTCGGCGAACTGGCTGACCAGGTCGACGCGGCCTTCCTGGCAGAAGTCGTTGACGAGCCGGTTGGTGTAACGGTTGACGTGGCGGCGCACCCCACGGGTGTCGATGCGGCCCATGCTGTCGGTGACCGCGCCGCGTTGGCGCTCGTGGGTTGCACCGTCGGCGAAGACACAGACCGGCTGCCAGGTGAAGATCGGGGCGAGCGGGTGGTCGGGGGCGACGGTGCCGTCCTGCAGAGCCCGCCACCGCCGCGAGTCGCGGGAGAACTGCGACGGGGTCCGCGTCATGTGCAGGTTCTCGCTGTGGCCGAGGACCAGCCAGGCGGGCACGTCCCCGTGCAGCAGGACGGGGGCCACGCTGCCGTGTTCGGCGCGCAGCTTGTCGTACAGCCCGTGGGGGTCGCGCTCGGCCTCCGGGCCGTAGATCCGGCGTAGCCCGCCGGGGCCGATACCGAGGCCGTGGGCCGGGCACTCCGGGGGCGGAACCGGCCCCCGGGCCGCTCCGGGCTCGTAGTGGAATGGGGTTGTCACGATCGCTCCAGGGATCAGGATTCCAAGTACCGGACGGTGGGACGCGCGGGGGTGTGTACTGCGGTCAGGCGAGCGGGAGGGCCAGACTGTGCAGATAGCGCATCAGCGTCATCAGTACGTCGCGGCTGGAGGCGCGCAGCCGGGCGTCGCAGTCGATCACCGGAACGTCTTCGGGAAGATCGAGGGCGCTGCGCAGCGCCTCGATCGGGTGTTTCGGGGCGTCGGGGAAGGTGTTGACGGCGACGACGAACGGGACGCCGCGCTCCTCCAGTCGCCCGATGACGTCGAAGCTGGCTTCGAGGCGGCGGGTGTCGATGAGGACCACCGCGCCGAGGGCGCCTTCGAACAGGCCGTTCCACAGGAACCAGAACCGTTCCTGGCCCGGGGTGCCGAACAGATAGAGGATCAGTTCCTCACTGATGGAGATCCGGCCGAAGTCCATGGCGACGGTGGTGGCGGTCTTGCTCTCCACCCCGAAGTTGTCGTCCACGCCGACGCCGGCCTGGGTCATGGTCTCTTCGGTGGTCAGCGGCCGGATCTCGCTGACCGATCCGACCATGGTCGTCTTGCCGACCCCGAACCCGCCGACGATCACGACCTTCACCGCGGCGGTCGCCGTGGTGGGAAGGACGTCCTCGCGCCGGGGGCCGGTGATCGTGTCAGAGCTTCTGAAGTCCATGCATCACCGCTTCGAGAAGGGACCTGTCCGGGAGAGTGGCGCGGACGATGGGCGCGCGCGATTCGATGAGGTCGGCCGCGAGGAGTTCCGTGAGGAGCGATGTCACCACGCTGAAGGGCAGACCGAGGTACGCCGAGGTCTCGGCCACGGATAGTGGCGCCTGACAGAGCCGCAGGATCACGGCCTGCTCAGGCTGGACCGTCGGCGTCGGCCGGCCCTTCGCGACGACCATCGTGACCAGGTCGAGCGGCGCCCGCTCGCTGCCGTCGGGATCGCCCGTGATCACGTACAGCCGTTCCGGGTCGCTCAGTGCCGGAACGGCCTCTCGGCATTCTCGTCGAGGAGCATTCATCCGGTCTGCCCGTCATGGCGCGGAGGGCTCGTCAGGTGGGCGCCGATCCTGACGACCATGTCGCGCATCCGTGATCCGACGAGCCCCGCGTCGACCGTCTCACCGGCCAGGACGGCGAGGTACGCGCCCGTTCCGGCTGCCATCAAGTAGAAGAAGCCGCCGGTGACTTCGATGACGACCAGGCGCATCAGACCGTCGCTGTAAGGGATTTCGGAGGCGACGGCGGCGGCCAGGCTCTGCAGTCCCGCGCAGGCCGCCGCGAGGCGGTCGGCGACATCGGGATCGCCGCCGTGCCGGGCGATGCGCAGGCCGTCGGCGGAGAGCACCACGATCTGGTGGATGTCCGGCACGTCGTCGGCCAGCTCCTTGAGCATCCAGTCCATATTTCCCCGCTGCTGGATCACTTCAGGTCTCCCTTGTCCCAGGCATCGTCAGAGTCTTCGTCGGTCTTCGGTTCCTGCGGCACGCCGTTGACGGCGTTGGTGAAGGCCTCCAGCCAGAGTCCGGGGGGCTGTTCCTTCCCGCTGTCGTTCCCCTGGCCGCGGCTGTTGGCGTGGCCCCTGCGCTGTCCTGCGGTGGGGTCGACCGCCTGTGCGGGGAGGTTGTGCGAGCCGAGGGGGGCGCGGCCGCGGCTGCGGCGTTGCGGGAGCCCCCCGGCGGTCCACTCGGTCACCACGGGGACGTCGTCCTCCATGGCAGCCGCGGGGAGCACCGGTCGGGCGACGGGTGCGGCGGGTGCGACGGGTCCGGTGGCTGGGCGCTGGGCCACGGGGCGCGGCTTGCGGCGGGGCGGCACGACGTGCTTCATCGCCTCCTGGTCGATGTCGCTGGTGGGCCTCGACGTGGCGCCGATGCCGTGGGCGATACCGGGGGCGGGGCCGGTGGTGATCATCGCGCGGGGCACGATGAGCACGGCGCGGACACCGCCGTACGCGGACTGCCGCAGCGAGACCTGGAGGTCGTACATCCGCGCGAGCCGTCCGACGACGGCCATGCCGAGCCGCGGGGACTCGCCGAGGTCGTTCATGTTGGAGCCGGCCTGGGCCCGGGCGAGCATGTTCTCGGCCCGTGACCGTGCCTCCTCGCTGAGCGAGACGCCGCCGTCCTCGATCTCGATGGCGATGCCGGTCTGCACCTCGACGGCGGTGACGTGCACCCGGGTCTGCGGCGGCGAGTAGCGCGTGGCGTTGTCGAGGAGTTCGGCACAGGCGTGGATGAGCGGCTCGACGGCCGTGCCGATGATGGCGACCTTGGCGATCGAGTGCAGATCGATCCGCGGGTACTCCAGAATCCGCGACATGGCGCCGCGCAGCACGCTGAACAGCGGTACGGGCTTGGGCCACTGGCGGCTGGGGCGGGCGCCGCCGAGTACCGCGATGGAGTCGGCGAGACGGCCGATCAGCGCGGTGCCGTGGTCGATGCGGAGCAGGTCGTCGAAGACGTCCGGGTTGCGCCCGTGGTGCTCCTCCATCTCCCGCAGTTCACTCGCCTGGCGGTGGACGATGGCCTGGACGCGCCGTGCGACGTTGACGAAGGCGCGCTGCGCGGAGTCGCGCAGCGCCTCTTCGTTGTCGATGATCTTCAGCACCGTGTAGACGAGGGTGCGTTGGGCGTCGGGCAGGTCGCGGTACGCGTCGTCCGCGTCGACGACGTCCCGGAGCACCTCTTCGGGTGAATTACCCACCCGCAGCCGGTGGATTGCGGCCGGCAGGAGTTCCTTGCTGATCCGCACGGTCTCGTCGTCGTGGGTGGCGATGCGCCGTTCCAGGTCGGCGAAGCGCCGTTCGTACGCCGCGCGCTGGGCGCGCATATCGCGTGCCCGGCGGGCGAGTTGAACGGTGAGTGCCGTGACCACGACGGTGGCGAGCGCGCCGCACCAGACGACTGGTATCCGCACGGCCCCGGAAACCAGCACCACGGCGGCGGCGGTTGCGCCGCCCATCAGAAGCACGGGCAGCAACATGGCGCGGACGACCGGGGTTTCTCGTTCGACCGGCGGTGATTCAACACGAACCATCTAGAACCTCTGGCGGTTGATTCGGGAGGTAAACGCGCTTGCCGGACACTCGGGAGCAAGCGCTCGAATTCGCCTCAACTCGACTTCGCTGCGCGTGAGCTTAGTCAGATCGAATCAGGGCTTCGGCACATTCACCCAACCGTCTGCGCGAGCCCTCCCGCGGTAATACACTCACGAGTTTTCACACATACCGTCTCCAAGCGTGCGCAGGGAGTGACGATCAAGGGTGATCCGTGATCCGGAGCGCCTGTCGTCCCCCGGTGCGGGACGCTTTCGCGGCCGCTCGGGGAATTGCTCCGGACGTCATGACAGCCGTCCCACGGTGAGGGACGCGCGCACATGCGATCGAAGCGGATCGAAAGGAGCACATTGATGTCCGAGGGACGGATGTACGGCAAGGTCGCCACAGTGACGGCCGGCGCAGGCGGTACGGAGGATGCGAGCAGCACGGGGCCGGCGCGCGGCTACACCATCGAGTCACTGGACACCGGACTCCGGCTGATGCAGCTGTTCCTGACCCATGACACGCTGACCGTCTCCGAGGCGGCCGGGCTGCTCTCCATCAGCCGGTCCACCGCCCACCGGGTCCTCAGCACCCTGGAAGGACGCGGCTTCGCGGTCCGGGAATCCTCCGGGCGGGGCTACTCGGCAGGTCCGGAGCTGGCACGGCTCGGCCGTCCGGCGGGCTTCGGCGTGGCCGTCCGCGAACAGCTCGAGGTCGTACTGGACGACGCGGTACGGCGCACCGGCGAGACCGTGCAGAGCGCGGCGCTCATCGGCGACCGGATCATTGTCACCGACGGCCGCGAGTCGCCGCACCCGGTCCGGGTGATGCCGGAGAGGGGCCGTACGCACCCCGCCCACGCCACCGCCGGCGGCAAAATGCTGCTCTCCCGGATGGCGGCGGAAGAGCTCCACGCCCTCTATCCGCAGGAGGAACTGCCCGAGGTCACGCCGAACACCCTCACCTCACGGTCCGCGCTGTTCGCGGAGCTCGACGCGATCCGCTCCTGCGGATACGCCCTCAGCCGCGGGGAGTCGGTCCCGGGCCTGAACGCCGTGGCCGTTCCCCTGGCCGCAAGGAGCCGCCGGGACCGGCTCGCCCTGATGGCCTCGGCACCCGCCGACCGCGGCGACGACGCGGCACTCGCCCGCCTGGTCGACGAACTGCGCCGGTCCGCCGCACTGTTCGGCGCGGCCCGATGCCGGCCTGGTCATGTCCGCGGCGACCGTCCCCGGCCGTGAGCGGGGTCGACCGACCGGCAGACGAACGCGGATCCGGCGGATCCGGATCGGCAAGCTGTCAGGACGGCACGGCGGGGCAGCTGGTGCCCCGTGGTGGGACTGCCAGGTCGGTGAGGTAGTTGTCCACGGCGTCCTCCATACACGGGCCGTTGGTGACGCTGCCGTGCCCCTGGCCCTCGTAGGTGAGGAGCACGCCGCTACGGCCGAGCTGCCGGGCCACCGAGACCGCCCACGGGTAGCCGGTGGCGGGGTCGTGCAGCGCGTTGGACACCACGATCGGCGGGGCGCCGTGTGCGTCCAGGCGGTGCTGCGGGTTGGCGGTCGGCGCGCCCAGACAGGCCGCTGCCATTTGGATCGGCAGCAGGTAAGGCAGGTCAGGCGCGGTCATGTTCATCATGGCGACGAGCGAGGCGTACTCCTGGTAGCCGCGCACTGGCAGGTGCCAGTCCGAGCAGAAGACCGGGGTGGCCGGATGCAGCGGCGCTATCGAGGTGGGCGACGCGGGCAGCGGCTTGCTCGCGTCCATCTCCGCGATCACCGTGGCCAGGCCCGCGTAGTCGGCCTCGTAGAATTTCCGGAACGCGATCTTGTTGACCAGATCCGAAGACGACAGCGAGGTGCCCGGCTTCGTCGGGTCTTCCAGCTCGCCGCGCCCGGCCTGGGCCAACAAGCCCTGCCAGACGGCGCGGACGTCGCGGCCGTGCAACGCGCAGGCCGCGGTACCGTCGCACCACTTCACGAACTCCTGGAATGAATCCTCTGCCGTGGCCGCCTCGGACTGCAGGAAGTCACGGGTGGTCGGGACGCTGTGGTCCATGACACTCTCCAGGACAATCGCGCGCACGCGGCGCGGGTAGGTCTCGGCGTACTGCGCACCGAGCAGCGTGCCGTACGAGCTGCCGTGGAAGGTCAGTTTCCGCTCGCCGAGGGCGGCCCGGAGGGCGTCCAGGTCCCGGACCGTCTGGGCGGTGTCCAGGTGGTCGAACACTGGGCCGGTACGGGCCCGGCAGTCGGCACGGAGCCGCCTGTTGTACGCCATGGTGGCGTCGAAGTCCGCCTGGCTCTTCAGCTCCGGTGACGGCCGCTCGGCAAACAGGTCGCCGGAGCAGGTCACCGGGTTGCTGCCGCCCACGCCGCGCGGGTCGAAGCTGACGATGTCGAACCTGCGGCGGACCTCGGGGCTGAACCGGCTGATACGGCGCACCACCATCTCCACACCCGAGTCGCCCGGCCCGCCGGGGCCGAACACCATCGAGCCGACGCGTGCGCCGGGGTCGGTGGCCGTGCGGCGGGCCACGGCCAGATCGAGTCTCGGCCCGTCCGGGTGGGCCCAGTCGACCGGCACCGAAAGAGTGGCGCACTCGGCTCCCGGCTTTGCCGGGTCGTCACACGGTGCCCACCGAAGAGCCGCGGTGGCAGACGGCGACGCGTGGACCGCGGGAGCGGCGGCGAGGCCGGTGATGACGGCCATGGCTGCTCCCACGGCCATGGCCGTGCCCCGCGCGGCGATGAGCCGCAGTGCGGATCTGCCCCTGAACGGCATGGATCCTCCTTGTGAAGAGAACGGTTGCGTCAGACGTGCGGACCCGGCCGGGGCACCGTCGTCACGTTAGGCGCACTGTCGCCCATGTGGTGCCCCTGTCAGGGGCTCTTCCGGGTCGGGTCAGGGACCGCTCAGGGGCGATCGGGGCGCAGGGCAAAGAACGGTCAGGGTCGGGTCGGGGCAAACCTTGCCGGTCGCGCCACTAGTTCCAGAGGTCGGTGCTGTGGGTGTCGATGAGGGCGGCGATGCGGGCGAGGACCTCGTCGGCGGGCCGCGGATCGTGCCGGCGTCCGTCGCGCAGACGCAGGGCGACATGGTCGTCGGCGGCTTCCCTGGCACCGATGACGGCTTGGTAGGGCACCAGCCGGGCTTCCCGGATGCGGGCGCCCAGGGTGCCGCGTTCCGGTCCGGCGATCTCGGCCCGCAGTCCGAGGCCGGTGCAGCGCCGGGCGAACGCCTCGGCGTCCGGCAGTTCGGTTTCGGAGACCGGGAGGATCGCCAGCTGGGTGGGGGCGAGCCAGGCGGGGAAGGCACCGCCGTGTTCCTCGATGAGGTGGGCGACTGCGCGCTCCACGCTACCGATGACGCTGCGGTGAATCATGACCGGCCGGTGTTTCGCGCCGTCCGCACCGATGTAGTGCAGGTCGAACCGGGCCGGCTGGTGGAAGTCGACCTGGATGGTGGAGAGGGTGAACTCCCGGCCGGCGCCGTCGACGACCTGGACATCGATCTTGGGGCCGTAGAACGCGGCTTCTCCCTCGGCCGCCTCGTAGGGCAGTCCGGAGCGGTCGAGGACATCGGTCAGCAGAGCGGTGGACCGCTGCCACAGCTCGGGGGCGGCGACATACTTCCCGCCGGGTCCCGGGAGGGAGAGCCGGTAGCGGGCCGGGCTGATGCCCAGCGCTCCGTACGCCCCGCGGATCAGTTCCAGCGCGGCCCGTGCCTCCTCGGCGGCCTGGTCCAGGGTGCAGAAGATATGTGCGTCGTTCAGCTGGATGGCCCTCACGCGGGTCAGTCCGCCGAGCACCCCGGAGAGTTCGGAGCGGTACATGCCGCCCAACTCGGCCATTCGCAAAGGAAGTTCGCGGTAGCTGTGGGATCGGGAGCGGTAGATGAGCGCGTGGTGCGGACACAGACTGGGCCGGAGCACGACCTGTTCCCCGCCCACGTCCATCGGCGGGAACATGTCGTCGCTGTAGTGCGACCAGTGCCCGGAGATCTCGTACAGCTCCCGCTTGCCGAGCACCGGTGAGTACACGTGCCGGTAGCCCGCCCGCCGTTCGGCGGTGCGGATGTACTCCTCCAGGGTGTGGCGTACGACTGCGCCGTCGGGCAGCCAGTACGGCAGCCCCGCTCCGATCAGCGGGTCGGTGTCGAACAGGTCCAGCTCGCGGCCGAGCTTGCGGTGGTCGTGCATGGCGGTCTCCTCGCGGTCGTCGGGCGGGTGGCCGCAAGGCGAAGCCCCGGGGCACTCGCCCCGGGGCTTCGGACTGAACAGCTGTCAGCGCGCCGGGACACTCTCCGGCGTCGTCGTCATGGCAGCGCGCTTCATGCGAGGGGACATTAGCAGCGACGTACTGATGTCCGCGCGGGATTTTTCGCCGCGGCCGCCCGGCCCCCGGTTCGGCACCGGCCTCCGGTTCAGCGCCCGGCGCCGCCGATGCGCCCCTCCAGCTGCACCAGCAACTCGCTGAGCTGGGCACTGAGTCGGCTACGGGTCTGCTCGTCGAGACCGGACAGCACCGTGCGTTCGTACGCCAGCTGGCGCGGCAGCAGCCGATCGACCAGCTCACGTCCTTCCTCGGTGAGGCGGACATGGGCGACGCGCCGGTCGCGGGCGTCGACGCGGCGCTCGACGAGGCCCCGTTCCTGAAGGACCCGCAGGCGCTTGGTGACGGCGGCGCCGGAGGAGAACGTCTCCCTGGCCAGCTCGCCGGGCGTGAGTTCGCGGTCGGTACGGCGTACCGCACCGAGCAGGTCGAACTCGGCGCGGGTCAGGCCGGCTGCGCGCAGCGGGGCGTCCTCCGCCTGCTGGAGCAGCGCCGCGCAGCGGTTGATGCGGCCGATGAGTTCCATCGGTCCGGTGTCCAGCTCCGGGTTGACGGCCTGCCACTGCCGCACCACCGAGGCGACGATGTCGTCGGTCACACCGCTCCGTTCTCCTGGGCGGGGGCGATCAGCCCCTGCCGCGTTGCTGTCGCCGCGAGCGTACGGTGTCCGGCCTGCTCGGCCGCGAGGACCTGCTCCTGGGGCAGGGCGCGCTGCCACCATTCGCCCGCCGCGGTGTCATCGGCTTCGCGCAGCTCGACGAGCGAACCGGTCAGCCTGCGACGGGCGGCGTCGAGGGCGGCGGGCGTGGGCTGCGGCGCGGCGAGCGCGTGCACGGCGTGGGCGCGCGCCTGATCGGTGGCGGCGAGAGCCTTCTCCAGGCGCCCGGTGGCGCGGCGGTTGGTCACCAGCATGGCGGCGAGCAGGCCCACCGCGGCGCCGATCACGGTGTCCAGGACCCGGTCACCGATGAGTTCACCGGCCGGGTGGGTGCCGCCGAATTCCAGGACCAGCAGGGCCATCGGGGTGACGGCGATGGAGCCGAGCCAGTAGTTGCGGGTGATCAGGGCCTCGGCCGCGAAGCCGAAGAACAGACAGAAGCCGATGAGGGCCAGGGGGCCGGTGCGGCTGATCGGGAGGATGGCGGCGAAGACGAGGACGCCGAGCAGATTGCCGAGGGTCCGTTGGAGGGCCCGGTTCCAGGTCAGTGTCACATTGGCCTGGTAGAGCGAGGCCGCGGTGACGATCGCCCAGTAGGGGCGGCCGACGCCGGCCGCCTGGGAGACGTATCCGGCGAGGGCGCAGCCGATGAGCGCGCGGGCGCCGATGGGAAGCAGCGGGGAGCCCGGGGCGAAGCTGCGCAGCAGTGCGCGCCGGGAGTCGCGGCGGCTTCCGGTGCGCCGGGCGGCCCGTTCGGCGTCGATGCCGAACAGTTCCTCCGCCGTACCCGGCGCGGGCGGCGGGGTGGGGACGGGTCCGCGGGCGCGGGTCTGCCTGGCCCAGGCGCGGAGCCGGCCCGGATCGGCGGCCGAGGCGGGGGCGGCGGCGGAGAAAGGGTCGGCCGGTGAGTCGCCGAGGGCGCCTCCGGCGAGGACGGCTTCGGCGTGGATGACGAGGCGTTCGAGCGCCCGGCGTACGGGGGTGGGGCGTCCGGCGGCGAGCAGGGTCTGCCAGGCCGCGTGCACGGCGGCGACCGCGGCGTGCCGGGTGCGGTGGCCGGGTGCCGTGACGTATGCCGCGGCCGCGTCGAGTGCGCGGGCGGTCGCCCGGCGCTCCGGACCCTCCCTGCGGATCACCGCGGGGCCGACCGCGACCAGCCAGGAGACCGCGCCCGCGGCCAGGGTCAGCGCGAGGTGGCCCGGGACCTGCCCGAGGTCCTGCGGGGCGAAGAGTGCGGCCGAGGTGATGAAGGTGAAGATCAACGGTCCGGGCGGGCCGATGCGAGTGGCGTCGCAGAGCATCTTCTGTCCGGCCGCGAGAAGCGCGCCCACCGCGATCAGTACGGCGGTCGATCCGGTGAGTGACGCGGCGAGCAGGGATATCGCCAGGCCGATGACCATGGAGACGACGACTCCGGCGACGGCGCGGGCCCGGCGGGCATACGGCAGGTTGTGGCCGTACAGCGCACAGAGTGAACCGGCCATCGTGTACATCACGAGGTCGAGCCGGTCGATGGCGAACAGCACCAGATCCGGTACAGCGGTGGCGACGACCACGCTCAGCGCCGGTTTGAACCACATGTCCGAGGGCCGGGCGAGGCGCAGGGGGGCCACCAGCGGGAGTCTGCGGACGGAGGGCTGACGGGACCGGATGGTTGTATCACTCACCCAAAGACTTTAGCAGGTATTACACCTGTAAAACACCTGCTCGCCCGGCGCCCTGCCGCACGACACCGATGGCTGACCTCTCCGCGAAGCAATAGCGTTCGGACACAAGGACAAACAGTCACGCATCGGTACGCCCAGGTACCACGTCCACGTATCCGCCCGCCCGCGAATCCGCCCGTCCATGGAGGAAACCGAATGAAGCTCACCGCACCGGTGCCCGGCGGTCCCTGCTGGGTCGAGCTGAGTACGCCCGACATCCCTGCCGCCAAGTCGTTCTACGCGGCACTCTTCGGGTGGCGCCTCGAGACCGACCCGCGCGAGGAGGCGGGCGGCTACACCATGGCGCACCTCAAAGACGCGCGTGTGGCCGCGCTCAGTCCGATCTACCAGCCGGGACAGCAACCCGCCTGGACGGTTTCGTTCGCGACCGAGGACACCGACGCCACGGTCGAGAAGGTGAGGTCGGCGGGCGGCGAGCTGCTGATCGGCCCGATGGACGTGTTCGACCAGGGCAGGTTCGCGGTGGTCGCGGATCCGTCGGGCGCGGTGTTCTCGCTGTGGCAGGGGCGTGCTTTTGCCGGTGCCGAACTGCTGAACGCCCCGGGTGCACTCGGTTGGGTCGAACTCGTCACCCGTCAGGCCGACCCGGCGCTCGCTTTCTATCCCGCGGTCCTCGGGTGGACGGTGAACGCCGCTTCCGGGAACTATCCGCAGTGGGGCGTGGCCGGCGAGGACTTCGGTGGCCTGCTGGTCATGGACGACAGGTTCCCGCCGGAGGCGCCGCCGAACTGGCTGCCGTACTTCGCCGTGCCGGACGTCGACGCGGCGGCGGCCACCGCGCAGGGGGCGGGCGGCGAGCTGCTGATGCCGCCGGCGGACGTTCCGGACGGTCCTCGGATCGCGGTGGTACGGGACCCGCAGGGCGCGGCGTTCGGCATCCACCGGACGGGCGACGAAGGCTGACGGCCTGACCCACGATTGGCCGTAAGGCCTCTCGTTTGGATCACACCGGGCTCGATCCGAACGCATGACCCTGGTGACCCACTGGCCGCGACACGCACGGATCCGCGTATCCATCGGTTCGACATCCGCCTGCTGGGCGGGAACGACGAACGGTCTTCCTGGAGTTCAGCTGATGTACGAGAGCGATGCCGGACTGCTCGCCCCCGGGCGGGCCGGCTCCCCCGCCGAGGCGGCCACCGGCGACGACGCCTTTCTGCAGGCGATGCTCGACGCCGAGGCCGCGCTCACCCGCGCCCAGTCCGGCTGCGGGCTCGCGCCCGCCGAGGCCGGGCGTGCGGTGACCGCGGCGGCCGACGCGAGCCGATTCGAGGTACGGAGTCTGGCGCTGCGCGCCCGTACGGACGGCAATCCGGTGATCCCGCTGGTCGTCGACCTGGCCGCCGCGGTGGAGCCCGGCGTCCGACGGTACGTGCACCGGGGCGCCACCAGCCAGGACATCCTCGACACGGCCGCCATGCTGGTCGCCGCGCGGACCCTGGCGCCCGTGCTCGACGATCTGGTGCGGTCCGGGGACGCGGTGGCACGGCTGGCCGTCGCCCACCGAAACACCCCGATGGCCGGCCGTACGCTCACCCAGCACGCCGTGCCGATCACCTTCGGGCTGAAGGCGGCGGGGTGGCGTGCACTGATCCTCGACGCACGGGACCGCCTCTGCGCCGTACGGGAGTCGCTTCCCGCGCAACTCGGCGGCGCGGCAGGCACGTTGGCCGTCTTCGACGCCTTCACACCCGTCGACGCAGCCGAGGCCGGCGTTTCCGGCACCGATGCGTCCGGCACCGCCGCCACCGAGGACGGCGGCCCGGGCCTGCCCCTGCTCCAGGCATTCGCGAACGAACTCGGTCTGGCCGAACCGCTGCTGCCGTGGCACAGCCTGCGGACCCCGATCGCTGACCTGGCGGGCGCGCTCGCCTTCACGGCAGGTGCGCTCGGCAAGTTGGCGGCCGACGTACTCACCCTGTCCCGTACGGAGATCGGCGAGGTGACCGAGGGGCAGGGCGGTGGTTCGTCCACCATGCCGCAGAAGGCCAATCCGGTGCGCGCCACACTGATCGTGGCGGCCGCCCGTCGCGCTCCGGGCCTGGCGGCGACGCTGTACGGCTCGCTCGTCGCCGAGGACGAGCGGCCGGCCGGGGCGTGGCACGCGGAATGGGAGCCGCTGCGCGAGTTGCTGCGGCTCGTCGGCGGGGCCGCGTACGAGGCAGCCGAACTCACCGACGGGCTGCGGGTCGTCCCGTACGCCATGCGGGAGAATCTCCAGCTCACCGACGGGCTGATCGTCGCGGAGCGACTGGCCGCCGTGTTCGCCGAGCGGATCGGCCGCAAGCGTGCCAAGGAGGTCCTGGTGAACGCCGCCGCCCGGGCCCGCGCGGAGACCACGGATCTGGCCGACGTCCTCGCCGACGTGCTGGACGAGGAGCCCGAACTCGCCGGTCTCGATCTGTCCGAACTGGCCGATCCCGCCCGCTACACCGGCTGCGCGGGCCCGCTCACCGACCGCGCTCTGGACCGCGGGTGACCGACAGGAGTACGCGTACGGGTAGGGCAGCACGCATCCGGTTCAGCCCGGGAGGTCGTCGCGCCCGCCCGTCAGCCGAGGCCGCGGGCGTCCTGCTTGAGGGCGGTGTCCACGGTCAGGGCCGTTGCCACGACGAGGCTCAGCAGCGGCTCGGGCAGCTGGTAGTGGATCTGCAGCACATAGTTGTCCGCCGTGGTGAACATCGTCTTCGCGAGGCCTTCCCAGGTCTTGGTGATCCGGGCTATCTCCGCGTCGTTGTGGTCGACGATCGCGAAGTTCCAGGCACGCCAGTTCTCTGCCTTGATCGCGCCGATCTGCCGGCCGTCGGCCATGATCGCGAAGTTGATCTTGCCGATGGCGTTCTGCTGGACGATCTCGCCGACCGGCTGCCCGTCGGGGCGCTGCACGATGACCTTGGACTTGATGAACTTCGCCGGGCGAGTCAGCAGGAGCTGCGGCTGACCGTAGGCATCCCGGATCTCCAGGCGGTGGGTCAGGTACTGATCGATGCTGGTCAGGAAGCGCAGCACCTTGCGCAGGGCACTCTGGCCGACCTGGACGACCGAGCCGATGGTGTTGCCGTGCTGGTCGAAGACGCTGTACTCGTTCGTCAACTCGATCAGCTTGGCCTTCTGGTTCACGACCAGGACCTGCTGGTTGAAGAGCGAGCCCGCGCCGGGAGCACCGCCCTGCTGAGGCTGGACCGCCGCCTGCTGGTAAGCGGCCTGCTGATGCTGCGGGACGGCCTGCTGCGGCGGCACCTGTGCGGGCGCCTGGGCCTGCGCGGGGCTCGGCTGGGCCGCGGCCTGGGGCTGCTGTCCGGTGGCCGGGTTGGTGTGCTCGGTCCACTGGGAACCGTCCCAGTAGCGCAGCAACTGGGGCGCGCCGTGCGGATCCGGATACCAGCCCGCAGATACGTTCGAGTGCGTTGTCACCGGGGCACACTACCCTGCGGCTCCGCCAACGGAGGCCCCGTTCCGCGCATCCGTGACTCCCAACCCTCATTGAAACTTCACACACCACGTACGATGGCGGCGATGAACACGCTGAGCGAACGGACGCACCGACGACGGCAGGGCGCCCACGCCTCGGCCATTCTCGGCCTGCTGTTCGTCCTGCTCGCCATGGTCTCGTGCTGCTCGATCGCGCTCCCGGGTTCGGCCGCGCACCACCGGAGCACCCACCCCGTGGCCGTCGACCGGGCCCTGACACCCGCGCACTCCGTGGCCGTACGGATCGTGGTGGCCGACGCCCCGGAGGGCCGGGGCACGGGCAGTTCCTGCCATGTGACGTCCGAGCACGCGACACCAGTCGTGCTGCCCGGCCAGAGCGCGCCCTCGGCCCTTCCCGGCGTGACCACCACGGCCCCGGTCGCCCCACTCACCGGCGCCGCCGCGATCCGCGGCCCGTCCAACGACGCCGTGCGGGAAGTCGACCATCTCCGTCTGCAGGTTCAACGGATCTAGAGGCAGGGCCCGTTCCTCGGGACACCGAGGACGTTCTCCGCATGCCCTCAGCTCCATCAGTCGTGTTGAACCGAAGGACATTCCGTGACTTCCGACAAGAAGCAGAACTCTGCTGCCGCCGCACGCCGCGCCAAGCTGGAGGAGGCCCGCCGCAATGAACGGGCCCGCGAGCGGCGCAGCCGGATCATCACCCTCACCGCCTCCGTCGCCGTGGTCGCCGCGCTCGTCGCGGGCGGCGGCTATCTGATGTCCGCCGCCGATGACAAGAAGCAGGCAGAGGTCGAAGCCAAATCCTCCCCCGTACGGGGCGAGCGGACCTGGGACGAGCTCACGCAGAACCATGTCGAGAAGCCGGTCGACTACCCGATGAACCCGCCGGTAGGCGGCGATCACAACCCGGTGTGGATGAACTGCGACGCCGACGTCTACACCAAGGCGATACCGAAGGAGAACGCCGTCCACTCCCTTGAGCACGGCGCGGTCTGGGTCACGTACACGAGCAAGGCGAAGCCGGCCGACATCGAGAAGCTCGGCAAGCGGGTCGGGACGACGCCCTACTCGCTGATGAGCCCGGTCGAGGACCAGGCCGCCCCGCTGATGCTCAGCGCGTGGGGCAAGCAGCTGACGGTGACGAGTGCCACCGACGCACGCGTGGCGCAGTTCTTCACCAAGTACGTTCAGGGGCCGCAGACGCCGGAGCCGGGCGCGGCCTGCACGGGCGGGGTCGCCCAGTGACGTCCGCGGTCCGTTCCTCGCGCCCGATGGCGGTGGCGGGCGGGGTGGTACTGCTGCTGGCGCTGGGCCTGGTCGCGCTGATGGTCGTACGGCCGTCGTCCTCGGCGGGCTCCGCGGCTGCCGCCGTGTCGGCGGGCGCGCCCTCGGACACATCGGTCGATGCCGGGTTCGCCCGCGACATGTCGATCCACCATCAGCAGGCGGTCGAGATGTCGTTCATCGTGCGGGACCGTACATCCGACGTGGCGGTGCGCCGGCTCGCGTACGACATCATCAACACCCAGGCCAATCAGCGCGGCATGATGCTCGGCTGGCTGGAGATGTGGGGTTTGGCGAAGTCGTCCGGGGCTCCGCCCATGGCGTGGATGGGGCATGCCTTCACCCCCCGGGGCGACGGTTCACTGATGCCGGGCATGGCGACCCACACCGAGTTGGACGCGCTGCGGGCGGCGAAGGGCAGGGACGCCGAGGTGAGGTACCTGAAGCTGATGACGACGCACCACCGCGCGGGTGCGGAGATGGCGCAGGCGGCGGCCGACGCGGCCGGCACCGAGGAGATCAGGAACCTGGCTGCGGGCATGGTCCGGGGCCAGCAGTCGGAGATCGCGCTCATGGCGGACATGCTCAAGGAGCGCGGTTCGACGGCCTGAGAGCCGGACTTTCCGGCGGCCCGTGCAGACCTGTGCGGATGCGCCGACGGCCCGTTCGCGGCGTATTCCTCTTCCGCGAACGGGCCGGCCCCGGTCATGACACGACGACCTCCGTATGCGCGCGTACACAGCCCGGGCCATGGCGGATTCCGCTGCGCGCTCCGAGCGGGCCGGGGGCATCGCACAGGGGATCGCATAGGCTCGGATCCAATATGAAGAGCAACCTCACGCCGCTGGGGCCCAAGGCCGACAAGGACACCGTGCGCCGGAGCAACCTCAGCCTCGTGCTGCGGGCCGTACGTGACGAGGTCGAGGGCGAAGCGACCAGGGCCGGGGTTGCCGCGCGGGTGGGACTGACCCGGGCCGCGGTGTCCTCGCTCGTCGAGCAGCTCCTCGACACCGGGTTCCTCACCGAGTCCGGCAAGACCTTCAGCGGGCAGGCGGGCCGTCCCGGGACCGCGCTCAAGGTGGCGCGCACGGGGCCCGCCGGGCTCGGCGTGGAGGTCAACATCGACTATGTGTCGGTGTGTGTCGTCGATCTGGCGGGCACCGGCCGGGTACGGCTCACCGAGCACCTGGACAACCGCGGCGCACCGCCCGCGGAGGTGCTGGCGCGGGCTGCCCGGATCGCGGCGCGCACCCTGGAGTCGGCCCGCGAGCAGGAACTGTTCCCGGTCGGGGTGACGCTCGCGCTTCCCGGTCTGGTCTCCGGTGGCGCGGTGCGCCAGGCACCCAACCTGGGCTGGAACCAGGTGCCCGCCGGGGAGCTCTTCGCCGCTTCGCTCGTCGCCGAACGCCCCGGTCGCGAGGCGCTGCCAGTGAGTTCGGAGAACGAGGCCAATCTGGCGGCGCTGGCCGAGCTCTGGTTCGGCGGCCTCGGCCCGATCCGCAGTTTCCTCTATCTGACGGGTGAGATCGGCGTCGGCGGCGCCCTGGTCATCGACGGTGAACTGCTGCGCGGGGCGCACGGGTTCGCCGGGGAGATCGGGCATGTGGTGGTCGACACGGAGGGACCGGAGTGCCGATGCGGCTCGCGTGGCTGCCTGGAGCAGTACGCGGGACAGGGGGCGCTCCTGCGGGCCGCCGGGATCGAGGAGCCCGGCAGCGGTGCCGGGGTGGCCGAGCTGGAACGGCGCGTCCGGGCCGGGGACGAGCGGGCGGTGGCCGCTGTCGCGGAGGCCGGCCGGGTGCTGGGGCGGGTGCTGTCCGGGACGGTGAATCTGCTCGACCCGGACGCGGTGGTGCTCGGCGGGATCTACCGGAACCTGATGCCGTGGCTGTCACCGTCCGCCGACGAGGAGCTGACCGGCCGCGTGGTGTCCGGGCTCTGGTCCCCGAGGAGCGGCCGGCTGCGCGCCTCGTCCGTCGCGGGTGACGCTGCGCGGGGCGCTGCGGCGCTGGTGATGACGGCGGTACTGGCCGACCCGGTGGCGCACGCGGGCGGCCGGGCGGCCTGCTGATCCACCCGGCCGAGTGCGGGCCGGACACCCGGTCCGATCCGGTGTCCGGCCCGCACACCCGCTCCCGCTCCCGCTCCCGCGCCACCGCGTCCCGAGGTCAGCGGACCCCGAGCAGGTGGTCCATCGCCAGCTGGTCCAGGACCTCGAACGCCATCCCCCGTTCCGCCGCCGCGTTCACGTCGAACTCCTCGAACGCCGAGCGGTCGGCCAGCAGTCCGGCCACGCCGTCCTCGGCGGTCGGGCGGGCCAGCTCGTCGAGCCGGGACGTGCGCAGTGCCTCCTGTACGGCGGGGTCGGCGCGGAAGGCGGCGGCGCGCTCCTTGAGGATCAGGTAGTTGCGCATGCAGCCCGCGGCGGAGGCCCAGACACCGTCGTAGTCCTCGGTCCGCGGCGGCTTGAAGTCGAAGTGCCGCGGCCCCGCGTAACCGGCCGTCTCCAGCAGGTCGACGAGCCAGAACGCCTGGCGAAGGTCACCCGCGCCGAAGCGCAGGTCCTGGTCGTACTTGATGCCGGACTGGCCGTTCAGGTCGATGTGGAAGAGCTTGCCCGCCCAGAGTGCCTGCGCGATGCCGTGCGGGAAGTTGAGCCCGGCCATCTGCTCGTGCCCGGTCTCGGGGTTGACGCCGACCAGTTCCGGGCGCTCGAGGCGCTCGATGAAGGCGAGGGCGTGCCCGATGGTGGGCAGCAGGATGTCGCCGCGCGGCTCGTTCGGCTTGGGCTCGATGGCGAACTTCAGGTCGTACCCCTGCTCCGTGACGTAGTCGCCGAGCAGGTCGAAGGCTTCCTTCATACGGTCGAGGGCGACCCGGATGTCCTTGGCGGCGCCGGACTCGGAGCCCTCGCGACCACCCCAGGCCACATAGGTGGTGGCGCCGAGCTCGACGGCGAGGTCGATGTTGCGCAGGGTCTTGCGCAGGGCGTAGCGGCGTACGTCCCGGTCGTTGGCAGTGAACGCGCCGTCCTTGAACACGGGGTGGGTGAAGAGGTTCGTCGTCGCCATGGGGACCACGAGTCCGGCCGCGTCCAGCGCCTGCCGGAACCGCTTCACGATCCCTTCGCGCTCGGAGTCCGTCGAGCCGAACGGGATCAGGTCGTCGTCGTGGAATGTCACACCGTACGCACCGAGCTCCGCGAGCCGCCGCACGGAGTCGACGGGGTCGATCGCGGTCCGGGTCGCATCGCCGAAGGGGTCGCGCCCCTGCCAGCCCACCGTCCACAGCCCGAAGGTGAACTTGTCCTCGGGGGTGGGCGTGAAGCGTTCCGTCATCGTCTGGCCGCCTTCAGTGCTGTCGGGTTCCATGACCGGTCGAAGTGGCCGAACCCTATTTGTTTACTGTCATGACTAATCATGCATGCGGGCTCCCCGGCACGTAACCCCACCGTCGGCGGAAATCGGAAGCGATCACTGTTCCCGAAGGTTGCGATCGCGTAATTTGTTTACCGTACGATCAAATCGATGCGGCCGCGTCCGGTCCCGGAAGCCGCACCCCGATGGGATGTACGCACCGCAGCCGACCCCGCAGCCTTTCCCCCGCACCCCGCCCCGCAGCACAGGAATGAGGTCACCCATGCCGCCGCGTACCGTCGTCATCGGGGTGGACAGCTCCACCCAGTCCACCAAAGCCGCCTTCGTCGATACCGGAACCGGCCGGCTGCTGGCGGTCGGCCGTGCACCGCATGTCGTCACCGGCGAGGCGGGCGCCCGCGAGAGCGACCCGGAGGTGTGGTGGCAGGCGTTGCGCGACGCCGTCGCCGCCGGGATGAAGGAGTCCGGCGTCGCCGCCTCCGCGGTGGCCGGTATCGCGGTCGCCGGCCAGCAGCACGGGCTGGTCGTCCTCGACCGGGCGGGGCGTCCGCTGCGCCCGGCGATGCTGTGGAACGACACCCGCTCCGCACCGCAGGCCGCCGCCCTCACCGCGGCACTGGGCGGGGCGGCGGCCTGGACCGCGCGGACCGGATCGGTGCCGGTGGCCTCCATCACCGCGTCGAAGTGGCAGTGGCTGCGGGAGCACGAACCGGAGAACGCCGCCGCGGCCGCGGCCGTCCGCCTGCCCCACGACTTCCTGACCGAACGCCTCGCCGGCACCGCCGCCACCGACCCCGGTGACGCCTCGGGCACCGGCTGGTACTCCACGGCGACCGGTGCGTACGATCCCGAGCTGCTCGAACTCCTCGGCCTGGACACCACGTTGCTGCCCGAGGTGGCCGGGACCGGGGCGACGCGCATCGGCTCGCTCACCGATGAAGCGGCCGGTACGCTCGGCCTGCCCGCCAAAATCGCCGTGGCCGCGGGAACCGGGGACAACATGAGCGCCGCCGTCGGCCTCGGACTGGGCGGCACCGGACTGTTGGACCACCCCGTACTCAGCCTCGGCACCTCGGGAACGGTCTTCGCCGCGTCCCGGACCCGGCCGTCGTCGACGGCACTCTCCGGCTTCGCCGCGGCAGACGGCACGTACCTCCCGCTGGCGTGCACCCTCAACTGCACGCTCGCCGTGGACAAGGTCGCCGCACTGCTCGGCCTGGAGCGCGACGACGCGGCCCCCGGTGGCGAAGCGGTGCTCCTCCCCTACCTCGACGGCGAACGCACCCCCGATCTCCCGCACGCCTCCGGCTTCCTCACCGGGCTCCGGCACGACACCACCCCGCAGCAACTCCTCGGCGCCGCCTACGAGGGCGCGGTCGTCACCGTACTGCGCGCCCTCGACGAACTCCTGTCGGCCTGCGGCCTCGACCCGGCCGACCCCGAGGTGGCCGCCCGGCCGCTGCGCCTGGTCGGCGGCGGCGCCCGGGGACGCACCTGGGTGGAGACGGTACGACGGCTCTCCGGCCGGCCGGTGATCGTGCCCGGCGGCGGCGAACTGGTGGCCCTGGGCGCGGCAGCACTGGCCGCCGCGGCGGCAACAGGTGCAGACCCGGTCACGATCGCCACCGGCTGGACGACCGAGGATGATGCCCGACTGCCCGCCGTCGAGCGTGACTCGGCCACCTGGGAGAGGGTCGGCTCGGTGCTGGAGCGGGCCGCGGGCCCCTTGCTGGGCGGTGCCTGACACCTGTGCGCCCGTACACCCGCACGCCCCACGCACTGCACACACCATGCACACCGTGCAAGCGTCACTGACCGGCTGTCACCTCCCCCTGAGCGCCCACCCGGCGACGGCCCGCACCGGTTTGGGGAAGCGAAGCGATCTTCACTAGTATCCGCCGATGATCATAAGAAGAAGGCTGACGGTCGGGGTGGGCATTCTGCTCGCCACCCTGACCGCCGGGCTCGGTTCGGCACTCCCCGCCGCAGCCGATGAACCCTCCACCAAAACCTCCGCCAAGGTCGAGCTCGTGCTCGACGTCAGTGGTTCCATGCGGACCCGTGACATCGACGGCCAGTCCCGGATGACCGCGGCGAAGCACGCGTTCAACGAGGTCCTGGACGCGGTGCCCGAGCAGGTGGAGCTCGGCATCCGGACGCTCGGCGCCGACTACCCGGGCAATGACCGGAAGGTCGGCTGCAAGGACACCAAGCAGCTCTACCCGGTCGGCCCGCTGGACCGCACCGAGGCGAAGACCGCCGTCGCCACCCTGGCCCCCACCGGCTGGACCCCGATCGGCCCGGCACTGCTGGGCGCCGCGGACGACCTCGAAGGCGGCGACTCCACCCGCCGGATCGTGCTGATCAGCGACGGCGAGGACACCTGCGGCCCGCTGGATCCGTGCGAGGTGGCACGTGACATCGCAGCCCGCGGTATCCATCTCGTCATCGACACGCTGGGTCTGGTGCCGAATGCGAAGATCCGCGAGCAGCTGACCTGCATCGCCGAGGCCACCGGCGGCACCTACACCGCCGTCCAGCACGCCGATGAACTCTCCGGCCGCGTCAAGCAGTTGGTCGACCGGGCCGCCGAGCCCGTCGTCACACCCGTGGCGACCGAGGGCGCGGACCGCTGCTCCACGGCACCCCAGCTCAAGGCGGGCCTGTACACCGACCGCGAGAAGATCGGCGAGCACCGCTGGTACCGGGTGGACGTGCTGCCCGGCCAGGAGCTGCGCGCCTCCGTCAGTGTCTCCGCCGACCGTGCCGTGAACAATGACTACGGGGTGCTGCTGCGAGCGGTGACCGTACATGGCCGGGAAATCGTCCGGGGCTCGGAGTCGGGCACCGGCCGCACCGATGCGATCTCCTCCGGCCTGCGCTACCCGAAGCCCGAGCAGGACGACACGGGCGACGGCGACAAGCCGGCCGCCGAGACCGTATGCCTCCAGGTCAGCAACTCCTTCTCGGCCCCCGCCTCGGTGAAGACCACGCCGGGCATGCCCGTCGAGCTGACCGTGGACCTGGTGAACGCCCCGGACGACGCGGCCGATGTCGCCGCGTTCGGTCTCGGCCGCGGCTGGTGGCTGCTCGGCGTACTGGTTCTCACCGGACTGGTCGCGGGACTGCTGACCGGCTGGATCTCGCGCTGGCGCATCGCCGTCTGGAGGACCAACTGATGAAGCGTACGAGACGTGTACTCGCGGGTGCACTGCTGACCGGCCTCGCCCTGCTGACCTCGGCGGGCGCCGCCTCGGCCGACGACCCGTCGGCGAGCCCGAGCCCGAGCGCCTCCGACGGCGCGTCCGGCCCCACCGAGGCCGGCACCACCTTCCGTACGGCGACGGCGATCCAGCAGAACCAGCGCGCCACCGCCGGCGCGTCCACGGGTGACTTCCTGTACTGGGTGTTCCCCGCCGACGCGGGCCAACGCGCCACCGTCAAGGCGGAGATCACGCTACCGGAGAGCGCCACCCGGCACGGCGCGTCGACCTGGCAGGTCGATGTGTACGACGGGCTGCGGCGCCGGCAGGCCTGCATGTACGGCCGCCAGACCGGGAAGGCCGCCGCCGACGCGTCGACGGTCGAGCTGACCTGCGTACTGCGGACCGTCCGCGCCTGGTCCGAGCCGTGGGCCAACGACCCGCTGCCGGGGAGCTATTACGTACGTCTCACGGTCGTCGACCTGCCCTCGGCGGACCTCGGCCTGCCGGTACGGACCGAGGTCGAGGTCACGTCGGTCGACAAGGGCGGCTCCGCGGATGTCGACGGCATGCTCGCCCAGCCGCTGGTCCCCGGCGCGTCCTCGGTCCAGCAGGCCTCGGACGCCTCGGCCACGAGTGACGACACTGCGCCGGCCAAGGTGGCACTGGGCGGCGAGCCGGAGGACGGCTGGGCATCGGGCTGGTGGACCGACCGCTGGCTGTGGACGGTCGGCGGCGGAGTCCTGGGGGCACTCGCGGCCGTCTTCGGCTACTCCCTCACGCGCGGCACCGGCCGTCCGTCCCGGGTCCCGCCCGGCATCTGACCCGCACATCGCATGACGGGCTCCGGACCACGAGCCCACCGCACCGCCGGGCGGGTTCCGGACCCGTCCGGCGGTGCCGGACGCCTCCCTGCGCGGCAGCCGCTACCCTCGACAACTCAGGTACCGCACAAGGGTGATGACGCGTTCCACGCCGTGCGGTACAGCTGACGTCGGGTCGCTGCGCACCGATTCGGTGCGCCACAAGGGAGCGGAGACTTTCATGTCCACGGAGACCGGCGCGGCCGTAGCTGCCGAGCCGCGCGGCCACAGGATCGTGCCCGGCCCGAAGGGGCTGCCATTTCTCGGGAACATGCCCCAGTTCGCGAAGAACCCCCTGGCCTTCTTCGAGCGACTGCGCGCACACGGTGACATGGTCGGCTGGCGATTCGGTTCCCACTCATGTGTCTACCTAGCTGATCCGGAGTGCATAGGCGAGCTGCTCACCGAGACGGAACGCACCTTCGACCAGCCGGCCCTCGGCATCGCGTTCCGTACGGTGATGGGCAACGGCGTGGTGGTCGCCCGGGGCGCGGACTGGCGTCGGAAGCGGTCGCTGGTGCAGCCTTCCGTACGCCCCAAGCAGGTGCGGTCGTACGCGGCGACGATGGCGGGCAGTGCGGTGGAACTGGCGGACACCTGGTCCGGCGGCGAACGCATCGACATCAAGCGGGAGATGGCGGCGCTGACACAGAAGATCGCGGTCCGTACGATCTTCGGCGTCGACACCCCCGCCGACGCGGATGCGATGGGCCGGGCCATGGATGTGGCGCAGCAGGAGATCGGCAAGGAGTTCGCCGGGATCGGCACGCTGCTGCCGGACCGGGTGCCGACACCGGGCCGGGCCAGGATCAGGAAGGCCGCCGCGGTCATCGACGCCGAAGTGGGCCGGGTCGTCGCCCGTCACCGCGACGGCGGGGACGATCGTCCCGACCTGCTGAGCCGGCTGCTGACCGCGGTCGACGCGACGGGCACGCACCTCACGGACCAGGAGATACGCGACGAGACGGTCACGTTGTACATCGGCGGGCACGAGACGACGAGCTCCACGCTGGTGTGGGCCTGGTATCTCCTGTCCCGCAACCCCCGGGTGCGCGCCGCGCTGACCGAGGAGCTGGACCGGGTACTCGGGGACCGGGAGCCGGAGTTCGAGGACTATGCCCGGCTGACGTACACCCAGTCGGTGGTCAAGGAGACCCTGCGCCTCTACCCGACGATCTGGCTGGTCACCGGCGTCGCCAAGGAGGGTGCGCGGATCGGTGGTGTCCCGATACCGGAGGGCACGAGGGTGTGGACCAGTCAGTGGGCGACGCACCGTGACGAACGGTGGTTTCCCGAGCCCGAGGAGTTCCGCCCCGAGCGCTGGGATCCGGAGGAGGGCGACGACATCGAGGAGTACGCCTGGTTCCCGTTCGGCGGCGGCCCCCGGGTCTGCCTCGGCACCCGGTTCGCGATGGTCGAGGCGGTGCTGATCCTGGCCGTGCTGGCACGCCGGTTCGAACTGGACGTGGACCCGGGCACCGTCAACCCCGTACCGACACTGACGCTGCAGCCGGACCGCGAGGTGATGGCGACGGTCCGAGCGCGGTAGGGACATCGGCAGCGGCGCTCCGGAAGGGGTGGCCCCGGTCGCGCGGAGCCACTGCCCCGTCCTTCGCACCCCCGGTCGTTCGGCTCGTGACGCTCGGTTCTTCGGTTCGATACGCGTCGGTGGCACGTGGTCGCGTCGCGGAAGGGGCGAGCGTCAGCCGTGCAGCAGGACCGGGAACGACTCCATGTCGTTCTGTGTCATGACCGGCAGCTTACGGATCTCCTCGTCAGCAATGGCCGGCCGCAGCCCGGGGAAGCGCCCGAACAGTGCGGGCAGCGCGATACCGGCCTCCACCCGGGAGAGCGCCGCTCCGGGGCATATGTGGGGACCGTGACCGAAGGTCATGTGACGGATCGGGTCCGGCCGGGTGATGTCGAAAGCGTCGGCGTCCGGCCCGTGCTGCTCGACGTCACGGCCGATGGCGCGGTAGGAGATCACCACGCCCTCGCCCTTCGCGATCACGTCGTCGCCCACCTGGATGTCCTCAGTGGCGAACCGCATCAGCAGATGCGTGGTGGGAGTGTCCCAGCGCAGCGTCTCCTCGATGACCGTCTCCCACGGGATCTGTCCGTCGAGAACCTTGCGCAGCTGCTCCGGGTGGCCGAGCAGGGCCCGTACGGCATTCAGGATCAGTCCGATGGTGGTCTCGTGCCCAGCGGCCACCATCGCCTTGAGATTGCCCACCACCTCTTCCTCGGTGAGCGGCTCCCCGCCTTCTTCCGCAAGGATGAGCGCGCTGGTGAGGTCGTCGGCCGGCCGAGCGGTCTTCTCGCGGACGAGGGCGGCGTAGAAGACGTCCAACTCGGCCAGCAGTGCCAGGCGTTCCTCCTGCGGTGTGAGCATCGAGAAGAATGCCTTGTACCGTTTCATGAGCATGGGGTGCTCGGACTCGTCCACCCCCATCAGCATGCCGACGACCCGCATCGGCAACGGCTGAGCGAACACGGTTTTGAGGTCGACCACACCGTCCTCGTTCTTCTCGCTCTGTTCCGCAAGGGCGTCGAGCAGTTCCTCGGTGAACTTCTCGATCTCCGGACGTATCTCCTCCAGTCGGCGCGGTGTGAGCGCCTGGGAGGTCTTGGAGCGCAGCCGCCGGTGCTCCGCCCCGTCCACGGTGAACATGGAGCGCCCGGCATCGATCATGCCGATCAGCGGCCAGGCGTGTGTGACATCCCCGCGCTGCCAGAGTCCCCAGGCGTCGAGATTCTTCACCAGGCGTTGGTCGACGAGCAGTTGGCGAGCCACCGCATGCCGGGTGACGGTCCAGGCCGGAACGCCGAGCAGTTCGATCCTGGCGAGCGGGCCGGCGTCACGCAGCCGCGCCGTCTCACCGTCGAGATCCTGGACCAGCGGGTCGATGACGACGACTCCGTCACCCGAAGCGGCGGCGTGGGCGGCAGCGTGCGGACAGTTCAAGAGAAGTCTCCTGTCGTACGTACGGGGGTGAACCGGACGGGCAGCGCTGTCATCCCTCGCAGGAAGGCGGACTGGCGCCGCACGAGGGTCTGTGCGGGAACGGACAGCTCCAGGTCGGGCAGCCGGTCGAGCAGTACTTCGATACCGGTACGGGCGATGATCTCCGCGATCTCCTGGGCGGGGAAGGGGCAGCGGTACTCACCGTGGCTGAAGGCGAGATGTGCGTTGTTGCCGCTCTGGCCCGACATCCCGGGCGTGGTCGAGAGATGCTGCCGGATGTGCGGATCGGTGTTGGCTGCACCCAGCCCGAGCAGCACCATGTCTCCGGCGCGGATGTTCCGGCCGCCCAGCCGGGTGTCACGGGCCGCCCAGCGACCGGCGAGGATCTGCGTCGGACCGTCCTCCCAGAGCACTTCGTTCATGGTCTCGGCGACACTGTGCCGCCCGCCGGAGAGCGCGTCGGCGAACTGATCGTCGGTGAGCATCAGCCGCAGCGAGTTGCCGATCCAGTCGGCTGTGGTGAGGTGCCCGGCGGCTGTGATGGCCATCAGATCGAGCACATACTCCTCATCGGTGAACTTCCCGGGACAGGCCAGCATTCGGGAGGTCACGTCGTTTGCCGGTGCGGCGCGCCGGGCCGCCACGAGCCGCTGCATGTGCTCCCCGAAGCGCAGATGAGCCTCCTGTGCGCCCGGTCCCCCGTCGGCCAGATCCCGTAGTACCTCGGCGATCCGCGCCCCGTCCGCGTCGGGGAAGCCGATCAGGCGGGCCAGGACGAGCACCGGCAGCGGTACGGCGAAGTCGGCGATCAGATCGGCCGTGCCACGTTCGCAAAACCCGTCGATGAGCCGGTCGGCCAACTGCTCGCAGTGATGGCGGAGTTCGAACGGCTCGACCTCTTCCAGGGCAGGCCCCACCATTGCGGCGTGCCGTCGATGCTCGGCCCCCGCGGTGAAGTAGATGGACGGCATCGGCCGGCCGACCATCGGTAACAGCGGCCAGTCCTGCGGAATGTGCTCCCACTGGTTCCACAGCCCGACGTCCCTGGGGAACAACTCGCCGTCGCTGGTGACCTGATGGAGTTCGCGGTATCCGATGACCAGCCAGGCCGGAACCCCACCGGGCAACTCCACGGGAACGACGGGCCCGTGTTCGCTTCGCATGGCGCGGTAGACGACGTGGGGTTCGGTGTGGAACTCGGGACCGCTGAGCGGGACGGCGGCCGCACCGGCGCGCACCGGACAGTCTTCGCCGGGCGCGAACGAACGCTCGGGCACGGCGGATGCGGGCGTCGTCATCGTACGGACCTCTCGTGGACCCAAGCCTTCGCGCGTCGCAGTCGTACGATCAACGCGGTTTCACTATAGGGAAATTCAGTGAGTTTTTCGGCATCAATCACGACCAAGATCGCCACTCTTGCGATCACCCGAGCCCGGTTTCGGATCACGGTTGACCATAAGGGCGGAGATGTCCCGCGCCGTTCACTACGGCGTGACCCCGCTTGACCTTGACACAGTGACAAGGTCTTCACTGTGGCCGAGGAGGTGGTCCCGGTGCCCATACCGAAACAGGACACGGATACGATTCGAGCTCTCCAGGGGCTGGAGAACAGCAGCTCGTCGGTGCGGCTGCAGGCAGCGCTGGCGGTCGGCACGACTCCTGACCCGCGGTTCATCGACAAGCTCATCGAACGATGCGCGATCGAGCCCGAATTCTACGTGCGTGAAATGCTTACGTGGGCACTCACCCGCCACTCGGCGTCGATGACGGTCCCAGAGCTTCTCGATGAAGTCCGCTCGGAGCGTGCGCAGGCACGGAGCCAGGCGTTGCACACGCTGTCCAAGATCGGGGATCGGCAAGCGTGGCCGGCTATCACACGGGCGCTTCTGACCGACGCCGACGACGAGGTGGCGCGGAGCGCCTGGAGAGCAGCGGTCGTACTCGTGCCCGAAGGTGAAGAACCCGAGCTGGCCGGAGTGTTGTCGACACAGCTCGGGCGCGGCGAGCGTGAGACACAGTTGAGCCTCAGCCGGGCGCTGATCGCGCTCGGTGAGGTGATCACGCCGACCCTGCGCGCCGCGACGACGGATCTCGACTCGCGCGTGCGCGCGCACGCGATCGCCACGGAACGGCTGTTGCGCAACCCGGATGCCGGATTCGAGTTCGCGATCGAGGAGGCGAAGCGCATCATGGCCCTCGGAACAACCAGCCAGGAGGGGTGATAGGCAGTGCTGATCGGTGATGTGGCACGACGGTCCGGGGTCAGCGCCCGCATGCTCAGGCACTACGACTCGCTCGGCCTGGTGCGGCCGACGGGTCGTACCGAGGCCGGCTATCGGGAGTACTCCAGCGAGGACATCCGGCGAGTCCTCCATATCGAGAGCCTGCGGTCATTGGGGCTGTCGCTGCGTGAAGCCGGGTGCGCGCTGGATGATCCCGGCTTCAAGCCCTCGGAGCTCGTCGACGACCTCATCCGCCAGACGCGAGAACGCATTGCGGGTGAGACTGCGCTGCTCACGCGACTCCGTCGGATCGGTGCTGCGGAACCCGCCGGCTGGGAGGACGTCCTCCAGATCGTCGCACTCCTCCAGGCCTTGGGGTCAAAGAGCGCTGGGAAGCGCCAGCGCGCGGCCTTGTCCTCGGTTGAAGAGGTTCCGGTGCCAGTGGAAGCTCTGGTCGAGGCGGCGTTGAACGAGACGGACCCGAACGTCGCCGGAGCCCTTCGATGGGCTCTGGCGCAATCGGGCGTCGGCGGATTGGCACTGCTGGCGGAGGGCCTTGGCTCACCAGTGGCCGAGGTACGCAAACGTGCCGTCCAGTCCATCGCCGAGATTCCGGACGGTGAGGCGACCGCACTGCTGCAGGACGCCCTCTCGAACTCCGACATCGTGGTCCGCAGATGTGCTGCGCTGGCGCTCGGAGCACGTGGAGTGGCCGACGCCGTCCCGACGCTCATCGACATGATCGTCGAGGAGACGAACGACGCCGATGCAGCCGATGCACTGAGCGCGCTGGCGAGTCGTCCCGCGTTGGCGGATCGGATCGCAACCAGGCTCATCGACTGCCTCGCCCACGGCACCCTTGAATCGTCTGCACGTCGACTGCTGACACAGGCGCTCGCGGATATCCCGGGAATCACAGCGTCACGTGCCCTCGCAGATCTGTCACATGACGAAGACCGAGCCGTTGCGCTTACTGCGGCCTACATTCTCGGGATACGCAACTCCACCGATCGCGGTTTCGCCCTCGACCCGCGGCGTCAATAGCACCGGGCACAAGATGACGAGTGCGGGGGTGGGGACCGTTCGCGAACGGTCCCCACGTCCGTCGGTCACGCCTCATGGGTGCTCTTCCACCGGGTATCGATGCCGCGGGCCGGACTCGGGCCGCGGCATCACCCCTCCGTCACTCCTTGACGCCGATCCCACCGAAGGCGTCGACGTCCGCAGACACGGTCGCACTGTCGGCGTCGGGCCGCCACTCACTGAGCCGGACGAAGCCGGGGTCGAGGATCCGCAACCCGTCGAAGAGCGTGACGATCTCGCCGGGCTCGCGGACGTAGTACGGCACCGCGCCGCTCTCGATGTACGCCTTCTCCGCGGCGATCATCCCCTCGCTGGTACGCGTTCCGTCGTACATCACGAGGTGGCTGCCCGCCGGCAGGCCCGCCATCAGCTTGCCCACCACCTCACGGGCCCGCGCGAAGTCGTCCGCGTGGCCGAGTATGCCGAGCAGCATCAGGGCCACCGGCCGGTCGAAGTCGAGCGTCTTCGCGGCCTCGGCGAGGATGACGTCCGGCTGGTAGAAGTCGGCATCGATGTAGTCGGTGGCCCCTTCGGGTGTGCTGGTGAGCAGGGCACGGGCGTGCGCCAGCACGAGCGGGTCGTTGTCCACATACACGATGCGCGCCTCGGGGGCGATGCTCTGGGCCACCTGATGGGTGTTGTCCGCGGTGGGCAGGCCGGTCCCGATGTCGAGGAACTGCCGGATTCCCCGTTGCTCCACCAGATGACTCACCGAACGCCCAAGAAACTGCCGCCCCGCCACCGCCACGTCGACGAGGCCCGGGAAGAACTCCTTGATCTGGTCGCCGATCTCACGGTCGACCTCGTAGTTGTCCTTGCCGCCCACGAAGTAGTTCCAGAAACGGGCGGAATGAGGCCTGGTGGTGTCGATCCGGTCCGACACCGGCCGGGAGGGAGGGGTGACCGATGACTGCTGCTCACTCATGAAGACCTCCGAAGGCGAAAGCGATCAAACCATGGCCTCAACATACCTGGACGTCAGAGTAGTTACGCTCCGTATACGTCAACGTAGCCTGCCGCTTCACCGGCCCGTGGTGAGAGTGTCGAGGAGGGCGGCGGTGAACTCCTTGGGTTTGTCGATGTGGACGGCGTGGCCGGCGTCCGGTATGGCGGCTTCGCGGACGAGGCCGCCCGCGGCGGCGTAGTGATCGAGTGCGTGGCGGGTCTGCGCGACCATGGGTTGGGCGGGGCAGTGCGCGGCGCCGGGCCAGCCGGGGACGGCGCCGAGCGCACCGAGGTGGGCGAGGTCGAAGAGCGAGGTGTCGGAGACGATGAGGTCGTCGGTGCCGCGGATCCAGCCGATCGGCGGTTTGGGGTCGATCCGGTGCAGGTCGTCGATACGGAAGTGGGTGGGGGCCATGGCGTTGAGGACACCTCGGGGGCCGGGGGCGGTGCCGGGCCAGTGGTCGCTGGGACGGGTGTCGCCGGGGTAGTGATCGTCTCCCGTGCGGGTGGAGAGCATGGCGTCGACGAAGGCGTCCTCAAGTGCGGGGCGGAGCGGCGGTCTGACGTAACTGGAGGCGAGGACGGCCCGGGGGGACAGTGGTGAGTCCTCGGTGCGGTCGCCTTCTTGGAGGCGCTGGACGAATTCGGGGTTGACGGTGCCTGCGCCGGAACCGGCGCCATCGGGGTGGTTGATTCGGCCGTCCGGTCCGTGGGTGCCGCCGAAGCCGTACGGGGAGACCGGGTTGACGAGGGTGACGCTGCGGATGGCAGCGGGTTGATCGCGGAGGTGCTGGAGGGCGATGCCGCCGCCCATGCTCCAGCCGACGAGGTGGACGCGGTCGAGGGCGAGGGCGTCGCGGAGGGCGGTCAGGTCGTCGCTGTAGTCCCGGACGCCGCGGGTGGCGTCGACGGGGAGCGGGTCGGTGTCACCGAAGCCGCGGAGGTCGACGGCGAGGGGGCGGTAGGGGTGGGGCAGATCGAGCATGGTCTGCTGCCAGAAGGTGGCGGCGGAGACGTTGCCGTGGACGAAGAGGACGGGTTCGCCGGTCCGGTCGGGCAGTTCGAGGATGTTGAGGGTGAGCCGGGGGGTGGTGATGCGGCGAGCTTGGATGCCGGGCAGGAGTACGCGCGGTGTCATGGTCCGTCCTTGGGAGTGGCGGGGTCAGCCGAGCCAGGTGGCGATCTGGGCGCAGGCGGAGGAGTGCCAGCCGAGTTGGAGGTGGTTGGCGGTGGAGATGAGGGCGGTTCCGGCAACGTTGGCGATGCCGGTGCGGTCGAGGGCGCTGTTCACGAAGACCACGCCGTCGCTGGGGCCGCGGTTCTCGTTGTAGATGCCGAGGACGCTGGGGGACCCGCCGGCGAGTAGGTAGGTGGCGACGGTTCCGGGGATGCCTGCCTTGTGGAGGGGGGTGATCAGGGAGCCGGCGTCGATGGCGGTCTGGATGCCGCTGCCGGAGGTGTAGAAGCCCTGGCCACCGTGGTAAGTGGTGTACCAGTCCTGTTGGGTCATGTCGATGCCGTACGTGGCGTCCCAGCGGGCGAGCATCTGGCGCTGTCCAGGAAAGACGTCGTGGCCGTCGGTGGGGGCGAAGGCGAATTCGGGGTGGGCGGTGTAGGTGCCGTAGCAGGTCATGTAGAGGTGCGGCGAGGGGGCGTTGACGCTGCCGCCGCACTGGGGCCAGATACTGACGTCGTGCGCCCAGCCGTGGGCGTAGGGGTAGTCGTAGCCGCCGTTGGGGCCCCCGAGGGTGATGAGACGGCGTACGTCTCCGGCGTAGGGGCGTCCCCAGGCGGGACGCACCGAGGAGACGTAGGCTCGGGTGGACATCTCCCCCTTGCTCCAGCCGACCAGGTCCACCTGGCTGACGCCGAGCCGGTCCTTGATGACGGCGATGGCGTCGCCGACCTGCTGGGCCTGCATCAGATTGTCGCCCTGCTTGTGGGCGAAGTTGACGGCGAAGACGCGGTAGCCACGGGCGGCGAGGTACTGCATGAGTCCGGTGCCGGGGCAGGAGACGGCGCCGCAGCCGTAACCACCGGCCTCGCCGGGGTTGGCCCAGGCGCGATCGGCGTTGTCGTTGGCGCCGTGGACGAGGAGGACGGGGGTCTGGCGACTGCCACTGTTCCAGCCGGGGGCGGAGTAGAGGAGGAAGCGGCCGGAGTGGGGCTGCTTGACACCACCGAAGAAGGTGCGCCGCTGGCCGTCCTGATCACCACGGCCGTCCGGGGGGTACTGCTCGGCATGAAAACCGCTGGTGGTGTCGAGGTAACGGTCGACTCGGTCCCAGCCGTTGGCGACGGTGGTGTAGGTGGCTTCGAGGGTGAGATAGCCGGGTGGGGCGGCGTGGGCCGGTGTGGTGGCTGCTCCGAGGCTCAGCAGTGTGAGGAGCAGGCCGAGCAAGGTGCTCGTCGCTCTGCGCATCGCGGCTCTCCCGTCCGGGGGGTGGGCTTGGTGGTACGAGTCCGCCACGGTAGGGCGGTGCGGGGGACCTTCCCATGGGGTGAGCAGCCATAGGTGCGGGGCGGAGGGGTGTGCCGTGTCGCCATGTGCCGGGTCTCGGGACCCGGGTTTCGAGAACCGAGTTACCGCACTGCCCTCCTCACTCGTCGCCGAGCTCCGCAGCATGCTCAAGTCCCCCTGAACCGGCCAGAGGTGGGCAAGCGGACGCTCTCGCGGCGTTCAAGGCGGCCTCCTCGCCGACGGAACCGAGGAGGAGTTTCTGACCTTCCTGAACACCTTCCAGCCCGACGAGAACCTGGACGTCGGCACCTCCGCCGACCGGGCGCAGGCCGCAACCTGGGGCCGCATCCCGAAGACCTTCGTGCGTCTGGCCGACGACGCGAGTCTGCCGCTCGCCATACAGGACCGGCTGATCCGCGAGGGCAACGCGCTGACGCCAGACAATCCGTACGACGTGCGCACCCTTGAGGGCAGCCACCTGAAGTGGCTGATCGACCCGGCACCGGCGGCCCGAGTCCTGGGTGAACTCGCCGCGCTCTTGCGGACGACGCCGGCTCCGTAGGTTCTGCGGTGGAATCGGCACGCCGCTCCACGCCACAGCTGAGCCGGGGCCGCATACAGGAGCCCGTCCTGGTCCGCCCCACGGTCGGCCCGTGACCTGCCCGGTGGTCGCGCTGGTTGACTATCGTGGCTGAGCTGGACTGGATGAAGGGGCGGGCGGACGGATGGCGTACGGGCGGGCCGGTTGGGTGCGGGTGCCGGTGGGGGATGACGCGGCGCGGTGGGCTACCCGGGCCAAGTGCCTGCGCGTGCTCGCCGTCGTACACAACGTGACCGCTGCGACCCGGCTGCTGGATGTGCTCCCCCTGTTCGATGACGACTGGCGTGTCCAGTTGCTGGTGACCTGCCCGGGCTCCTCGCCGTTCGCGGCCGGCACGGCAGAGTTGCTTGCCGACACCGGGGTGCCGGTCGTGCCGTATGAGCAGGCGGCCGAGACGGAGGTGGACCTGATCGTCTCCGCCAGCTTTGGCGGCCAACTGGACTTCTGTTCCGGGAAGTTGGCCATTCTCTCGCATGGTGTTGGCTACACTAAGAGGCTGGCAACACCGGACACCGGACACCGGACACCGGACACCGGACACCGGACACCGGGTCGGGGTCGGGGACGGCGCCTGCGCCCGTCTTCGGGCTCGCGCCGGAGTGGCTTCTGTCGCAGGGTGTGCCTGTCGCGGACGCACTCGTCCTCTCCCACCCCGAGCAGTACGAACGATTGCGCGTCGCTTGTCCCGAGGCGGCACCGACCGCCGTTCTCGCGGGGGACCCCTGCTTCGACCGGATGCTCGCCGCCCGGCCCCGTCGCGAGCGCTTCCGCCGCGCGTTGGGAGTGCGGCCGGGGCAGCGGCTGGTACTGCTCAATTCGACCTGGAGCTCCGATTCGCTGGTCGGTGACGGCGCAGACGGCCGGGGCGGGGGTGACGTCATCGCCGGGCTGCTGGATCGGGTCGCCACGGAGTTCCCGGTGGACGAGTACCGGTTCGCGGCCGTACTGCACCCCAACGTCTGGCACGGCCACGGACCCGGTCAGATCCGTGCCTGGCTCGATCGCGCGCGACGCGGCGGGCTGGCGCTGATCGATCCGCTGAAGGGATGGCGGCAGGCTCTGCTGGCCGCCGATGCGGTGATCGGGGACCACGGTTCCGTCACGTATTACGCGGCCGCCCTCGGCACTCCTGTGCTGCTGGGCGCCGCGCCGCTCGACGCCCTCGATCCCGATGCGCCGATCTCCGCGTTCATGCGGGAGGCGCCGCAACTCGATCCCGAAGCATCGCTGGCGGCGCAGATCGAGAGACTCATCGCCCGTCACCGGCCGTTGCCGGGGCCCGCCGAGTTCACCACCTCCGTGCCAAACGAATCCGCGCAGCGCCTGCGCAGACTCTTCTACTCGATGATGGGTGCGCCGGAGCCCGGTCGGCCGGCCTCCTTGAAACCGCTCCCGCTGCCCGATTACGAGGCCGGAACGGTAACCGTCCCCCTGCACGTTCTGTCACAGGTACGCGGGCCGGGCGAGATCGCCGTCCGTCGCTGGGCGGGGCCGCTGCCGGAGATGAGTGCGGATGGCGACGGCGAAACGCACGTCGCCGTGCACGAAGACACCCGTGATGTGGACCAGTTGGATCTCGCCGATGTCATCTTCCGGGACGGGGCACCGGACGATCCGCGCTTCGGGTCCCCTTCCGTCTGGACCGCCGAGGTGCTCCGCCGCCATCAGTGCTGTTCCCTCGCGGCCTATGTGACCGGGCCGTCCGCGTGTGTGGTCCGGATGCGCGGCGAAGAGCCGCTGCGGGTGGTGGCGGCGCCCACGACCGCCCCGGAGGCCGATTCCGGTGTGGATCCCGCCGCGTACGCCTCCGCCCTGTACGCCTGGCTGGCCACGGGCAGCCACGACGCGGCCGCCCCCGGCAAGCGGCTCGCGCGAGCGGTGGCCGACGGGCTCTTCGTGCGAACAGGCGCTCGGCTGCACCACGTACGCATCGAGCCTCTGGCACCTGCCGGGTGACCGAGGTGCCAGAGCCGGGAAGAGCGCCTACGGGGCGACGCAGCGTTCTCGCATGCGTCGCAGATGCGTCAGGTGGTACTCCGCGCGCTGGCCGTCGAGTGTGGTGATCGCCTCGTCGATCAGGGGCAGCGCCGCTTCGGTGTCCTCTCCGTCCAACCAGGTCTCGGCCAGATCGGTGAGCGTCCGGGCCGTGTTGTACGTATCGCCACTCGCCCGGAAGCGGCGCAGCGCGGTGTCCAGCCTCTCCCGGGCCTCCGCTCTCCGCCCGAGCCCGCGCAGGGCTCGTCCGCGGTGGCGCTCCAACAGGGCTTGGGCACGAGGCAGATCAGCTGCTCCCTCGTCGTGTGCGCCCAGCGTGCTCAGGATGTCGCCCGCTTCCTCGAAGCACTCGTACGCCTCCTGGTAGCGCCACTGACGCAGTCTCAGCAATCCCAGGAATTCCACGGCCGAGGCATGGCCTCGCTTGTGGCCCGCCGATTCCTCGGCCCGCGCCGCAGCCATCGTCTCCGCCTCGGCTTCCTCCCAACGACCCAATTCGGCGAGGCTGTGCGCCAGTTGAGCGTGGAGCGCTCCGGCGTCGAGGCTTCCCGGGAGATGGGAGTCGACGAGACGTGCTCCGATGCGCAGCGCGGGCAGCAGCATCTCGTGATGCCCCGCCTTGAGCTGCAGCGGCCACAGGGAACGGCACAGGTGTACGGCGGTGTCCGGGTCGCCGGACTCCTCGGCACAGCGAACGGCCTCGACCAGATTGCCCGACTCCGCGAGCAGCGCGTCGAGGGCGGCGCCCCGGTCCTCGTACCCCTGTCCGGTCCGATCGTCCGAGGGCGCCGGGACGCGCCAGCTCTCCGGGAGTGCCTGGTGGGCCGCCGACGCCGCCACGTCCGCGTAGGCGAGGAGCGTGCGGGCCAGGGCTGCGGAGCAGGCCGCGATTCCGTCCACGCGGATCGCGGTCGCCTCGGCGTGTGCTCGGACTCCGGGGCGGTAGTGGTAGCGCTCGTTGTCGCTTGCGCTCCGGCTGCGCTCCAGGAGCATCCTGTCGGCGAGATCCTCCAGGAGCCGGGCGGTGACCGCCGGGTCCAGACCGGTGGTCCGTCCCGCCGCCGCGGCGTCGAAGGCGGGCCAACCGCGCAGCGCCATCAGCCGGTACAGCGTGCCGGCTTCCGGCGTCAGGAGCTGGTAGTTGTCCTCTGCCGCCCCTTGTACCGGGTCGCTGTTCACCGCGGCCGGACGCGGCGGAAGGGTGGGGGCGGAGAGCCGGTCCGCCGCGGCGCGCAGGGCGTACGGCGATCCGCCGCACCGATCGAGCAGCGACGGCAGCGTGGCGCGGGCCGCGGCGACGGCGGATTTGCCGGTGATGTCGGTGAGCAGACGCACGGCGTCCCGGTCGGTGAGCGGACCGACCGGAACCCGTACGGCGTCGAGGCCGGGGAACGGGGTCCGGGCGACCACGATCGTGAACACCCCGGGTGCCGACGTGAGGAACGGCCGGACCTGGGCTGCCGAGTGCGCGTGGTCGAGCACGACCAGGAGCCTGCGGTCCGCCACACGATGCCGGAAGAACTCACCGAGCCGGTCGGTCGCGGGCGGCATCTCTTCGTTCCGAACGCCCAACTGGCGGAGCAGTGTACGCAGTACGGTTCCGACATCGCGTGCACTCCCGGCGCCCCCGCCACCGAGGTCGGCGTAGATCTGGCCGTCCGGGAAGAGCCGGGTCGGCCGGGATCCGAAGTGCACGGCGAGCGTGCTGGAGCCCATGCCGTGCGGGCCGTGCACCAGGGCGAGCCGGGGCCGTCCGTCCGCGCGCCGGGAGGCCTCGCGCTGGAGTTGCTTCATCGCTTCCTTGCGGTCCGTGAAGAACCTGATGGAGGCGGGGAGGTGTGACTGCGCGGCTCGGGCCGGAGTGGGGCCGCCGTGCACTCTTGACGCGAACGCGTTCCAGGACGCCGCGAGTTGTGGATTCGCGCGGAGCTGTTCGTGGACCATGCGGGCCACGTCGTCCCGTTCGCCCGGGGCGACGGGCGCGGGAACCTCCCGCCCGACGATTCTCCGTACGAAGCCGCCGGTCGATTCCCAGGCCCATTTGCCGGCCTCGTTGGCCATGCCCGAACCAACCGCGCCGAGTACCGCCGAAATGGCCGCCACCGAAGTGGGATCCAGCATGTCGCGCACTCCTTGTTCCCGGTGTTCCGGTGTTCCGCGCGATGCGCCCTCCCCGGCACCGCCGCTGCCACCGTGCGGATCAACGTTAGCGTCAGACGGGCCGACGTCCCCTGGACATGGCGATGGTGATCGTCCTGGCTGGACGCGGGAAGATCCGCCCACCCCTCAGGGCGCCGTGAACAGCCCCGGGAATCGGGGAGCGAGCCAGGGTTTGCGGCCCCAGGTGAGGACGCGCCCGCGGGCCATGGCGCCCCACGGGTTGCAGCGGCCGAGTGCCATGAGGAAGAAGGTGACCGGGTCGATGTGGATGACACAGTCGGGGCGCGTGGGCGGCTGCGGGGTGACGGATACGGCGCCGTCGGAGAACGTGACGCCGAAGCGGGCGCCGCCCCACAGGCGGATCGTGTAACAGGCCGTCAGCCCGGCGGTGGCGGCGGCATCGGTCACCCGGGGCATCGCCGTGATCAGGAAGGGCAGCGACAGCTCGACGCGGGTGCGGTCGATCATGTGCGGGCGGCCCAGCGCACGGGCCAGGTCGTAGCCGTGGCCGAGCATGTGTGTCAGCAGGTACGAGCCCAGCACCGCCCGGCTCATCGGGCCCAACGGCGTGACCACGGTCGCGTTCTCGTCCGTCGTGGACCGGTCCACCTCCGTGAGGTACGCGTCCGCGTGCGCCATTATCATCCCAGCCAGCGGATCGGCGCCCCGCTCCTCGAAGGCGGCGAGCGCGCGCTCGTTGGCCGCGGCCAGGCTCTGCGGCGTTCCGTCCCCGTAGGAGCGTTCCTGGCCGGCGGCGATGCCGGCCATCAGCTCGTTGGCCTGCGCCAGGTGCGCTGCCGCCTGCCCTACGTTCCACTCCGAGCCGGGCACCGGGACGCTCGTGTCCGCAACTCCGCGCAGCACCTCGGCGATGTCCTCGGCGGTGGCGCGTATCGCCTCTCCGAGCCCTTCGGGCAGCACGCCCGGTACGTCGTGTGCGTCGCATCCGGTTCCTGGTTCCACACTTCTCCCCGCCTCGACCGCTTCTGAGCACTCGTCCGTGGACCTCGTCATGGATCGCCCATGGTAGGAGGCCGGCCCGCTCGGCGTCCGCGGTGCCACGAGGGACCCGCGCGAGCTCATCTACGATCGTCCGCGTGTGCGCAAACGTCATAGTCGCTGAAGACGACGAGAAGCAGGCCGAACTCGTACGCCGCTACCTCGAACACGAGGGGCACGTGGTCAGAGTCGTCGGGGACGGCCTCGCGGCCCTCGCCGAGGTCCGGCACCGGGAGCCCGATCTGCTGGTGCTCGACGTGATGATGCCGCGGGCGGACGGTCTGGACGTCGTTCGTGTGCTGCGCGCCGAGCACCGGGAGGTGCCGGTGCTGATGCTCACGGCCCGCAGCACCGAGGACGATCTGCTGCTGGGTCTGGATCTCGGCGCGGACGACTACGTGACGAAGCCGTACAGCCCACGTGAGTTGATGGCGCGTGTACGGACGCTGCTGCGTCGCGCCCGGCGGGTAGCAACGGATACCGACCCCGCCGCGGATCAGGTGCTGACGGTGGGTGCGCTGATGGTCGACCCGGTCCGCCACGAGGTGTCGGTCGAGGGCCGGTTCGTGGAGTGCACGCCCGGTGAGTTCCGGATTCTCGCCGCCATGGCGGCCGAACCGGAGCGCGTCTTCACCCGGCAGCGACTCCTGGAGGAGCTGCACGGATTCGACCGGTACATCAGCTTCCGCACGGTCGACGTGCACATCATGAATCTGCGGAAGAAGATCGAGCCCGCACCGCGTCGGCCGGCGCGGCTGCTCACCGTTTTCGGTGTGGGGTACAAGCTGACGGATCCGGTCAGGAACGCGTCGCGTGCGTCGTCTTAGCAGTCGTAGCAGGGGTCGTAACGGGGTGGGTGACGTGCCTGTTCGTCGTGAGCGGCGGGCGCGACTGCCGCTCCGCAAAAGCCTGTTCGGCCGCCTGCTCGCGGTATCGGCGCTGGTGGCGGCATGTTCGGTGGCGGCCACCGCCTGGCTCGCCGTCCAGACCACTTCCGGCGCCATAAAGCAGGAGCAGGGGCAGAATCTCACCGCCGACGCCCGGATCTACAACGCCCTGCTCGGATATGCGGCGACCCATCCCACCTGGGACGGCGTCGGGAGCACCGTGCGCGACCTGGCGCAGCAGTCCGGCCGGCGGATCACCCTCACCACCGAACAGCGCCGGCCGCTCGCCGATTCCGTCACCCTGCCGTCGCCTCCCGCGCTGCCACCCCAGGCGTCGGCGATCGTCGATCCGCTGTCCGTGGACACGGCGCTGTCCCGGACGGTGGGCCTCGCGGCGGGTGCCACGTCCGACCGCGTCGACCCGCGCGCGGTCGGTCCGTTCCGGCTCCCGAAGGCCGAACGTGCCGCCCTGCAACGTGCCGCCGAGCGCAGTGTGGCCTGCCTGAACCGGATCGGGGTCGCGGCGGACGTGGTCCAGGAGCCGAGTGGCCGCCCGCGCATAGAGGTCATCGGCAACGATCCGGGCCGGTTGGAGGACACCCGGTGCGCGTCCGAAGACCTGACCTACCCGACGGCGACCGAGCGCAAGGCGCTGGGGGAGCTCAACCAGTTGGCCAATGCGTGCCTGAAGCGTCAGGGCCGCGCGGGCGTAGTGCTCAATCTTGACCTGTCCTGGGACGGCCGTCCCGAACCGGTGCCGAGCGCGGCTACCGAGGCCCGGACGGCCGCCCCCGTACCGAGCGTCCACACCGGCGACGACGACCGGGCCACCGCCTCCTGCGTGGGCACGGCCCGCCGCGAGCAGCTCAGTTCCTATGTCGCTTCGCCCGCGCTGCTGTTCATCGGCGACGAGGGCAGCACGACCGTGCCCGGCTTCGATCTCTCCCCGGCGAACACCGCGAAGATCGCGGGCGCCGCGGCGCTCGTCCTGGCACTCACCGTCGGGGCCACGGTGCTGGCCGGGGCACGGCTCGTACGTCCCCTGCACGCCCTCACCGGTGCGGCGCAGCGGATGCGCGACGGGGAGGACTCGGCGCCCGTGCTGGTCACCGACGACAACGAGATCGGGCGGCTCGCCGCAGCCTTCAACGACATGGCCGCCCACCGCGCCCGCCTCGAAGGGCAGCGCAAGGACATGGTCAGCGATGTCGCCCATGAACTGCGCACCCCGCTCAGCAATATCCGCGGCTGGCTGGAAGCGGCGCAGGACGGTCTCGCGGAGCCCGATCCGGCGTTCATCGCCTCGCTCCACACGGAGGCAGTGCAGCTGCAACACATCATCGATGACCTTCAGGATCTGGCCGCGGCCGACGCGGGCGCATTGCGACTGCACCCGGAGCCGGTACGTATCGAGGAGGTGCTGGACCAGGTCGCCGCGGCCCACCAGGGGCGGGCCGAAACTGCGGGAGTCACGCTGACGGTTCTCACGGCGACGGTCGGGCCCCCTTTCCCCGAGCTGACGGCCGACCCGGTCCGGCTGCGTCAGGCCATCGGCAACCTGGTCTCCAACGCGGTGCGTCACACCCCGGCGGGTGGAAGCGTCACATTGCGCGCGTACGGCTCCGAGTCCGCGGACGAGGTGGTGGTGGACGTCGCCGATACCGGCAGCGGCATCTCGGCCGATGATCTGCCGCATGTCTTCGACCGCTTCTGGCGCGCCGAGAAGTCCCGCAGTCGCCGCACCGGCGGCAGCGGTCTGGGCCTGGCGATCGTACGGAAACTCGTCGAGGCGCACGGCGGATCGGTGAGCGTGGTGAGCGTCGAGGGGCAGGGCTCGGTATTCACCCTCCGACTGCCGGCGGACGCGGCGGGGACGGGACCAGGAGACAGGGCCGGAGCTGGGGCCGGGAACGGGGACAGCGAAGAATGCGACGCGGGGCGGGTCTGATGCGATGACCACAGCGATCTGACAGCTTCTTCATAACTTCACGCCAGCCTGTCGGCATGCCTCGCGCCCGGTGCGAACCGGCATCCGGGCACCACCGAGGCCGACCTGGAATGGAGCCATGCCCATGCCCCACCGTCTGTCCCTCCGTACCGCCGTCCTTGCCGCTGTCGCGGCCGGCGCGGTACTCGTCCCGTCCGCCGCGGCCTTCGCCGACAGCACGCCCGCGCCCGCACCTTCGGCGCCGTCCGTCGAGCGGTCCGCCGCGGCCGCGCGGGGGGCACAGCCGTCGGTGGCGCCCCGTGGCGGGGTCGCCGCCGGCGACAATCCCACTCCGGTAAGTCCCGAGCGAGCTGCCGCGGTCGAGCGAGCGGCTGCCGCCAAGGGTTCGGCTGTCCCCGTGCCGCGTGGCGGAGTCGCCGCGGGTGAGCGACCGGCCGCCACCTCGGGCGACCACACCACCACCCTTGCCGGGTCGGCCGCGGCCGCTCTTCTGATCGCGGGAGCGGGAACGGTCGTGCTGCGCCGTCGCTCCGTCGCACAGCAGGGCAGCTGACCTGACGGTATGTCACATCACCTCACAGCGTGTGACATTGCCTGGAAAGTAGCCGTGCGCGGCATGTGACGTTGCACGACCTTCCGCGTGGCGCCGCCCCTCCCGGGCGGCGCCACTCCCCGTCCCGCATCTTCCTGGAGCCCCCATGTCCCGTAAGCCTCCGCCGCTTTGGCGCGCCGTCCTCCCGGCGCTCGCCTGCCTCGCCCTCGCCGGCTGCTCCGACTCCGACGCCGTGGACACTTCGTCCGCCGCTCAACACAGCAGTGGCGGCAGCGTCCCGGACGCTCTCAAATCCCCGAAGGAATCGGGTTCCAGGGATTCCAGTGCGGCGAACGAGCCCGGGTCACCGGAATCTGCCGCGAGTCCCACCCATGTCAGCATCCCGTCGGTCGGGGTGAACAGCTCACTGATGCGGCTCGGGCTGAACAAGGACGGCACGGTCGAGGTCCCGCCCGCCGAGAAGGGCATGACGGTCGGCTGGTACACCGGGGGCGCGGTCCCCGGCGAACGTGGCGCCGCGGTCCTCATCGGGCACAACGACACCCGCCTCGGCAAGGCCGTCTTCCACGATCTCAAGAAGATCGGCAAGGGGGCGGACATCGCGATCCGCAACGACCGGGGAGCCGAGATCCACTTCAGGGTCACCGGCACCGAGACCGTCAGCAAGAAGGCCTTCCCGACCAAGAAGGTCTACGGCTCCACCGACCGACGCGTCCTGCGCCTCATCACCTGCGACGGCGCCTTCGACGCACAGGGCCACCCGGTGGACAACCTCATCGTGTACGCCGAGCGGAGCTGACGGCGGCATCGAGGAACCGTACTGGCGATGACTTCACATCGGCACAGGGCGTCCCCCAGGACACCCGGAGCAGGCCCGCGCAAGCCCACCGACTGCTAGTTTTACCAAAGATCAGGTGCAGTTCTCGGTGGGGGGGAATCCGCCGGGTTCGGAAGACGGGCTACGGATATGCAGATCTCCCAGATCCTGGACAAGGTCGACGCGGGCGACATCGCTCTGCCGGAGTTCCAGCGCGGCTATGTGTGGACCCGCGACCAAGTACGCGGCTTCTTCCAGTCGTTGTACCGCGGGTACCCGATCGGCGGCTTCCTCACCTGGAGCACCAAGGCCGAGACGGCCGACACACGCGGCGGAACGACCGGCAAGGACGGCACCATTCAGCTCCTTCTGGACGGCCAGCAGCGGGTGACGACCCTGTACGGCGTGACCCGCGGCCGGCCGCCTCGCTTCTTCGAAGGCAACTCCTCGACACTGACCGGGCTGCACTTCAATCTTCAGACGGAGTCCTTCGAGTTCTACGCGCCAGGGAAGATGAAGGGCAACCCCCGTCTGGGTCGATGTCTCGGCACTGTTCCAGGGCGGCCTGGGCAGCCAGTTGCTCGCTGTTACTCAGCTCGCGGACCAGGACGCGGCGTTGCAAGTGACATTCATCGAGCGGCTCAACCGGATCACGCAGATCAAGGACCGCACCGTCCATGTGGACGAGGTCACCGGTGCGGACAAGACCATCGACGTCGTAGTGGACATCTTCAACCGCGTGAACTCGGGTGGGACCAAGCTCTCCAAGGGCGATTTGGCACTGGCCGCCATCTGCGCTACCTGGCCGGCCGCGCGGCCCACCATGAACGAGGCGTTGGACAACTGGTCGGTCGCCGGTTTCGATTTCAAGCTCGACTGGCTGCTGCGCAACGTCAACGCCGTACTCACGGGCGAGGCACAGTTCTCGAAGCTCGCGGATGTCGATGTGGCGCTGTTCCGCACCGGTCTGAAGGAAACCGTCGACTCCGTCTCGTACCTTCTGAACGCGCTCGGCGGACGTCTCGGGCTCGATCACGGACGGGTCCTGAACGGCGGGGCCGCGTTTCCCGTCATGAGCCGTCTGCTTTACCATCACGACGGCCGGTTCCCGGATGCCATGACCCGCGACCGCCTCTTCCACTGGTACGTCCACAGCTTCCTGTGGGGCCGTCACACCGGAGCCACCGAGACTGCTCTCAACCAGGACCTGCAGGCACTCGACGACGGTGGCGTCGATCGGCTCATCGATGTACTGCGCCGCAGCCGGGGCGGTCTGCTCACGGTCCGTCCCGACGACTTCGTCGGCTCCAGCATGGGTTCCCGCTTCTATCCCCTTCTCTACCTGCTGACGCGGGTGCACGGGGCCCAGGACTTCGTCAGCGGTGTGCCCCTGCGGGACGGCATGCTGGGCCGCCTCAGCTCTCTCCAGGTGCACCACATCTTCCCCAAGGCCCGCTTGTACGAGCACGGATACAGCCGCGCCGAAGTGAACGCCGTGGCCAACTTCTGCTTCCTGACCCAGGACACGAATCTGCGGATCGGGGCGAAGAATCCGGCGGAATACCTGGAAGAGATCGAGACCCGCATGCCGGGCGCCCTGGCGACGCAATGGATCCCCATGGATCGGGCACTCTGGCGGATCGAGAACTATCCGGACTTCCAGGCCGCCCGCCGCGCGCTGCTGGCCGATGCCGCCAACGATTTTCTCCAGGCTCTCCACGACGGTCCCTCGCCGGTGGAGCTCCAGGTGCCGACCGCTCTCACCACCACGCGAACGGCCGTGTCGGTGGCCGGCTCGGACGATGACGAGGACATCCCGGGCCTGGCCGCTCTGCTGTCGGAACTCGCGGAGGCGGACCTGGCGGTACCGGAGCTGGACAGCGAGGTGAGCGACCCCCGCACGGGAGCCGCCATCACCGTCGCCGCCGCCTACTGGCCCCAGGGCCTCCATGGAGAGGTCGGCGTCCCCGTGGTCCTCACCCCTGACACCACGCCCCAGGAGCAGGCTGCGCTGGAATCCGGCGACTACCGCGTGTTCCACAGCACGGACGCCCTGCGTCGCTTCATCGACAACGCGCGCGCGGAACAGGCGGCGGTCTGAACGGACAACGGGTGTGCACGAACACCCGATTCCGCTCCACCCGCCGACGCGGCACCCCGCTCAGCCGACCCGCTTCCATTCCGCGCAGCGGTTCGTCTTGAAGTATTCGCCCTTGTTGAGCGTCACGCGACCAGGGCCGTTCAGATTGTTGTTGGCGATGATGGAGCCGAACTCCCCGCTCGCGTCCTTGGCGCGCTCCCAGTAGCAGCCGAACGAACCGTCCGGCCCTGCGGACTTGTACGTCCCAGCTGCGATGTCCTCGCCGACCAGGTACTCCCCGTCCCCGCTGAAGCTCGTGGCCGGACCTGCCGGCTCCCTCTTCTTCGGCTCCTTGGGCTTCGCGGTCACCGTCTTGGTCACGGTCGGCGCGGGCCGGGCCTTGGCGGTCTCGGTCGCCGTCACGGTCGGTCCCGGCTTCGCCGATCCGCTCGCCTTGGCGTCCGCGTCGGCTTCCCCGCTCGATCCGATCCCTGTTCCGATGAGCAGGGCGACGAGAGCGACCGCGCCGTGCGTGAGCCATGCCTTGCCGCGCGAGGGCTTGCGCGGCGGGAGGGCGGCGGGAGGGGCCGTGACGAAGTGCTGGGGTGCCTGGTATGGGCCGGAGCCCTGGTGGTGGGGAGTGGTCATGATGTGCTCCAAGTCGGTTCTGTACGGGATTGGTTCGGGTTCGGGCGGGTTCGGGACCGGGTGTGTTCCGGGATGTGGGTACCGCTGCTGCGAGACGGTGGCCCCGAGGGTGCGGGCGTGCGCCACCCCGTGCCTACTGGCCGCGAATCCGGCGTCCCGCCTCGGTGCTGGGGTAGAGGATCGCGTCGGCGACTCGGCCGCCGGAGTCCTTGACGCCGCCGCTGAAGTTGAGGCGCCCGGTCGCACCCGACTTCGCTGCCACGCCGTCCCAGTAGCGGGCCTCGCGCTCCCACCGGATGCCGGAGAGGAGCCGGTGCAGTTCGTCGGCGCCCAACGCGTTCACCGGGTCGGCCCACGCCGTGGTGTGGTGTACGGCGATGCCCAGGCCTGCCAGCACGGCCGGTGCGGTGAGGGCGCTGCGTGAGACGAAGTGCTCGCTGCGGTCGGCGATGAGGCGGGCCAGCAGCGGCACGATGCTCTGCTCGACCTGCTCGGCGCTCGTCCCTGCGGGAAGCTCGTCCTCGTGGACGGTCTCCGCCGACCGGGACAGTCCGCCGCGCCCGTAGACCGCCGTGATCACGAGTGCCCGGAGCGCAGAGAGAGTGATGACCTCGGCGTCGGTTTTCCCGACCTGTCGCTTGCTGGCGTTGACGAGCTTGGTGAACGGTACGAGCTTGCCGTCGACGTCGACCTTGACGGCGTCGGCGACGCGGTGCGCCAGGCGTGTGGCGAAGTCCCGCTGGTCCATGGACATGGCCAGGTTCTTCGCTACGGCGACGCCCTGCACGTTGCGGTCGTAGAAGATCTGCCGCGCATCGGCCACGGTCAGGTCGACGTACAGCTCGAACGGCACGCGCACCTGGGCGAGTTCGGCGTACGTGAGCCCGTACCGCTCGGGGTCGTCGTACAGCTCGTGCCATGCGGTCGTCTGCGTCTCGCCGTCGATGGCGACCACCGACGTGCCGGGCGTGATGGTCAGGGTCCGCAGCCCAGTGCCGGGCAGCAGCTCGTCGCTGAGCGCGGCGAGCGGCCCGGCATGCCAGAAGGTGATCGGCGGGGTGGACCAGCCGGCACCCAGCTCACCCTTCACGCCATCGGCGATGTACTCGGCGTACGAGCCGACGTTCTTCCCCTTCTGCGTGGACTTCAGCGCCCGCTGCACCAGCGAGCGCAGTTCGGCGTGGCGGCGTACGGCTCCGGACGCGGCCTTGAGCGTCTTCGTGTCCTCCTCGCGGCGGGGCGAAGGCACGAGCTGGACGAGGGTCGGCACGGACATGGTGCCGATCACGGCGTCCGCACGGAACGGCATGACGGTGAGCTGGGTTCCCTCGACCACTGCGGTCGGCATGGTGATGCGCACGGCTGTTCCCCCCTTGGGATCGATGAGTTGCCCGCCGAGCACGTTCGCCCGGAAGCAACGACGCCAGATAAGCATCACCATGAAAGCACTGTCAAACACCTTGACGGATTTGACGTCCGGTGTAGCTTGTTAACAGCTCACTATCGAGAGGCCCAGGACTCCCGCCATGCCCCAGCCATCCGCCCAGGTGACCGCCGCCGAGATCTCACGCATCGCGGGAGTCACACGCGCCACCGTCAGCAACTGGCGCCGTCGGCACGACGACTTCCCGACCCCGTCCGGAGGCAACGAGAGCAGCCCTCTGTACGACCTGCTGGATGTACGGGCCTGGCTGGACGCACGAGGCCACGCGGCGGCGGTCAGCTCGCTGGAGGAGCTGCGCACCGCGTTGCGCCTGCGCCCGCAGGGCAGCCGCATGGCCGGCCGGCTCCTCCCTCTCGTCCTCGCCGCCGCCCGTCGCACGCCGGACGAGCTGACCGCACTGGCCGAGCTGCCGGACACCGATCTCGTCGCCCACGCGGACGACGCGGCTGCTCATCTCGCGGACACGGCCCCGGCGACGGAGTCCATCCACGCCTCGGGCGGTGACGCTGCGACGCTGCGGGCGCTGGTCCTGTGCGTACGCGACGAGGGCGGCGAGGCCACGCTGAGCGTGCTGGCGGAACGGGAGCTGGAGGAGAGCGCGGCCAGTGGCACCTACCAGACCCCCACCCCGCTCACCGATCTCGTGGCCCGGCTCGTCCCTGGCCCGATCACCCGCGTCCTCGACCCGGCCTGCGGCAGCGGCGCACTGCTCGCGGCGGCCGCCCGGCACGGCGCGACGGAGCTGTACGGCCAGGACAGCGTTCCGGTGCAGGCCCAGCGGAGCGCGGTGAGCCTGATGCTCGCCGCACCGGATGCGGCGGTCGCGGTACGCACGGGCGACAGCCTGCGCTCCGACGCGTTCCCGCAGCTCGCCGCCGACGCCGTACTGTGCAACCCGCCCTACGGCGACCGCGACTGGGGCCACGACGAACTGGCCTACGACCCGCGCTGGGCCTACGGTGTGCCGCCGCGCGCCGAGTCCGAGCTGGCCTGGGTCCAGCACGCGCTCGCACACCTGACGCCGGGCGGCTACGCCGTCCTGATACTTCCGCCGGCCACCGCATCGCGTGCCTCCGGGCGCCGCGTACGGATGGAGCTTGTACGCAGTGGTGCCCTGCGAGCAGTGGTTGCACTGCCGGCCGGAGCAGCGGCTCCGCTGCACGTGGGGCTCCAGATCTGGGTCCTGCAACGGCCCGAGCCGAGCGGCCCGGAACGGAAGTCCGTGCTGTTCGTCGACACGTCCGAGGCAGCAGGCCCGGGGAGGACCGGGGACACCGCCGGGGCCGGTTCACGCGGGGGCGGGCCCCGCTCGGGCACACGGGGCGGCAGCCGCGCTTCCTTGGACTGGCTGGCGCTTACGGACCGGGTACTCACGGCGTGGGCAGCCTTCGCGGACGCCCCGGACGAGTTCACCGCCGAGCCCGGCATCGCACGCGCGGTCCTGGTGGTCGACCTCATCGGCGACCTCGTCGACCTCTCCCCCGCCCGGTACGTGCGCGTCTCCCGCACCGACATCGAACCCGCGGAGCTCGCCCGGGAGGCGGACGACAGCCGGCGGCGTCTCATCGCATCCGCCAAGTCCCTGGGCCGGGCGGCGGGCCACACCGACTGGCAGGCGGCCGGGCCGGCGGTACGCGAGTGGCGCACCGCGACAGCGTCCGACCTGGCACGGGGCGGCGCGCTCACCCTGCTGCGTACGGCACCCGAGGCGAAGGAGCCGAAGGCCCCGCAAGGCGCGACCGCTGAGCCGACGGCCGCCGCCGTCCTGACGGGCGAGGACATCGCCCGCGGCACGGGCCCGACCGGTGACCCATCCAAACTGCACACAGACTCCACCCCGTTGATCGCTGCGGGCGATGTACTCGTACGGTCGGTCGCGGTCGGCAGCGGGCCGATGGTCCGGGTGGCGGGCGAGCCGGACGAGGGGGCACTGCTCGGCCGGCAGGTCCACCTCTTCCGCCCTGATCCCGCGCGGCTCGACCCGTGGTTCCTCGCGGGCTTCCTGGGCGCGGAGGAGAACATCGCAGGAGCGTCGACGGGCAGCACGATCCTGCACGTCAGTCCGGGGCGGCTGCGTGTACCGCTCCTGCCGTTGGAGGAGCAGCGCCGGTACGGGGAGGCGTTCCGCCGCGTCCACGAGCTGAGGGCGGAGGCGCGGCGCGCGACGGAGCTGGCCGAGCAGACGGCGCGACTGTTGGCGGGCGGGCTGACGGGGGGCGGGCTGGTCCCGTCGTCGGCCGGTCACGGCCCCGTCGATTCGGCCTGATCGACACCACCACCTTCACGCATCCATCACACTTGTCCGAATCCGCTCCGGTTGGGGTGGGCGGGTCCGAAAGGAAACCGGGGAATCCCTTGAACATCAGCAAGCACACGGAGCTGGCGAACCACGCCTGGTCCGTCGCCGACCTTCTGCGCGGCGATTACAGGCAGTCGGATTACGGCAAGGTCATCCTGCCGTTCACGGTGCTGCGCCGCCTGGAGTGCGTCCTGGAGCCGACGCGTGAGAAGGTCGCCGAGACGGCCGCCCGCTTCGAGGGCCAGGACATCGACACGGACCACTTCCTGCGGCGGGCTTCGGGCCACTCGTTCTACAACAAGAGCGACCTGACCCTGAAGAAGATCGTCGGCGACCCCCAGGGCGCGGCGGCGAACCTGCAGCGGTACGTCGGTTCCTTCTCGGACAACGCCCGCGAGGTCCTGGAGAAGTACGAGTTCAATCAGCAGGTCAGGAAGCTCGACAGTGCGAACCTGCTCTACCAGGTCATGGGCAAGTTCACCGACCTGAACCTGCGTCCCGAGGTCGTGCCCAACCACAACATGGGCTACATCTTCGAGGAGCTTATCCGTCGCTTCTCCGAGCAGTCGAACGAGACCGCGGGTGAACATTTCACCCCGCGCGAAGTCATCAAGCTGATGGTGAACCTGCTGATCGCCCCGGACGGTGACGCACTGAGCGTGCCTGGCGTCGTGCGTACGGTCATGGACCCGGCCTGCGGCACCGGCGGCATGCTCAGCGCGGCCGAGGAACACATCAAGGCCCTGAACCCGGACGCCACGGTGGAGGTGTACGGGCAGGAACTCAACCCGGAATCCTGGGCGATCTGCCGGTCCGACCTGATGATCAAGGAGCAGGACCCGGAGAACATCGCCTTCGGCAACTCCTTCTCGGACGACGGTCACGCGCGGGAGAAGTTCGACTACCTGCTGGCGAACCCGCCGTTCGGTGTGGAGTGGAAGAAGGTCAAGGAGGACGTCGAGTACGAGTACAAGAACCTCGGCGATTCCGGCCGCTTCGGCGCGGGCCTGCCTCGCATCAACGACGGCTCGCTTCTCTTCCTCCAGCACATGATCTCGAAGATGAAGCCGGTGGACGCGAACGGCGGGGGCGGCTCACGCATCGCCATCGTCTTCAACGGGTCGCCGCTCTTCACGGGCGCGGCCGGCTCGGGCGAGTCGGAGATCCGCCGCTGGATCCTGGAGAACGACTGGCTGGAGGCGATCGTCGCGCTGCCGGATCAGCTCTTCTACAACACGGGTATCTCTACTTACTTCTGGGTCCTGACCAACCGGAAGGACGCTCAGCACAAGGGCAAGGTCGTGTTGCTGGATGCGCGCGACCAGTGGGTGAAGATGCGGAAGTCGCTGGGCGACAAGCGCAAGGAACTGGGCGACGGGACGGGTGGCAAGCCCAACCACATCGCAGACATCACCCGCCTGTACGGGGACGCGGTGGCAGCGGCGGCGGACACGGAACACCCGCTGCACGGCAAGGTGAAGGTCTTCGACAACTCGGCGTTCGGCTACCAGCGCATCACGGTGGAGCGGCCGTTGAAGCTGCGGTTCGAGCTGACGGAGGAGACGCTGGGGGCCCTGCTCGCTTCAAAGCCTGTGCAGAAGTGGGCCGAGGAACGATTCCTGCCGCGGGAGCCGGAGCTGGCGGCAAAGGCCAAGGCCCGGCGCAAACTGACGGACGAGGAGGAAACGCAGTTCCGGGAGCTGGCGGCGATTGAGACGAAGCTGCTCACGGACGCGCTGAGCCCGCTGATGGGGACGACCTGGGCAACCAAGTCCGAGGCGCAGGTGGCGGTGCGGAACGCAATGGCGGAAGCCGGCGTGCAGGGCCCGACCGGTGCGCCGTTCACGAAGGCGCTGCGCGATGTGGTGGGCGTACGGGCCCCGGCGGGCGAGGTCCAAACCGTCAAGGGCGGTCAGCCGGAGCCGGACAGCGAACTGCGGGACTACGAGAACGTGCCGTTGGGCGAGGACGTAGAGGAGTACCTGAAGCGGGAGGTGCACCCGCACGTGCCCGATGCGTGGATCGACCATACGAAGACGAAGATCGGGTACGAGATCCCGTTCACGCGGCACTTTTACGTGTACGAGCCACCGCGGCCGTTGGCGGAGATCGACGCGGAACTGAAGGCTCTGGAAGCGGAGATTCAGGCGCTGCTGGGTGAGGTGACGGAATGAGGCGCAAAACCACAGTCCGTGCCGCTGCCGAGGTCTCCTTGGGACGCCAACGAGCGCCGCAGCATGAAACTGGGCCTCACATGGTTCGGTATCTGCGCGCTGCAAATGTCAAGGACGGCAGGTTGGACCTCTCAGACGTGAAGGAGATGAACTTCACTCCGGGCGAACAGCGGGTCTTCTCACTCCGTCAGGGAGATGTTCTCGTCACAGAAGGCAGCGGAAGCCTGGGGAGTGTCGGGGCCTCAGCAGTGTGGCGGGGCGAAGTACAGGGAACCGTTTGCTTTCAAAACACACTGCTACGAATGCGACCGCGCACGGGACTCGTTGACGGCCGGTTCTTGGAATGGTGGGCCCGGTCTGCTTTCGGTAGTGGCTTGTTCGCTTCCATCGCTACCGGCGCCAACATCTATCACATCAGTGCGGAGCGCGTTCGATCATTGCCGATCGATCTCCCCACCCCGGAGGAGCAGCGCCGCATCGCCGACTTCCTCGACGCCGAGACCGCCCGCATTGATTACCTACTCAGGATGGTTGAACGGCAACGGCAACTCGTCAACGAGCGAGAAGAGGTCGCCCTCCCCCTCACCATCTCGGGTTCCCTGCTGGGCGACGGAGCAGTAGCTACTGGCGTGCCGTGGCTGCCCGCCATGCACCCTCAAGCACAGCTAGTGCCACTGATTCGCGTCCTCCAGCTTCAGCGAGGTGTTGACCTCCCCGAAATGCAACGTGTCAACGGGCCAGTCCCCGTCATTACCACAGCAGGCGCAAGCGGTTGGCACGATCAAGCCATCGCGTCCGGCCCTGGGGTAGTGATTCGACGATACGGATCCCGCGGCAATGTGCACTGGGTGGAAGGCGGATATTGGCCACACAACACGACACTCTACGTAAAGAACTTCAACAGCAACGACCCACGTTATTGCTATCACGTCCTCCGCGCTCTGCCCTATGAAATGGAGCAAGCTCGGTCCGCTATCCCAGGAGTCAATAGAAACGACTTGCATCGACAACGTGTCGCGCTCCTGCCCAGCGACCTCCAACTTCGCGTAGCGAACGCCCTGGATCTCAGCATGGAGAAATTCACACAAACGCGTGAGCGGATCGAGCGCTCCAAGCGTCTCCTCAACGAACGCCGCCAGGCCCTCATCACCGCCGCCGTAACCGGCCAGTTCGACGTCTCCACTGCCAGCGGACGCAACGTGACGGACGGAGTGCACCCGTGAGCCCCATCCACGACGAGTCCGCCTTCGGCGACGCCATCGTCGCCGCGATGACCGAGCGCGGCTGGCGCGAGGCGCGGCCTGAGGACTACCAGGCCGATCTTGGCCTGGACACCAACGAGCTGTTCACCTTCCTCGGCAAGACGCAGATCAACGAGTGGAACGAACTCCTAGCCGTCTACGGCAACAACGTCAACGACGCCCAGCACGGCTTCGCCCGGCGCCTGGACAAGGCAATCAGCGAGGACGGCCTCCTCAACGTCCTCCGCAACGGCGTCAAGGACCGGGGCGTTCGCCTCCGCGTGGCCTACTTCAAGCCGAATCTCGTCGCCGACGAATCCGTCCTGGATGGCTACCGCGCCAACCGCCTCACCGTCGTACGCGAACTCGCCTACGCCACCAAGCAGGCCGACTGGAACCACCGGCTCGACCTGACCCTGTTCCTCAACGGAATCCCGGTCGCCACGGCCGAGTTGAAGAACCCGCTCACCCGACAGGGCGTCGAGCAGGCCAAGGAGCAGTACCGCACCGAACGCGACCCCACCGAGCTGATCTTCACCCGCCGCGTCATCGCGAACTTCGCCGTAGACCCGGACCTCGTCTTCGTGACGACCCAGCTCCGGGGCAAGAACACCCGGTTCCTACCCTTCAACACCGGCTCCAACGGCGCCGGCCTGCCCGGCGGCGCGGGCAACCCCGCCCCAATCGCGTACGGCACGTACGCCACCTCCTACCTGTGGGAACAGGTCTGGGCGCGCGACAACTGGCTCGACCTGCTCCAGCGCTACGTGCACCAGCAGAAGTCCAAGACGCCCGGCGGTGGCACCACCAAGTCGACGATCTTCCCGCGCTTCCACCAGTGGGACGTCGTGAAGAAGCTGACCGCGCACGCTGCAACCTACGGCGTCGGCCAGAACTACCTCGTCATGGCATCGGCCGGTTCCGGGAAGTCGAACACGATCGGCTGGCTTGTCCACCGCCTCAGTGACCTCCACGCCGACACCGATCCGCGCGTACTCGACCCGGAAGCCGTGAAGAAGGGCCGCGTCAAGCCGGGCGCGCCTGTCTTCGACAAGGTCATCGTCATCACCGACCGCCGCAACCTGGACGCCCAACTCCGGGAAACTGTCGGCAGCTTCTCTCAGACCGAGGGCCTGGTCGTGAAGGTCGACGAGAAGCACGGGGCGAAGAGCGAGCAACTCGCCCGCGCGCTGTCCCGTGACACCGGCAAGATCGTCACGGTCACCCTGCACTCGTTCCCGGCGCTCATCGATTACATCGAGCGGAACCCGACGGAGATAAAGGGCACCAGCTTCGCGATCGTCATCGACGAGGCCCACTCCTCGCAGTCCGGCGACGCCTCCACCGCCGTAAAGGCCGCCCTGCGTGACCTCGGCCTGGACTCAGACGCCGAGGACCAGGGCGCGAGCGCCGTCACCGTCTACGAGAAGCTGAAGAAGAAGGCCGCGGAACGCTCGCAAGCCGCGAACCTCTCCTACTTCGCCTTCACCGCCACTCCGAAGGCCAAGACGCTCGAACTCTTCGGCACGGAACACACCGTCGGCGGCAAGACCGTCTACCGCCCCTTCCACACGTACTCCATGCGCCAGGCCATCGAGGAAGGCTTCATCCTCGATCCGTTGCGCAACTACGTCACATACAACACGTACTGGAAGCTGGTGAACCAGAATCCGGACGAGCGCGAGGTGGACCCGTCCAAGGCCAACAGCCTGCTCGCCCGGTACGCGCTGACCCACGAGCACACCGTCTCCCAGCACGCAACGGTGATCGTCGAGCACTTCCTCGCGCACTCCCGCGGCCGGCTCGGCGGGCGCGCCAAGTCCATGGTGGTGACGGCCTCGCGTCACTCCGCCGTACAGATGGCACGGGCGATCAAGAGTTACATCAAGGACCGGGACTACGACACCAAGTACCCGGACCTGGGCGTTCTGGTCGCCTTCTCCGGATCGCTCACCATCGACGACGAGGAGACCACGGAGCCCAAGGAGAACGGCGGGATCGCCGAGAGCGCACTGCCGAAGGCGTTCGCGTACACCCGCGCCGACGACAAGACCGTGGCGGCTGGTGGGCGCGGACAGCAGGAGTACAAGATCCTGGTTGTCGCGGAGAAGTACCAGACCGGCTTCGACCAGCCGCTCCTGACGACCATGTACGTCAACAAGACGCTGACCGGCATCGCCGCCGTGCAGACACTCTCCCGGCTCAACCGCACCGCGGATCGCAAGTCCCAGGCCGACCTCGCGGTCCTGGACTTCACCAACGACGCCCAGGACATACAGGACGCCTTCCGCCCCTACTTCGAGGAGGCGATGACTCTCCCCTCCGACCCGAACCTGCTCTACACCGCGCAGAGCCGCGTCATGTCGGCGCCGATCATCTCCGAGTCAGAGATGGACGAGTTCGCCGCCGCATACTTTGCCGCGAAGGAGAAGGCGGCCGGTTCGCAGGCCAAATGGGAGAAGCTGCACGCTGAGCTGTACCGGTTGCTGTCCCCCGCCATCGCCCGGTTCACGCCGCTTCTCGAGAGCGACGAGGACGACGACGTGGAGACCGCCGAGGACTTCCGCGCCGACCTCAACGACTACGTTCGAAAGTACGGGTTCCTCGCCCAGATCGTGCCCTACCGGGACGCCGAGCTGGAACGGCTGCACCTCTACGGCCGCTACCTCCTCAACCGGCTTCCGCGCCGCGCCGACGGTGGCGTCGACATAGGCGAGATCGACCTCAGCCATCTGCGGGTGGAGAAGTCAGGCGAGCACGACAAGTCCCTCACGGCCGAAGGCCCTGCAGAACTCAAGGGGTTCGGCGAGGGTGCGGGCGGCGCTGCGGAGGCCGAGAAGTCGCTGCTGTCGGAGCTGATCGAGAAGTTCAACGCCAAGTTCGGCACCGACTTCACCGAGGACGACGTCAGGCGGCCGTTCGATGAGGCGAAGGCCGACGGGAAGGTGCGAGCGGCGGCCGTCGTCAACGACGAGGACAACTTCGGCAAGGTCTTCGACAAGGTCTTCGCCGACAAGATGGCCGACCACATCGATACGATCGCCGGCATGGGACGGCAGTACTTCGGACCCGACAAGGGGTTCAAGTCCAGCCTTGACCGCAGCGCGCGCCGAGCGGCCTGGCGAATGATCCGCCGCGAGGAGGGCGTGGACGAGTAGTCCCGCAACACGCACGGGAGGGTCCCGCCGTTACGCCTGTACGGCGCGGCGGTACCCTCCTGGCGGTTCGGGGCCTCAGCTGGCGACGAAACCGAGGAAGCTGGCCCACACACCTGGCTCAACGGTCAGTACGGGGCCGCTGAGCTGCTTCGAGTCTCGAATGTGCACGTGCAGGGCCGTGGCGGCGAACTCCACGCACTGGCCGCCTTCGGCACCGCTGTGGCTGCTCTTGCGCCAGGCGACCTCGACGCACTCGCCGCCATCGCCGGTGCTGTAACTGCTCTTGAACCACTCCAACTCTGGCGCAGTCGGTTCAGGGCGTCGAACGGTCATTTCTCTCCCAGTAGTTTCTGAACAAACTCCGAAGACTCACGCGGAGTGAGCGCCTGCGATCGGATGATGCCATAGCGGGCTTCGAGCTGGCGGACCTTTGCTTGGCCCGTGTACAGACGGCTGTCGCCTTGCGCTTCGGCGTAGGCGATGCGCTGCCCCTGCGCCGTGTCAATGAGGGTGAACGGCCCGCCCAGCGCCCCGTGGTCCTCCCTGTCGGTCGGCATCACCTGAACCTCAACGTTACGCTTCTGGCCGATGAGCAGTAGCTGTTCCAGCTGACCAAACAGGACCGCCCGACCACCGACGGGGCGCCGGAGCACCTCCTCATCGATGATGAAGCTCAGCAACGGTGCCGGGTGCCGGTCGTAGATCTCTTGCCGCGCCAACCGACCCGACAGCCCACGCTCGATCGCATCATCGTCGAGCAGTGGACGCCGCATCTGGAAGACAGCACGCGCGTACTCGGCGGTCTGTAACAGACCGGGGATCGCATAAACGCCATACACCGACAGCGCCACGGCTTTCGCCTCCAGCCGCGCCATGTCCCGGAAGAACGGCGGATACTGCGCCCGCGCAACCTCCTCCTTCAGCGCCAGCAACAAGCCCCCGGCCTCCAGCACCACGTCCGCCTTGTCGATGAACGCCGGCTGCGGAATCCGTCGCCCCTGCTCGAACGACGCAACGGACTGCGCCGCGTACCCCACCCGCTTCCCGAACTCCGCCCGGTCCAGCCCCGCCCGCATCCGTAGCAGCTTCAACTGTCGCCCGAACGCGGTCATCACTCCCGAACCCGGCTCGTCCTCCGGCCTCTGCCCGGCCTCCGAACCCGAACCCGAGCCCTCGTCCGTCTCGCCCTGCGTCATCGTCATCACCACCGCCTGTCCCACGTACGTACAAGCCGGACGCACGCCACGTACAGCCAGCCCGCGACGGCGCGTCACCTCTGGTCACGCTACGCCACCGAGCGGCAACGTGGAGCCATGACCAGCAATCCGCCACTCCCCGTGCGCCCCACCCGCACCGCCCAACCCGGTTTCCCCTGGCACCACTTCTCGATGCGCTTCAGCTCCACGCCGCGCGGCGCCCGTCTCGCCCGCCGCCTGGCCGGCGAGCGGCTCGACGCCTGGGGCATCCCGTACGGCAGCGCCACGCACGACACACTGACGCTGATCGTCGCCGAGCTGAGCGCGAACGCCGTGAGCCACGGCCACGTGCCCGGCCGCGACTTCCGCCTGCGTCTCTCCGCCGAGGGCACCGCTCTGCGGGTCGAGGTCACCGACACCCGGGGCGAGAAGGTCCCCGCCCTCGCCGAACCGTCGGACGACCTGGACGGAGACGGAGACGGAGGCCGCGGCCTGCTCCTGGTCGCCGCGCTCACGGACCGCTGGGGCTGGTACCCCTGCGCGGACGGCCCCGGCAAGACGGTCTGGGCCGTGCTGGAAATGGGAATGCCGTAGGCCCGCGCACCGTAGACGGCTCCATCACCAAGGCTCCCGGAGGCGGCGAGGTGGCCGGGCCTTCCCCGGTCGACCGCGGCAAACAGGGCCTGAAACGCTCGGGCATGACGGACGGATACGGCATCCCGCTGGGTCGTGTCCTGGCCGGCGCCAACCGCCATGACTGCCCGCTGCTCGCCCCGACCCTGGACCGCCTGAACGACCTGGGCCCGTTGCCCGACGACGTCACCGTACACCTGAACGCCGGCTACGACTCGGACAAGACCCGCACGCTGCTCAACGAACGCGGCCTCCACGGCCGCATCGCGCACAAAGGCGAGAAGGCGCCCATCCAGGCCAGCCAGCGCTGGCACGTCGAACGCACCCACACCTGGCAGAACGCCTTCCACCGGCTCGCCCGCTGCTACGAGCGGCGCGCCACCGTCGTCGACGCATTCTTCGACCTCACCGACACGATCATCACCATGCGCAGCCTGACGCTCGGCTGGGAAACCCCAGCCGAGCGCCTGCCTGAACTGCTCGCGGCCTGATCAACACGACCACGTGTTGCACGCCCCCTGGAAGGCGCCATGCCTGTCAGGGGCTCTTGACGCGATCCGCCTGCGTCAGCCGTCGGAGTCCGGCGCCGGGATGTAGGCGCCCGGCACGTCCTGCGGCGCGAAGATCTTCTTCTCGCCGGGGTACGGCTTGGTCCAGTTGTGCGTCTGGTACCACGTGAAGCGGTTCATCTGCGCGGGGTTGGCGAAGTCGTTGAGGGCGTTGGGCCCGGTCAGCCGCTGCTTCGACTTCCAGTTCTCCCACTTCGCCGCGACCGCCTGCATGTCCGCCGGCACCGTCGCCGGCGCCACGGCCGCCGCCTTGGGGTTCTGCGGCGCCGGGGTGTCCACGCCGCAGGAGGGCGGGGTCTTCAGACCATCGGTCAGCGGGACCCGGTTGGGCAGCACGGTGAACGGCGTGAAGTCCGCGTTCCGGGTGAACGCCCCACGCATCGGGCTGGCCGCGCTGTCCTTCTGGTTCATCGGGTGGATCCCGAGGATCTGCTCGATGGTCCGGATCATCGTGATCTGCGAGTAGTAGCGGCTGTCGACCTTGCCGTGCTGGGCCCAGGGGCTGATGACCTGGATCGGGCCACGGTTGCCGTCGACGTGGTCGAGACCGGCCTGGGAGTCGTCCTCGACGACGAAGATCGCCGAGTCCTTCCAGTACTTGCTGTGCGAGATCGTGTCGACCATCCTGCCGACCGCGAGGTCGTTGTCCGCGACCTGGGCGGCCGGGCTCGTCGGGCCTCCGGCGTGGTCGTTGGGGAGCGTGAGCAGGTTCAGGTTCGCCGGACCGTTCTTCTCGAAGTCCTGCTTCCAGATCTCGTACCGGTAGACGTCCGGGACGCTGCGGTCGATCGCCGGGAAGCCGGGCACTGACACCTTGTTGAGCGACGGGATCGGCGAGCCCGTTTCTATGGGGTAGGCGGTCTTCTGCCCGGTCGCGTCCATGTTCTTGGCGTCGCAGTACAGGTTCTGCCAGCTCGCGTCGGCCGGCTTGCTCCAGGACGACTGGAACTGGCCGAAGTCCTTGACGGACTTCCCAGCCGCCTGCGCACCGGTCCAGATGAAGCCGGACTTCTGGTGGCCGAGAGCGTCGTTCTCGGTGGCGTAGCTGCGTACGTACTCACCGGCCATGGACTCGGTGTACTCCGGGTTGTCTGCCTGCATCAGCCAGTTGTGACCCTCGCCGGAGTTCGTGCCGATGTTGTACGTGTTGTCGTACAGTCCGAACTGCTTGGCCAGCGCGTGCTGGTTCGGCGTCACGTTCTCGCCGAACTGCGTAAGCGACGGGTCGCCGTTGCCCTGGGGCATGTCACCGAAGACCTGGTCGTAGGTCCGGTTCTCCTTGACGATCAGGAAGACGTGCTTGATCGTCGAGGGGTCGCCGATGCGCGCCGGGACCGGCACCGGCTTCGCGTCGCCCTCGCCCTTGGCCAGCTCGACTGAGTTGCCGTTCCAGCCGTTCTGCTTGAAGACCTTGGCCGTCTCGGACTTGATGACGCTGTCGTCCGGCAGCGTGAACTGCGTCAGGCTCGACGTCGTGTCGTAGGTACTGTGCCCGGCCTGGTTGTTGGGGCGGCGGGCGTCGATACCACGGGTGTTGGAAACGACCACGTTCTTGCCGACGGTGGTGATCTCCGACGGGAAGTAGTCCGTCGGGAGCAGTCCGACGTAGCTGGCCGGCTCCTGCGGGGAGGTGTACCGGTAGACGGCGACCGCGTTGGCGCGGCCGAGCGTCACCAGCAGGTGACCGTCGTCGGTGAGCGTCACCGCGTTGGGCTCGTAGCCCACCGACGCCTCCGGCCACGGCTGGGTGGCGATGGTCTGCACGACCTTGTCGTTGGCGGTGTCGATGACCGACACGTCGTCGTCGGCGGTGTTGGTGACGAACACCGCCCCCTTCTTGGCGTACATGGCGGTCGGGTGCAGACCGACGTCGATGCTCGAGACGGCGGCATCCGGGTTCGCCAGGTCGATGACGCTGACCGTGCCGGTGGTGGCGGCACCGGTGGAGTGATCGGCCGGCACCTGGGTGCCGTAGGAGTTGAGCGTGGGCTCGGCCGGGGCGGTCGAGTCGCTGATGTCCCAGTCGCTGAGCTGCAGGAGGGGCTCGCCAGAGTTCGCGGTGACGTTCAGCCGGTAGTAGCTGTACGCGGTGGTATTGGTGAAGGTGTAGCTCTTGGTGAGGTGCCGCGCGTTGAAGTACTGCCCCGTGTGCTTGTCCAGATCGGTCCAGGTGCTGCCGTCGTTCGACCCCTGCAGGGTGAAGTCCTTGGGGTCGCGTCCCGGGTAGTCCTCTGCCGAGGTGAGCGAGTACTGCACCACCGCCTTGGGCTTGGCCAGCTGATAGGTCACCCAGCCGGTCGGGTTGACCGTCAGCCACTTGGTCGCCGGATCGCGGTCCTTGAGCTTCACAGCGACTTGGTTCGGCGGGTACTCACCGCTCGCGGTGACCGTGCTGACCTGGTCGAGCAGGCTGCCGGGCATGGGCTTGGCCGGGCGGCCGCCCTCGTTGCTGACGTAGAGCTTGTTGCCGACCATGGCGATACCACGGGGGGCGTTGCCCACGGCCCAGCTCTGCTCGATGGCCCCCGTCGCCGCGTTCATGGCGACCACCCGGTTCTGGCCGTTGACCGCGGAGTACACGGTGGAACCGTCGGCCGAGAACACCGCCGCGCCCACCAGCGCGCGCTTGGACCCGTTCGCCGGGATCTTGACGGACGTCGGGTTGGCGAGGGTGCCGTCCGGGTTCACGGTGAACTTGGTGTAGCCGTCGGCCTGGCCCAGCCACAGCTGCGAGCCGTCGGGCGAGTACGTGGGGCCTTCCTGGCCCACGGCGTTGCTCGTGATGCGCAGGTCCGCCGACGCGTTGTTGCCGACGCGCTGCTTCACCTGCCCGGTCTTGAGGTCCATGACGACCAGCGCCATCCCACGGCTGGTGACCGAGGCCGCGACGTGGGTGCCGTCCGGGCTGACCGAGGACGACATGATCTTGCCATTGTTGACGACGAGGCGCTCACCGTACGGGGCGATGTACTGGTCGGCGGAGATGACTTGGCCCTTAGCGGTGACCTGGCCGACCTGGTCGGTGCCGAACTGGTTCGTCTGAGCAACAGCGGTGCCCGTGACGGCGAGAGCGACAGCGATGCCCGCCGCTACCAGAGAGGTCCGGCGGCCAACACTCCTACCGAAAAGGCTGATCTGCTCCTTCTCGATACTCCGACGCTGCCGTGTGACCTGCATGGGTTATCCCTTCGGGGTGGTGGAAAGCAGTTCGACATTGCCGTCGAACTGCCAAAGCGGGTTCGGTGCGTCCCCGGTCGGGGTCCGCACCAGGAAGTAGCCGTTCACTTCCTTCGGTCCGTCACCATCGGCCACGAACCGCCCATCTGCGGTGACATCGAGCTGGTAGATGGCCGTCCCCGCGGCCTCGACGCTCGGCAGATGCCAGGAGACGACGCAACGCCAGTCATTGCCCGGCCCCTGTGCGGCGACCTGGCCGCCCCCCTTGTTGCACGCCGCCGTGACCTTCAACTGCGCCTCGGTGACGTCCGGGCGGTGGAGCTGCTTGGTCTGCATGCGGTAGAGGTGCGCGAATGCCGTGGCGACCGACCGCTGCACCTTGTCCTGCTCGATCCCGGAGCCCATCGACGGGGTCGCCACGGCGACGACCCCGACCGTGAGGGCAGTCAGCCCGGCCAGCGGCAGGAGTCCCGTCGTGATCGCGCGGCGCCCCGAGCCGTCGTAGCTCAAGTTGGTGAAGTCGCGCCGCAGGAAGAGCCGGTACGCCAGGGCCGTCGCGACCACCGCCCACACCAGGCTGACCACGATGCCGATCAGGAGCGGGCCGAGCTGCGCCGGGCTGGTGAACAGGCCGTTCCAGGCGATGAAGGCGTAGCCGGGCAGGGCCAGACGCACGGCCACGGGCAGCGGCAGCATCTGGGCGAGCTGCATCGCGAGCGCGACGAGCGCGGGCAGCAGCAGCCCCATCGGGGACCGCCCCAACGCGACCGACCCGAGCAGTCCGATCGCGGCGAGGGCCAGGGTCGGGGCGAGTACGCAGACCCAGGCAAGCAGGACCTTGACGGCGGCGTCCGACGGCGTCAGCAGGTGGCCGTCGAGTCCGACCAGCGGCTGGTTGCCGACCGCCACGACGCCGCCGACCGCGCTGGAACAGGCCAGCCCGGCCACGAGCAGCAGGATGACGGTGAGGCTGGCCAGTGCCTTCGCTGCGAAGATCCGGCGGGGCGACCGGACCGCCACGAGCAGGTGGCGCCAGGTGCCGAGCCGGTCCTCGGAGGCGAACACATCGCCGGCGACCACCGAGACCAGCAGCGGGAGCGCCCAGGTGCCCGAGAACCCGAGCACCACCAGCGATCCGGCCCACCCTGTGGCGTGCATCCAGCGACCGAAGAGGGTGTCGGAGGGGAGCGAACTCTGCAGGCTCACCGCGGCAACGAAGAGCCCTGGCGCGATCCAGCAGGCGAGAACCAGCAAGCGGATACGCCATTGCGAGACCAGCTTGACCAGCTCGAAGCGGTAGACGCGCGGAACCGGGACGTGGTGGGCGCTGGCAACGGTGTCGTCGGCGATGGTCGCGGTCATCGGCCGGCCTCCTGCTGTTCGGTGAGGGCGAGGAACGCGGCTTCGAGCGGCGACACCACGGGGGCGAGCTCACGCAACGCGATGTCCGCGTCCACGAGCCCCACCACCAGTTCGTCGAGGGCGGGCACCAGCGCGCGCACGACGAGCACCTCGGCGTCGTGCCGTGGCCCGGCGTCGTCGACCACCTGGACCCCGGCCGCGTCGGCAGCCAACAGGCGGGCGGCCTCGGGATCGGAGGTGCGCAGCCGGTAGTCGAGTTCACGGTCCTCGGCGGCCAGCTTGCTCAGCGGGCCGGAGAAGACGACCCGTCCGGTGGCGAGGATGGTGACCTCGGAGCACAGTGCCTCGAGGTCGTCCATGCGGTGGCTCGAGAGCACGACGCTGGTTCCGTCCGCCGCGAGCCGGGTGAGGACACCGTGTACGTGTCTTTTGCCGACCGGGTCGAGGCCGTTGGAAGGTTCGTCGAGCACGAGCAGCCGAGGTTTGGTGAGCAGCGCGGCGGCGAGCCCGAGCCGCTGACGCATCCCGAGGGAGAAGCCGCGGGCCCGGTCGTCGGCGACATCGGTGAGCCCAACCTGCTCGAGCACGTCATCGATCCCCGTGGTCCGCGCGTCGAGGCCGCGCAGAGCCGCCAGCGCGGCGAGGTTCTGCCTGGCGGTGAGCGAGGGGTAGAGACCGGGCCCGTCCACGAAACCGGCGACCCCGCCGGGAGCGGCGAGCCCCCGCCCGACCGGCGTACCCAGGATCTCGAGGGAGCCGCCGTCGGCGACGGCCAGGCCCAACAGGAGACCGAGCAATGTCGTCTTGCCGGCGCCGTTCGGTCCGACCAAGCCGTGGATCTGACCCTGCGCCACACCCAGATCGATACCGTCGAGTGCGACGACATCGCCGAAACATTTGGTGATCCCGCGAGCCCGGATCGCGAGCAATGTGTCCATGAGTCCCTTCTTTCACAGCCCTCGAGGGACCGTAGGGATGGCATATGACACAGGCATGAACAACGACTTGAACATTCATGGAACGGAATTTAGCGATCGTGTTCACGACAATACAGGCAAGTCAGTGCATACGGTACCCTCTTGCGGTCCGTCGCACGGGACGACCGAGCGGCTCATGGGCGGCGCGGGCCGGGTCGCCGTAGTGCCTGAGCACGTACGGGGCCGCGCTGACCTGTCCCGCCGTCGCCCGGTCGCCGTACCGTCGTTATGAGAGGCTCCTCATTAAAGGCGGATAGAGGTTTGTGTTGATCGCGGGCGCAGAGCAACCGGCCATGACCGGAAAGAGGCCCCCCGGACACTTCCGAGCCCCCGCCGCTGGACTGAAGATCGCCCCACCAGGGACACTTGCCCTTTACCCTGCCGAAAGCCGGTGCGGAAGCGCGCACCGGCCGGCGCACGCACACACGGGGGCAATGTGCCGCAGCAGCAGCCGATCGCCGGTCGGTACGAGCTTCTGGAGCCGCTCGACAACGGCGGCATGGGGGACGTGTGGCGCGGCTACGACGCCGTGCTCGACCGGCCCGTCGCCGTGAAGCTGATCCGGCAGCAGGCCGTCGTCGGCTCGCCGCAACTGGCGGAGGAGTTCGCCAAGCGTTTCCGCCGTGAGGCCCGGATCACCGCACGGATCCAGCACCCGGGCGTGCCGCAGGTGTACGACGCGGTGCTCGACGACACGTACGAGCGGCTGTTCCTGGTCATGGAGCTTGTGGACGGGGTGTCGCTGTCCGCGTACATCCACTCGGAGCGGCTGCTTCCTGTCAGTTGGGCGGTGGCCGTGGCGGCGCAGGTCGCCACCGTGCTGTCGTACGCGCACGAGGTGCCGGTGATCCACCGCGACCTCAAGCCCAGTAACGTCCTGGTCGCCCGCGACGGGACGGTGAAGGTCCTCGACTTCGGGATCGCGGCCATCCTTCGGACCGATGTCACCAAGCTGACCGCGACCGGTAGCCCCATCGGCACCTACCAGTACATGGCGCCCGAGCAGGTGCGCGGCGGGCGGACCACCCCGCAGACCGACCTGTACGCGCTGGGCTGTGTGTTGCACGAACTGCTCAGCGGACGGCTGCTGTTCACGGCGGACAGCGAGTACATGGTGATGCACCAACACGTCAACGCCGCCCCCACCCCGCTGCGGGCGCTGCGCCCCGACGTGCCGCAGGAGCTGGAGGACCTCGTCCTGCATCTGCTGCTGAAGGCGCCGGAGGCGCGGCCCGCCGATGTCCAGGAGGTGTACGAGCGGCTGCGGCCGTTCCTGCCGCCGCCCGGTGTGAAGCCCGCGCCCGGGGAGGCGGGACCGGCGGGGGCTCCGGACCCGACAGGGATCTTCCGCCACCCGTACGCGCCGCGCGCCCGTGCGGGGGTGGCCCGGTCCGCGCCCGTGGCAGTCGATCCGAACGGCGGGCAGGCCGCGCCCGGTCCCGTTCCCGTACCCGCGCAGTTGCGTGCGGAGATCGACGAGGCGTACGCGCACTCCGACGCGCTCCTGGACGAGGAGCGGTTCGCGCAGGCCGCCGAGGTACTCGCGGAAATCATCGAACCGGCCGCACGCGCGCTCGGCGCGGAGAGCCGGAAGGTCCTGGAGCTACGGACGCGCCGCGCCGCGATCCAACTCCTCGGCGGGGACTACCGGGCGGCTCTGCCCGAGTTCGACGCCCTGGCTGACGCGTACGCGCGCACCGGCGGCCCCACCGGCGAGTCGGCGCGCGCCTGTCGCGCCCAGGCCGCGCGCTGCCGCGCCGAGCTCGGCCAGGTCACCGACGCACTCGCCGCGCTGCGCGGTCTCCTCGACGTCGTACGGACCGTCGACAGCGACCTCACCGAGGAAGCCGTCGAGCTGCGCCGCGACATCGGGATGCTGTTGCTCGCCCAGGGCCAGGCGGTCGAGGCTCATCGGATTCTTCGGCCGCTGTACGACGACCTGTGTCTCGTCTTCGGGCCCGGCGACGAGATGACCACAGAGGTCGGCGAGGCGCTGGCTCTGATCGGCCTCGACCTCGACGGGCCGACCACCTGACGCCTGTCGCCACGCCACCCTTCAGTTCGCTTCCTCGGAGAGTCCACCCATGCCCCAACTCGCGTTCGACATCGGTTTCTGCGCCCAGCTCGGCAAGCTCCAGGGCAGCGTGAAGCAGGGGGTGTTCGACGCCTGGGAGAAGTTCGAACGCCTCACCCTGGACCAGCTGTTCAAGGATCCCGGGCTGAAGCTGGAGAGCCTGAAGCGGGCCCGTGATCCCCATATCCGGACCATCCGGATCGACCAGGGGACGCGCGGTGTCGTCCTCGCACCCGACAGCGGTGACACGTACGTCCTGCTGCGCGTAATGCCGCACGACAAGGCGATCGACTGGGCCATCAAGCAGAAGGCCAGCATCAATACGGTCACCCGGGCCGTCGAGATCCGTGACATCGCGATGCTCGACGAGCTCACCCCCGCGTACGAGCGCATCGCTCCCGCTCCGGACCGGCGGTTGTTCGCGAAGGTGTCCGACGGGGACCTGACGGCGCTCGGCATCGACGAAACCACCCTGCGCCAGGCGCGCGCCCTCACCGACCTCGAACAACTGGAGGTCTTCGCACCGTACTTCCCGCAGGACCAGCGCGAAGTCCTCGAATACCTCGCCGCGGGCTTCACCGTGGAGGAGGTGTGGCGGGACGTGGTGTCCGTCAGCCTCTCCGCCAGGCCCGCCGACGACTCTCCCGTGGACACCGGCGACTTCGCGACCGCCATCCACCGCACCCGTACCCGGATCGCGCTCGTCACCGGCACCGAAGAGCTGCGCGACATCCTCGACAAGCCGTTCGCGGCCTGGCGGGTCTTTCTGCACCCCTCCCAGCACAAGGTCGCCTACCGGGCCTCGTACTCCGGGCCCGCGCAGGTCACCGGCGGACCCGGAACCGGAAAGACCGTCGTCGCACTGCACCGGGTGCGCCATCTGCTGGGGTATCTGCGTGACGGCGACCGCATCCTGCTGACCACGTACACCAATGCGCTGGTGGGGGCTCTGCGGGCCGGGCTCACGACTCTGGTGGAGGACGAGACGCTGCGTGACCGGGTGGACATCATGACCGTCGACGCGTTCGCGGGCCGCATCGTGTCCACCGCGCGGCGGCCGCTCCGGGGCGGCGAGGAGGAGACGCGGTGGGAGCAGGCCGCGACGGCCACCGGGTTCACCGGCACCGCGCAGTTCCTCGCGCAGGAGTACAAGCACGTCGTCCTCGCGCAGAATCTGCGGACCCTGAAGGAGTACGAGGACTGCGAGCGGCGCGGACGCGGCAGCGCGCTGCCCACTTCGGCCCGCGCGCTGGTGTGGCGCACGATCGAGGAGTTCACCGGGCGGCTCACCGCCGACGGGCTCCGCACCTACCTCGGTACCTGCGCGGAGGCCGCGGATCTGCTGGAGGCAGGTGGCCCGCGATACCGGCATGTGGTCGTCGACGAGGCGCAGGATCTGCACCCCGCGCAGTGGCGGCTGTTGCGTGCGGCGGCCCCGGCGCGCCCCGACGACCTGTTCATCGCGGGCGACCCGCATCAGCGCATCTACGACTCGAAGGTGTCGCTGAAGTCCGTCGGGATCAAGGTGGCCGGCCGGTCGGCGAAGATGCGCAAGAACTACCGTTCCACGCACGAGATCCTCTCCTGGTCCACCGCGCTGCTCGTCGGCCGGCCCTTCGAGCAACTGGCGGACGACGCGGCCAACGAGACCCTGCTGGGCTACCGCTCGGCCCTGCACGGCAACGGGCCCGAGGCGCGCGGGGCGGACTCCGAGGAAGCCGAGCTCGACGCGCTCGTCGTGCGCGTCCGTGGTTGGCTCGACGGTGGGATCGCTCCGGGTGAGATCGGGGTCAGCGCCCGGTTCAACAAGAACTGCGACAAGGCGGCGCAGCGGCTCAAGGACGCGGGCATCCCGGTCACACGCCTGCGGGGCGATGCGCCTTCCGACGCGGACGCCGTACAGGTCGGCACGATGCACTCCTTCAAGGGGCTGGAGTTCCGGTGCGTCGCGGTCATCGGTGTGAGCGACGGGGCGCTGCCGTACCCGCGTGCCGTGACCCCGGCCGACATCGACCGGCTCCAGCACGAGTCGGACCTGCTGGCGGAACGCTGCCTCCTGTTCGTCGCGTGCACTCGGGCCCGGGACGGGCTGCACGTGTCATGGTCGGGCACGCCGAGCGAGTTCCTGGTGGAGGCCGGGGTAGGTCAGGCCTCGTAGGCGGGACGAGCGGAGCCGGGGCGTTTCAGCGCCAGGGCCGCCGGCGCCGCCGGGGCGCCCTTCGGTCCGCGGATGCCCGGGAAGGCGTTGATGTCGACGACGACGGGCGCCCCCTCACGGTCCAGCAGGTCGACACCATAGACGTCCAGGCCGAAGACCTCACCAGTGTGGAGGGCGAGTCATCGACCCGGACTTCTCCGGCACCGAGGAGTAGACCTCGCTGCTGCTGGTCATCGCCCGGGACCACTACCAGCCGGCCGCGTACCGGCCACAGGCCTACGCCCGGCCGGGAGTGGACTTCCCGCGGTGGTGGTGGTCAGATCACGGTCACCGGGTGACGCACCACTGCGTCGAACAGAAAGCCCTGCGTGTTGGGCACGGCGGTGTCCGGCTGGGTGCGGCCGGCCGTGTCGGTGGCGCGGGCCAGGAGGTGAGTGTCGCCGGCCTTGTCGGGCCTCCAGGTCAGGGACCAGCGGGTCCAGGTGCCGGCACCGGGCCGGTCGTGGAGGCGGGCGGGCCGCCAGCTCGCCCCGCCGTCGGTGCTGACATCGACCCGCGCGATGGCCCCCGCGCCCGACCAGGAGCGGCCGTGCAGCACCTGCCCCTTCCCCGCCCTGAACCTCGCCCCGCTCGCAAGCTCGAAGGCGCTCCTGACCACCTGCCGGGTCAGCGGCGCGCTGCCCTCCTCCGGGTACGCGGGGCCGAACAGACGGTAGAAGATGGTGTTCCAGGGCGAGTAGAGCGGCTGCGTGGACACCTCGATGTCGCCGACCCACTTGATCGACGCGATCCCCACCCACGACGGCGCCAGCACCCGCACCGGATACCCGTGGTCGTACGGAAGCGGCTCGCCGTTCATCTCGTACGCCAGCAGCACGTCGTCCAGCGCCTTGGCCAGCGGCATCGGACGGCGTACCCGCCCGAGGTTCTCGCCGCCGCTGAAGAACTCGGTGTCCAGACCGCGCGGCTGCACATCCTCGGCGTACGAGGACAGCCCGGCCTTGCGCAGGACGTCGGCCAGGCGCACCCCGCGCCAGCGCGCGACGCCGATCGACCCCATCGTCCACGGAGTGCCGGTGACCGTATCGCCCTGCTGCGTGGTGAAGTAGCTGCGGCCGGTTCCGGCGCACTCCACGAACGCTGTACGGGTCACGGCGGGCATGGCGCGCAGATCGTCGTATCCGAACTCCACCGGCCTGTCCTCACCGGGCGCTCCGCGCAGCCCGCTGCCCCACAGCCTCAGCCGCCAGTCGGCGGCGTCCAGGACAGGGGTGGCGGTGTGGTTGCGCACGAAGAACAGTTCGTTGGGTGTGTGGTGGCCGGTGCCGCGCAGCGCCTCCCAGCGGGTCTCGGCGTTGGTGTCGCGCCGGATGAACCACTCGGGCGGCAGCGGCTTGACAATCGTGGGATCGGCGGCGTGGGCGAGGTTGGGCACGGGGAGCGCGGCCCCGGCGGTGGTCGCGGCGAGCAGGGTCAGGAGCCGACGGCGGGTGACCCCGTCCGCCCTGGCGTCCCCGGAGAGCCACTGGCTCAGCCTGTGGCGGTCGTACGCGGATTCGTCGTGGCGGCCGGCGGAGATGGGTGAAGGCATGACAGTTCCTCATCGTTGAGACGGCAGACTGACATGGGAAAGGACAGCGCGAGCGGGCGCACAGGCCGACGCGCCGAGAAGGCAGCCGAGGTCCACAGCGCGGCAGCGCGTCAGAGACTCCAGCGGCAGCATGTCGGGATGCAAACACGCGGCGGCAGAAGGCGTCAACGGGGCGATCTCGCCGCTCGGTTGGGCATATCTGCGCCAGACGCACGTGTTGATCACCGACTGTCTGGAGGTCCGGGGTGCCGGTCGAGATTCTGACGGCGCGGTCGTAGGCGCTCTCCCTGCGGCCCGAACATGATCAGGTATTCGACCGGTCCACCGGGTCCGGCGTTCGCGACTCCGTGAGCGGTGCGGGTGTCGAACTCGGCCACGTCCCCGGCGCTCAGGACGAGGTCCTGCTCGCCGAGCGCCAGCCACAGCCGCCCGTACAGGACGCACAGCCATTCGTACCCGTCGTGGGAGACCTGCCGCGGCCGCGCCGGCGGCGCGTCGACGGCGGGCAGGACGTGCTTGTGGGCGTGCAGACCCCCCACGTACCGGGTCAGCGGCAGCACCGCCTTGTCGTCGCCGGGACGCTGCGGCATCGGGGTGCGCGGTCCGGCCGCGGCGACGGCTGCGGTGCCGGCCAGCTCGTCCAGGGAGACGTCGTACGCCTTTGCGAGCTGCAGCAGTACCTCCAGAGTCGGCTTGCGCCGGCCGGTCTCGATCCGCGACAGCGTGCTCAGCGAGATGCCGGTCGCGCGGCTGACGCCGGTGAGTGTGGCGCCGCGCTGCTCGCGCGCGGTCCGCAGCCGGGGGCCCATGGCCGCCAGCGTGTCGGCTATGCCGCCGTCCGTCATCGTCACCGTCGCCCCGCTCTCTCCGGCCATGCCGCCTCCACAGCCCTGTCCTACCAGTTTGCCAGGATGGCAAGAGTGCTCGCGTCGGCGGCCGCCGCGCCGCATGATCGGTGGGTAACCACGGCCGCCCGTGAACCGAGGAGAAGCGATGCACCAGCCCGCGCCGTCCGCCGACCTGCGCCACCGCACCATCGAGGCACCCGCCGGGCGCCTGCACCTGGTCGAGCAGGGCACCGGACCGCTTGTCCTGCTCGTCCACGGCTTCCCCGAGTCCTGGTACTCCTGGCGCCGCCAACTCCCAGCCCTCGCGGCGGCGGGGTACCGCGCCGTGGCGCTCGACGTGCGCGGCTACGGCCGCTCCTCCAAGCCGGCCGCGACGGACGCCTACCGGATGCTCGACCTGGTGGAGGACAACGTCGCTCTGGTGCGCGCCCTGGGCGAGGAGAGGGCGGTGGTCGTCGGGCACGACTGGGGCTCCAGCATTGCGGCGGCCTCCGCCCTGCTCCACCCAGAGGTCTTCCGCGCCGTCGGACTGCTGAGCGTCCCCTACGCGCCGCCCGGTGGCCCCCGCCCCACCGACGTCTTCGCGCAGATGGGGGGCGACCAGGAGTTCTACGTCTCGTACTTCCAGGAGCCCGGCCGGGCCGAAGCGGAGATGGAACCTGACCTCCGGGGCTGGCTCGCGGGCTTCTACGCGGCCATGTCCGCCGACACCATGCCCGCCCAGGGCGAGCCCGACCCGCACTTCGTGGCCCGCGCCGGCGGCCGGCTGCGCGACCGCTTCCCCGTCGGCAAGCTGCCCGCCTGGCTGACCGAGGACGACCTCGACGTGTACGCCGGGGAGTTCGAGCGCACCGGCATGACCGGGGCCCTCAACCGCTACCGCAACATGGACCGCGACTGGGAGGACCTCGCCCAGTACGGCGGCGCCCCGATCAAGCAGCCTTCCCTGTTCATCGGTGGCGCCCTGGACGCCTCCACGACCTGGATGGCCGACGCGATCGACGCCTACCCAGCCACCCTCCCCGACCTGGCCTCCGCCCACATCCTGGACGGCTGCGGGCACTGGATCCAGCAGGAGCGTCCCGAGGAGGTCAACCGCCTGCTGACCGCCTGGCTCGCCTCCCTCCAGGGCTGAATCGTCGGGTGTGCCGGCCGGGCTCCGTCGCAGGAGAACCCCGGCCGGCACACCCGAGGGCAGCGCCCGAACCTCACGCCCGCTCAGCGCCGCGCGTCCCCCGGCGCGAGCAGGCTGGTCACCTCGGCCATGGCCTCCGCCGAGTGCGGCGAGGACGTCCTCGGTCCGGATCGAGGACCCGGCCGAAGCGGTGCGGTAGTAGCGGACCTTCGCGGTGTCGCCGATGCCGTGGCCAGACTTTGAACTCACTGATGACAAAGTATGGACTTACTCGGCAGAAGTCCCCTAACGTGACGGCGCAATCGTAGGAGTGCCGACTCTTCGGCATCAGCATCCGCGTTTCCGTATAGCTCGACCGGAGTGCGATCCGGCGGCCTCCGGTCCCGTCCTGGAGGACCGATGCATCCACATCCGTTCCGCCGCGCCCGAAGACAGCTCACCGCTCTGCTCGTCGGCGGCTTCCTCGCGGGCGGGATAGCGGCCGCGCCCCCGTCTCCCGCCGCACCCGCCGACATCCCGCCTCAGGAACCCGGTGTCACCCTGCGCGTCTTCGACACCCAGCTCCCGCTCGGAAAGCTGTGCACGCTCAAGCCGGGCCAGACGCCCAACCACGACAAGCTGATGCCGACCGTGGACTGGTCCTCGACCGACGACTTCGGCGGATTCGCCGACAACTTCTCGGCCCAGGCCTCCGGTTACCTCGTCATCCCCGCCAACGGGACGTACACCTTCCGTCTCACCAGCGACGACGGGTCACGGCTCACCATCGACGACCGTGAGGTCATCGACCACGACGGGCTGCACGCCGCCGAGCCCAAGGACGGGGCCGCCGAACTCACCGCAGGCTCCCACCCGTTCCGCATCGACTACTTCGAGCGCGAGGGCGGGCAGCAGCTCACGCTCGCCTGGAAGCCGCCGGGCGCCACCGGCTTCACCGTCGTGCCGCGCGAGTCGCTGACCACCGACGCCGGGGTCGTACGGGTCACGTCGCCGGGCCGCAAGGAGTGCGAGGCCGGCGCGGACAGCCCCGGTGACGGACTGCCGCTCACCGACGTGCGCCCCGACCTCACCCTCACCGACCTGCGCCCGGACGGGTTCGAGCCGCAGGTCACCGGCATGGACTGGCTGCCCGACGGGCGGCTCGCCCTCAGCACGTGGGGTGGGTCCCAGAACAAGGCCGGAGAGGTGTATCTCCTCGACCATGTCACCGGGAACACCAGCCGCGACAAGGTGACCGTCAAGAAGGTCGCGAGTGGGCTGCGCGAGCCGATGGGCATCAAGTACGTCGACGGCTCCCTCTACGTGTCGCAGAAGCACGAGCTGACCCAGCTCGTCGACACCGACAAGGACTCCGTCACCGACGAGTACCGCACCGTGGCCACCTGGCCCTACAGCGGGAACTTCCACGAGTTCGCCTTCGGGCTGCTCTACCGCGACGGGTACTTCTACGTGAACCTGTCCGTCGCCATCAACTACGGCGGGGCGACCACCACCCCGCAGCCGGCCCCGGGCCGCGGCGCCACGTACCGGGTCAGCAAGAAGACGGGGAAGATCCATCCGGTCGCGGGCGGTCTGCGCACGCCCAACGGGATCGGCTGGGGTCCGGGCGGTGACATCTTCACCACCGACAACCAGGGCGGCTGGCTGCCGGCCAACAAGCTCGTCCAGATCAAGCAGGACCGCTTCTTCAACCACTACACCGAGCCGTCGGGCCCGTTCGACGACCATTCCGTCACCCAGCCGGTGCTGTGGATGCCGCAGAACGAGATCGCCAACTCCCCCAGCACTCCCCTGTACTTGACCAAGGGGCAGTTCGCCGGACAGATGCTCATCGGTGACGTCACCTACGGCGGGCTCCAGCGCGGCTATCTCGAGAAGGTGAAGGGTCAGTACCAGGGAGCCGTGTTCCGCTACACGCAGGGGCTCGAAGCCGGCGTCAACCGGATCACCTTGGGCCCTGACGGGGCGATCTACGCGGGCGGCCTGGGCGCCGACGGCAACTGGGGTCAGGAAGGCAAGCTCAGGTTCGGCCTGCAGAAGCTGACGCCGAATGGCGGCAACACCTTCGACATCAAGGAGATGCGGGCCGTGCCCGGCGGCTTCGACCTGGAGTACACCCAGCCGGTGTCCCAGGCCACCGCCGAGAAGCTGGCCTCCCGCTACCAGGCCGAGCAGTGGCGCTACACCCCGACGTCGAGCTACGGCGGGCCGAAGATCGCCGAGGAGCGGCTCGCCGTCCGCTCGGCGACGCTCGCCGACGACGGACGCACGGTCCGGCTGCGCCTCGACGGGCTCAAGCCCGGCCGCGTCGTGCACGTGCGCTCGCCGCGCCCCTTCGCGTCCGCGTCCGGCGACACGCTGTGGAGCACGGAGGCCTGGTACACGCTCAACGCGCTGCCGGGAAAGCAGCCGCCTCCCGCCACGCTGTACGAGGCCGAGGAGGCGCGCCTGACCGGCACGGCCGGCGTCAACACCGACCACACCGGGTACTCGGGCAGCGGCTTCGTCGACCGCTACGACACCGCGGGCAAGGTGGCCACGACGTTCGACGTGACGGTCCCCGAGGCCGGCGAGTACGACGTGAACCTGCGCTACTCGAACGGCCCCAACCCCTTCCAGGGCACCAAGTCCCTCTCCCTGTACGCCAATGGGGAGAAGCTACGCCAGACGAAGCTCCCCTCCACGGGCACGTGGGACGCCTGGTCGACCCGGACCGAAAGCGTCAGCCTGCGCGCGGGCCACAACACCCTCGCGTACCGCTTCGACGCCGGAGACACCGGTCATGTCAACCTCGACCTGATCACCGTGCGTCCGCACGACGCCCCGGTCGCCCTCTTCGACGGCACCACCGCCTCCCAGGCGCAGTGGCAGCATGGGGACGGGCGGCGCGTGGAGTGGCCGCTCGCCGCCGAGCAGTCGATGGAGGTGTGTTGCGGCGACATCCGCACCAAGGAGGCCTACCAGGACTTCAAGCTGCACGTGGAGTTCCGGGTTCCGCTGCTGCCGGACGACGTGACCGGCCAGAACCGCGGCAACAGCGGCGTCTATCTTCAGGAACGCTACGAAGTGCAGATCCTCGACTCGTACGGTGACACCACGCTCGACACCAACGAGGCCGGGGCGATCTACCTGAAGAAGGCCCCCGACGTGAACGCGGCGACGGCGCCGGAGACCTGGCAGACGTACGACATCACGTTCCGCGCGGCACGGTTTGACGACAACGGCCGCAAGACCGCCGACGCGCGGGTGACGGTCGTGTGGAACGGTATGAAGGTCCACGACGATGTCGCGATCGACGGGCCGACCGGCGCCGGTGCGCCGGAGGGGCCGTCGGCCGGGGCGATCCGTCTGCAGGACCACGGGAACAAAGTGCGGTTCCGCAACATCCAGGTGCAACTGCTGAGTTGACGCACACGTAGCGAAGTCGCGCAGCGGTGGGGCGCGCCCACGCGGTTGTGGGCGCGCCCCTGTCCCGTTCTCGGAGGGTGTCAGAGAGCTTTGAGGATGTCTTCGACACGCCACTTGGCGTCGCCGGACGGGCTGTATGTGTCGTGGTCGGGCACGCCGGGCGAGTTCCTGGTGGAGGCCGGGGTCTGTCAGGCCTCGTAGGCGGGCCGAGCGGAGCCGGGGCGTTTCAGCGCCAGGGCCGCCAGGGCCGCCGGGGCGCCCTTCGGGCCGCGGATGCCGGGGAAGGCGTTGACGTCGACGACGACCGGCGCGCCCTCGCGGTCCAGCAGGTCGACACCGTAGACGTCCAGGCCGAAGACCTCGCCGGTGTGGAGGGCGAGTCGGGTCCAGGCCTGCGGCAGTTCACGGACCAGTGGCGCCGGCCGCGCGCCGTCCGGGCCTGCGCCCACCGGAGCGGGGCGCACCCCGGTGAACACCTCTCCCGCGATCACCCACAGCTTGTGGTCCCAGCCGCTGTTCGTGACGAACTCCTGGAGGACAACGGGCTCGTCGGGCCACTTCGCGGCAAGGTCCCGGAGCTCGGCCGGGCCGTCCACCCGGGCGACCAGGTCGGCACGCCGGTTGTGTCGGCTCTTTACCATGAGCGGATAGCCGCTCTCCGGCCGCTCCGCTCCGGGCAGGGCTTCGGACAGTGCGTCCAGGGTCCTGGTCCGGGGCATCGGCAGACCGGCGTTTTCGGCCACGGCGGCGATCCGGCTCCGGTCCTGGCACAGCTCCGTCGCAGCGGCGGAGTTCACCACCCGCGCGCCGTGTGCTTCGAGGCGACGGGCAAGTGCCAGTGCCCGGGAGGTATGGGCCTTGAGCAGGTAGACGTCCGCGAGATCGTCCGGGTTCAACAGTGCCGAGGGGGACCCGGTTCCGGTGTCCGGGTCCAGGAACGTCACCTGGTGCTCCGCCCCGATCAGTACGGAGGCGGCAGCGGCAAGCAGCGGGTGATTCGGCTTGTCGGTCAGCAGACACACCCTCATATCCGGGCAGCTCCCGCTACGGCCGCCAGCATGCCCGCGTCGGGGTTCGGGTGCGGGTTCAGGTCCGCGTTCGGATTCGGGTGAGGCTGTCCGTGGGGCAGCTGCGGCTGCGCGGGAATGCATGCGCCCGGAGTGAGTACGCCCGTCCTGGCTGCGCCGCCAGTCCTGGCCAGGTCGAGGACGGCTCCGGCCAACCGGGATACGGCATCCGGGACCTGACGGAAACTCGGGAAGTCGTTGATGTCGACGATCACGGGGCCGTCGGGGCCGAGCACCACGTCGATGCCGTACAGATCCAAGCCGAAGACCGCCCCCACCTTCGCCGCCGCTGCGGCCACCTCGGCGGGCAGCGGGACGGCTCCCTCTTCGGCCGGCCCGTCCGGGTGGAGCGGGGAGCTACGCAAGGTCGCGTGGAACTCACCCGCGAGACAGTAGACCTTCAGGTCGGAGCCGGGGTTGGGCACGTAGGGCTGTGCGATCAGCTGTCCCTCCCCCGCCTGCTGCACCTCCGCCAGGTGCCCGGGGTCCGGCACGAGCCGCACCCCCCGCCCCGAGCTGCCGTCCGCGGGCTTGACCACCAGGGGGAAGTGCTCGTCGGTCACGTCCGCGAAAAGCTCGGCCCGAGGCGCCGAGTAGGTCACCGGAACGGGTAGCCCGTGGTGTCGCGCGATGACAGATGTGAGGGCCTTGTCGCGCACCGCGCGGATCGACCGGGCATCGTTCACCGTGGTCAGACCCACGGCCGCCGCGGCCTCCAGCAGGGTGAGTCCGGGGCCGCCGGACACGGTCTTGAGCACCCAGGCGTCATGGGTCCCCGCCCGCACCTCCTCCGAGATCCGCAGCAGCGAGGCCCCGGGGCGCACCACGTCCACCTGGTGTCCCCACGCCGTCAGTCGGCGGGCCACGTCAAGCGGCAGGCCGTCATGCCGGTACAGCTCTTCGACGAGGAAGCAGAGCTTCATCCGAATACCCCTCGGTGCCCTCATGGCTGATGAGGGCAGAACGATGCCTTGCGGTGCTCCTTCGAGCACCACCAAAAAGGCAACGCTACGTCACGCTTACCCCAAGGCAACGCCGGACGGGCGTTACTGACGGCACGTTTCCTCATTCGAACAGATCTTCGTCGGGCGGGCACCTCGCAGGGAAGTGCCTTGCAGCGGCCGAGTCTGCCACCGGGTCACGGGGTTACGGGTACCGGAGCACGGGTCTGTACCGAGGAACCGGCAGACGCCGGGCGCGCACGGTCCGGACCGTGCGCGCCCGGCGTCTGCCGACCTGTCGGAAGAAGCCTTGTCAGAAGAAGACCCCGCACCGCAGCAGCACGTTCGCGTACGGTCGTGCCTCGCCCGTCCGCACCACCAGCCGGGCGTCCGCGGACAGTGCCTTGAGTTCGTCGTGCGGTACGTGGGCGAGTCCGGGGAGGCGCTCGTCCAGGAGCTGTGCGGCCTCCGGGTTGGCCTCCCGTACTTCGTGTGCCGCTGTTGCGCCCTCCACCACCAGTTCGTCCAGCAGTCCGTCGAGCACCTCGGCGAACGAGGGGACACCGGCCCGGAAGGCCAGGTCGACGAGGCGGGGGCCGGCCGGGATGGGCATGCCCACGTCGCAGATCAGCACGCCGTCGCCATGACCCAGCTCGGCCAGTGCTCCGGCGAGATGGCGGTTGAGGATTCCGGCCTTCTTCACAGCGCGGAGACTTCCTCTGCGCTCGGGAAGGACGCCTGCGCGCCCTGCCGGGTGACGGCCGCCGCACCGACCCTGACGGCGAACGCGGCGGCCTCGGTGAGTTGCTCCCCCAGGCCGAGCCGCCAGGCCAGGGCTGCGGTGAACGCGTCGCCCGCCCCCGTCGTGTCCACAGCCTCGACCTTGGGGCTCGGTACGGGGACGACCTCACCCGTACGGCTGTCGGCGACGAGCGCGCCCGCCGCACCCAGCGTGACCACGACCGACCGCGGACCGAGCTTCAGCAGTGCTCGCGCCCACTCCTGAGGCGTGGCGCCGGCGGCTTCGCCCAGCATGTAGCGCGCCTCGTGCTCGTTGACGACCAAGGGGTCGCAGGCGGCCAGCACATGGTCGGGCAGGGGCGCGGGCGGGGACGGGTTCAGGACCAGCCGGGTGCCGGGTGCCAGGGCACCGGCCACCTCGGCAACCGTCTCCAGCGGAATCTCCAGCTGTACGGAGACGACCCGCGCCGCCTCGAAGAGGGGGCCCGCCGCCCGGATGTCCTGCGGGGTCAGCCGGCCGTTGGCCCCCGGCGACACCACGATACTGTTGTCGCCGGAGGGGTCCACCGTGATCAGCGCGACTCCGGTCGGTGCCCCGCCCACGAGGACACCCTCGGTGTCCACCCCCGCCGCCCGCTGCGATTCGAGCAGCAGGCGGCCGTGGGCGTCGTCGCCGACCCTGGCCAGCAGGGCGGTGACGGCCCCGAGGCGGGCGGCGGCCACCGCCTGGTTTCCTCCCTTGCCGCCCGGGTGGACGGCAAGATCGGAACCGAGCACGGTCTCACCGGGGGCCGGACGGCGTTCGACACCGATGACCAGGTCGGCGTTGGCCGAGCCCACGACCAGCAGGTCGTACCGGTGGTGGTCGTTGACGTGCATTGTTCCTGCTTTCCGAGGTCGGACGCTGCTCAGAGCCTGTCGGGTGGCCTTCGATCGGATAGCGGACGCGGTCTGGTGCGTGCGATTCCAAGGCGCCGGGATGTCCTCGTAGCGGAGCTACTAGGGCATTTCGGCAACGCGGGAAGCGTGCGTGCCAGGGCGTGGCCGCCCGATCAGAGGCCACCCGACAGGCTCTCAGGCGCTGTTCAGGAGAAGTCGGCGACGTTCTTCTCGGTGACCACCTTGACCGGTACCTTCACCATGCTGTCGACCTTCTTGCCCTCTGCGGCCTTCACCGCGTTCTGCACGGCGATCTTGCCCAGTTCCTTCGGCTGCTGGGCCACGGACGCGTACAGCGTGCCTGCCCCGACCGCCGTCAGGCCGTCCGGAGTTCCGTCGAACCCGACGACGGACACCGACTTCCCCGCCTTGCTGCCGAGTGCCTTGACCGCGCCGAGCGCCATCTCGTCGTTCTCGGCGAAGACTCCGTTGATACCGGGGTGGGACTGGAGCAGGTTGGTCATGACGTCCAGGCCCTTGGTGCGGTCGAAGTCCGCGGGCTGCTTGGCCACGACCTTGATGCCGGGGTACGCCTTGATCCCTTCGGCGAAGCCCGCTCCGCGCTCGCGGCTGGCCGAGGTACCCGCGGTGCCCTGCAGGATGACGATGCTTCCCTTGCCGCCGAGCTTGTCGGCCAGCGTCTTCGCGGCGAGTTCGCCGCCCGCGACGTTGTCGGAGGCGACGAGCGCCGCGGTCTGCGCCTTGTTGACGCCTCGGTCGGCGGCGATCACCGGGATGTCCGCCTTGTTGGCGCCCCGGACGGCGGGGCCCACCGCATCCGAGTCCACCGGGTTGACGATGATGGACTTCACTCCTGAGCTCGTGAAGTTCTGAAGCTGGTTGGCCTGTTGCGAGGCGTCGTTCTGTGCGTCCGTGACGGTCAGGTCGACTCCGGCCGCCTTCGCCTCCGCCTGGGCGCCCGCCTTCATCTGTACGAAGAAGGGGTTGTTGAGCGTGGACAGCGACATGCCCACCTTCGTGTTGCCGCCGGACGAACCGGAGTTGAAGTAGGAGACCCCGCCCACGACGAGGGCCACGCACACGGCGGCGATCCCGAACTTGACCGCTCCCACTCCCTTGCCGCCGGATCCCGGCGACCCCGGTGCACCGGCGGAACCGGTCGGGGAAGCGGCCTTGGACCCGGCCTTGCGGCGCAGGGTGTCCAGCAGCACCGCGAGTGCGATGACGACACCGATGACGACCTGCTGCCAGAAGGCGGATACGGAGAGGAGGTTGAGTCCGTTGCGCAGCACGGCGAGGATGAGCGCGCCGATCAGGGTGCCGGACGCCTTGCCGACACCGCCGGCCAGGCTGGCGCCGCCGATGACGACCGCGGCGATCGCGTCGAGTTCGTACCCCTGCGCGGCCTGCGGCTGGGCGGAGGTCAGACGGGACGCGAGGACGATGCCCGCGACCGCGGCGAAGAGGCCGGACAGCGCGTAGATGGCCAACTTCTGCCGCTTGACGCGCAGTCCGGAGAGCCGGGCCGCCTCCTCGTTGCCGCCGATCGCGTACATCGAACGGCCGATGTAGGTGCGGGCCAGGATCAGTGCCGTGATCAGGCCCATCGCGATCATCACGAGGACCGGGACGGGCAGCCATCCGCCGAGCGTGTTGCCGAGCACGGAGACCGAGTCGGGGAAGGCGATCGGGCTGCCCTGGGAGATGACCAGGGACAGGCCGCGCGCTATGGAGAGCATGGCCAGTGTCGCGATGAACGGCGGGAGTTTGCCGTACGAGACGAGGGCGCCGTTGACGAATCCGCAGGCGATGCCCGTCGCGACGGCGAGGATGACCGCCAGCCAGACCGGTACGCCTTCCGAGGTCGCCGACCAGGCGAGGACGGTCGCGGAGAGCGCGGCCACCGAACCCACGGACAGATCGATGCCGGCCGAGACGATCACGAAGGTGACGCCGAACGCGAGGATCGCGGTGACGGCGGCCTGCACACCGACGTTCAGCAGGTTCTGCGTGGTCAGGAAGTCGCCGGAGAGCAGCGACATCGCCACCAGCAGAACGACCAGGGCACTCAGGGCGCCATTGTCGAGCAGGAGGCGGCGGACCGTACGACCTGCGGCGCCACTCGCGCCCGTATTGCTCTTGAGCGTGTCAGTGGCCACGGGGGCTCTCCTCTTCGTTCACAGCCGGAGTTGTTGCAGGAGTTGTTGCGGAAGGTTTGGTGGGTGGTGTTGCGGGAGACGGTGTGGCGGGGGCACTGACGGCGAGTGCCATCACCGCGTCCTGGGTCGCTTCGTGCGCGGGGAGTTCTCCCGCGATGCGGCCCTGGGCCATGACCAGCACCCGGTCGCTCATGCCGAGGACTTCGGGCAGGTCGCTGGAGATCATCAGCACGGCATGGCCGGACGCCGTCAGCTCGTTGATGAGCTGGTAGATCTCGACCTTGGCGCCGACGTCGATGCCACGCGTCGGTTCGTCGAGGATCAGCACCCTGGTGTCGGCGAGCAGCCACTTGCCGATGACGACCTTCTGCTGGTTGCCACCGGAGAGCGTGCGGACGTGCTGGCCGAGGCCCGCCATCCGTACGCCGAGCTGTTCGGCGATCCGGGCGGCGGCCGTGCGCTGTCCCTTGAGGTCCACGAGCCCGGAGCGGCTCGCCGAGCGCAGGGTGACCAGGCCGAGGTTCTCCTGCACGGAGGCATCGAGCACCAGGCCCTGGGCCTTGCGGTCCTCGGGTACGAGGCCGATCCCGGCCCCCATGGCCGCGGGCACGTCGTGCTTGGCCAGCCGCTCGCCCCGTACGTCGACGGTGCCCGCATCGTAGGGGTCCGCGCCGAAGACGGCACGGGCGACCTCGGTACGTCCGGCGCCGACAAGGCCGGCGAGGCCGACGACCTCACCCGCCCGCACGTCGAAGCTGACGTCGTGGAAGACGCCGTTGCGGGTCAGCCCGCGGACGGCGAGCAGCGGGTCACCGGCCTTCGGGCGCTCCCGCGGGTACTGCTGCTCGATGCTGCGTCCCACCATCAGCCGTACGAGCTCGTCCTCGGGCGTCGAGGCAGGCACCTGGTCGATGCTGCGCCCGTCGCGCAGCACCGTGACCCGGTCGCCGAGGGCCGCGATCTCTTCGAGGTGATGGGTGATGAAGATGACCCCCACACCCTCTTCGCGCAACTGCCGCACGATACGGAAGAGCTTCTCGACCTCCTCGGACGTGAGTACCGCCGTCGGCTCGTCCATGATCAGGACGCGCGCGTCGAGGCTGAGTGCCTTGGCGATCTCCACCATCTGAAGCCGGGCGATGCCCAGTTCGCGCACCTTGGTCTTCGGTGAGACGTGCAGACCGACCCGGCGCAGCAGCACCTCGGCGTCCGCCTCCATGCGACGCCGGTCGATCATCCCGAAGCGGCGCGGCTGCCGGCCGAGGAAGATGTTCTCGGCGACCGTGAGATCGGGTACCAGGTTGAACTCCTGGTAGATCGTGGCGATTCCGAGCCGTTCCGCGTCCTGCGCGCTGTGGATGCGGACCTCGCTGCCCCGGGCGAAGATCCGGCCGCTGTCGGGACGGTAGGCACCGGAGAGCATTTTGATGAGGGTGCTCTTGCCCGCTCCGTTCTCCCCGAGCAGTACATGCACTTCGCCGCCGCGCAGGTCGAAGTCGACGCTGTCGAGCGCGACCACGCCGGGAAAGGTTTTGCGTACGCCTTCGATGCGCAGCAACTCGCCCTGGGTGCTCACAGGTTGCTCCTCCGGTTCGAATCGTGTTCGCCGCAGGAACTGCGTACGACAAGGCGGGCGGGAAGGGTCACGGACTGCGGGGACCGCCCCTCGACGATGTCGACCAGCGCGCGTACGGCGGCGCGGCCGAGTTCTCCCGTCGGCTGGGCGATCGCCGTGATCGGCGGATCGGTGTGCAGGAACCACGGGATGTCGTCGAAGGCCGCGAGCCCGATGTCCCGCGGTACGCGAAGCCCGCGTGCGCGGATCGCGTCCAACGCGCCGAGCGCCATCAGATTGTCGGCGGCGAATACGATCTCGGGCGGTTCGGGAAGGGCGAGAAAGCGCTCGGTGACGCGGCGCCCGCTGTCCGCCTGGAAGTCGCCCTGGCCGATGTAGGCGTCGGGCAGGGCGAGTCCGTGCTCGCGCAGCGCCTCGCGGAAGGCTTCGACACGCTCGTTGCCCGTGGTGGTGGCCGCCGGGCCTGCGATGATCGCGAGCCTGCGGTGGCCGAGACGGTGCAGGTGGGCCACCAGGTCCCGGATCGCGTCGCGGCCGTCGGCACGCACCACGGGGACGTCCACCCCCTGGATCCAACGGTCCACGAAGACCATCGGCGTGCCGCTGCCCGCGGCACCCGGCATGAGCGGGGAGCTTCCGTCGGCCGGGGAGACGAGGAGTCCGTCGATCCGGCGGTCGAGGAGCGTACGGACGTGGTGTTCCTGCAGGTCCGGCCGCTCGTCGGCGTTTCCGATGATGACGCTGTAGCCGAGGGCGCGAGCCTCCTCCTCGACGAAGCGGGCCAGTTCGGTGAAGTACGGGTTGAGCACGTCACTGATGACCAGGCCGAGGGTGCGCGTCTGATCGGTACGGAGCGAACGGGCGACGGCGTTGGGCCGGTAGCCGAGGACGTCGACAGCGGCGAGGACGCGAGCGCGCGCGTCGGGGCTGACGGAGGGATGGCTGTTGAGAACGCGGGAGACCGTGGCGACGGACACTCCCGCCTCGGCCGCGACATCCTTGATGCTCGCCATTTCCGGACCACCTCCTTGTGGTTTCCGTGAGCCTCGAAACCAGCGGCCCGCAGCCGTGGAATCGATTACAGCGATGATTGGAATCGATTACATGGCCGAAAACAAGACCCCTTCGAGGGTCCGAGACCGAATCGTGACGAAAGGGAGAGTCGGGGCGAGGCACGGGTCGGCGGCAGCCGCGATCGCGTGGCGCGTGCAGACGGCCGTCTCTTTTGCCGCGCGGTACGTGGTCAGCGCCTGCGACCGGGCCGGCCGAGTGCCGCTCGGCGAACCACGCAGCACCTCCCCGAAGTTCACGTCGGCATCGGGTGCTTGCATCGGGGGCGTGAAAAGGGTCGGGCTCCCCGGCTGCGACACCGCAGCTGGGGAGCCCGTCCTTGTCAGGGTGTTACTTGACCGCGAAGGCGCGGATGACGGTCTGTGTCACGGTGTTGCCGTTGCTGTCCGTCGCGGTGGCGCGGATGGAGACGTACGACGCCGAGTTCGGCGCCTGAACCTTGGTCTGCCAGGTGGCTCCGGACTGCTCCAGGTCGGCCTGCTGCCAGGTGGCTCCGTCGTCGTAGGAGACCTCCAGTCCGGCCGAGGTCACCTTGCCCGCGTCCGGGGCGCCGGGGAGGGCCGACGGGGTGACGGTCAGGTCGGTGTTGCGGTGGGCGTAGCCGCTCGGGTCGGTCTTCACCCCGTAGTCGAGCTGGATCAGCGGCAGCAGCTGCATGCTGTCGGTGTAGCCCGACATGAAGGTCCACTCAGTGTGGGTGCTGGTGGACAGGGGGTTCACCGAGGCGTCCCGGGAGGCGTCGACCACGAGGCGGTACGGCACCCTCGCAGAGGGCAGGGGGCTGACGGAGAGCACCGGGCTGTTACTGCTCCCCAGCAGCTTGTCGCCCTGGTAGAGGGACACCGACTCCTTGTGCACCGTACCGTCGTCGAACCGGAAGCCGGCGTGGTTGGGGCCGGCATCGCCCCAGGCGGGGACGTTGATGGTCACAAAGTTTTCGCCGCGCTTCGGCAACCAGGTGCTGTTGTTGAGCCGGGGGTGCTGGATCGGCGAGAACCAGTTCACGTCCGTGGTGGTGCCGGCCTTGTAGGTGATCCCCACCTCCGACCGCTCCTCCAGCTGCTCGTCGAAGTTGTCTGCCATCTCGAACCACCGGTTCTTGCCGTCGGTGGACACCCAGTCGGTGCGCGCGCCGGGGATGGCGGCCTTGAAGAGGAATCCGATCCCGGAGCTGGCGTAGTCGGGGATGTCATAGCGGAACTCGCCGCCGTTCGCCCCCTTACCGCCGTTGAAGGCGACGTTCACCCGGGCGAGGTTGTCCTTGGTGGCCCGGTAGGTGAGGTCCTGCGGGACCATGCCGTCGTGGCGCTCGACCAGGTCGTAGGCGTAGTCGCTGACCGGCTTCGAGCCCACCGTGAGCGTGGCGGTGCCCTGCTGTGCCTGGGCGATGAGCTCCTCGCCCTCGGTCGTGGTGAGCGAGGCCACCTCGATGGGCGAGTTCGTTCGGTTGTCCCCGCCGTACCAGGTGCTCAGTCGGCCGGGCTGGTCGTTGACGACGAGCAGCAGCTTCACCCCGGCGGCCGCGGCGGCCGCGGCCTGCTGGGAGCCGGTGACGCTGTCGCTGCGGCGGACCACCGCGACCTTGCCCGCGACGTCCAGACCGGCGTAGTCGGAGGCGGCACCCTGGCCGGCGTAGACAGCCGGGAGCTTCCAGTGGCCGTCGGGCAGCAGGGTGGAGCCGGCCTGCGGCAGCACATCGTCGAAGCTGCGGGTCTTGGAGGCGACGGTCAGCATCGGCTGCATGGAGCGCCAGCGGGCGGTGAAGGCGAAGTCGCCGTCCTTGACCTTGTCGGTGCTTTCGGCCCAGATGCTGTCGTAGAGCAACGGCAGCATGTAGCCGGACTGCCACGTGCTGCCCTGGGCGGAGCGGTAGTACTCCATCCGGGTCGAGAGCGGGCTGCTCTCCTTGGGCGTCACGGCGCGCACCTCGTGCGTCCGGGTGCCGTCGAGCACCACGGTGGTGTCCTTGTCGACCTTCAGCTCGGGGTTGCCGAGCAGCGCGAGACCGCGCGAGTCGGGGCCGCCCGCGCCCTGCACCGCGGCCCACATCGCCACCGAGTAGGCGCCCGGTTCGACGCGTGCGTCGGCCTCACCGGAGTCGTCGAGGGTGACGTACTGCCGGTTCTGCGACCCGAGCTTGACCAGCTCGGCGGTGCCGGTGAGCGGCTTGCCGACGCGGTCGCGGGCCTTGAGGTGGAGCGTGTAGCGCTCCTTCTCCTTGCTGATGCCGATGGTGGTGTGGGCGCTCAGCGCGCCGGTCGCGTCGTACGCCTTGACCTGGCCGGTCACCTTCGTGCCGGACGCCAGAGCGGCGGGGTCGGCGGTGAGCGTCACCTGCTGCGTGCCGTGCGCCGGGACGGTCACCTTCTCCGTGGAGAGCGAGAAGAGTCCGGCGGGGGCGCCGGCCGCGTCGGTCTTCAGGTCGAGGGTGGCGGCGGTGTCGCCGGTGTTGGTGTAGGTGATGGTCTTCTCGGACTTCTTGTCCGCGTCGTGCGGCCAGGCGTAGAAGCCGGAGTAGGCCGAGCCGGTCGCGAAGACGGTGTCGGAGGCGGCGGCCTTGACGTCCACCCGGCCGCTGCCGCCCTCGTAAACGGTGTAGTTCGAGGTCTCCTTGGCCGTGCTGACCAGGGCGTCCTTGATCTGCTGCCCGGTCCAGTCCGGGTGCTCCTGGGCCAGCAGCACCGCGGCGCCGGCCACATGCGGCGTGGCCATCGAGGTGCCGCTCATGCTGGTGTAGTAGCCCGAGCCCGAGGAGACGTAGTGCGAGCGTGCGGCGAGCACATTGACGCCGGGGCCGGTGAGGTCGGGCTTGAGGGCGTCGTCACCGAGGCGCGGGCCCTGGCTGGAGAAGTAGGCCAGCTTGTCGGCGGTGTCGACCGCGCCGACGGTGAGGGCGGCGTCCGCGGCGCCGGGGGAGCCGACGGTGTACGGGGCGCCGGAGTTGCCCGCGGCGATGACGAACAGCGTGCCGGTCTCGGCGCTGAGCCGGTTCACCGCCTGGCTCATGACATCGGTGCCGTCGTAGGGCTCGGAGGAGCCCAGGCTCATGCTGACGACCTTGGCGCCCACGGACTCGGCGGCCCACTCCATGCCCGCGATGATCTGCGAGTCGGAGCCGGATCCCGCGTCGCTGAGCACCTTGCCGATGTAGAGGTCGGCGCCGGGGGCGACGCCGCGCTCCTTGCCGCCCGAGGCGGCGCCGGTGCCGGCCACGGTGGACGCCGTGTGCGTCCCATGCCCGTGCCGGTCGGCGGTGGTCTCACCGTCGATGAAGCTGGCGGTGCCCTTGACCCGGTCCGCCAGGTCCGGGTGGTCGCCGTCCGCGCCGGTGTCGAGCACGGCGACCTTGACGCCCTTGCCGTCGTAGCCGGACTTCCACACCTCGGGCGCGCCGATCTGGGCGGTGGTGTCGGACAGGGTCGCCCGCACCTTGCCGTCCAGCCAGATGTGCGAGATGCCCTTGCCGAAGGAAACCCCGCCGCCGGCCGCACCGCGGGTGCGGGCGGTGCTGGTGACGGAGGACCAGAAGTCGGCCGCCTGTGCGCGCTTGGCGGTCAGAGCGGCACCCTGCACGCTGGGCAGGGCGCGGACCCGGGTGGCGCCCGCGGGTGTGGCGGTGCTGCGGCTGCGGACCGCCGTGTCGGTGTAGGTGACGATCAGCGGCAGGTTCTTGGTGTGCGCGTCGTCGTAGCGGTCGGCGATCAGCTGGGTGACGTTGAACAGCTGCTTGTCGAGGACGCCGGCCGCGACGTACGGCATTGCCTCGTCGGGGTAGACGTACAGGTCCTTGCCGACGGTCGTGGTGCGGACGCCGCCGGTGGCTCCGGCCGGGCGCTCGACGGTTGCCGTGCTGGTCCCGTCGGCGAAGGTCCGCACCTCGACGACATCGCCGGTGAGAAGGGTGACGGTGCGCACAGGAGCGGCGTCAGGTGCCGCATCCACAGGGGCGGCCACCGGGGAGGGATCGGCTGCGGGGCCGGTGGCCAGGGCCGAGGGGGCGCCCGCCAGCACGGCCAACGCGGCGCACAGGGCTATGAAGCCCGGTTTGCGCGAGAGAGCGGATGACACAGATTCTCCGTGAATTCGTTGGATGAATGACGGAGGCAATGATTGGTACGTACAGGTCAAATAGAAAGGGTGGAGCGTGACGGATTCCCGTCCTGACGGGAATCCGTCACATCGGTCGTGTCGATTGCAATGTCCGGCAGCATGCCGTACCCGTCGGTCGGCGCACGCGCAGGAACGTGCCCAGCGCGGACGGGGCACGGATACCCGCGAACACGACCCGCATCGCCCAGTGCCGCAGGACGCCCAGGTGTCGATGCTGTCCCCCGACGACCCCCGCGAGTTGGGCACGGACTACACGCCCACGAACCTCTCCGGCCACTACCCGCTGATCGCCTCCGCAGCGCTCTGACGGACCCGGCGCGGGAGCGCGACAACGGCTGAGCCGGACAGAGCGAGGGCATGGGCCCGCCCGGGAAGACGGTCCCATGCCCTCGGCACGGTGCGGCAGTTGACGCAGTTACGACACTCGCCACACTTACCGCAGCTGCCGCACCAATGCGTACCGCCTGGTGTGCTCAGGCTGCGGAAACGGAGACCTCCGGCTGCGCGTCGGCCGTTCCGCGCGGCAGCGTCAACACGGCCAGGAAGCCGAACACCGCGACGGCGGCGAAGAAGTAGAAGCCCCAGGGGTGGCCGATGCCGGCGGTGACCAGGGCTCCGGTGATCGACGGGCCGACGATCGAGCCGATGCGGCCGATGCCGGAGGCCGAGCCGAGTGCGGTGCCGCGGATCGACGCCGGGTAGTAGTTCGTCACGTAGGCGTAGACCAGCACCTGCGCCGAGAAGACGAACACACCGGTGAAGAAGACGACGGTGTTGAGCAGGAGATCGCTGCCGATCTTGATACTCAGGCAGGCCAGCATGAGCACGGAGACGGCGAACCAGCAGAGCGTGGTGCCCTTGATGCCACGCCGGTCGGCGACGTATCCACCGACCACCAGGCCGACGACTCCGCCGACGTTGAGCACGAGGAGCTGGGTGACGGCCGTGGGCACCGGGTAGCCGGCGTCGTTCATGAGCTTGGGCAGCCATGTGTTGAGGCCGTAGACCAGGAGCAGCCCCATGAACGAGGCGAGCCAGACCCCGATAGTCGCGCGCAGGTAGTTGGGCTTGAGCAGTTCGGTGAACGCCATGCGCTGGGCCTTGGGCGCCTCCTTCGCCTGCACGAAGGCGTCCGACTCCGGCAGGCGGAACCACTGGATCGCGGCGATGACGAGGCCGGCGACGCCCAGGACGTAGAAGAGGACCTGCCAGTTGTCGGTGACCTGCAGGGCCAGCAGCGAAGTGATCACGGCACCGGTGTGATAGCCGGTCATCGTCAGGGTGGAGGCCCGCGCCCGCCGGTGCGCGGGCATGTGCTCGGACATCATCGTGAGCGAGACCGGCATGCAGGCGCCGAGGCCGAGGCCGGCGATGAGCCGCAGCGCGGCGAACATGGCGACGGAGTCGGCCAGCGGGACGAGGATGGTGAAGACGGAGAACAGCACCACCGACCCGATCAGCAGGAGGCGCCGGCCAAGACGGTCGGCCAGCGGCCCGACGCAGACCGCGCCGATGGCCACGCCCACGAGCGAGAGCGTCGCGATGGTGGTCGCGTCGCCCGCCGTCATGCCGAGATGGTGGGTCTTGAGGAGCGTGGGGATGATGGCGCCGAGGACCACGAGGTCGTAGCCCTCCAGCAGGACGGTGATCCAGCAGAGGATCACCGTCCAGGAGCTGCGAGAGGCGGTGCCGGATCTGGTCGGAGACTGCGTCGATATGTTGTTTGCCATGGTGGATCCCCTGGGGCGGCTACGGGAGACGGAGTGCGGAGCAGGTCAGAACGGGTAATCGGCGATGTCGGGACGGACGGTGACCCACTGGGTCTCGGTGAACGCCTCGATGTTGGCCGCGGCGCCGCCGAAGCGGGAGCCGGTGCCGGATGCCTTCACGCCGCCGAAGGGCGCGTTGGGTTCGTCGGCCACGGTCTGCTCGTTGATGTGGACCTTGCCCGACTCGATCCGGTCGGCGAGCTTCATCGCGGTGCCGACGTCGCCGAGGATGCCGACGGACAGGCCGTACTCGCAGTCGTCGACGATGTGTGCGGCCTCCTCCAGTGTCGAGAAGCCGATGACCGGTGCGACGGGCCCGAAGACCTCCTCGCGCCAGGCAGGCATGTCGGTGGTCACGTCGCTCAGCACGGTGGCCCGGTAGCAGGCGCCGGAGATCTCGCCGCCCGCGGCGAGGGTGGCACCCGCCGCGACGCTCTCGGTGACGATGCCGTGTACGCGCTCCAGCTGCCGGCGGTCGATGATCGGGCCGAGGGCCACGTCCTCGCGGGCGGGGTCGCCGACCGGCAGCGCCCTGGCCTTCGCCGCGAGCACGGCGGTGTACTCCTCGACCAGCGACTCGTGCACGATGTGGCGGCCGGTCGTCATGCAGATCTGCCCCTGGTGCAGATACGAACCGAACGCGCCGGCGGATGCGGCCTTCTGCACATCGGCGCCGGGCAGCACGACCAGAGCGTTGTTTCCGCCCAGCTCCAGGTGGGCCCGCTTCAGGAGACGGCCGGCCCGCTCGCCGATGGCCCGCCCGACCGGCGTCGAACCGGTGAAAGAGACCACCCGGACCTCCGGGGCCTCGACGACCGCCTGTCCGACCGCGCCGTCACCCGGCAGCAGATGCAGCACGCCGGTCGGCAGCCCGGCCTCCTCGAAGATGCGCGCGATGACGACGCCGCCGGACACCGCGGTGCGCGGATCCGGCTTGAGCAGCACCGCATTGCCCAGGGCGAGCGCGGGTGCCACCGAACGCAGGCCGAGGATGAGGGGAAAGTTGAAGGGAGCGATGACGCTCACGACACCGGCCGGGCGGCGGCGGGCGAGCGACCAGCGCGCCTCCTCGGTGGTGAGCACCTCGCCCTGCGGGTGCGTGGGCAGCGACGCGCACTCGAAGCACTCCCCCACGGCGAGCTGGGCCTCGAAACCCGCCTTGGCGCGTACCGAACCGGCCTCGCGCACGAGCCAGTCCTCGATCTCCGCCGCATGTTCGGTGAACAGCTCGCCCGCACGGCGCAGCACGGCGGCCCGCGCCTGCGGCGAGGTCGCGGCCCACGCCCGTTGGGCCTCGGCGGCACGGGCGGCGGCACGGTGCGCGTCCTTCTCAGTGGCCAGGCCCACGGTGCCGAGCTGCGCACCGGTCGCTGGTTCGACCACCGGGTGCGCGGAGGCGGAGTCCTGCCAGCCGTCGCTGTAGAGCTTCCCGCCCCAGACGGCGCTGTCCAGGAGTGTCATCGATCTGCCCTTCTTCGGGTTCTTCGGGTTCTTCGGGTTCTGCGTTTTCTTCGGACTCTTCGAACTCTTCGGGTACTTGCGGTGCTTGCGGTGCTTGCGGTGCTTGCGGTGCTTACGGTGCTTACGGTGCTTACGGTGCGTCGAGGTTCGGGCCGCGGGGGCGCCCGTGAGAAGTCCCGCGCAGTCCGTTCGGGAAGGGTTACGAGGGCGTGGTGAGTGCCGTGTCCACCTGCACGAGGCGCGGGTGGACGGGGTGCTCGGCGAGCATGGCCCGCAGTTCCTCCGCACTGCGGACGTGCTGCGACGCGACGCCGTAGCCCTCGGCGATGCGGGTGAAGTCCAGACCGGGGATGTCCAGGCCGGGCGCGTCCGGGACGCCCAGGAGTCCGCCGAACCAACGCAGGGCGCCATACGTGCCGTTGCGCAGCAGCACCACGGTCAGCGGCACTCGGTGCTGGGCCGCGGTCCACAGGGCGGTGATGCCGTAGTTGGCGGAGCCGTCGCCGACGACCCCGACGACGGGCCGGTCCGGGCTGCCCATCGCGACGCCGACCGCGCCGGGCAGCCCGAAGCCGAGCCCGCCGGCGGCCGGGAAGTAGTAGGAGCCGGACCGGCGCAGGTCCATCTGCCGCCACCACGAGGAGTTCGTGGACGTGGACTCGACCACGTACGCGGTGTCGCGGGGCATCCGGTCGCGCAGCGCCGCGAACACCTCCTCCGGGTGCAGCCGATCGCCCTCGGCCGTCAGCGGCTCAGGGTCGGCCCGGTACTCGCCCACGGCCTCGGCGGGTGCGTCCAGCGCCTTCAGCAGCAGGTCGATGACGGCGCCGGGTGCGGCGAGCAGCGCCTCGCCCATAGGCGCCCGCGCGGCGGCGGAGGCGTCGTCGGTCACCTGGATCAGGCGGGTGCCCTCCGGCAGGTAACGGCCCGGGAGGTACTCGTGGTAGCGGAACACCGGGGCTCCGAGCACGAGCACGAGGTCATGGCCCTCGAACGCCTGCGAGACGGGCGCGATGCCCGCGGGCAGCACGCCGCGGAACAGCGGGTGCCGGTTGGGGAAGGGCAGCCGGAACAGCGACGGCGCGGCCCACACCGGGCTGCCCATGCGCTCGGCGAGCCGGACCGCGTCGTCGAAGAGAACGGCCGAGTCGATGTCGCCGCCCAGCACGAGCAACGGCCGCCGCGCCGCGGCGACTTGCTCGACGAGTCGACGGCCCTGCTCACCGCTGGGCGCCGAGCCCCGCTCGACCTGCCGGTCGAGGATGGGCAGGCAATTATCACCGGCCTCGGCGGCCCAGTCGTCGTAAGGAACGGAGAGGTACGTCGGCCGCCGCTGCAGCTCCGCCTCGAACACGGCCTGCGCGAGCGCACGCGGCACGTCCTCGGCGCACGCGGGCTCCGCGGCCCAGCCGACGAGGGGCTTCATGAGCGCGGGTGCGTCGACACTGGCCAGGTTGGCCTCGGGGCCGATGGCGGGCCGTACCTGCTGTCCGGCGACGACCACCATGGGCGTACGGGAGGCGACCGCGTTGGTCAGCGCGCCCATGGCGTTGCCGGAGCCGGAGGCGGCGTGCAGGTTGACCAGGACGGGGCGGCCGGTCGCCTGAGCGTAGCCGTCGGCCATGCCGACCACCGCGCCCTCGTGAAGACCGAGGACATAGCGGAAGCTGTCGGGCAGCTCGGCAAGGAAGGGCAGCTCGTTGGAGCCGGGGTTGCCGAAGATGGTGGTGAGTCCTCGGCGCTCCAGGAACTCATGGGAGACACGGCGTACGGACGGCACGGACGTTCCTTACGTTGTTGGTGGCGGACACGCTAAGCAACGCTCCGACTTAGGCACCAATAAATGTTGCGGATCTGCGATATAGAGTTGATCGATATGAGGAGTTTCGATCTCAACCTCGCCCGGGTCTTCGTGCTGCTGTACGAGACCGGCAGCGTCACGGCCACCGCCGAGACGCTGCACGTGACACAGCCGACCGTCAGCTACAGCCTGGGGAAACTGCGGCGGCACTTCGGCGACGAGCTGTTCCGGCGCACCGGGCGCGGGCTGACCCCGACCGCGGGCGCGCGCCGGCTGTACGAACCGTTGCAGCATGCCCTCGCGGAGATCGACGAAACCGTGCGCCAGGCCGACGACTTCGACCCCGAGACGATGTCGGGCCGCTTCACCATCGCCCTCTCGGACCTGGGCGAGACGTCGTTGCTGCCCCGGCTCCTGGCGAAGGCGCGCGAACGGGCGCCCCGCGTCTCGTTCACCATCCAGCCGCTCGACGTGGCCGACGCGGAGGGCCGGCTGCGCCGGGGCGAACTGGACGCGTTCGTGGCCACCCCGGTCCTCAGCTCACACCGGACCGTGCGGATTCCCCTCTTCCGGGAGCGCTACGTCGGGATGGTCTCGGCCGACCACCCCCGGGTGACGGGCGACTCGATCAGCCTCGAGGCGCTGGCGGCAGAGCACCACGCGACCGTGCACGGCCCCAGCGGTCACGCCGCGCCGCGCACCGCGCTGGCCGCGAACGGCCTCCTGGACCGGGTCACCGTGGACGCCACGCGCTTCTCGATGCTCCCGTACCTGCTGGAGCAGACCGACCTGATCGCCGTGATCCCCGAGTACGTCGGGGAGGTCTTCACCGCCTCCCACCGCCTGCGCCTGGTACGCCTCCCGTTCGAGGCGGAGCCGGTGGAAGTCGCTCTCTACGCCCGCCACGAGGCCTCGCGCACCCCCTCTCAGCGGTGGCTCGTCCAGTTCATGACCGAGGTACTGGGCGAGCGGGTGAGCCCGGCGCAACTGCCTCCCTCCGCCGACCGGTAGCCGGGCTGCACGCGCCGACCGACCGGCTCGTCGAGTTCGATCCGGATACCTGGGAACCGGCCTCCGCCGACGCACACATACCGTGGTCTTCGCAGAGCGCCGGACAGCGAACGACGTCCCCTCGTCAGGGCGTCGGTGGCCATGACCGCCTGAGCCCACGCAAGGGGAGCCGCGGCTGTCCTGACGGTCGTTCCAGGTGATCACGGCGAGCCGGCTTCTACTGCCGGCCCGGGATGCGTGCCCGCCGAGGGGAGAGACAATGCACGGAACAGGCGCACGCCGGGGCTCGGCCCGAAAGGCCGAGCTGACGGGCGGCCGGTCACAGCGGCTGCGGCCCCTGCGGGACGAGGAACGGGCGGCGGGGGGCCTCCGGCGGTGTGCGACGCAGGCACACCGGCCGCACGGCGGAGCCGCCGGCCGGTGTGCCAAGGGTGCGCGTCCCTGTCCTGAGCCGCCTCAGCGATAGGCGGCCTGACCGGTGAGGGCCTGCCCGACAACCAGCGTGTGCACCTCGCTGGTGCCCTCGTACGTGAGCACCGACTCGAGGTTGTTGGCGTGCCGCAGCGGCGAGTACTCCAAGGAGATGCCGTTGGCCCCGAGCACGGTCCGGCACTCGCGGGCAATGGCCAGTGCCTCCCGTACGTTGTTCAGCTTGCCCGCACTCACCTGCTCGGGGCGGAGGGTGCCGAGTTCCTTGAGCCGGCCGAGGTGGAGGGCGAGCAGCGCCGCATTGCCGAGGGAGAGTGCCATGTCGGCGAACTTGCGCTGGGTGAGCTGGAAGGCACTGATCGGCCTGCCGAACTGGACGCGCGCGTCCGCATAGTCGATGGCCGTCTGCAGGCAGTCACGGGCCGCGCCGACTGCGCCGAAGAGGATGCCGAACCGGGCCTCGTTCAGGCACGAGAGCGGGCCTCTCAGCCCCTGGGCCCCAGGAAGCCGGACGGAATCCGGCAGCCGCACGTTGTCGAAGTGGAGCTCGGAGGTGATCGATGCCCGGAGCGACATCTTCTGCTTGATGTCGCTGGTGGTGAAGCCGGGCGTGCCGCGAGGCACGAGGAACCCCCGGACACCGTCCTCGGTCTGCGCCCAGACCGTGGCCACGTCGGCGATCCCGCCATTGGTGATCCACATCTTGGAGCCGTTGAGGATCCAGTCGCCGCCGTCGCGCACTGCACGCGTACGCATCCCCGCCGGGTCACTGCCGAAATCGGGTTCGGTGAGGCCGAAGCAGCCGATGGCTTCCCCCGCGGCGAGCCGAGGCAGCCACTCCTGCTTCTGCTCCTCGGACCCCCACTTCCGGATCGAGTACATCGAGAGCGAACCCTGGACCGACACGAAGCTGCGGAAGCCTGAGTCGGCGGCCTCGAGTTCCAGGCAGGCAAGCCCGTAGCCGACTGCGCCGACGCCCGCGCAGCCGTACCCCTCCAGGTGCATGCCGAGAACGCCCAGCTTGCCGAGTTCGGGGGCGAGTTCGCGGGCGAAGTGCGCGTTCTCGAACCACTCGCCGATGTGCGGGCGCACCCGGTCGGCGAGGAACTTGGCGACCGTGGCCTGGATTTCGCGTTCCTCGTCGCTCAGCACCGAGGCGATGTCCAGCAGGGCGAGGGGGTCCTTCATCGGCTTGTTGCCGCTCATCATGTGCTCCTGGGAGGGATGTACGGAGGTGTGCGTAGTAGTGGGGGCCGGGTTGCAGCGATGGCCGGGTCAGCTGTCGAGCCAGTCGGCGATGGAGTCGGTGTGCTCGCCCAGCCGGGGCGGGCGCCGTGCGTAGTGGACCGGGGTACCGGACAGCCCGATGGGGTTGGCCACGAGGTTCATCGGACCGTCGTGCCCGCCCTCGGCCTCGGCGCCCGCGTCGTCCGGTGTGACGCGCGGCGCAAGTCCCAGCTGTTCGGCCAGGTCGAAGGCCCCGGCGAGGTCGTTCACCGGACCGCACGGCACGCCGAGCGGAGTGAGGAGCTCGAACCATTCGTCCGCCGCGCGCCGCCGGAGCCGTACGGACAGCTCTTCGGCGAGCACGTCGACGTGGGCGACCCGGTCGGTGTTGGTGGCGAACCGCGGATCCACGGCCAGACCGGCCGCGTCCAGACCCCGGCACAGCGCGGCGAACTGGCGGTCGTTGCCGACGGCGACGACGAGTGGCCGGTCCGCCGTCTCGTAGACCTCGTACGGAGCGATCGACGGATGGCGGTTGCCGAGGATGCCCGGCACCTGTCCGGCCAGGGTGTAGCCGGCGGACTGGTTGACCATGCCGGACAGCAGCGACGACAGCAGGTTGACCTCGACATGCTGACCCTCGCCGGTCGCGTCCCGATGACGCAGGGCGGCCATGACCCCCATCGCGGCATGCAGCCCGGTGAGTACGTCGACCAGCGCGACACCCGTCTTGACCGGTTGCCCGGGGGCCGGTCCGGTGACACTCATCAGTCCGCCGACGGCCTGGATCAGCAGGTCGTAGCCGGGCAGCGCCGCGCCCTTGCCCGCTCCGAAGCCGGTCACCGAGCAGTACACGAGGCCGGGGTTGAGTTCGCGAACCCGCTCGTAGGCGAGCCCGTACTTGTCCATCGTGCCGGGGCGGAAGTTCTCGAACACCACGTCCGCTCGGCGGATCAGTTCCGTCGCCCTGCGGCGGCCCGTCGGGTCGCGCAGATCCACGGCGAAGGATCGCTTGTTGCGGTTGACGGAGAGAAAATAGGTGGCCTCACCCTGTGTCTTCGGCGGGCCCCACGCCCGGGTGTCGTCACCGGTCTCCGGCTGCTCCACCTTGATCACATCCGCGCCGAGGTCGGCGAGGAGCATGGTCGCGTACGGTGCCGCGAGAACCCGGCCGAAGTCGGCCACCAGCACACCGGACAGCGGCAGTCGAGAAGCGTCGGTCATCGGGGTCCTGCCGGCGTGCTGCTGCATCAGTGTTCCCTTCCGTATGCGTCCGTTCGCACCGTCCTGGAGCGCATGGGGTGACGAGGCCGCCATTCTCCGCATACCGCAGCGCCTCACGCAGTGGACAGAATGTCCCGCGAATCGCTCAGCCGGCGCTCCAATACGTCCATGGCCGCCGGCCCCGGGACGCAGTCGGCTCGGCGGTCCATCCCCCGCATGCATCGCGCCCGGCGCGTCCGGCCATGTGCTCGCCGCCCTGCGGACCAGCGACCGCCGGCCGCCCGGTCACTGGTCCGCCGTCCCCTCCCCGGCAGCCAGCGCAAGCAGCAACTCGGCGCGTACGTGCGCGGAGTCGAGATCCACGCCCAGCAGTGTCCGGATCCGCTCCATCCGGCTGCGCAGCGTGTGCCGGTGAACCTCCAGGGCTGCGGATGCGGCACCCCACTGCCCGTGATGTTCCAGGAACGCGCGGAGGGAAGCGAGCAGTTCCGTGCCGTTGTCCCGGTCGTGCGCGGCCAGCGGCGCGAGCCGTTCGGCGGCTACCCGGCGCAGGACCTCTCGGGTCTCGGGGGCGCTGACGAGCACGTGTCCGGCCAGCGACTCGAAGGCGACGAGTCCCGGCCGGCCACGTGCCTCGGCGACCGCGGCCGCGTTGCTCGCCTCCTGGAGCGCCTGCGGCCCGGCGTCGGGCTCGTGCACAAGGCTGAGCCCTGCCCAGAGGCGCGGCCCGAACCGTGCGACCGCATCGTCGACAAGACCCCGGGCGATACCGATACCAGTAGTGGTGCCGCGTCCGTCGCTCTCTGCGGGACCGTCGTCCTCACCCGCGCGCATCCACACTCGGGAGCCGGACCCGGGCAGCAGGAGCACGGCACGCCCCTCACGTACGGCACCGAAGAGCGGCAGGCCGATCTCGGCGAGGCGGGGGCTCATCGTGTCGAGGGCCTGCCGAGGGCTCGGCCCGCTCAGTACGAGGACGCGGATGCCGTTGCGGGCCGGGAAACCGGCCTCCGCCAGGTGGCCGCGGGCGGTACGCGAGGGGATTGTCCCGTCCAGGACCATGCGCAGGAAGAGGCTGTTGACCCGGTGCTGTTCGTCCTGCAGGCGCAGAGGCTTCTCGGCCTGGAGCGCGATCAGCGACGCCGCGTGTCCGAGCAACAGGTGGTCGACGGCGGTCAGTTCCCGGTCGGCGGCCAGCACGAGTCTGCCGTGGGTACGCGGGCCCACGCGGACCTGCTGGGCGACGACCACCCCGTGCGGTCCGGCACTCAGCGCCTCCGTCGCCCGGTCGCTCCCGCCGGCGCTCCTCAGCTCGGCGAGCACACCGGGGTCGACGCCCGCCGAACCGGACGGATGGGCGGCACGCACCACACCGGCGTCGTCCAGGTACAGCACCGTGGTGTGCGTCGAGACGGCCAGTTCCCGTACAACGGCCCGGGCGCCGTCGCGCAGCGCGGCCCGGGTCATCCGGGGCTGGACGCGGGAGGCCCGTACGACTCCCTCGTACTGCAGCTCGGCCAGGCGTTCCATCACGGCCTTGGTGATCGCGACGAATGGCGTGGGCAGCGGCACTTCGAGCAGGGGCAGTCCCACCTTGTCGGCCGCGTCCACGACGGCCGCGGGAACATGCCGGTGCGAAAGTCCCGTCCCGAAGCCGACAGCGGCCACACCGACATCCGCCAACCGCTGGATGTACGCCCGCTGCCCGGCCTCCGCTTCCGGCAGTCGCAGTCCAGTGGTGAGCAGCAGTTCGCCGCCGCTCAGCCAGGGAACGGGGTCGGCCAGATCGATGCTGTGGGCCCAGACGGCCTCCCGATCGAGCCCGTCCCGCCCGGCCAGCACCGTCAGCCGCAGCTCGGGGCGGCCGACCAGCCAGTGGACGGGTACGCCCAAGGTTTCCACCGCCGCCCTGCCCGTGCCGCAGGATCGCACCCGGGCCTCTCGTTCGATCGGGCAAAGCTAGCAGGCCGGCCGGAAGCCGCCTCGACCCGTGCGGGAGCGTTCCCGGATCCCTTCACGGCCCACAGGGCCGCGCCACCTCGATCGCCGCCGACCGCTACCCCGACGAACCCCGCGAGGACCTCGACCACGTCCTGCACCGCACCGGGCACGCGAAGCAGCGGGCTGGACGAACGAGGTGGTCAAGGGGCAGAGCGCGCCCACCGTGGTTCGGCAGCCGCCGAACACCCCGCGGCTCATGCGGTCCACGAGTGCGGTTTCGGCCGGGTCGTCGATCTCGATGGGATCGCCGAGCCACCCCTCCTCGGTCACCTGGCGCAGCCGCGGCCAGTAGCTGCTTGCGCCACGGTTCCGGCGCTGCCGATATCGCAGTGTCCGGACCAGATGTGCGAACACCATTGCCTCCGCGAAGGTCTTCCCCATCGCCCGCGGCACATCGGGACGTGCGGAGGCGCACGCACCTCCCTTGCTTACTTCCCCGTAACCTCCGATATACCTCAGATTTATTCCTGAGTGATGTAGAGCACTGCCAAAATCAAGGGATTCCCCGATGATGAGCATTGAGCCGTGCCACGGTGACGACCCTCTGGCCCCCACCGCCGGGACCGCCCACCTTCCCCTCACAAAGGCGAATCTCCTCCATGAGTGACCGCTCCACTGCGGCCGAACCGCTCGCCGCCGCCCCACCGGCGACGAACTCCCCCCACCGGGACGCCGGCGATGCCGGTTACAGCAAGGGCCTCAAGTCCCGTCACATCAACATGATCGCCATCGGCGGCGCGATCGGCACCGGCCTGTTCCTGGGCGCGGGCGGGCGAATGGCCGCTGCGGGTCCCTCGCTCGCCGTCGCCTACGCGGTCTGTGGTCTCTTCGCCTTCTTCGTCGTCCGCGCGCTCGGCGAACTGGTCCTCTACCGGCCCTCCTCCGGTGCCTTCGTCTCGTACGCCCGTGAGTTCATGGGCGAGAAGGGCGCCTTCGCGGCCGGCTGGCTGTACTTCCTGAACTGGTCGACCACCGCCGTCGCCGATATCACCGCGGCCGCCACCTACGCCCACTTCTGGGCGATGTTCAGCGACATCCCGCAGTGGATCCTCGCGCTGATCGCCCTCGCCGTCGTGCTCACCGCCAACCTGATCTCGGTGAAGTACTTCGGTGAGATGGAGTTCTGGTTCGCGATCATCAAGGTCTCCGCCCTGGTCGCGTTCATGCTCATCGGGATCTTCCTCGTGGTCACCCAGCATCCGGTGGACGGCCACACGCCCGGCTTCTCCACCATCTCCGACAGCGGCGGCATCTTCCCCACCGGCATGCTCCCGATGTTGATGGTGATCCAGGGAGTCGTGTTCGCGTACGCCTCCGTCGAGCTGTGCGGCGTGGCCGCCGGCGAGACGGAGAACCCCGAGAAGATCATGCCCAAGGCGATCAACTCGATCATGTGGCGCGTCGGCCTCTTCTACGTGGGCTCGGTCGTGCTGCTCGCCCTCCTGCTGCCGTACACCTCGTACTCGGGGGACGAGAGCCCGTTCGTCACGGTCATGGAGAAGCTCGGCATCCCGGGCGCGGCCGGCGTGATGAACCTGGTCGTGCTGACCGCGGCGCTCTCCAGCCTGAACTCCGGGCTGTACTCCACCGGCCGCATCCTGCGTTCCATGGCGCTGGCGGGCTCCGCGCCCAGGTTCACCGGCCGGATGAACAAGGGGCAGGTGCCCTACGGCGGCATCCTGCTGACCGCCGGTTTCGGTGTTCTGGGCGTCGTGCTCAATTACGTCATGCCGGGCCAGGCGTTCGAGATCGTTCTCAACTTCGCGTCGATCGGCATCCTCGGTACCTGGGCCATGATCATGCTCTGTTCGCTGCTGTTCTGGCGCCGCTCGCGGGACGGCAGGGTCACCCGCCCCTCATACCGGCTGCCTTGGGCCCCGTACACGCAGATCGTCACGCTGGCATTCCTCTCCGCGGTCGTGTTCCTGATGTGGTGGGGAGGCGGAGTGGGCCGTACGACCGTGATGTGCCTGCCGCTGATCGCGGCGGCGCTGGTCGGCGGATGGTTCGTCGTCCGTGGACGGGTGAACGACCTTGCGCGGGCGCGCGAGAACGCCTGACCCTTCTCGGTACCGACGACGGCCCTCGCGGAAGGCTCCCTTCCGCGAGGGCCGTTCCCGTGCCACCCGTCCACCGAGCCGGGCGGGGCCGTCACCCGCACCGCGCCGTCTGGACCGACTGCGACGTCGCGTGATCTCTGTCCGCAGGCAGCTCTACGTCTTCCCCGTCGGCTTCACAGGCCGTGCTGGTCAAGGAGCCGCATCAGATTCCGCTTACGCTTCTGACCGGCGCGCAGGGCGGCGAGGTACGCGGTGAAATCGTCCGGGGTGCCCAGGCGGCGGTGGCAGTCTCGCATGCGGAGGAGCAGGCTGGTCAGCTGCTCGTAGACCGCGTTGCCGGTCTGCTTCTCGAGGGGTTCGGCCAGGCGCTGGTAGACACGCAGCGCGTCGGTGGGGCGGATGGCTTGGGCCTGGTCGGCGAGGACAAGCCATTGCCGGTCGTCGGCGCCGGTCGTGGTGGCGGCTTGCCAGGCAGCATCGATGTCCTTGTCGTCGAGCAGAGCGTCGATCAGGACCGGGCCGCCGTACCAGCCCCGCTCGCGCTGTGCCGCGTCAGCGCGCAACAGCGCCAGGGCCTCCCCTCTCTCGGCCTGCCAGCAGTCGGCTGCCTGTGCTGCCGCGCGTAGCAGCTGGTACGCAGCGAGGGTGCGGTGGGCGGCAAAGCGGGCGCGGCGCAGGGCGACCGCGTCGGGGAGCCGGTCCGAGCGCGTGTAACGGTCGCATAGGTAGTCGACCAGGTCGATGGCGGGGGTGGTGGTGTCGGAGACTTCGCCGATGCCGCGCTCCGCCCAGCGCAGAGCTTCGGCGGGACGGCCGGCAGTGTCCAGTTCGCGGGCGATGACCAGGTGGGTGCTGCCGTCCGGTGCGAGGTCGGCCGCGTGCACGGCGATCACCGCGTCCACATCGCCGGCCGCCTTGGCCAACCGCTCCATCAGGTACTTCTCCGCCCAGCCTGTGCGGTGGTCGCGCCAGGCTTCGAGCGCAAGTCCTCTTACGGTGGCCAGTCCCTGTTCACCGAGGACGTCCTCGTAATCAAGAGGGTCGATGCCGGTGAGGTCGTCCAGGTTGCTGAGCACATGGCCAACCAGCCACCGCGCGATCTCCTCCGGATCGGGGCAGGCGGCGCGGCACGCGTCGAGATGGACTGCGGCAAGAGCGGCCCCGACGTCACCGAGGCATCCGTCGGAGTCGTCGATCGCGTCCTGCACCTCGCTCAGCATCTGCATCGCCTCCCGTGAAAGGGAGATCGCGTCCACGGGCTGCCCGGTGGCGGTCAGAGCGGCGATGGCGGAAACCGCCTGCGAGGCCTGTTCGCCGTAGGCGCGGGCATCGGCGTACTCGACGTATCCGTACCGGGCGAATCGGCCGATGTCGAGGAGTTCGCGAATCCGGGTGCGGACTTCGGCAAGGTCTCCGCGGGCACTCGCCGCACGCAACTCCAAGCGGCGGCGCACCTGCCGGTCCTCGGCAATCTGCTCCCGTACGAGTGTGAGCAACTCGTCCCTGGAGAGCGCGGCCAGCCACGCGTCCAGGTCCTGAACGCGGCTGCGGGCACGGGCGCGATCCCCCGGCAGGCTCTCCGACCGGGCGAGCGCAGTCAGGCCGAGCGCGACCAGGTGCTTGCAGAAGTTGCCCTCCATTCCGTACGGGCAGTCGCACTCTCCGGTGAGCCCTTCAGGCTCGTCGAGGGACAACTCCACCTCGTAGGCTTCCGTGCCATGGACCCTGGCGGTGATCCAGCCGTCGCCGACCTCCAGAGCGGTCACGGCGTCAAGATAGTCCTGGCCCCGCTCGAAGGAGCGCGGCCCGGCCAGTACCCGCAGATCCGCCTCGGTGAAGCCACCCATGTTTTCCCCGCCTCGGTCGTGTCATCTCGGTCCCGGAACCTTCGCCCCCTCATCCTGCCTGCTGGGGGTATGCCTCCGGGACTCGTCCCTGCCAACGGGTGGCGACCCGAAATATGGGCAGCCGACGCCCAGCAGGCCGGGTGGCCGGGACGCGAGGGCGCCCGCAGGGCATGGACAGGTCGTCGTTCTCGCTCGACCGGGTCTTCTTCCGACGGAAGTTCCGTGGCCGCCATGCAGCCTGCTCGAGGGCGAGGGCGCTTCGGTTCAGCGTGTACCTCAGAGATGGTCCGCGTGGCAGGCACCAAGCTGTTGCCACCGCGACAGTTTGTTGGTTGCGCTGCGACCGGCATGACAGCCGGGTGAAGATTGCGGTCATGGGACTGTCGACGGCGTTCACGGAACTGTTCGGTGTGGAGCATCCGATTGCCCTGGCCCCCATGGGCGGGTCAGCCGGTGGTGCCCTGGCGGGGGCGGTCTCGCGTGGCGGCGGGCTCGGACTGCTGGGCAGCGGGAACGGGAACCAGGACTGGCTGGCCCGCGAACTGCCTGTCCTGGCGGACGAGGGCGCCGGGAAGCCTTGGGGCATCGGCTTTCAGACGTGGGCGATCGACGTCGGTGCGGTCGCGCGGGCGCTGGAGCACAGGCCGACTGCGGTGATGTTGTCCTTCGGCGACCCCAGTCCGTTCGTGGAACGCATCCGCAGCGCGGGCGCGGCGCTGATCATTCAGGTCACAGACCTGGAGGAGGCCTGGAGGGCGGTGGATCTGGGCGCAGATGTGATCGTGGCGCAGGGCACCGAAGCCGGCGGGCATGGAGCCCGGCACGGGCGGTCCACGCTGCCGTTCGTGCCCGTCGTGGTGGACCTGGCGGCGTCGGTGCCCGTGCTGGCGGCCGGCGGGATCGCCGACGGCCGCGGCGTGGCGGCCGCCTTGGCGCTGGGGGCCGCGGGAGCACTACTCGGCACCCGCTTCCAAGCCACGACCGAGGCCCTGGTCGCCCCCGCGACCGCCAAGGCGATCATTGAAGGACGCGGGGAGGAAACCGAGCGCAACAGGGTACTGGACATCGCCCGCAGCTCGCGGTGGCCGGCGAAGTACACCGCGCGCACCCTTGGCCACCCTTTCCTTGACGGATGGCGAGGCCGGGAGGACGAACTCGCAGCTGCCCCTCATGCCCAGCAGGCGTACCAAGACGCCGTGGAACGAGGCGAGATCCCCGCACTGCCGCAGTGGGCCAGCGAGGCCATCGACCTCATCAACGACCTGCCGTCCGCGGCCGATCTGGTCGGCACCCTGGCCTCCCAGACTGAGGAAGCGCTGGCCCGAGCCGGCAGGCGCTGACCGCGATCACCGGGAAGCAGCGATCGCGGCCGGGTCGCAGATCCTTCGCGCCCGACGCCCCAGGCCGCATGCCGGTACTGAGCGTCACCTTCGTAACTGGCCGTCCATGGGGGATTCCTGCTGGCCGCTGTCAGGCGCGGCCGCGGCCGCATCCCAGCGTTCGGCCCGGCCGCCACATGATCACGTGGTGCTAGGCTGGCAAACTTCGGCAGATGGACAGTCCCCCGCAGGGATGGAGTCAGCGACGAGTGCCGCGCGGCGCCGCTGGGTTGGGAGTGCAAGATGCGCCCGCTGCAGGCTCTCGGCCTCTCCAAAACGGCCGAGGCTGCCTACCTTGCGCTCGTGGAGCACGGACCGCTGCCTCCGGTCGAACTCGCCGGTCGGTTGGCACGGGCCGGGTCGCCTGCGGAAGAAGTGCAACATGCGGTCGACGAACTCACCAATATCGGCTTGGTGTCCCGCACGGATGACAGGCTGACGGCCCACCCCCCTCGCTCCGTGCTGGAAGCCATAGCCGAGCGGCGCGCACGAGAGGCCCGGATCGCCTACGAGAGTGCGACGTTCCTTTCACGCTTCTGGCTCGATCACACCTCGGGATCGGGCTACATCGAGGTCGTCGACACCTCCCACAACCCTGACGCGATCCAGCGACGGGTCCACAACGAGGCATCGGCGCAGGTACGGGCGCTGTCGATCGGGCCGGTGGGCGGGGGCGAGCGTGCGCCGGAGGTGGACACCGATGCGTTGGACGCCCTGGCCCGCGGGATCGACTACCGGGTGGTGTACGGCGCCGGCATCCTGCAGGAGCCCAAGGCCTTGGAGGCGGCGCACGCTTGCGTCGACCGCGGTGAGCAGGCCCGGGTCTTTCCCGACATCGCCATGAATCTCCTGCTCTGTGACGATCGGTTGGCCGTGTTGTCCGTCGTCGCGCCGGACCGCGCGGGACACCACAGCGTCGTTGTCCAGCCGTCGGGCCTCCTCGATGGGCTGATCGGAGTCTTCGAGTCGTACTGGCGGGTGGCCGTCCCGCTTCCTCGGACCGGAGAGCCCACCGAGGGCTGGATCAGTCCGACGGACGACGCGCGACAGCTCCTGGGCTACCTCAGCGCCGGGCTCACCGACGAGTCGATCGCCCGTGAACTCGGGGTGAGTGGACGGACCGTTACCCGACGTATCACCCGCCTGCAGGAAGCACTCGGCGCCCAGACCCGATTTCAGCTCGGTGTCCAGGCCAGCCGCCAGGGCTGGCTCTGAACTCTCGCCCCGATCAGAGACCGCAGCCTCGGCCGACCACTCCTTCCTGCGCCTTGTGCCGACGACATCGCCCACGCGTGACGTGCGTGGGGGGCAGGCCGGTGCGGGACCACGCCCGCCCGACCCGCCCCATGCGAATCCTCGGCCGCTCGGAGGAGCGCCGTCCTGCGATCGGACCGCAGCTGTCAGCCGGCGTCCGGCTTGACCAGGTCGGAAAGCTTGGCGTCGAACTTCTCCGCGAACTTGAGCGACGGCAGAATGTGGCCCTGGTTCGCGGCGTCGTTGGCCACACCGGCGGCCCAACTGGAAGCGGCGAGACGCTGGTTCGGCGTGCCGTGGTGGCCCGGGTTGTCGAAGCCGCAGTCGCCGACCTCGTAGAACGACTGCTCAGAGCCCAGAAGCCGCTTGGCGTTCAACGCCTCGCCACGGGCGTGGGTCAGGTAGTACGTCCCGAACGCGTCAGCCATGAGCTCGGTGCGGCGGGTGGCCTCAGCCCAGGTCAGGTCGCTCACGAACAGATCCTTCTCGTACTGCACGTGGTGACCGAACTCGTGGGCCTGGATCGCCTGCGGCGCGACGTCGCCCAGACCCACAGCCGTCATGCCCTGCAGGATGCCGTCACCCATGATGATCTTGTCGGGGATGCCTGTCGGTGCCGGCTCGTTCTTCTCGGTGTAGGCAAAGGCGTTGAAGGAGAAGATCGGGTTGGCACCACCCTTCAGGAGGGCCGGTTCCATGTCGATGAGCTCGATGAACATTTCGGCCAGGTCGAGCTGGGACTCCGGCGTCCCGCCATACAGCGCGGCGAGCGTGCGGGCAACTCGCTGGGGGCTGGAGAAGACATCGGCCCCGTGCAGGGGTACCAGCTGGATGTCCGCCGAGTCGATGTCCCAGAAGCGCTTGAGGTTCTTCATCTCGGCAGTGAGCGTCTGGGTGTACTGACCGTCGATGCCGAACTTGTTGGACGACGACTCCGTGCCGAAGATCAGTGCGTCGTAGGTCGGCAGGTTGAAGCCGTCGAAGATGGAGAGCATGAAGATGGTGAAGGGGTCCTCAGCTCCTATGAGGAGAGAGCGGGCCCAGGTCTTGAGCTCGGTCGACGGGCACTGGTAGTCGTCGGGATTGATCAAGCTGTCGCGCATCTCGCTCCACGGCGAGTCGTCGATGCCGTACTTCGCGGCAGCTGCTTCGACACGGGACTGCCAGTCAGCGGGCAGCTTTGCCAGGATCTTCTCTGCGAGGGCCTTGGTCCGCGGGGACATCGTGGAGGTGTCGATGAGCGACTGGAGCGACTGGCCGGAGACGGTTGTGGCTTCAGTCGCGTCAGCAGCGTGCGCGGGGAGCGTCACCCCGACGGCACAGGTCGCGGCGATCGCCAGGCTGACCGCCATGGAGAGGGTCTTCTTCACAGGGACTCCTTTTCGAAGGTGCCCGCAGGGAGGACCGCGGGCGTCGCCCAGTATGTAAGTCCTGTGATCAACTGGTGAATGCCCTCTGACTGACCGAACTCGGCATGGCTAGAACTAGACAGCCTGCACTGAGCCCTTTGCATGCTGAAGCGGATTGATTGGAGTAATTACCCATACCCGTGGGTTGGTTGAGGTTGTTCACGCTGCGGCGGGCTCGGGTCGTTCGACGAGGTGACCGCGTTGGAAGCGGGCTCCGGCGCGGACCAGGGCGACGAGGTGGAGTGCGGTTCACGGCCCACCAGCGGGCCTGGGCGGACTCGACGTCTTGGCTCGCTCCGCGGTGAGTTTCCCCGATCCGGGCAGCCCGTTCGGCCGCGGCCTGCTCGGCCGGACATCCGAACGGCGTGCACGCATCTGCCCGCGGGCCTGCCGTCACGTCCAGGAGGGCAGGCCCGCGGCATGCTGTGCCGGCTACCTGGACCCGGAAGTCGGCAGTGCGGCGGGCTTGGTCGGAGGGGTCACCGGCTTGGAGCCGTTCGGGGTCACGATGTACCACGTGAAGCTCATCGGCGGCAGGGTCACGTCGAGCTGGACGTTGCCGTTGGAGTCGATCGTGAGGTTGCGGGGCTTCCCCTCGCCCTCGCGGTAGACGTCGACGGTGGTACCGGTGAGCGTCGCGCTGGGATAGCTGCCCGACCAGCTCGGCTTCGGGAACAGCTCGGTGACCGGGTAGGAGCCGAACACCGGGATGTCCTTGGTGTCGAGGTAGGACCCCGGGACCGGCTGTGGCGCCTCGGTCAGATCGGTCATGCCCGTGTAGTACAACGGCAGGGTCAGGCTCTGGGTGCGTTCCTCGTCGGTTTGGTTGAACACCGCCACGAGAGCGCGTTCGTCGCCGTCAGAACGTGCGTGCATGAACGCGTCGAAGCCCGTGCCGCGCGCCAGGTTGCCCGGCTGCTGCCGGGGCGGGATCAGGTGCACGATGTCTGTGGTGACCAGGCCACGGTAGGTCTTGTAGACGTCTGTCCAGTACTTCACCACCGACCGGACGTCGGGGTCGCCGTCGTCCAGCGTCGTGCCCCGGAAGGTCGGGTTGACGCCGGCCAGGAAGCTCTGGCCGATTCCCCAGCTGTAGTCGAACAGGTTCTGCTTGAGCGGCTTGAAGGCGGCGGCGGTTCCGCCGCCGTGGTAGACGTCGATCGGCATGAACGTCCAGGTCGCCGACGGGACCCTTTCATACGTGCCGTTGTAGATGTACTGCCGGCCGTGCAACAGCTGCTGCTGACGCGGCTGGCTCCAGCCGCTCTCCTGGTAGCCGATGACGTTCTTGTTGCCACCGTTGAAGTAGTGCAGGTCGGGCGCGTTGATGAAGGCGCCACGCTCTCGCATCATCTTGTAGAGGTCATTGCTGAAGGTCCACTGCTTGTAGACCGTGTCCGCACCGCCGTCGGCGTAGGCATGGTTGGTCTCCCCGCAACGGAACATGGGCCAGGGCCCGTCGAGCTCGACGACGTCGATCCCGGCGGCATCGATACTGTTCTGCACCCGACGCTGGAACTCCGCGAAACCTGTGGTGCCCAGGCCCATCACGGTTCCCCACTCAGTGCCCGCACAACTGCTCTCGGCCCGGTCGAAGATCTGCCCGGTGGTGAGCAGCGTGTACCCGCCCGGGTCGAGACCGATCGCGCGCACGGCGTCGAAGTCGGCCTTCTTCCGGGAGAGGTAGGCCGGGTCGGTGCTGAGCATGTTGAAGCCGCTCCCGAAGGACTGGATCACCATCTCGAAGCCCATGGCGGCGCTGGCGGTCGCCGAGTTCCGCAGTTCGGTCGGGTCGTCCGATATCAGGTGGTAGAACAAAGGGTTCTCGGTGATCTGAGGCGCGAGCGTGCGGTACATCGCCTTGATCTCCATCTGCTGCGCCTCGTAGTGATCGGTGCTGTGCAGCAGGAGGAAGCTGCGGAAACCGTCGAAGTGCCCGCCCCAGTGCGGCACCTCGGTCCCGATGCGGTACGCCGGACCGTCCTTGTAGAGGACGGTGTAGGTCCTGTAGTCGCCCTCGTCGGTGGTGGTGTAGGTACGGTCCTTGTCGTTGTTGCGGTATGCGTTGTCGGTGCCTCCGTGATAGTCGGTGTCCAGACAGAGTCGGCCGGCCAGCTGCGAGCGCACGTGCAGCTGGTCGACCGTGAGGTGGTCGATCATGACCGGTGTCGCGCTGGTGTTGTCCACCGAGACCTTCTTCATGACGGTGGCGATGCCGTCGTAGATCTCATAGCGCGCGGTCACAGTGACGCCGTGCAGCTTCGCCGCGAGGCTCGGGTGGGGGCGGAACGTGACCACGAGGGCCTTGCCCTTGGCCGGCCACGGCCGCTTCTCGGCGTACGGCTTGAGGGCCACCCCGTCGTCTCGGTATGGGGTCCACTCGTAGGGCTTCTGCGTGCTGTCCTCGATCCGGTGCGACGCGAAGACGAAACCGCTGGACGCGGTCGTGCCTCCGACATCATAAGCAGTGCCGTCCAGGACGATCGTGGCCTCCGGCTCACCACTGTGGTCCAACATCTCCTGGCCCGTGCACAAGTTCTTCAACGAGGTGGTCGAGAAGGCCGGTGAGGTGTTGAAAGAACGCTGCACAATCCCGTTGGCCATCGTGATGGAGCGACCGTGGACGGAGATGGTCGACGGCGTGGTCACCGGGTGGACGACCCAGTCCTGGGCCGGCGCCTGGCCCGAGGTCGCGGCGCTCGCACCGGCCCGGGTGAAAATAGGGGTGACCGCGGTGGCGATACCGGCCGCGGCCATGGTGCGCAGCATCCCGCGACGCGTCAGTCGCTGGTAACCGTGCATGGGGAGTCCCTTCGATGAGAACGACGCTCAGAACAGCCCGACCCTGGTGAGCCGACGAGCGGATGGATAATGACTGGCCGAATAAGTCATGGACATGCCATTCGAGACCTCGGCTCCAGGCCGACGTCGGCATCATCCGACGACTTCGCGCACCCGCCTCAGTTGGGCGAGCTGCTCGGCGTCGAGGCGGCCGAAGCGGTCCACGCGCGTGTCCATGCCGATGACCCCGCCGAGGGCGGTGGCGGAGGCCACCCAGCGGGCCAGCTCCTCCGTGTCCTTGGAGGTACCCCGATTGCCCCAGCCGGCCCAGTACGGGTCGAAAGCGCCCAGGTAGGTGAAGTCGAACCACTGCACGGAGCGGGCCTCGTCGGCCCAGCGCTCCCCGCGCTCCGGCACGGCGCCGAGGTTTCGATCCTCGCCGGGGGTGTAGTCGTCGTATACCGAGGTGGGCTTGTGAAGGTTGGATCCAAGGCCGCTGTTCAGGGTGATGATGCGATCCGGGTTTCCGGCCTTGAGAGCTGCGGCGAAGCTGCTCCAGTTGTTGGTCTTCGTCATGTCGGCGTACGCGGGCTGGAGGTCGGGGAAGACACCGTCGACCCACCAGCCCGCGGCCTTGTCGCCATAGTGCTCGGAGTACTCGCGCAGCACGGCGTGCCACTGCGTCATGGTGGCCTGGGAGGGGACGCCGTCACGGCCGGGGGTATAGCCGAACGCCTTGGTGATGGCGTAGTCCCCGTCCGTCTTGTGCGCGGTGTGCGGCGGGTTGGCGGGGATGTAGAGGATCAGCTTGATGCCGTGCTCCGCGAGGGCGTCGGCGATGTCCATCGGGAGGTCGCGACGGGCGGGGGTGCGCTCGCCCGGCGCGACCCCGGCAACCTTCTCGAACGCCCGGTTCGGGCCGAGCATGTAGCCGCTGTTCTGGCCGAGCGTGAGGATGACGAATCCGGCGCCGGCCTCGGCGACGGAAGCGGCGTACGCACGGACATCAAAGGTGGCGAGGAAGTCGTCCCAGGACTCCCCGGCGTGCCACTTCTCGGACTCGTCGGCGGCGACGCGGTTGATGTAGTTGGACAGGAAGTGGTGGGAGACGCCGTACTGAGCGGAATGGAACCAGTCGGTGGCCGGGTTTCCCTCCGCCTTCTCGATGAGGATCGGAGGCGTGAGGCGGGGGTTGGCTCCGGGAACGGCGACTTCGGCCCGCAGGTATGTGCCGCCGTAGGAGAGGGGGATGCCGATGTTGCGGGTGGCAACGCCCGTGAGCGGGGCCCAAGGGCCCTGCGGCTTGGGGGCGTTCAGCCAGCGATAGGTCGCCGATGGGTCGGTGAAGGGCTGGGAGGCGTCATCACGGTAGCGGATCTCCAAAGCGCCCTTGGTTCGGGCGGGCCCGGACAGGAACAGCGGGGGCAGCCGGAGGGAGCTCGCGTCGGCGGGCGTCTGGCCAAGGCCGAGGCCGACACCGGCAGCGGTCCCCGCGGCGGTGGCGAACCGTAGGAGCGTGCGGCGGCTCACGCCGGAGGCCGACGTGGTCTCGGAGACCGGGGCGTTCGTCGGGGTGGTCGGGCCGGTGACGGTCCTGTCTTCATGCATGGCTGGAACCTCCATTCGTAGCGGGTTTCTGACGTACCTTGGGCTGAGCGGTCTCGGTACCACCCGGGCCGGTGCGAGCGCCGCGACCTCGGGCCCGGCGAAGCGACGCTCAGAACAGCCCGATCCTGGTGAGACGATGAGCGGATGGATGATGACCTGCTGGGCGAGTCATGGACATGCCATTCGGGAATTCAGCCCTTCGTGGCACCACCGGTCAGTCCGCGCATGAACTGCTTCTGAAGCGCAAGGTAAAAGGCCAAGACGAGCAGTGTGGCCAGCAGCATGAAGGCGAACACTGCCCCGAAGTCCTGCTGGTAGGGGCCAATGGTGTGCAACACGTGGCGTACGCCCCTCGACGTACGCCACGTGCAGTTGCTTTCAGCGTGACGGTGATCCACCGCGCACGTCCGGCTCGACCGGGCTAATTGGCGACGTCGATCTCGTAGTCGCGCTGCGCCCGCGGCTGGCCGGAGCTCTGGTATGCCGTGATCGTGAACCGCGCTGTTCCCGCCTTGGTGGGCGTACCCACGATCCCTCCGGTGTCGGCGTTGAGCACGAGACCCGCGGGTAGGACCCCCGAGGTCACCGCGTATCGCGTGGTCGCCGGCGTGTTGGTCCTCACGGTCGCCTCGTACAGGTGTCCCTTGGCCGCCGCGGGTAGTGGTCCGGCGTCGAGTTTTTGGGTCGGAGCGACGACGGCCTGGGGGGCGCCGACCGGCTTGCCGTCAGCGTCCAACTCCTGCAAAGACCATCGCTTGCCCGGCTCGACCACGGTCAGGTGCCAGTTCGTCGTCAGGTCGCGGAACCGCGCCTGCTGCTCCGAGGTGAACGCACCCAGGTTGCGTGCCGTCTCCCATTGCCGGATGGCCTCGAGCAGCCGCGTCGTGTTCTCCCCGCCCGACACGAGGCTGGAAACCGAGCTCTGGAAGCCTGCCCCGGCGTTCAGGCCGGCGCCTCGAGCCAGCTTCCACTCCATGGTGAGCAGACTGTCCGAGCCCTTGAGGCTGATCCAGCCGAGCATTCCGGGGAGGAAGTTCGCCTGGAGGTACTTGTTGTTCTTGAACACCTGCTCCATCGAGGTGCTGCCTACTTCACCCCAGCTGGCCCGGGTCAGCGCGTCCCAGGTGTTCGAGGTCATCCGGCTGGTCTCGGAGATGAATTGGTCCTTGGCATCGATTCGCCGGAATGTCCTGTTCACGAGGTGAGCCATGCCGTAAGCGCCCCAGCCGGAATCCGAAGCCGACTCCAGGCCGTCCCACGACATACCAGTAATGCCGGTGTTGTTCCACGCGGTGGTCAGCCTGTCGCTGATCTCGTCGATAATGGCATGGCCACCGATCGCGCCGCCGTAGCTGTTGCCCTGGACTCGGGTGGCGGGGTCGCCTGCAACGTGTGAGACCGCGAACGATCCCCATCGCGCGCGCTGCACGCCGGTCAGCTTCCACTCGTTCCCGACCTGCTCGGCCGCTGTGTAGCTGACGAATTCGTCCCCGATACGCAGGTAGTTGTAGTGCAGCCCCGCAGTGAGCAGCGCGCCGTCGTCGAGGTACACGGTGGTGTCGCCGGCCGTCAACGGACGGGTGAGCGAGGCGCTGCCCCCCGTTGCGAGCCGGTCATCGGCGGGCGGCGTGAGGTAGTCGTCTCGCGGGAACCAGGCCCAGTCGTAGGGCTCGTCGCCGGTGCTGATGAAGTCCGACAGGGTGTGTACGCCGAGCTGTACACCGTTGGCCTTGGCGATGTCTACGGCTGCCGCGGCCCCAACGTCGCTCCCGCCCAAGCTCGAGTCGAACTTGTAGTGGCCGCTCGACTCCCATGGGCCGTAGCTGCTGGTGAGTGAGTAGATGCGGTTCATGCCGGCCGCCTTGGCGAATCGGGCCGCCGCCGGAATGTTGTCGGTCTGCAGGTCGCCGAGCACCAGCCACGACTGGCTGCTCGCCTGAGAAGCCTTCTGCCACTGACCGTTCAGCCTCGGGTAGGGCAGCTTCTCGCCCGCCGCGATGTTGGACAGGATCGTCGGCGTCGCCTCGGGCGAGGCTCCGAAGAGTGCAATCTTGGAACCGGCGATCTTGCCGTCGCTGCCGGGCAGCGGCCCGACCGGCATCGGGTAACCGTTTACCTTGCGGTGTCGTTGCTTGGTGTAGTCGAAGGTGAAGGCGCGCAGTACGGAACCCCAGGGAGTCACGCCAGCCGCGCTCCACTGCTCCAGAGAACCCACGCTCACATGGTCCGGATCGTGGTCGACCTCGCTCTCCCAGCCCATGTCCTGGTCCTCTTGTGGCCAGGCTCCTTCGGTACGGTCGGTCAGCGGACGGAGCCCGATGGCGAAATCGTCGTTGCGGACCACACCCACCGATGTGCCGACCGTCGTGGAGACCGACGTGGCCAGTGGGCCCCAGAGCAGGGTCTGCACATCGACGTCCTTCGGCGCGTCGACGTCGACCGCCTCGAACGTGGCGTAGCCGCGCTTGCTGACCAGCTTCACCTGGATCTTCCAGTGCGCCGCCCTGTTCCGGAACGTGAGCATCTGGCCGCCGGGTCCGGAACGGTCAACCGAGGTCGGCCGTTGCTGCTTGCCGTCGACGACCAGGCTGACCAGGGACGCTGCATGACCGGGCGCGATATAGCCGACCCCGGTCCTGACGTCGTCCAGACCTACGACCGTACCTGCCCTGTCGAGCTCGAGGTCCAGATAACCGGCCTGGATCTCGATCGACGGAGTCGTTCCGCCAGGCCGTGCTTTCGCCGGCTGTGCGGCGACCACCGGCACGATGCCGGCGGTCAGCATCGCGACCGCGACCGCACCGGCCGTCCGCCGATGCCGTTCAGGTCTCGTCCGGGTGGGCTGGGATCTGACTATGAGTTTCGAGAACTGCATGATGGTGCTCCTGTCATCTCTTGACCGAAACTGCGCTGCACCGGCTGCTCGTGCCGGTCAGCCCTTCGTGGCACCTCCGGTCAGGCCGCGCACGAACTGCTTCTGAAACGCAAGGTAAAAGGCCAGGACGGGCAGTGTGGCCAGCAGCATGAAGGCGAAAACCGACCCGAAGTCCTGCTGGTAGGGGCCGATGGAGCGGAATATCCCGACCGTCACGGTGTTCCCGGCTCCCGGGCCCAGGACGAGCAGCGGCGTGAGGAAGTCGTTCCAGACCCAGACCCCGAGGAAGATCAGCACGCTGGCCGAGGCCGGTCGCAGGAGTGGGAAGACCACCTGCCAGAAGGTCCGAAACCGGCCGGCACCGTCGACCGCCGCGGCCTCTTCGAGCTCGCGCGGGATCGAGCGGATGAAACCCATGAAGACGAACACGGCGAATGGCAGGTAATACCCGACGCTGACCAGCACGGCGCCCGGCATCGTGTGCATCAACCCGATGGCGTCCAGGATCCTCGTGATCGGCAGGATGATCACTGCGGGTGGGATCATCAGGCCGGACAGCATGACGCCGAGGACGGCCCGGCTCCACCAGCGGCCCGACCGCACGAGGTGGTACGCCGACATCGCGGCCAGCACGGTGGTGATGAGGATCGACGCTGTGGTCAGCATGATGGAGTTGACGAGGCCGTACCAGAACAGCCCGTCCGGCCGGGTCAGCACGTGCTCGAGGTTGTCGAAAGTCGGCGGAACCGGGAGCGCCAGCGGCGACGCGACGACCTCGGAGCTGGGTTTGAAGACGTTTACCAGCGCCACATAGAGCGGCAGACAGAAGACCGCCGCCACGCCGGTGGCCAGCAGCGGGCGCGCCCACGGCGTTCGGGAGTTCACAGGTTCACCTCTCGTCGTTGCAGCAGCTTCAGCGTGGTCACGCTCGCGACCGAGACGAGGACGAGCATGATCCCGGCCATCGCGGACGCCATTCCCGGGCGTTGCTCGGAGAAGGCGGTGCGGACCACGTCGAAGGCGACGGTGGCCGTGCCACCGGTGCCGGGGCCCCCGTTGGTGAGCACGGCGATCTGGTCGTAGACCTTGAACGAGCTGATCATCAGCATCACGGTGTTGATCGTCAGCGCGGGCGCGAGCATCGGCCAGGTGATTGCGATGAACTGCTGCCAGGGGCCGGCGCCGTCGAGGCTCGCCGCCTCCTCGAGCTCGACTGGGATCCCCGCGAGCCCAGCGAGGTAGACCACGACGGCGAAGCCGAGCATCTGCCAGACCATGATCCCGGAGACGGAGTAGATCGCGTACGAGGGATCCGTGAGCCAGCCCGGCGGGTTCTCGACCCCCATCGAGACAAGCGTGCTGTTCAGCAGGCCCTCGTCCGCCAGGATCGAGCGCCCGATCACCGACACCACCACGGCGGAAAGGATCACCGGTGTGAAGTAGACGCTGCGGAGCAAGCTGTAGAGCCGGCCCTGCCGGCGCAGCAACAGGGCAATCGCGAGACCGAGCAGGTTCGTCAGCAGCACCACGATCACCGTGATCACAACGGTGTTCCACAAGGAGTGCCGGAACCCCTCGTCCCCGAGGAGGTAACCGTAGTTGTCCAGGCCGACGAACGAGGTCTTCGGGCGGGTGGCGCGCTCATCGGTCATCCCGACGTAGAGGGTCCACAGGATGGGCGCCAGGACCATCGCGGTGAAGACGGTGAGGGTCGGCAGGACGAAGACGACGAAGGCTCCCGCCGACGGCCACGTCCAGGTGCGGCGCCTGCGCGGCCCCTCCGTGCGCCCCGACGAGGCCGCAGTGCGCTGCGGCCGACCAGCCGTCGAGATTCCTCCAGCTGCGACGGTCCCCGTCCGGGAGCGCGTGGGGTGCGTCACTTCGTGAGCTCCTTGAACTTCGTATTCAGCGTCGCGACGAACTTGCCCACGTCCGAGCGGCCGTTGAGGAGATCGTTCAGTGCCGCGTCGACCGCGGGCATGAAGCCCGACGGCAGGGCCGGGACGCCGCTCTCGTTACCGAAGTTCGGCGTCACCGTTCCGCTGGACTGGGCCTTCTTGTATAGGTCGAGGGTCGTGTTGTACAGCGGCGGCAGGCCGGACGGCGGCTGGTATCCCTGGAGGGCGACGAACAAGCCGTCGTAACGCGCGCCGCCGTCGGCGTTCAACTTGGAGAACTCGATGGCCCATCGCTTGGCCTTCGCGATGTCGTGGGCCTTGGCGCTCACCGACAGCCCGCCGCCGGTGTACGCGGGCACGACGAGCGAGCCGTCCTGCGTGGGCATGGGGAAGACGCCGATCTGCTTCTGCTGCGTTTTGTTCGGGGCTGCCGGGAACCACGAGCCCATCGGGTACATCGCGCCCTTGCCCGCGAGGAAGGCATCCTGCGCCTGTGCGTAGGTGGCCGACAGGTTGTCGACCTTCCCCTTGCCCGCCAGTGCCTTCATCTTGGTCGCCGCTTCGACGAACAGAGGGTCGCTGAAGTCGGTCTTCCCGGCGACCAGCTTGTCGAGCCACTTCGGGTCCTTGGCGTAGACCTCGGTGGCCACCAGTTGGGAGAAGGTCCACCGCGGGCCGAGGCCGTCCGGTGCACCGCCGCCTATGACGAACGGCGTGATCCCGGACGCCTTGAGCTTACCGATCGCCGCGAGCAGGTCGTCCCATGTTTTCGGAGGAGTGGTGATGCCCGCCTTACCGAAGGCCGCCTTCCGGTAGTAGATCTGCCAGCTCTGCGAGTTGGTGGGCAGCTGGTAGATCTTGCCGTTGAAGCTGTTCGCGGTCGGGTCGACCCAGTCCGCAAGTTCCTTCCGGCTGAACTCCGCGAGCTTGCCCCCCTCCGCCAGTCCGGCAGGGTCGATCGCGGCCATGATGTCCGGCAATGCGCCCGTCGAGTCGAGTTGGCGCGCGTACTCGTTGCGCTGCTCAGCACTCGGTGCGACGAGCTTCTTGATCTTCACCCCCGGCACCTTGGCATCGGTCTTGGCGATGATGTCGTCCCAGTACGCGGCGGTGAGGTTGGGGGTCTCGAAGGTAAGGAGACTCAGCGTCACGTCGCCGCTCACTGTGTTCCCGTCTGTGTTCCCGCCCCCGACGGCACAGCCTGTCAGTGCGATGAGGCTTAGTACCGCGGCCGTCGCGACGCAGTTGGTCCGCTTGCCCATCGGAGCCCTCCTTGCTGGTCGAACCCACCAGGGATGTCGCTCGGCCAGAATTTAGATAAGTAAGTTACTTGGCAATATTGCTGTTGGGGCGTCAATCTAGATAGCGTGATGCTGTGAGTCAAGACACATGTGAAACCCAGTACGCCCCGGCTGCCGCCGGCCGTGCAGGCGATGCCGGCCTGCTGCGCAAGCTCAACCTCACCGCTGCGGTACGGGCCTTCCTCGACACAGCGTCGCTGACAGTCCGCGACGTGTGTTCGATCGTCGGCGTCTCCCGCCCTACCGCCGAGGAACTGCTGGCGACGCTGCTGGACCAGGGCTTCATCCATGAGGCGCTCGAGCGTCCGAACGGCGAGCGGTCCGCGGGACGGCCGGCCCGGCGCTACGAGGTCGTGGCCGACAACTTCGCCGTCGTCGGAGTCGACATCGGCGCTCACAAGGTGGCCGTGGTCATCTGCGACCTGCGCGGGAACGTCGTGGCGGTGCGCAGGCGCAGCGTCGATTCCGGCCTCAAGCCGGCCGGGCGTATCGGGGCTGCGGCGCGTCTGGTGGAGGCGACCGTCCGGCAGACCGGGACAAGCTGGGAACACATCCGCTCGGTTGCCTGTGGCATCACCGGCGTGACGGCCAACGGCTCGGAGGTCAGGGACATCCGCACAGTTCCTGCGGGCCAGGATCTCGACGTCTACTCGCTCCCGGGCTTCGACGAGATCGACGTGGCCTCGGAGGTGTCGGGGCGCTTCAAGCGCGACGTGCTGGTCTCCAACGACATCCACCTGGCGGCGGTGGCCGAGCAGTGGCGGGGCGCCGCCACCGAGGCACGCGACCTCGTCTACATGCACGCCGGCCGCCGCCTCGGGGCCGCGATCGTCCTCGACGGGCAGATCCACAACGGACGGCACGGCCTGGCGGCGTCCGTCGGCGCCATGAAGATACTTGGGTGGGCCGACGCGATGGCGAAGCTCGACCAGGAGAGCCGCAAGCTCGCGGGCTCGGCCGCCGAGGAGTCCACCAGCGATGAAGTCCGGGCGCTCTTCGAAGCGGCCGCGAACGGCGACCGCGCTGCGGTGCGCACCGTCGACCATGTCGCCAAGGCCCTCGCCCTGGGCGCCTCCACCCTGGTCCACGCCGTCGACCCCGACCTCGTCGTGCTCGGCGGCGGTCTGTCCCGCGCGGGGGACGTGCTCGCCGGTCCGTTCCAGCGGCACTTGGCCGCGAGCTCCCTCAACTCGTCGGAGTTCCGGGTGTCCCTGCTCGGCGACGAGTCCGTCGCCCTCGGCGCCGCCCGGCTGGCCCTCGATGACCTCAAGGCGCGCCTGCTCGCTGTGCACGCCTGATCCACTCCTCTCACCTCATCAAGGAGTCACCCAATGATCGAGCCCGGACGCGTCGCCGTGCCCGCGCCCACCACCCCCGTGTCCCTCTCCGGCCTCGGCGGGACCGAGACCACGACGATGGTCCTGCTGCCGCGGGCGGACGGCTTGCCCGACTTCGGGTGGATCGGGGTTTCCTTGGCGCCGACGGACGTCCGATCCCTGACGATCCCGGCATCGGTCGAGACCACCGCCTGGAACTCCTGGCTGATCGGCTCATCGGTCAGCGTGTTCCCGGAGCACGCGCGAGGCTACCTCGGACGGCCTGCGCTGCTCGGCCACCGGGTCGGCCCCGAAGGCCCCGGGAGCGGCTGGTCCACCGCGTTCGGTCCCGGCTCGGTGCGGTGCGCCGAAGGCTCGCTCGTGGTTGAGGCCACCGACGAGGCAGCGGGACTCGGACTGCGCTTCGAGGCCGAAGCCGTCCCGGGGGGAGGGCTCCGCCTCCGGCACCTGCTGACCAACACCGGCACCGGTCCCTACGTGGTCGACGCGCTCGACGCAGTCACCCCCGTTCCGACCGGCGCGGGCGAGATCCTCGACTTCACCGGGCGATGGGCCCGCGAGCGGCAGCCCCAGCGCCGTGCTCTCGCGGACGGGCAGTGGGTCCGGGAGCACCGCCGCGGCATGCGCAGTCTCGATGGCACCGGTCTGATCGTGGTCGGTACCCCTGGCTTCGGCTACGGCTACGGTGAGGTGCTCGGCGTCCACCTCGCCTGGAGCGGCAACCACCGATATGCCGTCGAGCAGCTCAGCTCCGGCGTCGCCGTCGTCAGGGCCGGCGAGTTGCTGCACCCGGGCGAGTTGGTCCTTGCTGAGGGCGACACGTACGCGATGCCCTGGGTGCACGTGACCGCGTCCGCGCGCGGGCTCGACGGCCTGGCGGACGCGACACATCAGTACGTGCGGTCACTCGCGGCCCATCCGTCCCCGCCCGCACCCGTCATGTTCAACCCGTGGGAAGCGGTCTACCTCGACCAGGACCTCGACACGCTGACCACGCTGGTCGACATCTCGGCCAGGCTGGGCGCCGAGCGTTTCGTGCTCGACGACGGGTGGTTCGCCAACCGGACCTCCCTCGACGACGGCCTGGGCGACTGGACCCCAGACCCGGCGGTGTGGCCGGACGGGCTGGCACCGCTTGTGGATCGGGTGCACGAGAAAGGGATGGAGTTCGGACTCTGGTGGGAGCCGGAGGCCGTCAACCCGACCTCGGCGGTCTATCGGGACCACCCCGACTGGATCCTGCGCACGGGCGACCGGTCGCCCGTGCCGGAACGCAACTGCTACCTGCTCGATCTCAGCCGCGAGGACGTGCGGGCACACCTGCTCGACGCGTTCGACCGCTTGGCGGCGGCGCACCGGATCGACTTCGTCAAGTGGGACCACAACCGCGACCAGATCGACGGCGGTGACTCGCGTGGCTCCGGCCGGCCCGCGTCACGGAGGCAGACCCTCGCCTTCCGCGAGCTCCTCGACGAGCTGGCCCGCCGCCATCCCGGCATCTCGTGGGAGAGCTGTGCCTCGGGAGGCGGCAGAATCGACCTGGACGTGCTTGAGCGGGTCCAGAGCGCCTGGACGTCCGACGTCACCGATCCGCTGTCCCGCCAGCCGATCCAGCACTGGACCGCCCAGCTCGCCCCGTTGGAGTACTTGGGGGCTCACGTCACCGCGCCGATCTCCCACCAGACCGGCCGGACCAGCACCCTGGACCTGCGCGCGGCCACGGCCTTCTTCGGCCAGTTCGGCATCCAATGGGACCTCGTGAAGGTGCCGACCCACGAGCTGGACCGCCTCGCGTGCTGGATCGACCTCTACAAGCGGCACCGCGCGCTCCTGCACACGGGCCGGTTGACTCGCGTCGAGCTGCCCAACAGCCTGCTCGCGCATGGAGTGGTCGCTCAGGACCGGTCGGAGGCGCTCTTCTCCTACGCCCAGCTCGACGACATCGTGCCCGTGCCACCGCGGCTCCGCATCCCGGGACTCGACCCGGACCAGAGCTACCGCGCCTCGCTCGTCGCTCCGCCCGACCCTTCGGTGACCTGGAAGGTTACGGGCATTCAGGCGCACGGTGCGGCGCTGGGAGCACTCGGGCTACCGGGTCCTGCGCGGGCACCTCAGAGCGCGGCGCTGGTCCACCTGCGGGCGGTCTGATCCGGCGAAGCGCCTGGACTCTCTTCGGCGTCCGTGCGGATCGGCAGCTCGCCCGCGATCGCCGCGTGGGGTCTTGCGTACGTCACGGAGTACTTGACTCCGTGTCAGCGGGCCCGAACGATAGGCCATCAATCCGTACAGCAAACGGTTTCTATCCGATGGAGAGCTGCCCCCCATGAGCGAGCCCAGCCCCATTCGCACATTCTTCCCGCGCAGAGGCGTCCTGGGCGCCCTGGCTGGAGCAACTGCGATGCTGGCACTGCCTGTTGGTACCGCCCAGGCAGAAAGCGTTTCCCGAACTGCCGCTGCAGTCGCCGAGGACGACAACCCCGACCATGCCCTCTTCGGCGTCTGGGACGCGGCGTCGGGCATCTGGTCCGTGCCTGCCCGAATCGACTACGTGGCGGCACGCACGCTCGCGCCGGTGGAGCAGGCGGTAAAGGCGGGCGACTACGCGGGCGCGGCAAGGCAGTTGAGCGAGCACTTCCGCAAGCGGTCCGCGCGCACCACACTGCCGTATCTCTACAACGGGGTCTTCCGACCCGGACTGACCCCCCTGTTCCTCGACCACATATGGACGCTCGGCACGGGCGAAATCCTGCAGGACACTGTGACCGTCACCGGGCAGGAGGCCATGCTCGAGGCGGACGTCACCGACGCGCTGAGACGTTCGTACGCCGCCGGGTCCGCCTCCTTTTTCCTGATGGCTCGCCATAAAGAATCTTCCACCGCAGCGTTCGCCTCGCGCAGCGCCGGGTCCGGACAGCCCGCGCTCGTCGTGACCCACGCCGACGGTTCCACAGTGACCTTCGCCGCGTCCGCCGACACGTACATCAAGGCGGGCGACGACGCGAAGCGCGTCTTCGGTGCCGAACCCGTCCTGGAGGTGCGCGACGAAGGAACGGGGGCCTTCGGTCCAGAGACCCGAAAGTCCTATGTAGCGTTCGAGCTCAAGGGTCTGACCGCCGCGCCCAAGTCGGCCGTACTCCGCCTCACGGGCCGCAACTCCACCACCGCCGATGCCAAGCAAGTGCTCGTCTACCAGACCCTGGAGACCTTCGACGAGACCAAGCGCACCTGGGCCAACACGGTCCAGAACACCTTCTCCTGGCAGGGCGACCCGGGGGGCTTCGACTGGAAGGGGCCCGCGGGCTCCGATCCGGAGTACAGCTACCAGCTACCGCGTTGCTACTTCGCGGGCCCGATGGCGGACGCGTACCGGAAGGACGGCGACGAGAAGGTCGCGGCCGGACTCGTCGGACTCCTGCGCGACTTCATCCACGACGCCGACGGCTACGGCACCCCGCACGGAGCAGGCTCCTTCCCGCGCAGCCTCGATACCGCCAACCGCATTCTCAACTGGATCTACGCGTACGAGATCCTGCGCACCAGTCCGTCGCTGACGCCGGAAGCCAACGTCGAGCTCCTTCGCACCATCGACAAGTCGGGCCAATACCTGGCCTCTGCGGTGAACCCCACTCCGAACTGGATGCAGGCGCAGAAGCAGGCACTCGCCGAAATCGCCTTGTATTTCCCCGAGCTGACGGGCAGCCGGGACTGGCTCGGCAACGCGGGTGACTTCCTCGCCCATCAGCTGGGCCAGGCCCTGTATCCCGACGGTGGGTACACGGAATCGACGGACCAATACGCACACGGCGTGGCCGCGACCTTCGCCTCCCTGATGGCGTACTTCGCTCAGAACGGCCAGGAGTTGGCCGGCAAGGAGGACCTGCGCCGCCTGGCTCGCTTCCTCGCCGACCAGAACTTCCCCGGCGGCTGGGGCCCCTCCTACGGCGACAGCGGCACCGCTGACCGCCGCCCCGCCTTCGCGACGCTCGCCGATGTCCTCGACGACGACCACCTGCGCCACATCGCCACGGACGGCGAAAAGGGCGCCCCGCCGCCTTACACCTCCGCGCTCTACCCCGACACTCGCGTCGCAGTGCTGCGCGACGGCTGGCGCCCCGACGCCTCCTACCTGCGCATCAACGCCGACCGCGGAGCGCACGCCCACCCCGACGAGCTCGCCGTCACCGTGTACGCCCACGGGCGGGCGCTGCTGCCGAACATGGGCGCCTTCACCTACAGCGACGACCCGCGCAGCAACTGGCTACGCACCACCACCGAGTCCGCCACGACGGTCGAGATCGACGGCAGGGCCCAAGCCCCATCCTCTCCGGTGTCATGCGACATCTTCTCCACCAATGCGGTCTTCGACGTCATACGCATGTCGAGTGACGCAACGCCAGGAGTTCGGCACACACGAACAGTGCTCTTCCTGCGCAGCCGGGCCCTGTGGCTGATCACGGACCGTCTCGATCCCGCCGACTCCGTCCCGCACACCTACCGCCAGAACTGGCACCTCCTCCCCGACGCGCACCCGGCGATCGCCGCGGACAGCAAGGCGACCGTAACGGCCTTCCCCCACGGGGCGAACCTGCGGATCGTGCCGGCGGCGCCCCAGCGGCTGACGGCCCAGATCCGGGACGGCTGGTACTCCCCCGCCTTCTACAACGTCAGCCCGGCGGAGTACGTGACGTACAGCCAGCAGGTCACCGGTGCCGTCGGGTTCGACACACTGCTCATGTCGCTCCCCGAGGGCAGCACGGCGACAGCAACGGTGGAACGGCTACCGGTCGCCGGAGTGCCGGACGGCTCGGTGTCCGCGCTGAGCATCCGCTTCGGACCGCGCCACACGGCCACGTACTCCCTCGCGCACGGCACACCACGCACCCCAGCGCTGTTCGGCCCGTACGGGTTCGACGGAACCCTCGCCCATGTGGAACAGGACGGGGAACGGCAGACGTGGCTGCTCCAGGGTGGACGCCGACTGTCCTACAAGGACGACGCGTTGGTGGCATCACCGGGCCCCATGGGTGATGTCGCCGTCCACCTCGACCCCCGCGCCCGCACCGTCGCCCTCACCGGCTCACGCCTCACGTCCAGCACCGACCCGGCCGCCTCGCTCTCCGTCCGCGCCCCATGGGCGCGCGCAGTGACACTCAACGGCCGCGCCGTGCCCTTCACACGGCACGACGGCATGGTGCTCGCCGCCGCACCGCACTAGCCTCGATCCTCCGTGACGGTCCGTCGGTGTCCTCGGCGGGCCGTCTCGGTTGTTGGGGCTGTTGGCGGCAAGGCTGACGGCCCGGCTGTCGCGTCGGGTGGGCACCGGTGATCACGTCGGTCCAGGGCCAGTGGGACGCGAATCTCAGGTGCCGGCGCCTGCACCACTCACCGGCCTGCACCATGGCCCGGTACAGCCACTCACGTAGGGACGGAGCGCGCCGACTGGCCGCCTCCAGTGCGGGCCGACTCGGTCTGTCGTCCCTGGTCCGACCAGGAGTTTCGCTGGGCCGTTGGTCACGTGGTTGGTCATGCCACTGCCCAGAAATGCAGAAAACCCCTGATCAACAGGGGTCTCAGCTGGTGTCCGAGGGGGGACTTGAACCCCCACGCCCGATAAAGGGCACTAGCACCTCAAGCTAGCGCGTCTGCCATTCCGCCACCCGGACTAGGTGATCGCCCCCGGTCTCCCGCGGCGACAAAGAAAACAATACCAGGGGTTTGGGGTGCCATTCACCTGCATATCCGGTGGTCAGTGGGGTGTGGAGGGCATACGGAAGCGACTGACCTGGCGCGCGTACGCTCTGTCGTCGTTCGCGCACGTGCAGTACGTCAGGCGGATCGTCGGCATCATCCGGCTGCCGCGAAGACCGTCGGGCTAGCTGCGGCGCCGATCGTCGCCCGGTTCGGTCGGCAGGGTAGGCCGGGGGCCTTCGTCGGGCAGCACCACCAGACGTACTGCCATCTGCCGCGAGTTGGGTGGGTGGTCGCCGGGCTCGGTCACGTATTTGCGCAGCAGCGTCTCGTACTCCTCGACGAACGAGGCGACCTGTTCCTTCGTCATCCGCAGACCGGAGCGGTAGATCTGATTCCAGCCTGCCGAGTTGTCGTATCCGGCGTATGCGCTCACGACCAGGTTCAGGTCATGGGTCATCTTGAGCGCACCGATCTTTACCGCGGCCTCGCGTTCGTCTGCCGTCATCTCCAGGCCCGGCGGCGTGAAGATGTCCGTCATCAGCGACCTCCACCAGCGTTCCCGGCCGGTGGACCGCTCCTCGATCTCGGCGATCAGCTTGAGGTCGGCGAGCTTGCGCAAGTGGTAGCTGGTGGTGCCGGTGCTCTCACCGAGCGCTTTGGCGACGCTGGTGGAGTTCGCTTCGCCGTGCTCTCCGAGGTAGCTCAGGATGTCGCGGCGCACCGGGTTGGACAGTGCCTTGTAGAAGGCTTTGAGGTCCTGGCCGGTGAGCACTCTCGTCTTGGGGCGCTCAACCATGCCGACCAGCGTACTGCAGAGACTCTCTGCAGTAACCGCAGAGAGTGTTTGCAGAATATCTCTGCAATCACTACCTTGGTTCGGGACGGCGCCAGCGGGTGCCGGGACACACGGGGGGTTGAGATGCGGAGAGACCTGGCCGGGAGGCTGTTGCTAGGCGCAGGGATGGCGCTGGTGCCATGGCTCGCGATGCTCTGGATGACAGTGCCGGACTCCTATCCGGCACAACACTGGCGGGTCGCCTGGGTCGGGTTCGACATGCTGGAGATCGCCGGTCTGCTGACGTCGGCGGTACTGGTGCGGCGCAGTGACCACCGGGCCCCGCTGGCGTCGATCGCGACGGCTGTGTTGTTACTGGTCGACGCCTGGTTCGACGTCATGACGGCGGGGCGTGACGTGGTCTTCTCGCTGGTACTGGCCTGCATGCTGGAGCTGCCACTGGCGGCGCTGTGCGCTGTTGTCGCGCTGCGACCGCCGGTGGTGGCTTCCGCTCGGGCAGCCGCAGCACAGCGGGTGGCCGTCCATGTCTGACTCGTTGGACGCCCGGACGCAGGACGAGATCGATGACCAGGTCGCGGAGGCATTCGATGCCTATCTGGCCGACCGGCTGGCCGAACCGGGGCCACTGCGCACATCACTTACGTCGAGGCGCAGTGCCGGGGTTGTGGTGGCCACGATCGGGTTGGGTGCCCTCGCCACGGCGCTGGCGCCGACCGGAGGCACCGTCGTTTGCTGGATCTGGGGTGCGATCGCGTTGATCGATCTCGCGTGGTTGCTGACTGCTCGTTACCGTTGACGGTCCGTGGACCAGGCCACACACCGAAGGAGGCCATCAGGACGGGCATGCTCCCGCTGATGTGGATCACCATCGTGCTGACCGGTGGCGTATCCATCTTCGGTATTTCGTTCCAGGTGGCCTTCGCCAAGGACGTCGGTTTCGGCCCGCTGGTCGCGGCCTCCTCCATGGGCGTCATGTCCGTCATCAACGGTGTGGGCCGGGCTGTGGTCGGCTGGCTGTCGGACCTCTGGGGCCGCAAGCAGACCCTGGTCTTCGTCATCATCGTGCTGGGCCTTGCCCAGTTCGGTGTGATCTGGGCAGGCAACATGCACAACGAATGGCTGTTCCTGTTCTTCGCCTTCCTTTCCGGCTTCGGCGGCGGCGCCTTCTACCCGATGTTCGCCGCGCTGACTCCGGACTACTTCGGGGAGAACTACAACGCGACCAATTACGGCCTCGTGTACAGCGGAAAGTTGATCAGTGGCCTGTTCGGCGGCGGTCTCGGTTCCATGGTGGTCGGCTCCTGGGGGTACAACGGCGCGTACGCGCTCGCCGGCGGGATCTCCATGGTGGCGGCCTGCATCGCCCTGACGCTGAGGCAGCCGGGACGGCCGCGGATGCGGGACATCGCCCCGAATCCGCAGCCGGTCAGCCGGGAGGTCGTCTGACGACACCGGGGTCGGTCGCGCGGTTCGGGGTGCTGGTCAGGCACCGTACGCTCCTGGTGACTGCCGTGGAGCGTACGGTGCCTGACGTCACCGGGCGGGCGTCTGCGCTGTTCACCGGTCGTCAGAATTCGGGGTGCGGCGCGCACCGCCCCTCCGGTGCCGCCGATGGTCCTACTTGCGCAGCGCCGCCAAGTTGTCGTAACCGGTCCGCGCATGGTTCAGGGACTGCGCGGGGACGGTCGAGCTCGGTGCGTTGTCCTGCTCGACCATCGGGTTGTGGTAGTTCTTCGCCCCGACGCGTCGGAAGAACGTCCGGTAGTCGATGACCCCGGTACCGAAGGGGACCATGTCGTAGCCCTGGCCGTTGGTTGTGTTGACGATGCCGTCCTTGGCGTGGAACAGCGGGTAGCGCTTGGTGTTGCAGCGGACCAGTGCCGCCGGGTCGAAGATGTTCTCCTGCTGCGATCCGTCGTGCGCGGTGTAGGTGTGGAACTTGTACTGGGCGACGTGTGCCCAGAAGATGTCCATCTCCAGCCATACGGACTTCGGGTCGGTGACCTGAAGGAAGTACTCGAGCTTGCGGATGCCGGAGCTGCGGGTGGGGCGGCCCTGCGCGTCCAGCGGACCGCCGTCGAGCAGGAAGCCGTAGGCCGCGTCGTGGTTGTGGGTGTACAGCTTGATACCCGCACCCTGCGCGATCCGTCCCAGCGTGTTCCACTTGTCGGCGGCCACGTCCCAGTCGGCACGGTAGGCGCTGCCGGTGGGGTCGCCACCGGTGCCCATGTGTTCCATGCCGAGGATGTTCGCTATCTCGAGGTGGCGCTTGAACTGGTCCAGGTCGCTCTGGTTCAGCGGCCAGGACGACGGGATGAAACCGTGGTTGCCCTGGGCGCGCAGACCGTAGTCGTCCAGCCACGAGCGCAGCAGCTTCGCGCCTTCCACCGATTCGAGGTTGCTTCCGCCGGGTGCGTTGGCGTGCTGGCCGTACCCGGCGAACTCGACCTGCTGGTAGCCGTAGCGGGCCAGCTCCTTGAAGACCTCACGGAAGCCGGAGGGAAGGTCGGTAGTGAGCGGATCCCGGCCCGTGGCGTCGCGCACGGTGTACAGGATGATTCCTCGTCGCTCCGCCGGGACCAGAGCCTGGCCGACGCCCTGTCCATTGGTGGAGGCGGTCTGGGCGAAGGCCGGTGAAGCGCCGAAGGCGGGCGCGGCGATCGCCGCTGCCGCAGCGGCCGTGCAGGTGCTCAGGAAGCGGCGGCGGCTGACGCCGAGGCTGCGGCGCAGCGCGCCGTCCGTTCCGGATTCGTCGTTGTACGCGGTCACGGTCTCTCTCCTTCTGGAAGATGCTCGAAACGCCGTGTGCGGACCGATCTCATGCGAGGCCGGCAAGCGTGAGGAGCAAGGACTTCACCTCGGTGGCCCGGACGGGGCCGGTGAACGCATGGGGGGTGGAGCACAGGATGAGCGGACCTTCTTCGTCGCTCATGGGGAGGCGGCCGTGGCTGCCGCGAATGGGTGACGGGTCCAGCGGTACGACCGCCATGCGGTAGCGCATGCCGAGTTTCTTGCGGGCGACCGCCGCGGCCGCCTTGACGCGGACGTAAGGGTCCTGGGGGTCCAGGAAGAGTTCGACGGGGTCGTAGCCGGGTTTGCGGTGGATCTCGACGAGCTGTGCGAAGTCGGGCGCGTGGGCGTCGTCGAGCCAGTAGTAGTACGTGAACCAGGCATCGGGGTCGGCGACGGCGACGAGTTCGCCGGAGCGGGGGTGGTCCAGGCCGTTGGCCTTCTTGCCCTCGTCGTCGAGGAGCTGCTCGATGCCCGGAAGGTCCTGGAGGGCTTCGCGGGTCGCTTCGAGGTCCTCGGGGCGGCGTACGTAGACGTGGGCGAGCTGGTGGTCGGCGACGGCGAAGGCGCGGGAGGCCATCGGGTCGAGGTACTCCATGCCGTCCTGGGTGTGGACCTCCAGGAGGCCCGCGCGGCGCAGCGCCCGGTTGATGTCGACGGGCCGGTCCACGCGGGTGATCCCGTACTCGGAGAGGGCGACGACGGTGCGGCCCTCGCGTCGGGCGTCGTCCAGGAGGGGTGCCACGGCCCGGTCGAGATCGGCCGCGGCCCGGTAGGAGCGCGGGTCGTCGGGGCCGTAGCGCTGCAGGTCGTAGTCGAGATGCGGGAGGTAGCACAGGGCCAGGTCGGGGTGGCGGGTGTCGAGGATGTGCCGGGTCGCGTCGATGATCCACTGGGAGGAGACGAGGTCGGCGCCGGGGCCCCAGAAGTGGAAAAGGGGGAAGGTGCCGAGCTTCCCGGTGAGTTCGTCGTGCAGCGCGGGCGGCCGGGTGTAGCAGTCGGGCTCCTTGCGGCCGTCGGCGTAGTAGACGGGGCGTGGGGTGACGGTGATGTCGGTGTCGGCGCCCATCGCGTACCACCAGCAGATGTTGGCGACGGTGTAGCCGGGGTGCGCGCGGCGGGCGGCGTCCCAGAGTTTGTCCCCGGCGACCAGACCGTTGTGCTGGCGCCAGAGCAGGACGTCGCCGAGCTCGCGGAAGTACCAGCCGTTGGCGACGATGCCGTGCTCGGCGGGGGTGGTACCGGTGAGGAACGTGGACTGGGCGGCGCAGGTGACGGCAGGGAGGACGGTACCGAGGGGGGCGTGGGTGCCGGACTGCCCCAGGGCCTTGAGGTGCGGCATGTGGTCGAGGAGTTGTGGGGTGAGGCCGACGACGTCGAGAACGAGGAGGGGGGTGGGCGCGGTGGCCGTGGTGGTCTGCTCGGTCGGGTGCTCGGCTGTGGTCATGGGAGCTCCTTGAGGCCGAGGTCGACCAGGAGGTCGCGGGCGAGGGTGAGTTCGGCGGCGATGCCGTCGGCGAGCTGGGTGCGGGTGCGCGGGCGCAGTGCGGCCGGTAACGCCTGCCAGGTGTACGTCTCGACCTCCAGGTGCCGGGTCAGGGGCCGTGCGCCGCCGACGAGCCGGGTCAGCGTGGACCTCAGGACGGGAAGAGTGGAGGTGAGCGGTGGTGCCGGGGGTGCGTGCAGAGGGACGTGGAAGTGGGCGCGCCACGGGGCGCCGTCGGGCAGGACCCGGCCGGTGAGCGCCGCGGCGAGGTCGTCGGTGCCGCGCAGCCCGGCGGCGGTGCTGGTGCGGGTCTGGTGGAGGAAGCGGGGCTCGGCGAAGGCGGCGAGGGCGGCGCGTACCTCGGGGAGGTGGGGGTGTTCGGCGTGCAGTGCGGCGGAGAGCTGAGCCTTGGCGACCGGGATGCCCGCTGTGCGCAGCGTGTCGACGGCGGTGCCGGGGTCCTCGAAGGAGGTTGCCAGGTGGCAGGTGTCGATACAGATGCCGATGCGGGGGTGTCCGACGGCGGTGAGGGGCGCGATGGCGTCGGCGGTGGTCTCGACGGTGCAGCCCGGCTCGGGTTCGAGGCCGATGCGAATGGACTTGCCGGTGAGCTCGGCCAGCGCGTCGAGGCGTTCCGCGAGGGTGGTGAGCGCGGTGTGTGCGAGACCGGCGGCTTCGGCGTCCGTGTCGAAGGGGGTGCGCCAGGCTATGGGGAGGGTGGAGATGGTTCCTTCCGTGACGTCGTCGGGGAGCAGGCCGGCGAGGAGCCGGGCGAGGTCGGTGGTGTGGGCGAGCCGTTCGGGCTCGGTCCAGTCCGGTTTGTACACCCGGTACTTGACCTCGTCGGCGCCGAAGCCCTCGTACGGGAAGCCGTTGAGGGTGACGACCTCCAGACCGCGCCGGTCCAGTTCGGCGCGCAGGGAGCGCAGTTGGGAAGGATCGTTGATCAGGCTGCGGGCGGCGTCCCTGGCGAGCCAGAGGCCGATGCCGAGCCGGTCACGGCCCAGGCGCTTGCGGACCGGTTCGCAGTGGTCGCGCAGTTGGGTTCGGACCCCGTCGAGCGTCTCGGCGGGGTGCACGTTGGTGCAGTACGCGAGGTGGACGGTGGAGCCGTCGGGGTGGCGGAAGCGCATCGCCTCACTCCCCGCCGCGCAGGACGGAGTTGCCCTCGTGGAGTGGTTGCGGCGTGGCGATGTCGAGCTGGAGGCGGCCGCTCTGGCCGTAGAAGGCGACGGGGTTGCGCCAGAGCACCTGGTCGACGTCATCCTCGCCGAATCCGGCGGCGAGCATCGCGTCGCCGACCTTGCGGGTCTTGAGCGGGTCGCTCCTGCCCCAGTCGGCGGCCGAGTTGACCAGGACCTTCTCGGTGCCGTGGCTCTTGAGGATCGCGATCATACGGTCCTCGTCCATCTTGGTGTCGGGGTAGACGGAGAAGCCGGCCCAGCAGCCGCTGTCAGTGGCATCCTTTACGGTCGTCTCGTTGAGGTGATCGAGCAGGACCCGTTCCGGGGGGAGGTGGGATTCGCGGATGACGTCGAGGGTTCGGTGCAGTCCGGCGAGCTTGTCGCGGTGCGGGGTGTGTACGAGAGCGGGCAGGCCGTGGTCGGCGGCGAGCTGGAGCTGGGCGGCCAGGGCGGTGTCCTCGGCCGGGGTCATGGAGTCGTAGCCGATCTCGCCCACGGCGACGACGGAGTCCTTGGCGAGATAGCGGGGCAGGGCGTCCAGGACGGGGGTGCAGCGGGGGTCGTTCGCCTCTTTGGGGTTGAGGGCGATCGTGCAGTGGTGGGCAATGCCGTACTGGGCGGCACGGAAGGGTTCCCAGCCGAGCAGGGCGTCGAAGTAGTCGAAGAAGCTGGCGGGCGAGGTGCGGGGCTGGCCGAGCCAGAAGGAGGGTTCCACGAGGGCGCGGACGCCCGCGTCGTACATCGCCTGGTAGTCGTCCGTGGTGCGGGAGGTCATATGGATGTGGGGGTCGAAGATGCGCATCAGGACTCCTCCGTGGGGGCCGCGGGGCCGGGGGTGGTGAGGTCGAGGACGCGGGTGAGATCGGCGGGGACGCTGCGGCCCGCGGCGATACGTTCGGCCGCGAAGTCGCCGAGCATACGGGCGAGTTCCGCGTCGCCGCGCGAGCGCCGTGCCAGTTGGTCGACGGCCTCGACGGGGACACCGGTGAAGAGGCATTTGAGAATGGCGTGGCGCCAGTTGTGCGCATCGAGGTGGGCGGCCGCGTACGGTCCGACGGCCGCGGCGACCAGCCGGGTGTCATTGGTGCGCAGGGCGTCCTTGACGAGCGGAAGGGCGGTGGGGCCGAGGTCCAGCCGGTGCAGAGTGAGCATGACGGCGCGTCGTTCGGCGGCGGTGCCCTGCTCGTAGAGCCTGGTGAGGGCAGGCAGTGCGGCGCGGGCCTCGAGGAGCAGCAGGGCGCGTACGGAGTCGGCGTGTTCGAGTCCGCAGTGCCGGCCGGCGGCGGCGTACCGCAGCTCCCACGACGGTACGGCGTACGGGCTGCCGGGCCGCTGTTCGGTGTCTCCGTGGGAAGCGGCGTGCTCGGCCTCGGCGAGGGCCTCGTCGAGCCAGGCACGCGCGGCTCCGCCGAGCCGGGCGTCGAGTTCCTTGCGGGTCAGCAGCGGTGTCGTCGTCGGGTTCATCGGCATGGCGTCGTTGCTCCCTTCGCGGTTTCAGCGTCCTGACGGTCCGTGCTTGCGGAGGAACTCGATCGAGGTGCGGGCGAGTTCGGGTCCGGCATGGGAGTGACGGGGCAGCTCGACGACGGTCAGACCGCGGTAGCCGGTGTCCGAGAGGGCGTCGAGCGCTTCGAGTACGGGCGGGAAGTCGATTTCGCCGTCGCCGAACGGGAGGTGTTCGTGGACGCCCCTGCGCATGTCCTCGATCTGGACGTGCCGCAGCCAGGGGGCGGCGTCGCGGACGCAGTCGGCGGGCGGGGCGGGCTCCAGGCATTGGCAGTGGCCGATGTCGAGGGTGAGTCCGAGCGGTGGTGGGTCGCCGCTGAGGACGCGCAGGCGGTGGAAGTCGGCGAGATCGGCGAGGAGGTGTCCGGGCTCGGGTTCGATGGCCAGGGGGATGCCGGAGCGGTCGGCGGCGTCCAGGACGGGGGCGAGTGAGTCGGTGAGCCGCTGCCAGGCGGTGTCGGGGGCGATGTCCGGTGGGGTGATGCCGCTGAAGCAGTGCACGGCGTGGGCACCGAGGTCGGCGGCGATGCCGACGGCCCGGACGAGCAGCCGGGTGCGGGCGGCGCGGGCCTCGGGATCCGGGTCGAGGAGGGACGGGCCGTGCTTGCGGCGGGGGTCGAGGATGTACCGGGCCCCGGTCTCGACGGTGACGCCGAGGCCCAGCTCCTGGAGCCTGGACGCCACCCGGCGGGTGCGGGCGTGGAGGTCCGGGGCGAGAGGGTCGAGATGCATGTGGTCGAGAGTCAGGCCGACCCCGTCGTAGCCGAGGTCCGCGAGGAGGCCGAGGGCGTCGTCCAGGCGGAGGTCGGTGAGTCCGTTGGTGCCGTAGCCGAGGCGGATCGTCATGTGAGGCTCACCTTCCGGGCGAGGGTGCGGGCGAGCGGGACGAGCCCCATGACGGCAAGCCCGGTTCCGGCTGCTCCGGCGCGGGTGGCCAGGGCGGCCTGGAGCGGGATCATCGCCCGGATGCCGCCGCCGACGGCGCGCTGGGTGAGCGGCGGGGACGGGTTGAGGGCGGCGTGCAGGAGGGGCCCGGCGGCGGTACGGAAGTAGCTGCCGGTGAGCGCGGTCAGGAGGAGGCGGGGGGTGGTGGAGGCCGGGGTGGCCCGGGGCCGCTGCGAGAGGTGCGCTTCCCGCGTCCGGCCGTGACCCGCGTGCGGGGGCGTGTCCTCGGGCTTTCCCGGTTCCGGGAGCGCGCCGCCGGGCTTGCGCAGGGCCGCGGCGCCCAGTGCGGTGATGGCGGCGAGCGCGGCGAGGGGGGCGGTGGTGGATCCGCCCTGCGCCTCGCGCCGGGAGACGGCGGTGACGGCGTAGGTGTGCGCGCCGAGCAGTCCTGCGGCCGGAAGGGCGCTGCGCATGCCGCCGCGCGCAGCCGCGCCAGGAGCCGGACCCGAACCCGAACCCCAACGCGTCGGTCTCTTCGCGGCCCCCGTGGCTGTGGCCCCGAGCAGTAGATCCAGTCCTCGCGCCGCCGCCATCGCCGCCGGTCCCGCCGGGGTGTGTTTGAGACGGAGGTCGTACGCCCAGACCGTCGCCGCCAGCCCCGTGGCGACCGCGAGGGCCGGGCGGCCGGCCCGGGCGGCCAGGCCCAGGCCCGCGGCCGTCAGCGCGCCGGCCGCCGCGAGGGCCGCGCCGGGAGCGATCCGGCCCGAGGGGATCGGCCGGTGCGGGCGGTCGATGGCGTCCTCGCCGCGGTCGGCCCAGTCGTTGAGTGCCATCCCCGCCTCGTACAGACAGAGCGAGGCGCCGACGGCGAGCGCGGTGCCCCGGTCGGGGCGCCGGCCCCTCGCCGCCGCTCCGGCGAGTGCGTCGCCGGGGACGGTGAACAGCGCCGACACCCGCAGCAGTTCCGCCCAGGCCCGTACCGTCACTTCTCCCCCCGCAGCGTGTCGGCGAAGGCCAGCAGCTCCCCGTACTGCTCGAAGAGTGCGGCCGGGCCGCCGTCCGGGTCCTTGAAGTAGAAGCCGAGCTGGGGCAAGGGGCCGGTCAGCCCCTTCTCGTGGGCGCGGGCGACCAGTCTCGCCAGGTCCAGGACCAGGGGTGCGGCCAGTGCGGAGTCGCACCCCTGCCAGGTGGTCTGGAGCACCATGCGCGCCCCGAGGAATCCGTCGAACGCGATGTGGTCCCACGCCGTCTTCCAGTCGCCGAGGGCCGGTACGTCGTCGATGTGGACCTCGCCCTCGGGCGCCGTTCCCAGCGTGTCGGCGAGGACGCGTTCCTTGCCCGCGTTCTTGGCCGCGGCCGCGCCCGGGTCGGCCAGCGCCGCTCCGTCCCCGCCGCCCAGCAGGTTGGTGCCCGACCAGGCCCGTACGGGCAGCGCGCGTTGCACGAACATCGGGGCGAGTACGGAGCGGAGCAGCGTCTGGCCGGTCTTGCCGTCGCGGCCCGCGTGAGGAAGTCCGCAGCCCGCGACGGCGTCCTGGAGCGCGGGGGTGCGCAGCCCGGTGGAGGGGGTGAAGTTGATGTACGGGCAGCCGGCCCGGAGCGCCGCCGCGGCATAGAGCGAGCTGGTGGGCAGCCGCCGCTCGCCGGGGGCCGGGACCGGTTCCGTGGAGGCGACGTTGACCACGACCGTCCTGGTCAGGCCGTTGCGGTGCCCGAAGTCGACGAGGTCGGCGGCGAAGGCGGTGATGAGTTCCTCGTCGCTGCGGGTGTCGCCGGGCAGTGGCCCGCCGGGCCGTATCTCCGCGTCGGCGGCAGCGAGTTCGGAGCGCACGGCCCGGGGCAGTCCGTGCGGCAGCACTCCCCCGGCGGCCAGGGCCTCGGCGCGTTTGGGCAGGGGACAGCCGACGGTGTCGTGTCCGCCGAAGACCAGCGAGGTGAGGGTGGGCAGCCCGCTGTCGGCGAACGGCGTGGTCTCGGTGACCATGCCGGCCGCCGGGTGGAGCCCTGCCGCGACCGCCGCGCACCCCGCTGTGGCGGTGGTGGCGACGGAACCGCGTGCTCCGATGAACCAGACTCCGGTACGAACGGCGGATGCTGACACGGGCTGCCTCCCTGGCTGGGGGTGCTGGCTGGGCAGAGCAAGTGGCGCTGTGCGACAGGGGAACAGGATCGAGGGGGAATCCGGATCGAAGGCGGAGAAGGAACGACGAGGTGAGACGGCCGGGTGGTGACGGCGGGCGGGGAGGCTTTCCCTCCCCGCCCGCCGTCGGCCGGGGTGACCGCCCTACGCCGAGGGCAGTTCCTTCAGCTGGATGTTGCGGAAGGACACGTGGTCATCGGGACCGTGGTTCTGGATGCCGATGTAGCCGTCCTTCAGGCTCCGTACCGGATCGGTGTTGGTGAAATCGTTGATCTTCACTCCGTTGAGGAAGACCTGGAGACGTTCGCCCTGGACCTTGATCTCGTAACTGTTCCACTGGCCGGGCGGCAGCAGGGCCTGATCGCGGGCCTTGATGTCCGGTGCCTTGAAGGTGTAGATCGAGCCCGTGGTGCGGTCGGGCGCGTCGGTGGCGTCGATCTGCACCTCGTAGCCGTTGTTCACCGCGGACCAGGGGTCGTCGGACTCCGGGAAGCCGACGAAGACGCCGGAGTTGTCGTCGCCCTGCATCTTCCAGTCGAGCTTGAGCGAGTACGACCCGAGCTCCTTGGCCTGGTAGGTGAGCAGACCCATGCCGCCCTCGGAGCGCAGTTCGCCGTCGACGATGTCGAACTTTCCGGGGCCGGCCTGCTTCCACCCTTCGAGGGTCTTGCCGTTGAAGATCGACCGGTACCCGGTGTCGGGCTTGCAGTCGGCCTTCACCTGACCGGCCGCGTACCGCATGCCGCCGAGGAGGAGCCCCCGGAAAGCCGGTTCGGCGTACGACTCCTTGGTGTGGCCGAGGCCGGTGTAGAAGGAGCGGCCGCCCTGGTAGGCCTGGCACCAGGTGATCGGGTGGTCGCCCTTCATGGTGCCGCCGGTGTAGGTCGTCTCGTCGAGTGTGGCGAGGACCTTGGCCTGACCGCGCGGGTTGGTGCGGTAGTTGTACCACTCGTCGGTGCGGTTCCACTCGTCGTCGAGGTGGGCGGTGGCCGGGTGTTTGTGGTCCTCGACGCGGACGGTGGCGGGCTGGATGGCGGGGTGCGAGGAGAAGTACGCCCCGACGAGTCCGCCGTAGAACGGCCAGTCGTACTCCGTGTCCGCCGCCGCGTGGACGCCCATGTAGCCGCCGCCGGTGGCCACGTAGTTCTCGAATGCCTTCTGCTGGTCGGCATCGAGCACATCACCGGTCGTCGACAGGAAGACGACGGCGTCGTACCGCGCCAGGTTGCCCGTGGTGAACTGGCGGGCCTCCTCCGTCGCGTCGACGGTGATGTCGCTGCCCTTGCCGAGCTCCTTCAGCGCGGCGATGCCGTCGGGAATCGCGTCGTGGCGGAAGCCGGCCGTCTTCGAGAAGACCAGGACCCGCTTGGCCGTCTTGACCGCGGTGCCGTGGGTGAGCTCGAAGTCGTCGACGTCGTACAGCGCTCCGTCGCCTCCCTTGAAGACGAGGAAGAGCTCGGTGGCCTTCTTGGGGACGTCGCGCAAGGTTACGTCGACGTCCTGGAAGGTCTCCCAGCCGCCGGTCACCGGTACCGGGGTCGAGCCCAGGAGCGTACCGGTCGCCGAGCCTGCCCGTACCTCCAGGATTCCTCCGCTGCCACCGGACGAGATGCGGGCGGTGAGCTTGTTGGAGTCGCCGAGGATGTACGGCTTGAAGGAGATCCAGTCGCCGTTGTGGATGTCGCCGACGGTCTTGCCTCCGTTGGCGGTCGCCTTGTCGTAGACCTTGATCCCGGACGAGGCGCTGAAGTGCTCGGCCTGGCGGTGCCTCGGCTGGAGCTGCGCCTGGTCGTGACCGGACAGGGATGCCTGGCCGCCGCCTCCGCCGTCCGTGTAGGAGGCGTCGATGACCCCGAAGATGTTGGCGTTCGGGTCGTGTCCGCCGTCGACGGCGGTCTTGATCGTGCCGGAGCACCCGTTGACGGTGGTGATGGGGTGACCGTGGCTGTCGTGGCCGAGGACGAAGCGGACCTCGACCTTGGAGCAGTCGATCGTGCCGTCCTCGGGATCGGTGACGGTCACCTTGAAGGGAACCTCGTCACCGAAGCTGAACAGCTGTCCGTCACCGGGGAGTTTCAGTTCCACCTTCGGTGCCGTGTTGCCGACCGTGACATGGACGCTCGCGGACGCGCTTCGGCCGGTCGGGTCCTTGGCGGTGACGGTCGCCGTGTAGGTGCCGTTCTTCTTGTACGTGTACGTGGGGTTGGCCGCCGTCGAGGTGCCGCCGTCCCCGAAGTCCCAGGCGTACGTCAGCGGGTCGCCGTCCGGGTCCACGGTGCCCTCCGAGGAGAAGCTCACCTTGAGCGGCGTCGTGCCCGAGGTCTTGTCGGACGACGCGACGGCGTTGGGTGAGCGGCCGCCGGTGGCGTTCTCGATGCGGTAGAGGGCGGAGTTCGCGTCGCCGCCGAACCAGCTGGTGCCGTAGTCGAGGACGTACAGCGCCCCGTCGGGTCCGAAGGCCATGTCCATCACCTGGGTCCCGGTCCACGGAACCGGGTTGATGGACTGGACGGTGCCGTCGGCGTCGTGCTTGATGGCCTTGATCCAGCGCCGGCCGAACTCTCCGGCGAAGAACTGCCCGTCGTAGGCCTCGGGGAACTTCACGGGCGAGTCGAGGTTGGCGTCGTAGTGGTAGACGGGGCCGCCCATCGGCGACTCGGAGCCGGTGCCGAACTCGGGCACCGATCCGCCGTCGTAGGGAATCCAGGCGGGCTGGGCGGGCGGCAGGTCCACGAGACCGGTGTTGTGCGGCGAGGTGTTCTTCGGGGCGTCGCAGTCGAAGGACGCGCCGGACGTCTTCGTCGCGAAGTCGTAGTCGACGTACGCGTCGTTCTTACCGGTGCAGAACGGCCAGCCGTAGTTGCCCGGCTTGGTCACCCGGTCGAACTCGACCTGCCCGCCCGGTCCACGCTTGGGGTCGGCCGCACCCGCATCGGGCCCGTAGTCGCCGACATAGAGGATGCCCGTCGCCTTGTCGACGGAGAAGCGGAACGGGTTGCGGAGGCCCATCGCGTAGATCTCGGGGCGGGTCTTGTCCGTACCCGGTGCGAAGAGGTTCCCGTCGGGGATCGTGTACGAGCCGTCCTCAGCGACCTTGATCCGGAGAATCTTGCCGCGCAGGTCGTTGGTGTTGCCGGCGCTGCGCCTGGCGTCGAACGCCGGGTTGCGGTCGGGGCGCTGGTCGATCGGTGTGTAACCGTCGGAGGCGAACGGGTTGGAGTCGTCGCCGGTCGACAGATACAGGTTGCCCTGGGCGTCGAAGTCGATGTCGCCACCGACGTGGCAGCAGATGCCGCGCGAGGTCGGGATGTCGAGGATCTTCTTCTCGCTGGCGTTGTCGAGAGTGCCGTCGGCCTTCAGGACGAAGCGCGAGAGGCGGTTCACCCCGTCGAACTTGGCGAAGTCGGCGGCCGTGCCGTTCTCGGGGGCGTCTCCGGAGGGGGTGTCCAACGGGGGCGCGTAATAGAGGTAGATGGCCCGGTTCTTGCTGAAGTCGGGGTCGATGGCGACGCCCTGGAGTCCCTCTTCGTCGTGCGAGTACACAGGGAGAGCCCCCACGACCCGGGTGTTTCCGCCGCTGTCGGTGAGGCGCAGCTCGCCGGTGCGCGAGGTGTGCAGCACGCTGCGGTCGGGGAGGACGGCGAGGGTCATGGGCTCGCCGGTCTCGGCCGCACCCTTGGCGAGGGTGACCTGCTGGAATTCCTCGGCCGCGGCGTCGGAGGCGGCCGGCGACGACGGTCCTTCCACGGCCGCTCCGGGCGAGGCGCCGAGGGTGAGGGTGGCCGCGGTGAGCAGGCCGCCGGTGAGCAGTGCGAGGGATGTACGGACGCGGAGCCGGGTTCTGCTCCTGTATCTGGTTATGTGCACGAGTGTCCTCCGGAGAGTGCCGGTTGTACGGGCGGGTGCTGCCGTGCCGTGCTGCGCGGGGACTGCCGCGCAGGTCGTACGGGGCCTGTGGGGCGCCCGCGACCCGAGTTATGCCATGTACACGTTGTGGACGGTAGACCTGTTCGTCCTGGACGGAAAGCCCTTACGCAGCCGTCTTGTTGAACTTCTTCCCGGGTCAGGACAAAGCGGGGCGAGGGCAGGGGCGAGCACGGGATGGCGGCGGGCTCCGGCCCCCACCCCGCTCGGCCCGCCCCTTCCCGGACCGGGACCCGGGGGCAACGCCCCCGGGAAGAACCCGTCAGTCGCCACCCCCGAACGCCGCATCGAACGATGCCGACGGCGGTTCGAAGTCGTACCGCTTCAGCGTGGCAAGCGCTTCCGGCGCACCTGCCAGCCGGTCCATCCCCGCGTCCTCCCACTCGACGGAGACCGGCCCCTCGTACCCGATGGACCGGAGCATCCGGAAGACGTCCTCCCACGGCACGTCACCGTGCCCGGCGGAGACGAAGTCCCAGCCGCGCCGCGGGTCGCCCCACGGCAGATGTGAGCCGAGGCGGCCGTTGCGGCCGTCCAGCCGCTTGCGCGCCTCCTTGCAGTCCACGTGGTAGATGCGGTCCCGGAAGTCGTACAGGAAGTTGACCGGGTCGAGGTCCTGCCAGACGAAGTGGCTGGGGTCGAAGTTCAGCCCGAACGCGGCCCGGTGGCCGACGGCCTCCAGTGCACGGTGTGTGGTCCAGTAGTCGTACGCGATCTCGCTGGGGTGCACCTCATGGGCGAATCGCACGCCCTCCGCGTCGAAGACGTCCAGGATCGGGTTCCAGCGCTCGGCGAAGTCCTCGTACCCACGCTCGATCATGTGCGGCGGGACCGGCGGGAACATCGCGACGAGGTGCCAGATGGAGGAGCCGGTGAAGCCGATGACCGTACGCACTCCGAAGGCGGCGGCCGCGCGGGCGGTGTTCTTGATCTCCTCGGCGGCACGGCGGCGTACCCCTTCGGGTTCACCGTCGCCCCAGATCCGCGCCGGGAGAATTCCCTGGTGCCGTTCATCGATCGGGCTGTCGCAGACGGCCTGGCCGACGAGGTGGTTGGAGATCGCCCAGCACTTCAGCCCGTACTTGTCGAGCAGTTGCCGTCGGCCGTCCAGGTAGCCGGGGTCCGTCAGGGCCTTGTCGACCTCGAAGTGGTCGCCCCAGCAGGCGAGTTCGAGCCCGTCGTAGCCGAAGTCCCGGGCATGTCTGCAGACCTCCTCCAAGGGCAGGTCGGCCCACTGACCGGTGAAGAGTGTGAAGGGACGGGGCATGAAGGACCTCCTAGAGAGCCACGGGAGTGTGTACGGAGTTCTTCTCGGCGCTCTCCTCCACCGCCGCGAGCACCCGCTGCACCTGCAGCCCGTCGGCGAACGACGGTGCGGGGGCGGTACCTTCGGCGATCGTCCGCACCACGTCACGGGCCTGATGGGTGAAGGTGTGCTCGTAGCCGAGGGCATGGCCCGGTGGCCACCACGCCTCCAGGTAGGGATGCTCGGGCTCGGTGACGAGGATGCGCCGGAACCCTGCCCTGGTGGCGGGTTCGGTGTGGTCATGGAAGGACAGCTCGTTGAGCCGTTCCAGATCGAAGGCGAGCGAGCCGCGCTCCCCATTGATCTCCAGCCGCAGCGCGTTCTTCCGTCCGGCCGCCATCCGGGTCGCCTCGAACGAGGCCAGCGCCCCGGAGGCGAGCCGGCCGGTGAACAGGGCCGCGTCGTCGACGGTCACCGCGCCCCGCGCGCCCGGGTCCGGTGCGCCGGAGAGCCCGGCCGAAGGCCCGGCGAGCACCGGCCGTTCGCGCACGAACGTCTCGCTGACCGCGGACACCCCGACCAGCGGCTCCCCCGCCAGGAACTGCGCCAGGTCCACGATGTGCGCCCCCAGGTCGCCGAGCGCTCCCGAGCCCGCGTGTTCCCGCTTCAGCCGCCAGGTGAGCGGTGATTCGGGATCGACGAGCCAGTCCTGGAGATAGGTGGCGCGGACATGTCGCAGGGTGCCGATCCGGCCGTCGGCGATCAGCTGCCTGGCATAGGTGATCGCGGGCACCCTGCGGTAGTTGAACCCCACCATCGCGACCTGGCCGCGGACCGCCGCGCGCTCCGCGGCCTCGACCATCGCCTCGGCCTCCGCGACCGTGTTGGCGAGCGGCTTCTCGCACAGCACGTGCTTGCCCGCCTCCAGGGCGGCGATGGCGATCTCGGCGTGGCTGTCGCCTGGGGTGCAGATGTCGACGAGCTGCACGTCGTCCCGGGCGATGAGGGCCCGCCAGTCGGTCTCCGCCGCTGCCCAGCCGTGGCGGGCCGCCGCCGCGTCGACAGCCGCGCGGTCACGTCCGCAGATCGCGGCGAGAGCCGGTCGCAGCGGCAGCTCGAAGACGTGTCCCGCGGTGCGCCACCCCTGCGAGTGGGCGGCGCCCATGAACGCGTATCCGACCATGCCGACTCCTAGCGTCGGCGCGCTCGTCACCGGCCGATGCGTCGGCGGACCTGCGGCCTCCTGATCCGTCTCTTCCCTACGGGCCATCCGGGCTTCCTCCTCGTCGGTCATTCGATGGTTGCGGCAGGAGGGTCAGCACCCTCCCGCGGGGCGGATCAGCTGAAGCCCGTCGGCAGGTACTGGTCGATGTTCTCCTTGGTGACCACGGCCGAGTAGAGAGTGAGATTGGTCGGGATCTCCATTTCGGCCAGGCCGCCGACACCCTTGCCCTGGGCCAGGGCGCGCGCCAGGTCGATGGCGGACGCGGCCATCGTCGGCGGGTAGAGAACGGTGGCCTTCAGCACGCTGTCGTCGGCCTTGATGGCGTCCATCGCGGACTTGGCCCCGGCACCGCCGACCATCAGGAACTCGTCGCGGCCCGCCTGCTGGATGGCGCGAAGCGCTCCCACACCCTGGTCGTCGTCGTGATTCCACAGAGCGTCGAACTTCTTCTGCGCCTGGAGGAGTTGGGCCATCTTCGCCTGACCCGACTCGACAGTGAAGTCGGCGGCCTGACGGGCCACCAGTTTGATGTTGGGGTAGTTCTTCAACGCGTCCGCGAAGCCCTGACTGCGCTGCTTGGTGAGCTCCAGATTGTCGATGCCGGCCAGCTCGACGACCTTGGCTCCCGCCTTGTCCTTGAGCTGCTCACCGATGTACGTACCGGCGTTGAGACCCATGCCGTAGTTGTCGCCGCCGACCCAGCAGCGGTAGGCCTGCGGAGAGGCGAAGATCCGGTCCAGGTTGATGACGGGGATGCCCGCCCGCATGGCCTCCAGGCCGACCTGGGTGAGCGCCTTGCCGTCGGCGGGGAGGATGACGAGGACGTCGACCTTCTTGTTGATGAGGGTCTTGACCTGACCGATCTGGGCGGCGGTGTCATTGGAGCCCTCGGTGCTCTCCAGCGTCACCTCGGAGTACTTCGCCGCCCGCGACTTGGCGTTCTCGTTGATGGCGTTGAGCCAGCCGTGGTCGGCCTGCGGACCCGCGAAGCCGATGGTGACGGGCTTGCCGGGCTTGTCGTCGGCGGCGGGCTGATTGTTCTGCGCGGTCTCCGACTTCTTGGGCTCATTGCTGGTACAGGCGGTGAGGACCGCGCCTGCGGAGACGGCTGCGGTGCCGAAGAGCAGTCGTCTGCGGCTGGTTTCTGGCATGGCTGTCAAACCCTTCATCCGGTGCGTGTCACGTCACACCGGTGCGTGACATGTCACATGTGGTGAACGGAGCGGTGGGCGGTGCGGAGAAGCAGGGCGGTGGGCTCAAGTCTCCCCGTGCGCCGATGTGCGGCGCTGGACCAGGACGGCAGCGACGATGATCGCGCCCTTGGCGATCTGCTGGACATCGCTCTGCAGATTGTTGAGCGCGAAGATATTCTGGATGGTGGTGAAGACGAGGACACCGAGGACGGAGCCGACGATCGTGCCGCGTCCGCCGCTGAGCAGGGTGCCGCCGATGATCGCGGCGGCGATGGCGTCGAGCTCGTACAGATTGCCGTTGGTGTTCTGTCCCGAACCGGCCAGGACGATCAGCATGAAGGCCGCGATGCCGCAGCACAGCCCGGAGAGCAGATAGAGGTAGAGCCGTTGCCGTCGCACGTCGATGCCGGCCAGCCTGGCCGCTTCCGCGTTGCCGCCGACCGCGACCGTACGCCGCCCGAAGGTCGTGCGGTTCAGCACCAGCCAGCCGATGACGGTCACCGCGGCGAACATCATGACCAGGGGCGGGATGCCGAGGACGTACGAGTCGGGCAGGCCCAGGTCGAGAACCGACTTGACGGTGACGATCTGGGTCTTGCCGTCGGTGATCTGGAGGGCGAGCCCGCGGGCGGAGGCGAGCATGGCCAGCGTCGCGATGAACGGCACCATCCGGCCGTACGCGATGAGCACCCCGTTCACCAGCCCGGCACCGAGTCCGACGATCACGGCGGTGAACAGAATCCCTGCGAAGCCGTACTCCTGGGTGGCGAGGGTGGTCGCCCATACGGAGGCCAGCGCGACCATCGCGCCGACCGACAGATCGATCCCTCCGCTGGTGATGACGAAGGTCATCCCGACGGTGACGACTCCGATGACGGACGACTGGGTCAGGATCAGCTGAAGGTTCCCGGTGTCCAGAAAGGCGTCGGGCTCGGTGAATCCGCCGACGGCGACAAGTACGGCGAGAACGCCGAGGAGCGAGAGGTTACGCACGTCCAGGCGCAGGCCGAAGGCGCGCGAAGGTCCGTCCTGCTCCCTGGGTCCGGCGGCCGGGGCGGGGACGGCCCTCTTGTCCGGCCCGCCCTGCTGCGCCGAAGAGACAGGCTGCGTCATGACGTCGGGCTCCCTTCCATCACTAGGTCGAGTACGCGGTGCTCGTCCAGCTCCCGGGCGTCCGCCGCGTGCACGACGCGGCCCTCGCGGAGCACCAGAACCCGGTCGGCGAGGCCCAGCACTTCGGGCACCTCGCTGGAGACGAGCAGGACGGCGAGGCCTTCGTCGGCCAGCCGGCGGATCACGGTGTAGAGCTCGGCGCGGGCGCCGACGTCGACACCGCGGGTCGGTTCGTCGAGCAGCAGCACCCGGCAGCCGCGCAGCAGCCAGCGGGCCAGGACGGCCTTCTGCTGATTGCCGCCGGACAGTGTGCGGACGGGGGTGTCCGGGTTGTCGGGGCGCAGGGAGAGCTCACGGGTGGCGGTGCGGGCGGCCCGGCGTTCGGCCCCGCGGTCGAGCCAGCCGGCCCGGGAGAAGCGGGACATCGAGGAGACGGAGACGTTACGGGTGACGGTTTCGAGCATCAGCAGGGCCTGCGCCTTGCGTTCCTCGGGGGCGAGCCCGATCCCGGCGGCGACGGCCGCGCGGACGCTGCCGGGCCGGAGCTGCTTCCCTGCCACGGTGACGCGTCCGGCGCTCGGCCTGCGGGCGCCGTAGACGGTCTCCAGGATCTCGGAGCGCCCCGACCCGACGAGTCCGGCCAGGCCGACGATCTCGCCGGGCCGGAGCTCCAGGTCCACCGGGGCGAATTCGCCCCTCCTGGTCAGCCCTTCGACCTTCAGTACCGGTTCCGCGACGGCCGCTCCCGCACTGTCCGTGGTGCGCGGCGGGAAGACGTGTTCGACGTTGCGGCCGGTCATCATGGCCACGATGTCGCGCGTCGGCGTGGACTTGGCGGGCAGCCCCACGGCGACGGCGCGGCCGTCCTTGAGTACGGTCACCCGGTCGCCGATGCGGCGGATCTCCTCCAGGCGGTGCGAGATGTAGACGACGGCGACCCCGTCGGCGGTGAGCGCGGCGACGATACGGAAGAGGTTGTCGACCTCGTCGGGGTCAAGCGCGGCGGAGGGCTCGTCCATCACGATGAGCCGTACGTCGTGGGAGAGTGCCCGCGCCATGGAGACGATCTGCTGCTGTGCGGCGGACAGTTCACCGACCGCCCGGGCCGGGTCGATCTCCGGGTGGCCGAGACGCTTCAGCAGCGCGGCGGCCGCCGTACGGCCCTCGCGGGTGCGGACGATGAAGCGGGCGGTGGTGGGTTCATGGCCGAGGAAGACGTTCTCGGCGACCGACAGGCCCTCGACCAGGTCGAGTTCCTGGTAGATGGTGGCGATGCCGAGCCGCATCGCGGCGATGGGCGACTTGAGCGTGACCGGTTCGCCGCGCCAGGTGATCTCGCCACCGTCGGGCTGGTGGGCCCCGGCGAGCACCTTGATGAGAGTGGACTTGCCGGCGCCGTTCTGCCCGAGGAGACAGTGGACTTCGCCGGCCTGTACCTCCAGGTCCACGCCGTCGAGGGCGCGTACTCCGGGGAACGACTTGGTGATGCCGGACATGGTGAGCAGGGGTGGTTCTGGTGCCATGACAAATCCCCTCGGCGAATGGGGTATCCCCTGCTCGAGCGCAGCCGAGAGCTTGGGGAAGGCCGGTGAGTGGACAGGGCGGTACCAGGTGCGGTGGTGCGAGGTGATTCCGGTGTTCCGGTATTTCCTGTGTTCTGGTATTTCCGGTGCTTACAGTGCTTCCGGCCCTGTGTACTGGTGCGGGCCCAGGTGCTGCCCGCCCCGGGGTCAGGCCGGTGAGAACAGGTGGTCGCTGATGAGCCGGGCGGCGCCGATCACTCCGGCGGCCGGTCCCAACTCGCCGAGCACGATGGGGAGATTGCCGGTGGCCAGCGGCAGCGACTGCCGATAGACCTGGGTCCGGACGCTGGCGAGGAGCGTGTGCCCGAGGCCGGTCACACCGCCGCCGATCACCACCAGTCCGGGATTGAAGAAGCTGACGAGTCCCGCGATGACCTGGCCCACCCGGTTGCCGCCTTCGCGGATCAGGTCGAGCGAGGTGGCATCACCGGCGGCCGCGGCGGCGGCCACATCGGCGGCGGTGAGCCTGCCGGCCGCCTCCAGTCGGCCCGCGAGCTCCGGCGACTGCCCGGCACGCGCCGCGTCCTCGGCGTCGCGGGCGAGCGCGGCACCGCTGAAGTGGGCTTCCAGACAGCCCCGGTTGCCGCAGGCGCAGGCGCGCCCTTCGGGTTGGACCTGGATGTGGCCGATGTCTCCGGCGCTGCCCGTCGTACCGCGGTGGACCTCGCCGCCGACGACGATGCCGCAGCCGATACCCGTACCGATCTTGACGCAGAGGAAGTCGCCCACGGAGCGCGCGACGCCCGCGTGCTGCTCCCCCATCGCCATCAGGTTCACATCGTTGTCGACCATGACGGGGCAGCCCAGTTCCTGGCTGAGCGCCTCACGGACCGGGAAGCCGTCCCAGCCGGGCATGATCGGCGGTGCGACCGGCACGCCTTCGGGGAAGCGGACCGGTCCGGGTACGCCGATACCCGCGCCGTCGAAGCCTTCGGCGAGCCCGGAGGCCCGGAGCTTGGCCGCCATGGCCAGCACCTGCTCGAAGATGGCGACCGGCCCTTCGCGTACGTCCATGGGGTGGTTGAGGTGGCCCAGGACCTCCAACTCTGCGTTGGTGACGGCCACATCGACGGATGTGGCACCGATGTCGACGCCGAGGAATCGCAGCTGCGGAGCGAGCCGGATGTTGTGCGAGCGACGCCCTCCGCGGGATGCGGCGAGCCCATCGGCCACAACAAGTCCGGTCTCCAGCAGTCTGTCGACCTCGACGGCGAGCTTGGAGCGGGAGAGATCGACCTGATCCCCCAGCTGTGCCCGTGAGTTGGGCCCGCCGTCGCGCAACAGCCGGAGCAGTCGCGCCTGATGCGCATTCGCGGGTCGTGCCGTCATACGTCTCACGCGCCCCTCCCCGCCACATCGGCCTGTCCGTCGGGCTTTCGAGGGGAACGTAGCAGCGGTTGCCGGGAGTGGGAAGAAGTTGCGCAGGAATCCACTACAACTTTCTCCACACCGAGGACAAAGCCGTTCGGCCCGCGGCGCCCACAGACCACGGAAGGGCCGGGGCTCAAGCCCCGGCCCTTCCGTTACGACCCCATTCGACCCGCTCGGCCGCGCGCTACTCCTCGTCGCGCTGGTGATACGTCTTGCGCGTGTGTTCCGTGTGCGCCCGCATGATCTCCGTGGCCCGCTGTTCGTCGCGCGAGGCGATCGCCGCGATGAGCGAGCGGTGCTCGATCCAGGACTGGGTGCCCCGTTGACGGGCCACCGGGGTGTAGTACCAGCGGACCCTGCGGTCCACCTGCCCTGCGAGCTCGGAGAGGACGACATTGCCCGCCAGCTCCATGACTTTGGCGTGGAAGGCCGCGTTGGTGGCGACCGCCAGATCCACGTCGTCGTCCGCGACCGCCTGCTCGCCCTTGGCGCAGAGCTCCTCCAGGGCGGCGATGCCCGCGGTGCCGGAGTTGGCCGCGGCGAGGCGGGCGGCCTCGGCCTCCAGCAGGGTGCGGACCGAGAGCAGCTGGTCCGCCTCGTCCTCCGTGGGCTCATGCACGAACGCGCCCTGGGCGGGCCGGAGATCGACCCAGCCCTCGGTGTTCAGCCGCTGCAAGGCCTCCCGCACCGGCTGCCTGGACACCCCGAGATGGCCGGCCAGTTCGCTCTCGACCAGGTGCTGGCCGGGGCGGAGCGCACGCGTCGTTATGAGTTCGAGCAGCGCCTCGTACACGCGCTCGCGTAGCGGACCGGGCCGTTCCAGCTTCGGTACAGCCCCTTGCGGCAGTCCTGCGGACAACATCGCGGTCCCCCTCCCGGCGACGAGCAATTGCTTATCGTCTACAGTCTACCGAGCACAACGCCCCTCACGGACAGCGGATCACCTGACCCGCGTACGAGAGATTCCCGCCGAAGCCGAAAAGCAGCACCGGCGCGCCGCTGTGGACCTCGCCGCGTTCCACCAGCTTGGACAGGGCCATCGGGATGGAGGCCGCGGACGTATTGCCGGAGTCCACGACATCCCGGGCGATGACCGCGTTGACCGCGCCGATCTTCCTGGCGACGGGTTCGATGATCCGCAGATTGGCCTGATGCAGCACGACCGCGGCCAGATCCTCAGGGGCGACACCGGCCTTTTCGCACACCTTGCGGGCGATGGGCGGCAGCTGCGTGGTTGCCCAGCGGTACACGGACTGCCCTTCCTGCGCGAAACGCGGGGGCGTCCCCTCGATTCGCACCGCGTTGCCCATCTCCGGCACCGAACCCCACAGGACGGGGCCGATCCCGGGCCGGTCCCCGCCGTCCGGGTCCGCGACGACGACCGCCGCACCGGCTCCGTCACCGAGCAGGACGCAGGTGCTTCGGTCCGTCCAGTCCGCGATGTCCGCCATCTTGTCGGCACCGATGACGAGGACGCGCTCGGCCGCGCCCGCCCGGATCGCGTGGTCGGCGGTGGCGAGGGCATGGGTGAATCCGGAGCAGACCACATTGATGTCCATGACCGCGGGCGAGCCCATGCCGAGCCGGGCGGCGACCCGCGCGGACATGCTCGGCGAGCGGTCGATCGCGGTGGAGGTGGCGACCAGCACCAGATCGACCTCGGCGGGCCGCGTCCCCGCCGCGGCGAGCGCCTTGCCCCCTGCGTGCGCGGCCATCTCGTCCACCGGCTCGTCAGGGCCTCCGACGTGGCGGGTCTTGATGCCGACGCGGCTGGTGATCCACTCGTCGCTGGTGTCGACCATGGCCGCCAGATCGTCATTGGTGAGCACCTTGGCGGGCTGATAGTGGCCGAGCGCCACGACACGTGAGCCGGTCATGTACGGGATCCCCTCGCTACGTATGGCAGGAACCATCCAGTCTTGGTCGCTACTGCCCGGTACGGGGGCACGTGTTCCCACAGGAATAGGACCTGGTCATTGGAGGCTTGACGACAGCCTTGACCGCCGGAAGGCATACTGTAGACAATATTCTGTCGACTTGACGTGGCATCGTTTCCTGTTCTCCCGCTCGGCCCGCTCAGCCCACTCCTCGGATCATTCCCCGGGCCGTCACCCGGTCCGTTCCCCGGTTCACGAAGCTGTTCTGCGTATCGGGGCAGGTGGCCCGGCCCGGCGTGTGCGGGCCCCCTCCACCTCGACGACACACACCCGGCAGGCGTTCTTCGGAGTGAGCGTGTCGCCCTGGCACAGGGTCGGGACGTCCTTGCCCGCGGCCCGGCAGGCGTCCAGGATCGTCGAGCCCTCGGGGACCCGGGTCTCCTGCCCGTCCAAGGTGAACTCGATCAGCCTGCGCGGAAGTTGCAGCGGCACAGCGGTCATGATGTGTAGACCCCCAGATGGTCGATGGCGGACCCGCATCTCCACCGAGCAAGGGGCGCCGCTCACCGATTCGGCGTGCGTCCACTGCGGCAACTGCATCGAGGTGTGCCCCACCGGGGCGCTCTCCTTCAAGTCCGAATTCGACATGCGCGCGGCCGGGACCTGGGACGAACAGGCCCAGACGGAGACCACCACCATCTGCGCGTACTGCGGAGTCGGCTGCAATGTCACACTCCACGTGCAGGACAATGAGATCGTCAAGGTCACCTCTCCGCACGACAATCCGGTGACTCACGGCAACCTCTGCATCAAGGGCCGCTTCGGCTTCCAACACGTACAGAATCGGGTTTAACCGCTATGGGACGGGTCACCGAGCGCCGCCGCACCATCCGTATCCGGGACGGGGCGGTCACCACGCGCCCTGACACGCTCGTCGCGGAGGAGCCCCTGGAGATCCGGCTGAACGGCAAGCCGCTCGCCATCACCATGCGCACGCCGGGCGACGACTTCGCGCTGGCGGCGGGCTTTCTGGTGAGCGAGGGCGTGATCGGTGACGGCCCCGAGGTCCAGTCGATCGTCTACTGCGCCGGGGCCACCGCGGACGGCGTGAACACGTACAACGTCGTGGACGTGAAGCTCGCGCCCGGTGTCCCGGTTCCCGACATCACCCTCGAACGCAATGTGTACACCACGTCGTCCTGCGGACTGTGCGGCAAGGCGAGCCTCGACGCGGTACGCACCACGACCCGGCATCCGATCGCCGACACTCCCCCGGTCCGGGTCGAACCCGCGCTGCTCGCCGCGCTCCCCGACCGGCTGCGGGCCGCGCAACAGGTCTTCGACCGGACCGGGGGCCTGCACGCGGCGGCGCTGTTCTCCGAGACGGGCGAGCTGCTCGACATCCGGGAGGACGTCGGCCGGCACAACGCGGTCGACAAGCTGGTCGGCCGGGCCCTGACCGACCACCGGCTGCCGCTGTCCCGGGCGATCCTGCTGGTGTCCGGGCGAGCCTCGTTCGAGCTGGCCCAGAAGGCGGTGATGGCCGGGATCCCGATGCTCGCGGCGGTCTCGGCGCCATCGTCCCTCGCCGTGGATCTGGCTGCCGAGACCGGACTGACCCTGGTCGGTTTCCTGCGGGGTCCTTCCATGAACGTGTACGCGGGTGAGCACCGCATCACCCTGGAGGCGACGATCGGCCAGGGCTGAGTGCCTGTCCCGAAGGCTCCACCCTCAGCTCACGGCGACCGGCTCCCGCGCCACCACGCCGTTCTCCTGGGTTTCCTCCAGCAGGTCGCGCGATCGGCGCTTGGCGATCACCGCGCACACCATCAGCTGCATCTGGTGGAAGAGCATCAACGGCAGCACGGCGAGGGACGCCTGCGCCCCGAAGAGGACGCTCGCCATCGGCAGCCCGGCGGCCAGGCTCTTCTTCGAGCCGGCGAACTGGATGGCGATCCGGTCCCCACGGTCGAAGCCGAGCCGCTTCGCCCCGTACCAGCTCAGCGCGAGCATCAGCGCGAGCAGCACGGCCTCGGCGCCGAGCAGTGCCCCAAGCCTGGCCGGGGTGACCTGGTGCCAGATGCCCGCCACCATGCCTTCGCTGAATGCCGTGTAGACGACGAGCAGGATCGAGCCGCGGTCGACGTAGCCGAGGACCCTCTTGTGGCGGGTGATGAAGCCACCGATCCAGCGACGCAGCAGCTGCCCCGCGACGAACGGCAGCAGCAGCTGGACCCCGATCTTCAGCAGCGCGTCCGCCGAGAATCCGCCGCCGCTGCTGCCGAGCAGCGCCGCGGCGAGCAGCGGGGTGAGGAAGATCCCGGCGATCGAGGAGAAGGAGCCCGCGCAGATCGCCGCGGGCACGTTGCCGCGGGCGATCGAGGTGAAGGCGATCGACGACTGGATCGTCGAGGGGACGAGGCAGAGGAAGAGGAAGCCGCTGTACAGCTGCGGCGTCAGGACGTACGGCACCAGCCCCTTGCCCGCCAGTCCGAGCAGCGGAAAGGCCACGAAGGTACAGACCAGGACGGTGAGGTGGAGCCGCCAGTGCTTGAGTCCCTCGAGCGCCTCGGCGGTGGAGAGGCGGGCGCCGTACAGGAAGAAGAGCAGGGCGACGGCTCCGGTCGATGCGCCGCCCGCCACCTCCGCGGCGGTCCCCGACGCCGGCAGTATCGCCGCGAGTACGACCGTACCGATCAGCGCCATGATGTACGGGTCGATCGGCAGCCAGGACGGAGGTTTCGGGGTGCGGCGGTTCATCTGCTCCACTTGTTCTCTTGGTTCCGGTCGTGCCCTCCCCATCCTGCTCTTGATCAAAGCAATCGGGAATCCCGCATACCGCTCTCACTGTCATCACGATCGGCGATAACCTGGCCTCATGTACGACCCCGCGCAGCTCCGTACCTTTCTCGCTGTCGCCCAGACCCTGAGCTTCACCCGGGCCGCCCGCCGGCTGGGGGTCCGGCAGTCCACGGTGAGCCAGCACGTGCGGCGCCTGGAGGACGCGGCGGGGCGGCAGCTGTTCACCCGGGACACGCACCGGGTCGATCTCACCGTGGACGGTGAGGCGATGCTCGGTTTCGCCCGGACGATTCTTGAGGCCCATGAGCGGGCAGTGGCCTTCTTCACCGGCACGCGACTGCGTGGGCGGCTGCGGTTCGGGGCGTCCGAGGACTTCGTGCTGACCCGGCTGCCGGAAATCCTGGAGTCGTTCCGCCGCGACCACCCGGAGGTCGAGCTGGAGCTGACGGTGGAGCTCTCCGGGACGCTGCACCAGCGACTCGCGGCGGGCCGGCTCGATCTGGTGCTCGCCAAGCGGCGCGTCGGCGACACGCACGGAGAGCTGGTCCGACAGGACGCGCTGACCTGGATCGGCGCTCCGCGGCTGCGGATCGACCCGGACCGTCCGGTTCCGCTGGTCCTCTTCCCGCCGCCGGGCATCACCCGGGCCCGCGCCCTGGAGGTCCTGGAGGAGCACGGCCGGGCCTGGCGGGTCGCCTGTACGAGCACCAGCCTGAGCGGGCTGATCGCAGCGGCCCGTGCGGGGCTGGGCGTGATGGCTCACAGCCGTGGGCTGATCCCGCCGGGTCTGGCACCGGTGCCGGCCAGAGCGGGGCTGCCGGAGCTCGGCGATGTGGACTTCGTCCTGCTGCACGGCCCGCGGCGGGACAGGGCGCAGGAGGCCGCGGACGCCCTGGCGGCGGCGATCCTGGCGGGCGGCGACCGGCTGATCCGCGGACCAATATCCCCGTAACCGCCCAGAACGGGAGTGACTGTGGCGTACAGATTTGGTGGAGATTCCCGCGTCGGCCGCTTACTCCGCGGCCTCAGCCACGCCCGAGCCTTGCCCATCTGGCCGGATTTCGGTGGCTGACCTGTGCATGGGCCACATGGTCCGCCGATACGGGACCCTCCCGCCCCGCCGTCCGTTGGGGTAGCGTCACGGCGCTGTGCGGAGCGCCACAAGGAGCAGGTCATTGCGCGAGTTCACTGTCCCACCGATGGCAGCCGCGCCCCTCGTAGGCGGGCTGGCCGATGTGGTGTTCGAGTACGCCGAGGAGGATCCGGACCGGGTCGCGCTCGGCCGGAAAGACGCGAGCGGACGCTGGCGGGATGTCACCGCGGCGACGTTCCGCGACGAGGTGCTGGCGCTCGCCAAGGGCCTGATCGCGCACGGCGTCAGATTCGGCGACCGGGTGGCCCTGATGTCGCGGACACGCTACGAGTGGACGCTCTTCGACTTCGCGCTGTGGACGGTCGGCGCCCAGTCCGTACCGGTCTATCCGACGTCCTCGGCCGAGCAGGTCCGCTGGATGCTGCACGATGCCGGTGTGTCCGCCGTCATGGTCGAGCACGAGGACCACGCGATGACGATCGCGTCGGTGATCGACCAGCTGCCCGGGCTCAAGCGGCTCTGGCAGTTGGACGCCGACGCGGTGAACGAACTGCTCGACGCGGGCACCCAGGTCGAGGACGAGGTGGTGCACCGCCACCGGCGCGCGGTGACGCCCGAGTCGGTGGCGACGATCATCTACACCTCGGGGACGACGGGACGCTCCAAGGGCTGCGTGATCACGCACGCCAACTTCATGTTCGAGACGGACACCATGGCCTCGCGCTGGGAGTCGGTCTTCCACTCCAAGCCGGGCGACGAGGCGGCCACCCTCCTCTTCCTGCCGCTGGCGCATGTCTTCGGCCGGATGGTGGAGCTCGCGGCGGTTCGCGGCCGGGTGAAGCTGGGCCATCAGCCGGAGCTGTCGGCGAAGGCCCTGATGCCGGATCTGGTGTCGTTCCGGCCGACGTTCATCCTGGCGGTGCCGTACATCTTCGAGAAGGTCTTCAACGCTGCCCGGCGCAAGGCCGAGGCGGAGGGCCGGGCCGGGGCGTTCGACAAGGCCGTGGACATCGCGGTGAAGTACGCCGAGGCAGTGGAGGCACGGGCGTTCGACACCGGTCCCGGGCCGTCCGCCGGGCTGCGGATGCAGCACCAGTTCTTCGACAAGGTCGTGTACAGGAAGGTGCGCGAGGCGATGGGCGGCCGGATCCGGCACGCCATGTCCGGTGGTTCGGGCATGGAGCGGCGGCTCGGGCTGTTCTTCGCGGGCGCGGGCGTCACCGTGTACGAGGGGTACGGGCTGACCGAGTCCACCGCGGCGGCCACCGCCAATCCGCCGGAGCGCACCCGGTACGGCACGGTCGGGCAGCCGATCCCCGGCACGACCGTGCACATCGCGGAGGACGGCGAGGTGTGGGTGCACGGCGACAATGTGTTCGCGGGCTATCTCGGCGCCCCGGAGGCCACGGACGCGGTGCTGCGGGAGGGCTGGCTGGCCACCGGGGATCTGGGAGCGCTCGACGAGGACGGCTATCTGACGATCACGGGGCGGAAGAAGGAGATCCTGGTGACGTCGGGCGGCAAGAGTGTGTCGCCGACCGGTCTGGAGGAGCGGGTGCGGGCGCATCCGCTGGTCGCGCAGTGCATCGTGGTCGGCAATGACCGGCCCTACGTCGCCGCGTTGGTCACGGTCGACCAGGAGTCGGTGGACCACTGGCTCGCCATGCAGGGGCGGGCGCCCCTGCCGTCGGAGGAGCTGGTGCGGGATCCGGACCTGGAGATGGAGGTCCGGCGTGCGGTGGTCGCCGCCAATACGGCGGTGTCGCAGGCCGAGTCGATCCGTACGTTCCGGATCCTGGCGCATCCGTTCAGCGAGGAGCACGGCCTGCTCACGCCGTCGCTGAAGCTGAAGCGCAAGGCGATCGAGACGGCGTACGCGACGGAGGTCGACGCCCTGTACCGCTGAGGCACGGCCGTCCGTGCCTCAGCAGTACGGCGCGTGCTACGTGATCGAGATGCGGAACAGCTTGTCCGCACCGTCCGGCTGGTTCCCCTTGTTGTCGCAGCTAGTGGTGGACGACTGCCGGACCGCCTGCACCAAGGCCCTACAGAGTGCCTGCATCTGAGCCGCCGTCAGGGAACCCAGTGGTTACCGGATGCGGCAATCATCGACTGGAGTTGGACGCTCCCGCCGTAGTAGAGCTGTGGGTCGATCGAGGTGGTGGCGAGCTTCTTCCAGAGGGCGTCGAGCCAGGCCTGGGAGCCGGGGTCGGTCAGCGCGGTCACGGCGAACGGGGCGGTGAACGCCATGTCGTCGCCGCTGTCGAAGGCGGTGCCGCTGAGGTGGTATCCGGTGACGATCTTGTTCGGGTCGCCGCCGGTCTTCGACTTGATCCAGGAGTTGAGCTTGCGCGCCGAGGCGAGCGAGGCGGCGTCCCCGCTGGTGACGGCGTCGGCACCGATACGCCACGGGTCGCGGCAGGCGTTCCAGGAGTAGTCGCCGTCGTTGGGTCCTTCCAGCACCTCGCCCGCGGCCGGCTTGGGGGTGGTGTTGGTGTTGACGACGAAGTCCGCCAACAGGCCTGTGTTGGATGCGTACTTGGACTGCTGAGAGGTGATCAGGGCTTGGTGTGCGGTGCGCACGGTGTCCCAGGTGCCGTCGCCCGTCGCCCTCTTGAAGGCGCGGAAGTGGTCGGTCATCCAGTCCGAGGAGCGGCTCATCCAGTAGTGGGACTCACCGGAGTCCGACCAGTCGCCGAGCAGCATGAGATGGGTGGTCGGGTTGACCTCGCTCTTCTTGATGGCGTTGATGTGCTTGACCGCGAGATCCTTGTAGTTGTAGGTGCCCGTGGACCCCCACTGCTTGTCGGCGAGCAGCAGCCCGTAGGCGACGTCGAGGTCCCCGTCGGTCGCCGAGTCGGAGCCGTCGACGCTCTTGCAGGAGGTGTCCTGCTCGGCGGCGAGGAGATTGGCGTTGTTGACCGAAGGGTGCGCGAGCATGTACTTCACCATGCCGTCGAAGACCGTTCTGGCCTCCGGGTCGGCTCCCGCCATGGTCGCCGTGACGACCATGCCGTAGCCCTGGGCCTCGGCGACGTAGGGGTGGTCGGCGTCCGGCGAGATGACCTCGTACCAGCCGTTGCCGCAGTTCTTCCTGACGAACGCGGACTTCCAGGCGTTGTACGTCCTGATCACTGCCTGGTCGAGCGTGGACTGTGCGCCGGACGGCTTCAGCGTCCCTGTGGCGTACGGGAATTGGTGGCTGCCGAACGGCACCGCCGGACCGCCGGTCGCGGGGACGCCGGTGTCCAGGTAGTCGAGGTTGGGGCCGCCGTTCGCGGTGGTCGCGGTGGCCCGGACGGTGTTGGTTCCGGTGACGAGCTGGGCGGAGACGGTCTTCGTCGCCCAGGTGTCCCAGGACCCGGTCCCGTTGAACGCGACTCCGGAGGCGACGACCTTGCCGTTGACGCTGATGTCCATCGGGCGGGCGGTGGCGGTGCCGTTGGCGTAGCGGATGTCGAGCGAGGTGCTGCCCGCGGTGGCGTTCACCGTGAACTCCACAGAAGATCCGGCGGTGTTGGTGTAGTCGACGAATCCGGTGCCGGAGAAACCCGTGTGGTTCGTCGCCACGGCCGCCTGCGAGAGCGTGGCGACCTCCGCCTGGTAACGGTTCGCCGCCGCGGCCGCGGGCGGCGCGGCGAGCAGGGGCAGCAGCAGTCCGGCGGCGGCGAGTGCCGTGCCGCCGATGGTCGGTTTGCTCGTCATGGTGCGCATCGGACCTCCTCAGCCCTGGTACTGGACGACGATCTTGGTGAAGTCGTACGGGGCCTGGGACACCCCGCTGCAGGCGTCCGCGTCGCCCCCGGAGCCGCAGGCACGGTCGCGGTTGACGGACCAGAAGGCGTACCGCGCGATGTGGTGCTGCTGCGCGTAGCCGAGGATGGTTCTGAAGTCGGTGGTGGTGACCGTCTCGTCCGACTCGTCGGTCTTCCCGTTCATCGAGGAGACCCCGATGTGCCGGTACGCGGCGCCGTCGCTGTACCCGTAGGCGCTTTTGACGGCGGCTTTCAGACCGTCGAGTGCGCTGACCGTGGCCGCGCCCATGGTGCCGGTGTGTCCGCCGAAGTCGAAGGGCATGATGACCCAGCCGTCGTTGTCGAGCCCGGCGGCTGCACCTCGTTTGATGAGGTCCTTGCCGTTGGTGTCGGGGCCGGTCGGGGTGGTCCCCATGGTCACGTACGTCACGATGCCCGGGTTCTTGGTCTTGACGATCTTCAGGGCGTCGACCACCCGCTGCCGCACGGTGCCTTTGGAGAACTCGGTGTCCTCGATGTCGATGTCCAGCGCCTTGAGGTGGTAGGCGTTGATCACCTTCTGGTAGGCCCCGGCGAGCGCGGAGGCGCTGGAACACTTCTCGCCGAGCTTGTTGCCGCTCCAGCCGCCCGCCGACACGACGATGTCGCCGCCCGCCGCCCGGATGGAGTCGATGGCTGCCTGGTCCGAGCCGCCGGTCAGCGCCCGGTCACCGTCCCACTTCGGGTTGCAGGAGCCGTCCGAGAGGATGAAGGCGAGGGTGAACCACTTCACGCCCGTCGCCGCCATCACATCGGTCGGCTTCTGTGGGTTTCCCCAGCCCAGGTACTCGTAGGGGGCCGCCGCCATCGCTCCGGGGCCCGCGGCCACCGTGGCGGCGGACGGGGAGCCGGCACCCGGGCCGCCTGCCTCCGAAGCGGCGGAGGCATTGGGGATCTGGGCGAGCAGGGGCAGAAACAGACAGCTGAGTCCGGCGAGGACGGCCACGGAACGGCGTGGGGGGCGGTCAGCGTGCACGGGTGCTCCCTTCAGAGCAACGTTAGGAAAGGTTCCTAACCATCACTGCATGGGATTCCCTGGAGAACGATCTGTCAATGCTTCGCGCGGGCCCAAATATCCATGCCCGTACGTGAGTTCGCAGAATTTCGGACACCTCGGGCACGGAGCGGCGGCATCGGGAGCACGATCGGGGCGGGACCGGGTGAGGCCGACGCCCGGTCAGGGCGCCTCCGGGACCGACCGGCAGCGGCCGCCCCGGACACCGGGACGGCGGGGAATGCACGGCACACGCTGATCGTTGACCATGAGAATCCCAACCGACAACGTAAGGATCGACCGCTCGTGAGCAAGGTCCCCTCCATCACCCTCAACAACGGCGTCGAGATGCCGCAGCTCGGTTTCGGTGTCTGGCAGGTGCCTGACGACGAGGCCGCGAAGGCGGTCGCGACAGCCATCGAGTCCGGGTACCGGAGCATCGACACCGCCGCGATCTACGAGAACGAGGAGGGCACCGGCAGGGCCGTCGCGGCCTCCGGTGTCGCCCGCGAAGAGCTCTTCGTCACAACAAAGCTGTGGAACGCCGATCAAGGCTACGACTCCACCCTGCGTGCCTTCGACACCTCGCTCGACAAGCTGGGTCTGGAGTACGTCGATCTGTATCTCATCCACTGGCCCGTGCCGGCCAAGGACGCGTATCTCGACACGTACAAGGCCTTCGAGAAGATCTACTCCGAGGGCCGCGCGAAGGCCATCGGTGTCTCGAACTTCCTCCCGGAGCACCTGGAGCGCCTGCTCGGCGAGACCTCCGTGGCCCCGGTGATCAACCAGATCGAGCTCCACCCGCAGCTCCAGCAGGCCGAGTCGCGCGCGTTCCACGCCAAGCACGGCATCGCGACGGAGGCCTGGTCGCCGCTGGGCCAGGGCAAGGGGCTCCTGGAGGTGCCGACGGTCGTCGCGATCGCCCGGAAGCACGGCCGCACACCGGCTCAGGTGGTGCTCCGCTGGCACATCCAGACCGGCAATGTGGTGATCCCGAAGTCGGTGACGCCGTCCCGGATCGTGGAGAACCTCGATGTGTTCGGCTTCGAGCTGGACGCCGACGACCTGGCCGCGTTCGCCGCGCTGGACGAGGGCAAGCGACTCGGCCCGAACCCGGGTGAGTTCAACCTCGGCGCCTGAGCTTTCGGGGCCGTGCCGCCCGAGCCGTCACCCACTTGGACCAAGGGCCGTCGTCAGGTGTCTCCGAGCACCGCGGGGTTCCTCGATCGCCGGTATCCCGGCCGTACGGCCGGGATACCTGACAGCCGGGACGTGGGCGGCGTCTGCCGCGCCGGGGCCACGTTCTGCCGCCCGGTCGCTGCGCCCCAACCGAGGGCCGCAGGCCGAGAACGAATCCGGAAGCCGAATCCCGGTACCGAAGCCCGGAAGTCGAATCCCGGAACCGGAACCGGAACCCGAAAGGAACCGGAACCGGAGCCCGGTAGCCGCGCGCGGCGCGGCTGTTCCGATCGGCTGGCAGTGGCTCGCCGTCCGGCTTTAGTATGGCTTGGCAGGTGATTGGGTTTGTCAGTCGTCGTTCAGGTGTGGGCATCCGACCGGGTCGCTCCGATCGGATGCCCTGGCTGGAGCCCCGGCCCGATTCCGGCGGGCCGGGGTTCTACGTCAACCGAGTGACTCGGTCACCAGTCTCGGTCACCGCGGTCACGGTCACCACGGTCGCGGTCTCCGTCGAAGTGGCGCTCGATCACCCGGAAGCTGCCCACCACTCCGTTCTTGACCTTCACGCCGCCCCTGACGCGCCCCGGGAACACTCCGTCGCTGGAGCTGTGGGGTCCGACGGTGGCGATGGGGGCGCCGTTGTCGCAGGTGGCCCCGCGGAAGACCTCGACGGTCCGGCGGCTGTCGTTGCGGATGTTGAGACTCGTAGCGCCGAGGCCGCTGATCACGACCATGCAGCCGCCCGGCTCGGCGGAGTACGTCCGCTCGTTGATGTGGATGCGGCCCTCGAAGTACTCACGACCCTCGAAGTGCTCACGACCCTCGTAGCGCTCCCGACCCTCGCCGTAACCACGGCCCTCGTTGCCCTTGCCCTCGTTGCCCTTGCCGGCGTCGCCGCCGTCGAGAGCCGAAACGGGAGCGGCCTGCTGGACGGCCGGGGCAGCCTGGAACGGCTCGGAGGTGGCGGCCGAGGCGTAGGTGATGCCGGTGGCGGCCATGGCCGCAGCGGCCGCGACGGCGGCGGTAACGATGGCGGAACGGGTAACCATGTCGCTTCTCCTGTCTCAGAGAGGGTCGGCTGAGCAGTCGACCCGTGGATGAACGTACTGACGGCCCCCATACCTGTCATATCGGACACGTCGAAGGTCGACGCCTGCACGCCGATCGAGGTACATAAAGTACGCCATATGCTATTTCCATATAATTAGATGAGACGCCAATTGACCTTATTTGTGGGCGAATTGATCTGCCATTAGCCTGTCCAGGGGACTTTCTGATGCCCACTCACCCTGGCGGCAGCGTGTCTTCTATGGACACGGTCGGGGCAGCGGCCGCGGGCCGTGAATGCCGGTGATCCACGGCCCCGTCCGCGCTTGGCCGCCACGGGGCCCGCAGCGCGTTCCACGGCGGCGGGTACGGGCAGCCCGACGAACGCACCGGCCCGCCCGGCCCCGCGGTGTCCCCGGAACCTGGCGGGTCGGCACGGGTCAGCCCGTAAAGGTCAGCCCCGTCGGCCCAGGTGCACCGTGCGCGCCATGAGCAGGAAGACATCGGGGCGGTGACGCAGTCCGGCCGGATCCTCGGGGTCGAGGAGCCGGTCCAGTACGGCGATGTCCTCGGCCGAGAGCGCCTCTTCGAACATCTCGCGCCGACGGGTGAACTCCGCGATGACATGGTCGCGCCCGGGCTGATAGAGCGGTGCCGGGAGGTCGAGCAGGAAACTGCGGGTCCCCTGCGGGTCCAGCCCCACCGCGGTGAGCAGGGCGTTCCAGTCCTCGGTCTCCCGCTTGGTGCCGGGCAGCGACGCCCGCATGTCCTCGAACCAGTCCGCGGTGATCGCGTCGAGCCTGGCCTCCAGGCCGGGCCGCCCCATGCCGATGTCGCGCGGCAGCTGGCGGGGTGGCAGACCGCCCTCGACCAGGGCAATGGTCCCCCCGGGGCGCAGCAGGGCGGCGAACCCGGCGAGGACGGCGCGCTGGTCACCCATGTGATGCAGAGCGTTGCCCACCCAGATCAGATCCGCCTCCCCCAACTCGTCGAGGTCCTCGGGGATCTCGGCCTGCTGGGTCCGTACACGGTCTCCGAGACCGAGCTGCTGGGCACGGGCCGGGGTGCGTTCCAGAAGGGCCGGGGTGCCGTCGACGGCGACGACATCGGCCTCGGGGAACACCTCGGCGAGCAGACAGGAGATCACGCCGGGGCCACTGCCGATGTCGAGCACCCTGCGCACGTTCGGGGCCGTGAGCAGGGCGGCGGTCCAGCGTGCCGCCTCCTCGTACTGCGGGCGGCTGAGCTCGGCGTTCTGCTCCAGCAGCGGGCCCATGACGTCCCAGTCGAATTCGGTGGTGTCGTGGTGGTGCACGTGGGTGTGGTCGTTGTGCCGTTGGCCGTGGGTGGTGGTGTGCCGATGACCGTCGCTGTGCTGGCTCATGGGGACAGCCTCACCACACATCGGCGTTTCTGGCGAGATTTGTTGCCGGTTCGACAACCCGCCGTGCCGATACAGCGAACGCCACTGCGGGGAACGTGCCGGCCGACGGATTCGGTGTCGCGCTGTGGCACGCCACCGCACGGCGGCGGCATGCCCGTTCGCCCGGCTATCTCACGCCGTGCCCGGGGGCGATCGCCACCACTCGCGCGGCCAGGTTCAGGTCGTTCTCGGTGACCACACCACCGGCGTCATGGGTGTTCACGGACAGGTTGACGGTGTTGTATCCGAGGGTCAGATCGGAGTGGTGGTTCAGCTCGTCCTGGATCTGGGCGATGTGCACGGTCAGCCCCAGAGCGGCGAAATGCGTGTGGAGCCGATAGGTGCAGGTGATCCGGTCTCCCTCCAGCGACCAGCCGGGCAGATCACCCAGACGGTCCTCGATCTCCTTCTGTGACAATGGTGCGGCGGGCATGCTGGGACTCCCTCACGAGCGATCGGTTCCGGTCGACGGTGCCGGTGACGTTACGGTCTGGGTATGACAACTGTCGCGCTTGACACGGGGGTAGGGCCGCTGCTGCGCAGCTGGCGGGAGCAGCGTCGGATCAGCCAGCTGGAGCTGGCGCTCCGGGCCGATTCCTCGGCCCGGCACATTTCCTTCGTCGAGACCGGCCGCTCCCGGCCCAGCGAGGACATGATCCTGCGGCTGGCCGAGCACCTCGACATCCCGGTCAGGGAACGCAACGCTCTGCTGGTGGTGGCCGGTTACGCGCCCCGCTACGCACAGACCGCGCTCGACGACCCGGCGTTCGGCGCGCTGCGCGAGGGGATGGAGCGGCTGCTCCAGGGGTACGACCCGTACCCGGCGCTCGTCGTCGACGGCATGTACAACGTCGTGGCGGCCAATCGGGGTATCACCATGCTGCTGGAGGGCGTGGCCGGGCATCTGCTGGCGCCGCCGCTGAACGCCATGCGGCTCACCCTCCATCCGGAGGGCCTGGCTCCGCGCATCCGTAATCTCCGGGAGTGGCGGGCCGATCTGCTGGCACAGATGGATCGCCAGATCGCCCTGGCCCGGTCGGCGGCGCTGCGTGAGCTGTACGAGGAGGTCGCCGGCTATCCCGCACCCGGAGGTACGGACCGGGCCGACGGCGCCGGGCCGACCGGGGGCGGCGACGGGGCGATCGACAGGTCCGGCCCCACGTCGCCGCTGCCTTTCGCGTTGCCGTTGCACATCGAGCACGGCGGACAGGTGCTCTCGTTCGTCTCCTCCATCGCGACGTTCAATACGCCGATGGATGTGACGGTGGCCGAGCTGGCCATCGAGACGTTCCTGCCTGCCGACCGGGCCACCGCCGACCATCTGCGGTCCCTCACTTCCTGACGATCGGGCGGACCCAGGGGGCGTCGGCGCGGGCCAGGACGATCGCGGCCGTGGTCACGGCGGCCAGGAGCGCCAGGGCGAGCAGCAGCGGAAGTCTCGGGTGCCCGTGCAGTACGGCCATGGCTCCGACGAGCGCGCCGGTCATCATGGCGGCGGCCGAGAGCACCCGTCGTCCGGCCCTGCTGCCGCCTCCGCCCGCGAACCGGCTGTCGGAGAGGATGCCGGTGATGGTCAGCGTCAGCACCGTGGTGGTGAGGTCGGGGACCGCCAGTGCACGGGACACGGCGTTCTGCAGCCCGAGGCCGAGTCCGAGCAGGGCGATGAGCGCGAAACGGACCCCGCCGACGTACGGATGTCCGGACATCAGAGTGACGAGCACCGCGGCCAGGACACAGGTGGTCTCGACGAGGAGTGCGTACATCAGCATCCGGCCGCGATGCGTCGGGGCGTGGTGCACGATCAGGCCGCCGAGCAGCGCCCCCACCGCGAACGCGGCGAGTGCGACGAGCGAGGCGGCGAGTGAGAATCCGGGGGCTCCGGCGATCGCGAAGCCGAAGAAGACCACATTGCCGGTCATGTTCGCGACGAAGACCCGGCCGAGTTCCAGGTAGCTGACCGCGTCGACCAGTCCCGTCACGACAGTCAGGGCGAGCATCAGGGGAGGCAGCGGTCCGTGCCGGTCGTTCATGTCCGGTACGACGGTGGACCAAGCCTCACGCAGCACGACGGGCACGGGCATGGTCACGGGTCGGCTCCGATCACACGTGGGTGCTCGGAATTGTGCCGTCCCGGGCGCACGGAACGCCACGACCGACGCATGTCGCCCCCGCCCTGAAGGAGGAGCCCGGCTTCCTTCAGGGCGGGGCGTCGTACGTTCCGGAGCGGCTATACGCGTGCTCCGTTGTCGAGCGGATCCCGGCGCGCCGCCTTCGTGCCGGACCGGCGCCTGGGAGCGCGCTTCCGGGCGGGCGGCGGGGCCTTGCTGCTCCGTTCGAGGACGAGTGCGGCCGGTACGGCGGTCATCACCGAGGAGTAGGTGCCGACACAGATGCCGATCAGCAGGGCGAGCGCGAAGTCCGCGAGGGAGTCGCCGCCCAGCACCGCGAGTGCGGTCAGGATGAAGAGAGCGCCCATTCCTGTGTTGATCGTTCTGGGCACGGTCTGGAGAACGGCCCGGTTGGCAACCGTGGCGACGGGTACGCGGCGGGCCTTCGCCCACAGTTCCCGTACCCGGTCGAAGACCACCACGGAGTCGTTGACGGAGTATCCGATGACGGTGAGGAGTGCGGCCAGGAAGATGCCGTCGACGGTGCGTCCGAGCCAGGCGAAGGCGCCGACCACGATGATGACGTCGTGGACCAGCGCCCCGACCGCGCCCACGGCGAAAGTCCAGCGGAACCGGATCGCCAGATAGGCCAGCTGTACGAGGACGGCGATGGCGAGCGCGATCAGGGCGTTGCGCCGGAGCTCGTCACCGAGGCTGGGGCCGATGAGTTCGTCACGGACCTTGGTGGTCTCGCCGCCCTCCTTCGCGAGGGCGGCGCGCATGGCGTGTTCACCGTCGTTGTCGAGCTTTCCGGTACGTACGGAGAGATCGCCCGCACCCGCGGTGGTGACCTCCGCGTCGCCGAAGCCCGCGTCGGCCAGGGCGGTGCGAGCCCGCTCCACCTCGACGGGCCTGCTGGTCGAGTACTCGACGAGCCGGCCGCCGGTGAATTCGACGCCCAGGTTGACGCCTCGTACGACGATACCGAGGACGGCGACGGCGACCAGTGCCGCGGAGACCAGCAGCCAGCGGCGCGGGAACCGCATCAGCTGGGGATCACGGCGGGTCAGCCAGGTACGTACCCGGCCGAGGGAGGCAATGCCGTTGATGCCCCGGTAGTCGCTGACGAATCGTGAGCGTGCGGCGATCTCGGTGAGTGCGCGGGCGATGACGAGTGCGGAGAACATCGACGCCAGCACACCGATGGCGAGCGTGACACCGAAGCCCTTCACCGGCCCGGAGCCGAGGAAGAAGAGCAGTCCGGCCGCGATCAGCGTCGTGACGTTGGAGTCGGCGACGGCGCTCCAGGCGCCTCGGAATCCGGCGGTCAGCGAGGAGCGCAGCGTGCGACCCGGGTGTTGCGCGTATTCCTCTCTGGCCCGTTCGAAGACCAGCACGTTCGCGTCGACCGCCATCCCGATGGCCAGGACGAATCCGGCGAGGCCGGGCAGCGTGAGCGTGACGCCGAGGGCGACCAGGGCCGCGTAGGAGATCAGTCCGTAGGCGGCGAGCGCGACGGCGGCCAGTGCGCCGAAGAGCCGGTAGACGATGATGATGAAGAGTGCGGTGGCCGCGGCGCCGATGAGGGCGGCCCGGGCACTGGCGTCGATGGCCGCGGCGCCGAGCGTCGGGCCGACGGTCCGCTGCTCGACGATCTCGACGGGGAGCGGCAGGGCGCCGCCCTTGATGAGCAGGGCCAGTTCGCGGGCCTCGTCGGCGCTGAAGGAGCCGGTGATCTGGGTGGAACCGGACGGCAGACCGACGTTGCAGCCGACCGAGGGGGAGACCTGCGGCGAGGAGATGATCTGCTGGTCGAGGACGATGGCTACGCGGCGCCGGTCGTCCTGGACCGGGTTGCAGGCCGCTTCGCCGGTCAGCCGGGTCCAGTCCCCGCCCGCCTTCTTGTGGAAGTCGAGGGAGACGGTCCAGCCGGCGCCCTGCTGGGCATCGAACACCGCGGTGGCGTCCTTGACGCCCGCGCCGGAGAGCCTGCTCGGGCCGAGGGCGAGAGGACGGCCCTGTTCGTCGGGGAGCGTCAGCCCGCCGCCGGCCTTGTCGTCCGCCTTGTCGTCCGCCTTGTCGTCGTTCTGGGTGCCGGGGCCCTGGACTGCGTGGAAGCTGAGCTGGGCGGTTCTGCCGATGACTTCGGCGGCCTTGCGCGGGTCCTGGACGTCGGGGAGTTCGACGATGATCCGGTCCTCACCGGAGCGGGTCAGGGTGGGTTCGGCGACGCCGAGGGAGTCGATGCGCTGGCGGAGCACCTCAAGGGTGCGGTCGGTGCTCTCGCGGTCCGCTTTCGCGGTGTCGGAGTCCTTGGCCTGGAGCACCATTCTGGTGCCGCCCTGCAGGTCGAGGCCGAGTCTGGGTGACATGGTCAGCGTGATGAGCACGGAGACGAGCAGGACGGCCGCAGCCAGAACCGCTCGCACCGTGGTGGCGCGAGTCATGGGTTTCCTCCGAGGGGGCGCCGGGCGCCCTCACCTCGGCGAGGACGGAACGGCGTGCGTGTGGGACGGGATCGGTGGCAGGACCGATGGCCGGTGAACGGCCGTCCCCGGAGGCCCGCGTACGCCGGGGAGCGCGACGCGGAAACGGTCGGTGGCACGAGAGGGCGCGGCGGGTGTTTGTCGGTGCGCGTGGTGCGGTACGCGGATGCCCGGTACGCCGGGCAGCAGGATGTCGGGTCCGGGCGGCGGGAGATGGTGCGCGGTGCGGGCTTGGTCGGCCCCGGCCCTGGGCCGGGGCGCCGGCGTCGGCACCGGGCGGTGGCCGTCGGTCGCCGTGGCCGTGCGGATGTGGGTGCGGCGGGTGTCGTGGGCGGTGCCGGTGCGGGCGGTCCGGTCGCTGTGCAGGGTCGGCTGATGGGCTCCTGGTGAGGACGCGGCGGAGGGCGGCACACCGGCGAACGGCCGGGCGGGGAGGGAGGATCCGGCGGCTGCGGGGGCGCCGCCGATGACGGTGAGCACGGCGAGCAGGACGGCGACGACCAGGCCCTGTCCTGCCTGCCGGACCTCCTGCGCGCGGCCGCGCGGAGCCGAGGTGGCCGGTCGTGGCCTCGGGGGCACGTTCCCCGGGGGCGGCCCCGGGAGTGGGGTCACCGCTCTCGGCCGGGCTGGGCCGGTGCCGTACCGGCAGTCTCCTGCCGGGCCGGTGCCTCGCAGGCCCGGCGGAGCACGGAGCTGAGGATCAGCCCGGCGCCGCGTACGACCGTGGTCGCCGGGTCGTCCGCGAGACGCACCGGAACGCCTAGGCGGACCGCGATCCGGTCGGTGATGTCGGGGCTGGCGGCGCCGCCCCCGGCGAGCAACGGGCCCTTGCGCAGGGCCCCCAGGACGGCGCCGTGCCGGTCCTGCTTCCACATCTCCGTCACCATGTCCAGGACGGTGCGGACGACCGCGGTGGGGGGCTCGGAGGGCTCGAGGTCGCTCAGTCCCGTCTCGGCCTGGCGCGCGTCACGGACCAGTCCGTCGACGAGTAGCGTCGCCTCGGTCAGCTCGGCGCCGATGTCGACGACGAGCAGTGGGCCGCCGTCCTGCGGCCCGGCGCACGCGGCGGCGGCGCGCGCGCTGTCCAGGGCGATGATGCTCACCGGCCCGAGTGCGGCGATCAGTTCCATTGCCGCGGCGCGGTGCTCGGCCCCGGCGAGGACGGGGTGGCTGAGGACGATCACGGTGTCGGTGCGGTCCGCGCCCAGGGCCGTATCGGCGATACGGCCGAGCATCCTGCCGCAGGACACGGGGTCGACGATGCGTCCCCGCCGGACCGGGCGGCCCTGCCCCGGCTCGGCACCGAAGTCGCCGCACGCCTCGGTGTCGGCGATGACGCCGTGTCCCGGCATCCAGGCGCGGGTCCGCGAACTGCCCAGGTCGAGGGCGAGACCGCGGGTGAGGCCGCGGTACTCCCGGCGGACGGACCGGCCGAGTCGAGGTCCGTCGTGCGACGAGTGCATCCGCCCCTCCTCCCCCTGCACGCCACGGTGGCCGTTCACCTGTCCATGGCCCCGCTGATAGCGAGGCATGGCCGAGCCCTCACTATGCAATAGGAAGGCAAAGAAAGCCACTCCCAGGCAAAATCCAAGGGCTCGGGCGTTGCGAGGTCTCCTTGGTGCCTCACACCTCCGACGGCAGGTATCCGGCGATCAGTTCGGCGAACTCGTCCGGTGCGGCGATCCGGATGCCGAGGTCCTCCGCCTTGGTGCGCTTGGATCCGGCCTTCTCCCCGGCGACCAGGAGCGTGGTGCGCTTGGAGACGCTGGACGAGGACTTCCCGCCGGCCCGCTCGATCAGTTCGTTCATCTGATTCCGGGAGAGCTTCTCCAGTACGCCGGTCATCGCCCCCGTCACCACCACGGTCATCCCGTCCAGCGGCAGCCCCGCAGCCCTCTCGCCGTCCGTGGCAGCGGCCGCTTCCGCGCCTTCCTCGCCGGGTGCGGGCGGCGGCGTCGCGCCGGGCTCCGTCATGTTGACCCCGGCGGCCACCAGCTTCTCGATCAGCGGGGCCAGCTCCACCAGCTCCGCGACGACACCCGCCGCCTTCTCCTTACCGATCCCGTCGACCCGTTGGAGCGCCTCGGCGTCGGCAGCCCTGATCCGGTCCATGTCCGCGAAGTACCGGGCGATACGGCGTGACATGGAGCGCCCGGTGCCGCGTACCCCCAGCGCGCAGAAGACCCTGGAGAGCGGTTGGGTCCGTGCCGTTTCGATGGCGGCGAGGAGGTTGTCGGTGCTGGTCTCGCCCATGCGTTCCAGGCCGAGCAACTGTTCCCGGTCGAGGGTGAAGAGGTCGGCGAAGTCGGCGACCAGGCCGGCGTCGACGAGCTGGACGACCCGGGTGGCGCCGAGGCCCTCGATGTCGAGCTGGTCACGGCCCGCCGCGTACGAGATGGAGGCGACGAGACGGCAATCGCGCCCCCGGACACAGCGCCAGCGCTGCTCGCTGGTGTCGATCTCGGAGCCGCACTGCGGGCACACCTCGGGGAAGACGACGGGCTGCTCCTCACCGGTCCGCAGATGGGCGACCGGCGCCTCGATACGGGGGATGATGTCGCCCGCCTTGTAGACCATCACCCGGTCGCCCAGCCGCAGATCGCGGCGGGTGATGTCGGCCGGGTTGTGCAGTGTGGCATAGCTGACGGTCGAGCCGTCGATCTCGACCGGTTCGAGTACGGCGCGCGGCGCGATGATGCCGGTCCTGCCGACGTTCCACTCGACGTCGAGGAGCCGGGTGACCTTCTCCACGGCGGGAAGCTTGTAGGCGATGGCCCAGCGCGGCGCCCTGGTCCCGGAACCGGCCTCCCGCTGGTCGGCTGCGAGGTCGGCCTTGATCACGATGCCGTCGATACCGAACGGCAACGAGGCACGCAGCACCGCTATGTCCTCGATCCGGCTCTGCACCTCCTCGACGGTGGTGACGGCGCGCGGTGCCACGTCCGTGTCCGCCGCGGTGTGGACGCCGAGCCCGGCGACGTACCCCAGGACCTCGCTGTGCGGGAGTTCGGCGAGGGCGTCGGTCAGTTCGCCGGTCTCGGGGAGCGGCAGGGCACCGTAGGCGAAGAATGTCATCTCCACCGTGTACGCGCGGTCCTTGGCCCGGAGTGTGCCCGCCGCGCCGTTCCTCGGGTTGGCGAAGGGGGCGCCGCCGTGCTCGGTGCGCACGGTGTTGGCCTGCTCGAACTGCTCGTTCGTCATGAGGATCTCGCCGCGCACCTCGATCGTCACCGGCTCGGCGAGCTGCTCGGGGAGGCCGGCCACGGTGCCGATCGCGTGCGAGACGTCCTCGCCGGCGGTGCCGTCGCCCCGGGTGATCAGCCGCTCCAGACGGCCCGCCCGGTAGCGGGCGGCGACAGCCAGGCCGTCGAGCTTCGGCTCCACGCTCCACGCGGCGACGGGTCTGCCGATCCGGCGCTCCAGCGACGCCGTCCAGGTGGCGAACTGCTCGGCCGAGAAGACATTGTCCAGGGACAGCATCGGCACCGTGTGCGGCACGTCGCCGCCCGCGGCGCCGCCCGCCACCTTGCCGGTCGGGGACGTCTCCAGCACCTCCTGCGGGTGCTCCTGCTCGTATGCGGCGATCCCCCGCACCAGCCGGTCGTACGCATCGTCGTCGAGCGTGCTCTCGCCCGTGGCGTAGTACGCGGCGGCGGCCTGCGACGCGTCTTCGACCGCGGCGGCGTAGGCGGCGGTATCGGCGAGCACAACAGCTGAGTTCGTCATGTCCCCCATCCTGCCGCCCACCACTGACAATGCCCTCTGAGCAAGGACGACGGCCCTCAGCCGGCCGCCTGAACCGTTCCGGCCGCCTCGTCGGCGTCACCCACCGCGCCGGGCGCCGCCAGCGGGATCTGCGGCCCCGAGCACTCCCGCAGCCACCGCCGCAGCACCCCGTGCACCTGCTCGGCCCCCACCAGCTCCGTACCCTCCGCCACCGGCGCCGACAGTTCCGCCGGCCACAGCAGGAACGGCCGGGACTGCTCGCCGCCCAGACCGCCGTGCGAGCCGATCTGCTCCTCGAACGCGTGCACACCGCCCGTGTCCTCGTCGTACATCGAGTTCACCATGATGTCGGCGACGTGCGGGAAGGTGTCCGTGCGGCGCACCGCAGCCGCCGCGCCCGGGCCGAAGGACGCCAGCGGCCCGTGCCCGTCCTTCAGTTCCGACACCGGGACCTCGACGCCCCCGCGGCCCAGGACGACCGATCCGTACCGTTCGCTGCGGACCAGCAGAAAGCCGATGCCGGGGTGGTTGGCGAGGGTGCCGAGCAGTGCGGGACGGCTCCGGTCGAGCTGTTCGCGCGAGGCGCGTCCCTCGATGTCCGGGAAGGAGATCAGGCCGAGGTTGCCGGAGGCGAGGACGACCGGGTCGGACGGCTTCTCGCGGTGTTCCGCCTCGCCCTCCTCGACCGGCCGGCGGTGCAGGTCGATCCGTACCGCGTCACGCGCCTCCGAAACGCTGCGGGTGCGCTGCGCCCGACGGGGCACGGGCAGTCCGCAGCCCGCCCGCACCAGGTCCTTGAGCGTCAGCCCGTACGCCCCCGCGAACGTCTCCCCGGGGCTCTGTCCGTGGTCGGAGAGCAGCACGATCCGGTAGGTGCGCGGGGTGTGTTCGGCGACCTTCCCGATCAGGGCCAGCGAGCGGTCCAGGCGCGCGAGCACCTTCTCCGCGTCGCGGCTGTGCGGTCCGGAGTGGTGCGCCACCTCGTCGTACGCGACCAGGTCGGCGTAGACGGCGGTGCGTCCGGCGAACATGTCCCCCATGACGGCGGCGACGACCACATCACGTTCGACGACGGTCGCGAAGGCCCGGATGAAGGGGTAGAACCCGCCACGTTTGATCCGGGGCGTGTCCTTCCGTATCCACGCCCGGGTCGACTGGCCGATCTCGCGGCAGACCTCTGCGACGAACGACAGCGCGGTGCGTACGGCGTTGGCCGGATCGGAGAAGTAGGCGAAATACCCCGACCTGGAACGGCGGCCCTTGCCGAGCCGGGCCGCCATGGACAGGACGAGCGCCAGCTGATCGGCGCCGCCGCTGAAGAGGTTGCCGCGGCTGGCGCCGTCGACCGTGAGCAGCCCCGTGTCGTGGGTGCGGGCGATGGCCCGGCGCTGGAGCTCGAGGGCGCTCGCGGGGCGGCTGGAGACCATGACGTCGCCGGTCTCCTTCTCGTACCAGCGGAAGGCGGGGACGTCGTGGTTGCTGCCGTGCAGGATGCCGAGCTGGCTGGCGCCGGTCTGGCTGGACCAGTCGGTGCGCCAGGGGGTGAGCCGATGGCCCTCCTCGTCCGCGAGCCAGTGCGCGACGGTCGGCATCAGGTCGGAGCCGGCAGCGCGGACGAGCACGTCGTGGCCGACGCCGTCGAGCTGGATGAACACGGTGCCGGGCGGTCCGCTGCGCCCGCTGTCGGCACCGCTGCGCCGTCTGCGGCGGTCGGCGAGCCGGGAGAGGCGGCGCCGGTAGGCGTTGTCGTCGCGGACGGCGAGCGCCGTGGAGGTCGCGGAGGCGACGGCGGACATCACGGCCGCGACGACGACCGCGGTCTCCGGGTTGGCGGCACCGCGCCCGTCCGGTATGAGCCGCAGGGCGAGCAGCAGCAGCGAACCGTTCAGGAAGAAGACGAGCATCCCGAGGACGAGTGCGGGCACGATGAGCAGTGCCCGTACCAGGACGGGCCAGACCAGGGCGGAGAGCAGACCGAACGCTCCGGCGCCCCAGGCCGCGGTGAACGCGGTCTTGGTGATGCTGTCGCCGTTGTCCGACTGGAGCTGGAAGTCCGGCAGAATCCCGGCGAGTGCCAGCATCGTGAGCGTCGAGACCGCCCAGACCACAATCACTCGCATCAGGGCGTTGCCTGCTGTTCGCCATCGCCCGTCACCCACGCCGTTCCCACCTCACATCCGGATCCCGTCGTTCCGGGCCCTGGCCCCCCAGCCTTTCACAGCGCGGCCGCGGGCCGTCGGCGACCGCGGTCGGGGGGACCGTCAGCAGCCGTCGTATCCGGCGGTCGGCATCGAGAGCCTGCGGTGCACGCTCGCCTTCGTACGGGCGCTGTACGGCGGCTCGTCGAGTCCCGCGATCTCCAGCCGTACGCCGCGCCGCTCGCACTCCGCGGCGAACTCCGGCACGGAGGTCAGGGCCCGCGCCAGCACCCGGTCGTTGGCGGCGACGAACACCTCGACTTCGCCGCTCTCGACGTCCGTCCACAGGGCGTGGTGGTCGGGGCGCAGTCCGTAGAAACGCAGCTGCCGGGTGACGACGTACCCCTTGTCGGCGGCCCAGCGGGCGCACATGTCGTGCTGGCTGCGGGTGTCCACAAGGAACGGATCGCTGTCGAGTTCCTCGAGCGGCGTGAGACTGGCGATGGCCGCCACCCGTACGTCCAATTACGTCCCCCATGGCCGTTCCCCCGTGCTGGGCGTACCGGCGACCCTACCCGTCCGGCTCCCGCGCAAGAAGGCGCGTGCCGGGACCGGAGGAGCGAGGGGGCGCGCGGCGTAAGGACACGGAACGCCACGTGCGCCCCCGTCCCGTACCCTCGCCCAACGGCTGCGCCGCTCCGGTTCGCCGGCCGGCACCGGGTCACCCGTTCCGGTCGCGGCACTAGGCTCGATGCCAGGGCCGGACCGAGGAGCCCGGAACCAAGGAACCCGGGAACGAGGAGGCACCGCGTGCCGGTGGAAGTCACCTGGTGGGGTCATGCCACCTGCACGATCGAGGACTCCGGGGTCCGCGTGCTGACCGATCCGCTCTTCGTACGGCGCTTCGCGCATCTGCGCCGACGCCGCGGCGAGCTGCCCGGCCCCGAGGCCGCGGTCGCCGATGTCGTGATCGTCTCGCATCTGCACTCCGACCATCTGCATCTGCCGTCGCTGGCCCGGCTCGCGCCCGGCAGCCGGCTGATCGTGCCAACGGGTGCGGTGCACTCCGTGCCGGGGCTGCGGGTACTGCGCTCGGTGCGCGGGCTGCGGATCACCGAGGTCTCTCCGGGCGACGTGGTCCGGGTCGGCGAGGTCCGGGTCCGGGCCGTTCCCGCGCTGCACGACGGCAGACGGCTGCCGGTGGGCCCGCACCGCTCCCCCGCGCTCGGCTATGTGGTCGAGGGCGAGGCGCGGACGTACTTCGCCGGCGACACCGGGCTCTTCGACGACATGGCCCGGGCCGTCGGTCCGGTGGATGTGGCGCTGTTGCCGGTGGGCGGCTGGGGTCCGTATCTGGGCCACAGCCATCTGGACGCGGGCCGGGCCGCGCAGGCGCTGACCCGGCTGGCTCCCCGGTCGGCCGTGCCGGTGCATTACGGCACGTACTGGCCGATCGGCATGGACGGAGTCAGGCCGCACGAGTTCCACTCGCCGGGTGACGAGTTCGTCCGCAAGGCGGCGCTGCTGGCGCCGGAGGTGGCGGTGCACCGGCTGTCGCACGGCGAACACGTGCGGCCGGAGGCCGCCCGGTGATCCAGGATGTCGTGAGACAGCTGCCCACGGAGTCGACGCAGCAGGCGGTCGGCTACCCGTCCCTGTTTCTGCTGGTGGCGCTGGGCTCGCTGGTGCCGGTGGTGCCGACGGGCGCTCTGGTGAGTTCGGCCGCCGTGGTGGCGCTGCATCAGTCGTCGCCGTTCTCGCTGCTGATCGTCTTCGGGGTGGCGTCGGCCGCGGCGTTCCTCGGTGACATCTGTCTGTACTGGCTCGGGCAGCGCGGGGTGCGGTCGAGGAACGGTTCGAGGTGGCTGCGGGCGATCAGCGACCGGGCCGCTCCGGAGCGGCTGGCGCAGGCGCAGCGGAAACTGGACGAGCACGGTGCGGTGGTGCTCGTGCTGTCGAGGCTGGTACCGGCGGGCCGGATTCCGGTGATGCTGGCCTGTCTGCTGGGCCGGACACCGCTGCGCCGATTCGCCCGCGGGGATGTGCCGGCCTGTCTGGCGTGGGCGGCGACGTACCAGCTGATCGGCATTCTGGGCGGTTCGCTCTTCCCCGAACCGTGGCAGGGTGTGGTCGCGGCGGTGGCTCTGACGCTGCTGATCAGCGGGGCTCCCGCGGTGTGGCGCAGGGTGCGGGCACGGTTCAGCCACTGACCGTGCGGGGTACCGGGTCGAGCAGGCGGGAGCCGCCGATCGGCAGGTCCCAGAGCCGTGTCCGGGGGTGTCCGGCCCGCTGCCAGGCGGTACGCAGCCGGGCCAGCGGTTCCAGTACGGGCTCCGCGGAGAGCAGGAAGGTCGCCCAGTGCATCGGCGCCATCGCGCGGGCGCCGAGGTCCTCGTAAGCCTGCACGGCCTCCTCCGGATCGGTGTGTACGTCACGGAGCCACCAGCGCGGTTCGTACGCCCCGATCGGCATCAGGGTCAGGTCGATGCCGGGGTACCGGCGGCCGATCTCGCCGAACCAGTGCCCGTACCCGCTGTCCCCCGCGAAGTGGATCCGCTGCCCGTCGCTGCCCGCGGTGCCGATGATCCAGCCTCCCCACAGGGAGCGGCAGGTGTCGGTGAGGGTCCGCTTGGACCAGTGGTGGGCGGGCACGAAGTCGAAGCGGACGCCGTCCAGCTGGGCCGATTCCCACCAGTCGAGTTCGGTGACACAGGTGAAGCGGCGACGGCGGCACCAGTGGCCGAGTCCGGCGGGGACGAACAGCGGGGTGTTCCGGGGCAGCCGGCGCAGGGTGGGGGCGTCGAGGTGGTCGTAGTGGTTGTGGCTGATGACGACGGCGTCTACGGGCGGCAGGTCTTCCCAGCGGACGCCGACCGGAGTGATCCTGGCCGGGGTGCCGAGGATGCGCCGGGACCAGACGGGGTCGGTGAGGACGGTGAGCCCGCCGGTGCGGACGATCCAGCTGGCGTGCCCGGCCCAGGTGATGGAGGTGGCGCCGGCGGGGGTGACGGGCAGGGATTCGGGGGCGTACGGGAGCCGGTGGATGCCGCGCAGCCCTTCCGGGCTGGGCCGCAGGGTGCGTTCACGGGCCAGGCGGGACATGCTCATGACACCCGGGAGCGGCCCGGTGAGCCGGTCGGCGAAGGTTCTGGGCCAGAGCCGGACCTCGCCGAGCGGACGCGGTTCGACGACCTCGCCGCGAGAGACCTGGTGCGGGTGCGCGGCCCCGGTGCGGGAGCGCTCGGTCCGTTCCGTCATCGAGAGACTCCCGTCTCGCTGTTCCTCATCGGAGTTCGTCGAGTGCCGTCCCGAAAATGCTCAGGGCTTCGGCCACATGCGGCAATTCGAGGGGCTCCACAGCGGTGAGGGACTCCATCTGCTGTTCCGGGGTCGACCCGAGCAGCGTCCCGGTGCCCAGCCGTACGCGCAGCGCCCCCAGTTCGTCGCCGAACCGGTGGCCGCCCGGCGTCGGTGCTCCGAGACGTTCCGTCAGGTACTCCTCCAGCTCCAGGGAGTCCGTGACACCGCGGTTCGCCAGCCGCGACCGGAGCGGCCCGAGGTCGACGTACAGATGGCGCCCCGCCTGCGGGGGCCTGGCCAGCGCGCCCGAGGCGAGCACCGCCCGGTGGGCCGCCGCGGCGACCTTCGCCTGGAGCTCGGCGGCCCGGCGAACCCGTTCGGTGACGGAATCCGGTTCACGCAGCGCGTGGGCGGCGGCCATGGCGACGGGTCCCGCGACAAGCGCGCCGAGCGCGGTGAGGATGTCGAGGGTACGGGCATGGCGCGCCGACGCCCGCTCGGTGTCCGGGAACCGGGCGACCGCGACCGGCCAGGCGGACGGGGTCAGCGCACCGGCGAGATCGCTGACGACCGTGACGTCGTCGGGGCACATCTCGGCCGGACTGAGCAGGACCGTGTCGTGCGGCCGGTGCAGGGTGTCGCGCCAGGTCTCGTCGCTGACGATGTGCATCCCCTCGGCGACCGCGGCCTCACAGGCCTCGCTCACGAGTTCCGGCGGGGCGACGGTGGCGGTCGGGTCGTCGACGACGGAGATCAGCAGCAGCCGGGGCCGCCCGCCCTCGGCGCGCACCCGGCGCACGGTCTCCAGCAGCGCGTACGGATCCGGCACGCCGCCGCACTCGGCCGGGGTCGGCACGTGGTAGGCGGGCCGGCCCAACAGCCGGGCCTGCGGGATCCAGGTGGCCGTACAGGGGCGAGGCATGAGCACGTCACCACCGTGCGCGGCGATCAGTGCGAGCAGCAGCGGCGACGCGCCCGGGGCGGCGACGACGTGCTCCGGGCCGCCGTGCAGTCCGCGCCGCGCCCAGTAGGCGGTCGCGGCCTCGCGCAGGGCGTCGCCGCCGCCGGTCGGTTCGGGTTCGCCGCGTCCGGCCGCGGCGGCGAGCACCTCGGCCAGTTCGGGCAGGACGGGCAGACCGGGATCGGGGGCCGGCGGCCCGTACCGGACCGGGCCGCGGTCCTCCCGTACGGAACGCGCCCCGCCCCCGCCCAGCTGTCCGCGCCCCGCCAGTCCGGTCCGCCCGGTCCGCTTCCGCGCCATCGAGCCTCCTTCGCCGCCGCCCGTCGCCCTGTCCCGTGCGTCTCGCACGCAGTGCCCTTTATACGAGGGTTCGACCGACGGCGCCCGCCCGGCGGAGCCGTCACCGGTGCCGGCCGAGGGCGCCGGCTCAGCCCGCGAAGGCCGTCCCGGGCATCCCGTGGCCCGCGTCCGGCAGCACCAGCAGCGAACCGGACAACGGGTGCGGGGCGGCGAGGCCCGTGCGGGCCGTGGAGATGTAGAGGTCGCGCAGGTCCGCACCGCCGAACGCGCAGGCGGTCGGGCGTTGTACCGGAAGTCCGATGACGCGGTCCAGGGAGCCGTCGGCCGTATAGCGGCGCACCGCGGCACCGTCCCACAGGGCGACCCAGACGGCCCCGTCGGCGTCGACCGTCAGCCCGTCGGGGAACCCCGCACCCTCCTCGACGGTGGCGAACGGGCGCCGGTTCACGGCGTGTTCGCCGTCGAAGTCGAAGACGTCGATGCGGCGCGTGGGCGTGTCGATGAAGTACATCAGCCGCTCGTCCGGGCTCCACCCGATGCCGTTGCCGCAGGCCACGACGGGCAGCACCGGCGTGACCGTGCCGTCGGGTGCGACGCGGGCGAGGCTGCCGCCGGTCTCCGCGCCGTCGTAGCGCATGGTGCCCGCCCACAGCGCACCGTCCGGCGCGACCGCCGCGTCGTTGCCACGGCGTCCGGGCTCGGGGTCGTGGACCAGCCAGCGGAAGGCGCCGTCGGGGCCGTACAGGCCGATGCCGTCACGCAGATGGACCACGAGCCCGCCACCGGATCGCGGTTTGGCCGCTCCGACGTGCTGTTCAGTGGCCATGACCGTACGACGGCCGGTCACCGGCTCGTAGGTGTGCACGCGGGCGGCGACGATGTCCACCCAGATCAGCCGGCCGGTGACCGGGTCCCAGGTCGGGCCCTCGCCGAGCTCGGCCTGCTCGCGTACGGCCACGTCCAGGTCTGTGCCACTCAATGTCTCTGCCCCTCGAAGTCTCTGCCCCTCGCGGTGTCCCAGTCGGCCGGAGAGCGCCTCGGTACCGTCGGCCGCGAGGCCCACCGGCTCCTTCTCGCGCTCCTGGGTCCGGCGGATCACCGGAATCACGCACTCAGCGTAGACGCGTGACCACGGCCTCGGCCCAGTGGCTGTGCGATGCCGGGGCCCCGGGTGGGGGGTGACAGCTTTCATATACCAAGACGCGTATCTCAATATTCGACATGGGCGCGTACGGTGTCGCTGACGATCAGCCCTTCGCGCGGCTCGCGTTCGGGCTCCGCGCCCCGAGGAAGGATCCACCGCCATGCCGAAAGAGACCGCCGTCTACACCCACGGCCACCACGAGTCGGTACTGCGCTCGCACCGCCGGCGCACCGCCGCCAATTCCGCCGCGTATCTGATCGACGAACTCCGCCCCGGCATGACCGTGCTGGACGTCGGCTGCGGACCCGGCACCATCACCGCGGACCTGGCCGCGCTGGTCGCCCCCGGCCGGGTGGCCGCCGTCGACACCACCGGGGAGATCCTCGCCCGGGCTGCCGAGGTCGCGGCCGAACGCGGCCTGGAAAACGTCGAGTTCACCACCGCGGACGTGCACGCTCTGGACTTCCCCGACGACTCCTTCGATGTCGTCCATGCCCATCAGGTGCTCCAGCACGTGGGCGACCCGGTGCAGGCGCTGCGCGAGATGCGGCGCGTCTGCCGCCCCGATGGCATCGTCGCGGCCCGCGACAGCGACTACGCGGCGATGGCCTGGTATCCGGAGGTGCCGGGCATGGACGTCTGGCTGGAGCTGTACCGCCGGGTCGCCCGCGCCAACGGGGGCGAGCCGGACGCGGGCCGGCGGCTGCTGTCCTGGGCGCGGCAGGCCGGCTTCACCGACATCACCCCGACCGCCGCCAACTGGTGCTTCGCCACTCCGGAGAGCCGCGCCTGGTGGAGCGGCCTGTGGGCGGACCGTACGGTCGGCTCGGTGTACGCGGAGCAGGCCGTGTCCGGCGGCCATGCGAGCGCCGGGGAGCTGACCTCGATCGCCGCGGCCTGGCACGCGTGGGGCACGCGGGACGACGCCTGGTTCACGGTCCCGCACGGCGAGGTGCTCTGCCGGGCCTGAGCGCCGCCAACTACCCTTGTGCGCATGGACATTATGGGAACCACGCTGCGCATCTGCGTCGACGACCTGGAGGCCGCGGTGGCCTTCTACGAGGACCTCACAGCCAGTTCCGCGCTGCGCTTCGAGCGCGGCGGAGTCTCGGTCGCCGCGATCAGCTGCTTCCTGCTGATGAGCGGCCCGGAGTCGGAGCTGGAGATCCTGCGCAAGGTGACGGCGACGATTGCGGTCAAGGATGTCGACGAGGCCCACGCCTCCCTCACCCGCGTCGGCGCCCGGATCCTCGCGGGTCCGGTACCGACGCCGGTGGGCCGCAATCTGATCGCGGTGCATCCGGACGGCTCGGTCTTCGAGTACGTCGACCGGACCCCGGCCGGCTGAGCCGCGGGCTCCCCTCCCGGCGGATCGGACCCGCGGCCGTCCGGCCCGTGCCGCTGGAGATGGGCGCGGGCCGGACGGCCGTCGGCGTCACGTCCTGGGACGCATCCGGTAGTTGTACGTGTCCGGCAGTGGATCGTCGGTGAGCTCGGCCCAGACTTCGTCCAGGATCTCCGCTCCCTCGCGTAGATCCGCGACCTCGAAGCCCTCGTCGAAGATGGCCCGGGCGGTGGCGCGGTCACCCTCGGCGATCAGCAGTCGGGCCTCCAACAGGCGGAAACGACCGCGCTGTTGAACCGCCGGAAGCAGGCCGTCCCACACCGTCCGGGCAGCCGCGGGACGCCCCGCCGCCAGCATTGCCTCCATCGCCTCGCGGCCGAGCGCCGTCGTGGCGGACGTCCAGGCGTCATCACCGCCTTCACCATCGCCCTCGCCGTCGGGGCGTTGCGCACCCAGGTCGTCGAACGCCTCGGCGTAGAGGTCGGCGGCCCGGTCCCCCTGTCCGCTCTCCTCGGCGGCGACGGCGAGGCAGCGCAACAGCGGCCACCGGGACGGGGCGAGGGCCAGTCCGCGTTCCCAGCTGCGGACCGCCTGGGCGCGGTCGCCGACGTGCCACTGGGCGACACCGAGGTGGTATTCGGTGAGGGGTTCGGCGGCGGCCGTCTCCAGCATGTCGCGCCAGTGCGGCGAGACCAGGGAGGGGCCGGGCGGGGCCGCCCGGCGGGGTTCGGCGAAGGTGCCCTGGTCCAGCAACTCCAGCCAGAGTTCCTGTTGTTCACCCAGGGTGGACTCGGCGAACGGAGTGCCGGGGAGCCGGTACTTTCCGCGCCGGACTTCCAGGGCGCCCCAGCCGGAGCCGGTGGCGAGGGACTCGCCGGGCTCGGTGTCGGCGCAGGGGCGCCAGGCGGCGTACGCGGCGTCGACATCGGCGCGTGGCAGCACCTCGGCGAGCCGTCGCTCCGTCTCGGCGCGGGCTGCCGCCCAGTCCTCGCCGTGCACGGCCCCGGGGTCCGCGGAAAGCGGTCCGTACGACTCCAGCCAGCTGAACTCGGCACCCGGTTCGAGCGGAATGTGTTCCAGCTGAGTACGGGCGAGTCCGGCCTGGATCTCGGCGTAGCCGACGGTGCCGGGCTCGCTGAGCCACTCCTGCCAGCGCCGCCCGGCCGGGCCGCTGCCCCACAGGAACAGCTTCCGGCCCCGCAGCAGATCGGTCGACGTCTGGACGAGTCCGTGCCCGTCCTCGTCGAGGGAGGCGATCCAGCGGCGCGCGCCGTCCGGCACCTCGTAGAAGTAGTCGGCGGGGAAGTCGCCGCGCAGCGGGTACGTACGGTCGACGGAGCCCGACTCGGGGACCGGGACCCGGGTCAGGGTGCGCTGGTAACCGAAGTGCCACGCCTCGTCGGCCGGGGCCAGGACGCGGGTGCGTTCGCCCTCGGGCACGGCGATGTTGGACCACCAGTAGACGGGTGCGGTGTACTCGTGCGGATTGCGTATCCGTACGCCGACGTGCAGGAAATCGGAGTCCTCGGGCAGCCACAGGTCCACCTGGAACGGCAGGTCGCGCAGCCGCTCCCACTCCCAGAGGCGGACCATGTCACCACCGTCGGGTGCGGCCACCCGGGCCGCGTGCACCGGGGCACAGTTCCAGCGGCGCGCGCCGTCCGGCACCTCGTAGAAGTAGTCGGCGGGGAAGTCGCCGCGCAGCGGGTACGTACGGTCGACGGAGCCCGACTCGGGGACCGGGACCCGGGTCAGGGTGCGCTGGTAACCGAAGTGCCACGCCTCGTCGGCCGGGGCCAGGACGCGGGTGCGTTCGCCCTCGGGCACGGCGATGTTGGACCACCAGTAGACGGGTGCGGTGTACTCGTGCGGATTGCGTATCCGTACGCCGACGTGCAGGAAATCGGAGTCCTCGGGCAGCCACAGGTCCACCTGGAACGGCAGGTCGCGCAGCCGCTCCCACTCCCAGAGGCGGACCATGTCACCACCGTCGGGTGCGGCCACCCGGGCCGCGTGCACCGGGGCACAGGACAGCGTGGTGTGGCCCGTGGCGCCGATGTTCCACTCGATGCCGCCGGAGAACCAGGCGCCGTTGAGCGCGAAGTCGGCGGGCTGCAGCACGGGGTTGGTGTAGAGGAGTTCGCGGCCGGTCGGCTTGTGGTGGAGGGAGTGGACGCGGCCGCCGAGCCCGGGCAGGACAGTGACCCGCAGCCGGGCGTTCTCGATGATGATCGCGTCGAGTCCGGTGGGGACGCGCTCGCGCCCGTAGCCGTCGAGGATGCGCACCGGCAGCACGGTGGCCAGCGGTTCGAAGCCGATCTGGCGTGCCATGTCACGTGGCAGTCGGGCCCGGTCGCGGTCGTCGACGACATGCATCTCGTCGAGCGGCCGCAGTGCGGGCAGCGGGTTCTCCGGGCCCAGTGGTGCGGCGGGCAGAGTCAGTACGGCACGTCGTACGGTCGTGGCCAAGGCAACCTCGCTCCCTCGCGCGGGCCGCCGCAGGTCCGGGCGCCCCCCGATGACCATGGAACACGCTGGACAGCGGCCCGGCCAGGGGCGTTGCCGTCAGACTTCGGCAAAAGACCGAAAGATCACGGGAGCGGCGCCGGAGGCCGCCGCCCCGGAGCCTCGTATCCGGGGCCCCGGATAATTCGCGTGCACCTCACGCCCACCGCCGTAACCTTGCCCCTCGACGGTTCACGAGCGAAAAGCGGAGCGGGAAACACGATGAGCACGCAGCACACCTACCGAGTGATCGTGCGCGGCACCTGGGACGGCCTGACGGAGGATGCACGCGCCCGACTCCTGTCCGAGGTGGACGAGCACGGCCTGAGCGCGATGCAGTTCACCGAGGAGGGCTCGCTGACGTACGACCGCGTGCTCAAGCACTTCAGCTTCCGGTTCGTGATCGTGTCGGACGCCGAGGACGGCGAGGAGATGGCATCCGCGATCGCCGAGGACCGGGCCGAGACCTTGTTGCGGGAGCAGGGTTACGGTCATGGCGAACTGCGCTCCACGGCGACGGACATGGACACCATGAAGATCAATTACAAGCGGCGGTGAGCGGCCGGGCGGCCGCAGCGCGCCTCGCCGAACGGCGGCCCCCCTCAGCTGAGGTCCAGCTCCGGCTCGTACATGTCCAGCCACATCGCGAGGTCCAGGGTGCGTTCGAGCCCGCGTCGGGACGCCGAGGTGATCCCGGGCGCGTCGTGTTCGGCCACCCTGCGCAGCCGGTCGCGGTCGATGAGGTCGAAGACCCGGTGGCCGGGGCGCGCGAGCAAGGTGCGGGCGTGCTCCTGGAGGGCTACGGCGTACTTCGGGTCCTGGGTCGACGGATAGGGGCTCTTGGTCCGCTCGTACACGGAACGGGGCAAAAGATCGGCGGTGGCCTCGCGCAGCAGGCTCTTCTCCCTGCCGTCGAAGGACTTCAGGGCCCAGGGGGTGTTGTAGACGTACTCGACGAGCCGGTGGTCGCAGAACGGCACCCGGACCTCCAGACCGACGGCCATGCTTGCGCGGTCCTTGCGGTCGAGCAGGACGCGTACGAACCGGGTCAGGTGGAGGTGGCAGATCCTGCGCATGCGGTACTCGAAGTCGCTCTCGCCGGTGAGCCGCTCGATGCCGGCGACGGCGGAGTCGTAGCTCTCGCGGATGTGCTTCTCCAGGCCGAGGGCCTGGTTCACGTCGTCGCGGAGCATGCCCGCGTCCTCACCGAAGTGCTCGGTGAACCGGACCAGCCAGGGGAAGGTGTCGGCGCTTCGGGCCTCCTCGTCGAAGAACTGGAGGTAGCCGCCGAAGACCTCGTCGGCGGACTCGCCGGACAGGGCGACCGTCGAGTGTTCGCGGATGGCGCGGAAGAGCAGGTAGAGCGAGGCGTCCATGTCGCCGAGGCCCATGGGGATGTCCCGGGCCCTGATCATCCGGGCCCGTACATCGGGGTCCGCGAGGGCGTCCGGGTCGAGCACGATGTCGCGGTGGATGGTCCCCGCCCGCTCGGCCACGGCGTGCACGAACGGCGTGTCGGGGGTGGTGCGCAGTTCGTCGGCGACGAAGTTCTCGGTGCGTCCGACGAAGTCGACCGCGAAGGTGCGGACCTTCTCGCCGGTCCGGGCGAGTTGCCGGGCGGCGAGCGAGGTGACCGCGGAGGAGTCGAGGCCACCGGAGAGCAGGATGCACCGGGGTACGTCGGAGATCAGCTGGCGGCGCACGATGTCATCGAGCAGTGACCGTACGGTGGCGATCGAGGTGTCCCGGTCGTCGGGGTGCGGACGGGTCTCCAGCCGCCAGTAGACGTGCCGGCGCAGGCCGTCGCGGTCGACGGTGAGCACCGTGCCGGGCTCCACCTCGTACATGCCGTCCCAGACGGCGTGGCCGGGGTTCTTGACGAGGCTGAAGAGCTCCCGGAGCCCGTCCAGGGTCACCCGGGGCCGGGACAGCGGGTTGGCGAGGACGGCCTTGGGTTCCGAGCCGAAAAGCACTCCATCGGGCGTCGGCCAGTAGTAGAAGGGCTTGACGCCCATCCGGTCACGGATCATGACGAGCTTGTCGTGGCGGCTGTCCCAGAGGGCGAAGGCGTACATGCCGTTGAGCCGTTCGGCGACGGACTCGCCCCACTCCAGATAGCCGTGCAGCACGACCTCGGTGTCCGAGTCGGTGAGGAAGCGGTGCCCGCGGGCGGTCAGTTCGGTGCGGAGTTCGGTGAAGTTGTACGCCTCACCGGAGTAGACGAGGGCGACCTCGCCCTCCGGGGTGGAGACGGTCATGGGCTGGCGTCCGCCGGGCAGGTCGATGATCGCGAGCCGGCGGTGTCCGAGCCCCGCGTGCTCGACGATCCAGGTCCCCCGGTCGTCCGGGCCACGGCAGGCCATGGTCTCCGTCATCGCGTCCAGCGTCGCGGTCTCCGAGGCGGCTCGCAGATCGCGGTCGAAGGAGACCCAGCCGACGATGCCACACATACGCGTCCTCCCGATTCGGTCCCGGCCGGGAAGCGGTCGTACGCACGGTGCCGTCGCTCGGGCGGCGCGCCGAAGGCGAATGCCCGGCAGAACCAGTTGTATTTAGCAGCTATGTATCGAGCCTGTGCCTGCCACTGCGCACGGTCAACACGGTCGTCACCTCACCGGGGGCAGACTCCCGGTACTTTCGGCCGCCACTTTTCCTTTCTTATACGGAGTACAGAGCTCCGCATCCCGTACCGAGAGGGCGCACGCGCCGCGGCAGGAACCCGAATCGGCCATGGGTAAAAACTTGCCCGATCCGGCTCGGCCGGTGGGGTGCACCCGGCAGCTCAGCGCATGGGCCGATACGCCGGATCGGGCAGCTGCGCCTGCCATTCGTCCTTCGAGAGGCCTCCCCAGCCGCAACGGCGTTGAGGAGCGGAAACTGAATTGATCGGCACCGCCTGCGGGGGCTGCCCACCAACACGGCGGACGATCGACTGAGCGAGAGACCCACTCAGGACGGAGCACGTCATCTCTGTCATCCAGCACCCCGCACCCGCCGTCGATTCGCGAACGGAACATCTCCAGCCGTCACCCCCGTCGCGGAGCTCCCTGCGCCGGGTGGTCCCGTGGACCCCCGGTCTCGTGGCCCTGCTCGTCGGGTTCTGGGGAATCCGTCGCCAGGGCACCCTGTGGGGAGACGAGGCGGTCACCTATGCGGTGGCACACCGGAGCCTGCCGCAGATATGGCACACCCTGGGCCACGTCGACGTCGTGCACGGCCTGTACTACCTGATCATGCGCGGTGTGTTCGGCCTCTGGGACGGCGGGCTCGTGGCACTGCGGCTGCCCTCGGTACTGGCGGTCGCCGCGGCTGCGGTCGGCATCGTACGGCTCGGACAGCGGCTCGGTGGGACATGGACCGGGCTGCTGGCGGGCCTCGTCCTCCCGCTGCTCCCGCCGGTGCAGCGGTACGCGCAGGAGGGCCGGTCCTACGCGCTGATCTGTGCGCTGATCACATGGGCCAGTTGCCTCCTCGTCAGCAACCTCTCCCGGCCGGAGGGACGGGACGGGACACGGGAGCGGCTGCGGGGATGGGTGACGTACGGCGCGGTGATGCTGACGGCCTGTCTGCTCCACGAGTTCGCCGTGCTGATACTTCTGGCCCACGGTGTGACCGTGTTCGGGGCGCACTCGGCGCGGCCCATGAGACGGGCGTGGAGCATCACGGCGGGCGGGGTTCTCGCCGGGCTCCTCCCGCTCGCCGTCTTCAGCACCACGCAGTCGGCGCAGGTGGACTGGATCGGTCCGCCGGACGCCGGGGAGGTGCTGGCTTTCGTCGTGACCGCCCTGCTGGGCATCGCCCTCGCCGGTTTCACCGGCCGTTCGCGCGGACCGGTCACCCTGCCCGCGCTCGCCCTCCCGCTGCTGATCCTGCCCACCACGCTGCTCATGCTGACGAGCCCGCTGCATCCGTTGTACGTGGACCGATACGTCCTGGCCTCCTCGATCGCCTTCGCGCTCCTGGCGGGCGCGGCGCTCGACCGGCTCCGGTTACGGCTGTCGGCACGCGATGCGGGAACCATGCGACGTATGACGTGTGCTGTGGCGCTGGTCGCGGTGCTCGCCACCCTCGTACCCGTGAGCACCGCGCTGCGGAAGCCGGGGAGCCGCGAGAACGACGCGGTCGCGATTGCCCGGGCGGTCCAGGACATCTGCGAGCCCGGGGACGGGCTGCTGTTCATGCCGTCACGCAGACGCGTGTGGACGCTGGCCCGGCCGGACTCCTTCGTGGCGCTGTCCGACCTCGCCCTGGAGCGGACCCCCGTGGAGTCCAACACGTTGTTCGGCCGGGAGTTGCCACCGCAGCGTATCCGCGAGCGCATCCTGACCAGGGCGCGCGTCATCGCCGTGCGCGATCTGGAGGGCCAGCCCCTGGACGCGAACGCGCGCGAGGCGGTCAAACGCGCCACCCTCGACGCGTACTTCGAGGAATGCGCGAGCAGGACGGTCACGCAGGCGCGCATCACCGTGTACGCCAGGCCCGGCCACTGCTGAAACCGAGTCGGAGATCGAGCGGGCCGGCCCGCTCGATCTCCGACTCACGTTACTGACTCAGCATCTCGACCGTGATCGCCCACCGCTCGTGGTCGCGCCAGGCTCCGTCGATGAAGAGGAAGTCCGGCGAGAACCCTTCGAGACGGAATCCGGCCCGCCGGACGAGGGCGATCGAACCCTCGTTGGCGGGCTGGATGTTGGCTTCGAGCCGGTGCAGGCCGAGCGGCCCGAAGGCGTACCGCAGGACCAGTGCCAGCCCTTCGCTCATCAGGCCCCGCCCCACCGCATGGGCGAAGGCCCCGTATCCGAGCGCGCCGCAGCGGAACCCGCCGTGGACGATGTTGTTGATGTTGATGAACCCTGCGATCGCACCGCCGACGCCGTCCTCACCGGCCCTGTCCTTGCCGGCTTCCCGTTTCCGTTCCCGTTCCGGTTCGCAGACCAGGAAGCCGGCCTTGGTGGGGTCGTCGATCAGCCGTCCCGCGTAGGCGGCGTACGCGCGGGCGTCCTCCGGCGGGAAGAGCCAGGGGCGGTGTACGTCCCGGCTCTCCCTCGCGCGGGTGGTGAACTCTTCGGCATCCGCCGGGGTGTAGGCGCGGATCGCCACGCGGCGCCCCTCGGCCAGATAGTCGAATTCAGACATCCGGCCAGCTTAGGGGGTGCGGTCGGCCCTCGTGCGCGCCTCACTTCCTCCGGTCGCCGACCACCGGCAACTCCAGCACATCGCGATTCGGCCCCCCGTTCAGACCAGCGCCGGCCCGTCGATGGTGAGCGTGGCGGGGTGGCCGTCGGCCGGCGCGTCCAGCACTGCGGGCACGCCGAGCGGAATCGTCAGCGCCGTCGGTCCGTGCCCGAAGCCCAGCTCCTCGACGACGGGTACGCCCAGTGTGCCGAGCCGGTCGGCGAGGACCGCCCGCACGTTCTCGTACGGGCCGCAGCCGACCCAGGAACCGCAGGCCACCCCGGATATCCCGTCGAGCGCACCGGACCTCAGCAGTTGGGTGAGGATGCGGTCGATGCTGTACGGGTCCTCGGTGGTGTCCTCGATCACGAGCAGCCCGCCCCGGGCCGACGTCCGGGCACGCGGCGTGCCCAGGTCGGCGGCGAGCAGGCTCACGCAGCCGCCGTAGGTGATGCCGCGGGCCCTGCCCGGTACCAGCACCCGGGCCGTGGGCAGGCCGAGGGTCCGTACCGTCTCTGGTTCGAACAGGGTGGCTCGCAGGGATTCCTGGGTGTCCGGGTCCTTGAGGAAGGTTTCGGCGCCGGCCATCGGACCGTGCAGGGTGGCGAGCCCCATGCGCCGGGCGAACGCCTCGTGGAGCACGGTGATGTCGCTGTAGCCGATGAACACCTTGGGACCGGCCGCGCGCATCGCCGCCCAGTCGACCAGGTCGACCATGCGGTGCGCGCCGTACCCGCCACGGGCGCAGATCACCGCGTCGACGGACGGATCGCACCAGGCCTCCTGGAGATCCCGGGCGCGCGCTTCGTCCGTACCGCCGAGGTAATCCAACTCCGGGTGGACATCGCGCACATGAGGAGCCTCGACGGGTTCCAGGCCCCAGCCTCGCAGTACGTCGAGGCCCGCCTCCAGACGATCCGCGGGCACCGGCCCGCTCGGTGCCACGACGGCGACCCTGGCACCGGGACGCAGCCGGGCCGGTCGGGTCAGGGGTGCGAGGGTCATTTCTTCAGCTCCAGCCGCGGTACGTCGGGGCAGTCGATGCCGAACGTCTGCCCGTACAGGGAGAGTTCGGCCTCCAGGGCGCGGATCATCGTGTCGGCGCGCCGGAACCCGTGCCCCTCCCCCTCGAAGGTGAGGTACGCGTGCGGAATGCCGCGCCCTTCGACCTCGGCCAGGAACCGCTCGCACTGAACGGGCGGGCAGATCGGGTCGTCCAGTCCCTGGAGCAGGAGGAAGGGGGTGGTCAGCCGGTCGGTGCGGTTGATCGGCGACCGTTCGCGGTAGCGGCCCGGAACGTCGGCGAGCGGGCCCACGAGGGACTCCAGGTACTGCGACTCGAAGTCATGGGTCTCGTCGGTGCCCCAGCCGGTCAGGTCGAGGATCGGGTAGATGATCGTGCCGCAGGCATAGACATCGGTGCCGGTGAGTGAGGCCGCGGTGGTCCAGCCGCCGGCGCTGCCGCCCCGGATGGCGAGCCGCCGCCGGTCGGCCGTGCCTTCGGCGGCCAGCGCCTGGGCGACGGCCACGCAGTCCTCGACGTCGACGACGCCCCACTGTTCGCGCAGCCGGTTGCGGTAGCTCCTGCCGTAGCCGGTGGAGCCGCCGTAGTTCACTTCGGCGACGCCGATGCCGCGCGAGGTGAAGTAGGCGATCTCCAGGTCGAGTACGAGTGCGGCATGCCCGGTGGGGCCGCCGTGCGCCCAGACCACGTAGGGCGGCAGTTCATCGTCGAGGCCGGCCCGGCCGGGGTTGCGGGGCGGGTAGATGTGGGCGTGGATCTCCCGGCCGTCGGGTCCGGTGAAGGTGCGGTCCTCGGGCCGCGGGTAGTACGCGGGGTCGACGGCGTCCTCGTGCGGTGTGCCGATGATCCGGGTGCGGCCGGTCGCGGTGTCCAGCTCGACGACCTCGTAGGCGCTGTACGGGCTCGCGGCGATGCCGTAGACCCGGCTGCCGTGCACGGCGAGCGACTCGGCCCATTCGGTCCAGGGTCCGGCGACGTCGACGAGGTCGCCGGTCTGCGGATCGAGGATGCCTAGCGTGGTGGTGCCCTTGCCGTGGATGGCGGCGATCAGGCCGTTCTCCAGCGGCCGGAACCAGCTGAGGCCGATCTTCCACAGCGGTCCGGCGAACTCCTGCTCCCGGGGGCAGAGGGCGACCGCGCCGCGGTGCGGGTCGGCGCGGTAGAGGTTCCACCAGCCGCCGCGGTCACTGGCGAAGAGAAGCTGCCCGTCGGCGCCCCATTCGATCTGCGGCACCGATTCCTCGGGGCCGCCGCCGAAGCTCCAGTTGTGCTGGAACGTACCGTCTTCGGCGACGTCGGCGAGCATCACCTCGGTGCCGTCCCACGGCATGCGCGGATGGTCCCAGGCGAGCCAGGCCACCCGCCGCCCGTCGGGCGAGAGCCTCGGCCCGGTGACGAACCGGTGGCTGTCGTCGGTGAGTTCACGTACCGCGGAGCGGTCCTCGGCGGCCGAGCCGTCCAAGGGTACGGCGGCGATCACCCGGCGCAGCTCGGTGGGCTGCTCGCCGGTGAAATCCTCCAGGACGCACCACACTTCGCCCCGGTCGCCCCGGTCGAGGTGGAGCTGCGGGTCGACCCACCGCAGCCCGCCGCCGACGGACGAGACCGGGGTGAGCGGCCGGGGCTCGCCGGGCTCGTCGGGGGCGTAGGCGTACAGCCGCTGGTCGGCGAAGTCGACGAAGACGATCAGCGGTCCCTCCGCGGCGCGTTCGGCCCCGGCCCAGGGCTGTCCGCCGTATTCGATGACTCGGCTCCGTACGTTCCACGGAGCGGGCAGGACGCTGTCACTGGTCCCGTCCGCGCGGCGGCGGATCAGGGCGCGGCGCCCCGCCTCGGCGGGGCGCGGCTCCGTCCACCACACCTCGTCGCCGACCACGCCGACGTACTCCGGACGGCCGTCGTGCGAGGCGGCCAGCCGCGCGTCGATCGGCGAAGGCCACGTCCCGTAGGGCCCTGTGGACACCATGTTCGATTCCCCCCGTTCCGGGTCAGGCCGTGCGCAGATAGTGATCGAGGACGCGGACGCCGAAGTGCAGTGCCGCGACGGGGACGCGTTCGTCGACGCCGTGGAACAGCGCCTGGTAGTCGAAGCCGACGGGCAGCTTCAGCGGTGAGAAGCCGTAGCCGGTGATGCCGAGCCGGGAGAACTGCTTGGCGTCCGTGCCGCCCGACATGCAGTACGGCACGACGTGGCCGTCCGGGTCGAAGCGTTCGATCGCGGCGCGCAGCTTCGCGAAGGTCGGCGAGTCGACCGGGGCCTGCAGCGGGACCTCACGGTGGTGGAACTCCCAGTCGACATCGGGTCCGGTCAGCCGGTCCAGGGTGGCGTGGAACTCCTCCTCGCCGCCGGGGACCATCCGGCCGTCGATGAAGGCGGTGGCGTGGCCCGGGATGACGTTGACCTTGTACCCGGCCTCCAGCATGGTCGGGTTGGAGCTGTTACGGACGGTCGGCTCGACCAGGGCGGCGGCCGGTCCAAGCTTGCCGAGCAGTTCGTCCACGTCGAAGCCGGGGGCGTCGAGGTCGGGGCGGATGCCGTGCAGTGCGGCGATCTCGGTGAGTGCGGCGCGCACGGTCGGGGTGAGCCGGACCGGCCATTCGTACTCGCCGATCCGGGCGACGGCCGCGGCGAGTGCGCTGACCGCGTTGGCCTTGTTGACCTTGGAGCCGTGGCCCGCCTTGCCGTGTGCGGTGAGCTTCAGCCAGGCGGTGCCGCGCTCGCCCGCGGCGATCGGATAGAGCGGCATGTCGGGTCCGGCGTGGAAGGTGAAGGCGCCGGATTCGCTGATGCCCTCCGTGCACCCCTCGAAGAGTGCGGCGTGCTGGTCGGCGAGGAAGCCCGAGCCGTCCTCGGCGCTGGCCTCCTCGTCGGCGGTGTACGCGATCACGATGTCGCGGCGGGGCCGGACACCGGTCCGCGCCCAGGCGCGTACGACGGCCAGGACCATCGCGTCCATGTTCTTCATGTCGATGGCGCCGCGCCCCCAGACGACGCCGTCGCGGACCTCCCCGGAGAAGGGATGCACGGTCCAGTCGTCGGCCTCGGCCGGGACGACGTCGAGATGGCCGTGTACGAGCAGGGCGTCGGCGGACGGGTCGGTGCCCTCGATCCGGGCCACCACATTGGTGCGCCCCGGGGTGCGCTCCAGCAGGGCGGGTTCCAGTCCGGCGGCGGCCAGCCGCTCGGCGACGTACTCGGCGGCCGGGCGTTCCCGGCAGTCGCCGCCGCCGCGGTTGGTGGTGTCGATCCGGATCAGTTCGGAGGTGAACGTCACCGATTCGTCGAGCGCCCGCTCGTCGACGCTCTCGGCGCTCTCCTGGGGGTGGGTCGCCTCAGCCATACTGTTCCTCCACGGCGGACGACACGATCGTCGTCACCGCCTTGAACGTGCGGATACCTTCGTACATCGTCGCGCTGGTGTAGGCGACGCGCCGTTCGCCGCTGGGCGCCACGCCGGGGACGACGGTGGCCGCCGCGGCCAGGTGCTCGGCGTCGAACTCCAGCTCGATAGTGAAGGGGCCGCCCTCCACCGGGGTGTGGCGCACGGCGAGTGCGGTCGCTTCCTTGGCCGCCGCACGGATGTCCGCGGCGGTACGGGCCGGCGTACGGCACACCGCCGCGTACCGCGACACATGGTCCTTCACGGCGACCTTGCGGGCCTCGGGGGCATACCCGTCCGCGTCGACGCAGGTCAGGTCGTCGCCGGTGACGAGGACGACGGGTACGCCGTACTCGGCCACGACGTGCGCGTTGAGCAGCCCCTCGCTGGCCCGGGCGCCGTTGACCCAGACCCCGGTGATGGAGTTCGCCAGGTAGGTGTGGGCGAGGACCCCCTCCGTACCGGCGCCCGTGTGGTAGCCGACGAAGGCGATGGCGTCGACGTCGCCGTGCTGGATGCCCTCCACCATGGAGAGGGACTTGTGTCTCCCGGTGAGCATCTGCACCCGGTCGTCGAGCCGCTCCAGCAGGAGGTTGCGCATGGACCAGTGGGCCTCGTTGATGAGCACCTCGTCGGCGCCGCCGTCGTAGAAGCCGAGCGCTGCCGCGTTCACATCGGAGGTGAACAGGGCACGGCACCGCTCCCATTGAGGAGTGCCCGGCAGCACATCGGCCGGCCAGGTGACGCCGGTGGCGCCTTCCATGTCCGCACTGATCAGGATCTTCATGCGGGGTCACGCTACGCGCCGAGGAACCGCCAGGCCAGAGGCACATCAACGTTCAATGGTCCAGTCCTCCGAAGGGAGCGCCACCCACGCCCCGAACCTCGGCATTTCGGTTGAGGCGGGGCCAGTAGGTGGCCGTGAACGCGAAAGTGCCTTCTGAGCTGGGATGACGTCTCTGAGGGCATGGTGGACCAGGAGGAATCCGTAGATCTCCTGCTCGACGCCGTCTGGATACTGCGAGCGCAGGACCAGTTGGAATGCTTTTGAAGCCCTGAGAGTCGGCATCAGGGGTCGACCAGGTCCAACACCGTGACGAGTTCGCTTTCCAGTTCCTCGATACGCGGGCGGTCGTCTCCCAGGACGGCGTAGCGCCAGTGGGTGCCGGGTCCGGTGGGACGACCGGCGCTGCCTGTGTAGAGGACGACGCCTTCTCCGTGGGCGGGGTCGTAGGCCAGTCCGGTTGTGTGGAGGCGCTCTACGGCCTGGGAGAAGGTGTGAGGGGCGCGGGTCGTCCGTTTGGCGATGAGCCAGGCGGGTGTGGGTCGTTCGGCGGCGTGGCTGAGGCGGGTGACCATGGCCTGCGGTGTGGTGGTCGCCGTGCGCCGTACGTTGCTCTCGGTGGCGTACAGCGTTCCGTCGGCGCCCAGGAGCGCGTCGATGCCGTACGGCCCGGCGTACCCGTGGGCGGCGAGGTGCTGTCCCAAGACGAGCCCCCACCACTCCAGTTCCGCGATCGTGCCGGGCGGTACATCGCGAAGGGGTGAGCGGTAGCTGGTGAACGAACCGTCGCGGGTGAGTATTTCGCCGCTGAACACGACCCGCGGCCCGGCGGCCTCGACGGCGCACTGCACGCTGACTTCCTTCGTGTGGCGGACGCACCGCTCCACGACCCACAGCCCGGTCCCGTCCCGTTCCGCTCCCACGGCCGGGCCTTGACGGGAGACGAACCGCATACCGAGACCGCCCGCAGAGCGGTCCGCCTTGACCACCACCCGCCCGAACCGGGACACCATCCGCGCCACCGCATCGGGGAGTTCACCGCCCCCGCATACCCGGCCCTCCGGCATGCGGATACCCCGCGCTTGCGCGACGGCGCGGAACCCGGTCTTCGTGTTGAGCCGGTCCACTGCCCTCAGCACGCCGACACCGGGTCGGCCGGACGCGAAGGGAAAGACCTGGATACCGAGTTCGGCGGCGAGCGCGACCGACGCGCCGTCCAGCACGATGGGCAGCAGCCGCGTCCCCGGGTGCCGACGGGCGAGGCTCATGAGAGTCTCGCCGAGTCCGTGGTGCCGGATGGCCTCCGGCATCCCCGTTCCGGGAAGGTCCGGAACGACGACGACTTCTACGGTGTCGTGAGGCAGTCCGAGTAACAGCCCGGCGTAGCGCAGGAAATCTTCCGGGAGCGGGACGGGGCTGACCAGCACGTCACCCGGCCGGGCCAGCCAGATCTTCCGGGGCGCCTGCGCCGACCACTCTCTCACCGCCTCACTCGCGTCGAGGCTCGCCGGTACCGGGGAAGCGAAGTTCGCGAGAAGAACCAGCGGTGCGTCGTCATCATGCTCGGCAATCATGATCCAGCCCTTCCCGCTTCCCACCCTCCTCTACCGGGTTCCCCGACGGGCTGCCAGGAGAGGTCCGGCTGATCCGGTCATGATGAGTGCCTGCAGACACTTCGCCGAGTTCGAGCGCGACCTGATCGTCATGCGCACCAACGAGGGCCTGGCCGCCGCCCGCGCCCGCTCCGGCGGCCGCAAGCCCAAACTCACTCCCGCCGCCATCGGCCAGGCTCGGCTGATGTACGAGGCCAGGGACGCCGGCGGTAAGCGGCTGCACAGCGTCGCCGAGATCGCCGACGCCTTCAAGGTCACCCGCGGCACCATCTACCGCGCCCTGGAGAAGGCCGAACAGTCATCCGTCCCCGCGCAGCTGCCACCGCTACCCGACGGCTCCTTCATCACCGCCCCCGGACCCGCCCCCCGCCTCCAGGGCCTGGCCGGCCTCCTGGTCGCGGGCGCCGAGGACGGCGAGCGGTATCCCCACCCCGTAACCGTTCAACAGGTCCTGCTATCCTTTTCGGCCGTATCTCGGCCGGCCCCCACCGAGAGCCGGATCACATGTGTTTTGCCTCGCCGTCTGTTCGCGGCCGTCGGCTGTACATTCGAAGTACACGCGCCGATGGCTGTCTCCATGCCTGCTGCACCGCTGCACCGCTGCACCGCTGCACCGAGCCCAAAGCCCCAGATGACCAGGGCGGCTCCGCGAGCAGCGGCTCCAGACACCCGGCAGGTGGGCCTCCGCCGGATGGCGGGGGCGGCCCGGACATCTGCCGGATACCCGGCGATCAGCCCACTCTCAAACCTGGAAGGCATGACACAGTACTCAGACGTAGCAGCTCCTGTGGTAGACGCCCCGGCCCCCGTGCGCGACAGCGGAAAGGCACCGGCGGGTCGGCTGATCGGGCTGGATCTGGCCCGCGGACTCGCGGTATTCGGCATGTACGCGGCTCATGTGGGGCCCGACCCTGACCAGGGCGGTGTGATCGGCTTCCTGATGGAGCTGGCCCACGGCAGGTCCTCCGCTCTCTTCGCCTTCCTGGCGGGCTTCGCCGTTGTCCTCATCACCGGGCGCGTGACACCGAAGACAGGGCGGGCCGGGCGCCAGGCAGTGGCCAAGGTGGTGATCCGGGCCGTGATCCTTCTGGCCCTGGGCACCGCGCTGACCATGAGCGGCATCCCGGTCGACGTGATCCTCGCCTTCTACGGCCTGTACTTCCTGCTCGTACTGCCGCTGTACCGGCTCGGCGCCGGCCCCCTGGCGGCGATCGCCGTGGGAACGACCCTCGTCCTGCCTCAGGTGCTCTACGTCGTGCAGCAGGCGATCGGCGACAGTGGCGTCCGCTCGCCCGGTGAGCCCGACGGCATCGTCTCGCTGCTCTTCACCGGCAGCTACCCGGCCCTGGCCTGGATCCCGTTCGTGATCGCCGGCATGGCCGTGGCCCGCCTGGACCTGGCTGCCACCGCTGTCCGGACACGCCTGGCCCTCACGAGTGCCGCCCTCATGATCACCGGCTACGGAGGCTCCTGGCTGGCGCTGCACGTCGTTCCCGGCGCCGCCAACGCCATCGGCGCGGGTGGGGCGAGCGCGTGGTGGTCCGACATCGCGGGTTTTCCGTCCGGTGACACCCCCGCCTGGCTGCTGGCTGCCTCCCCGCACAGTGAGACCACCCTGTCGATCCTGGGCAACACCGGTGTGGCGATCATGGTCGTGACCGCGTGTCTGGCCGCGACGGACGCCCTCCCGCGGCTCCAGTCCCTGGCCCGGCCGGTCATCGCAGTCGGTTCCATGTCGCTGACCGCGTACGTCTTCCACCTCGTCGGCATCCGGTTCCTGGGCATCGAGGAACTACCTGGATCGCCCCTGTATGTCCTACTTGGATTCATCGCGGCCGCCATGGTGTTCGCGACCGTCTGGTCGCGCTTCCAGCAGCGCGGACCACTGGAATGGCTGATGACCAAGGCGACGGGCCTGGCCCGGCACATCCGCTGAGCGCAGAACCGGCCGGACCGTCACACCGAGTCCCCGACGGTCAACGCCCCTGACGCCGACCGCTGCGGTGCGCCACGCGCTGCGTGTCCACCTGGATGGTGCGAGACGGTAGTCGACCGGCGCCGGCTGCGCTGCCCGATCGCCTGGGCCCGCTCCGGCCCGGCGCGGGGAAGTGAAGCGTCGGCCGTAAAGCAGCGAGCGCAGCAGTTCCGCTGCTCCCGCTCTACGCCAGCGGCGTCGGGTACAGCGGCACGTCGACGAGTTCGAGATCAGGCCGTGTCCTCAGGAGCCGGACCGGATGCCGATACCGGCCTTGATCAACCGCCGTATCGGCTCGGATCTCGGCGATGACCACGGGATCCACGGTGGTGAAGGACAGGAGCTCCTTGCTGCCCCAGCCCGACGAGAAACGGCTGTCCGCCCTGCTTCTTGCCGGAGGCTCCGGGCCAGGGGTGTAGTACGGGCGATGAGCCGCGGGTTGCCCGTGGCGTCGTAGCGGCCAAGCAGCAGGGTGCTCGGGAATGTGAGAGCCCCGGTGACACCGCCGATGATCGCTTCGGCTGTCTCGTACGTTCTGACCTTCCACCACCCCCTCACCCCAGGCCGATATGGCTGACCTGCAGCTTTCACCACCACCTCTCCGACACCCACACGCCCCCAGGCAGAGTGCAGCCAGCTCTTTGCGGTGGTGCCCCGCTGATCGCGGGCGATCAGGAGCACGGCACCGCGCAGCTGGTCAGTACCCAGTCCGTGTCCCGCCGTCGCTGGCTGGCGACAAAGCTCGTCTGGTGCTATGCGGCCGTGGTCGTGTCCGGCGCGGTGCTCTCGGCGTTCTTCACCTGTGGTGGAAGCCCTACCGTTCGGTGTTGCCCAGCCTGTGGCCGGAGGGGCCGGTCTTCGACAACACCGGTCCTGTGCTCCCCGCGCTCTGCCTCTTCCTGACCGCCGCCGGCGTCACCATCGGCATGCTGCTGCGCCGTGTCCTCGCGTCCATGCTGGTCACGTTCGTCCTCGCCGCGATCGTCGAGGTCGTCTGGGGCGAGATGCGGGTACTTCTCGCGCCGTCACGCATGCTCGCGCGGAACGCGGTGTAGTCGCGTTCCGCGTGCGCGGCGTCGATGCCCTCGTCCCCGTCGTCGGGACCGGTGAAGACGTCACCGATCGGCTCACCCGCGAAACTCCGGCGGAACCACCAGCGTTCGATCTCCGCCATGTGCCGGACCAGGCCGAGGAGCGTGAGATTCGACGGTTCCGCGGCGGTGCGGGCCAGCTGTTCCGGGCGGAGTCCGGCGCACTTGGTGAGCAGCGTCTCCCGGTGCCATCGGAGCCACCCCTCCAGCATGGCCCGCTCGTCCGCCGTGCTCGGAACGTTCAACTGGTCGCCGTCGACCGTCGTGCGTTCGACGCGAGGTGCCGTCCATGTCATGACGGCCATTCTCGCACCGGGGGCCGACGCGGTGCCCGGCCCGGCGCCGGGCGGTGAGACCGCACCGTCCCGCCGAACGGTCAGTCCTCGTGCCCCAGTTGGAGGTCGCGTTCGGTCCGTCCGCCGCCCGCGACCTGAAGGACGGTGGCCACCGGCGGATACCCGGCCGCGATCACCGTGTACTCGCCGGTGGACAGGTCCACGAACCGGAATGCGCCGTCGGGCCCGGTGGTCAGGGTGTCGACCACATTGCCCGCCGCGTCCAGGAGCGTGACCCGGGCGTCCTCGACGGGCCGGCCGCCGCTCGCCCGTACGACGCCACGCAGCACCGCGCCGCCGGCGAGTTCGATGTCCTGCCGGGTCTCCCTGGCGGCCTGCACACTCACCGGCAAGGCGGCGGGCCGGAAGGCGGGGGCGCTGGCGGCCAAGGTGTACTCGCCGGCCACCAGCTCCGTGATCACATAGCCGCCTTCGCGGCCACTGCGGGTGGACGCGACCACTTCCCCGCGCACATCGGTGAGCGTGACAGCGGCATCGCGCACCGGGATGCCGTCGGCGGTGACGACGGTCCCGGCGAGACGCCCGGCACCGCCGAGCACCACATCGAGCTCGACGGGCCGTTCGCCCACGGTGACGCTGACGGCCTGCGGCTGGTGGCCGCCGGCCGCGGCGATGAGGACGTAACTGCCGGCGCCGGGCACGCTCAGCGCGTACCGCCCGTCGTCCCCGCTCGCACCCCGTCCGACCTGCTGTCCCTGGACGTCGATCAGGGTGAGGGCGGCGCGCGGGACCTTCGTACCGTCGGGGTGCTGGACGCTGCCGCACACGGGCACGCCCGACAGGTACACGGGCGGCGGAGCGGCGGCGGTGGTGCGGGCGGCGGGAATCTGTGCGGACTCGGCGGCGGTTTCGGGGCTGTCGTGGGACACCAGCGGTTTCTCCTTGAGGAAGAAGGCGAAGAACAGGCCGAGCGCGAGCACCGGCACGAGGTAGAGGAAGATCCGCGGCATCGCGTCGGCGTACGCCTGGATATAACTGTCGCGCAGCGCGGGCTCCATGGCATGGACCAGCTGCGGGGTGATCGACTCGGGGTCGGGGAGGTCGGCGCCGGACGGCAGACGGACCGCGAGCGCGTCCGCGAGGCGGCCGGCGAAGAGCGTCCCGAAGACGGCGGCGCCGACGCTGCCGCCGATCTGCCGGAAGTAGTTGTTGGCGCTGGTGGCGGCGCCGAGATCGGCGGGCTGTACGGAGTTCTGCACGGCGAGCACGAGTACCGGCATGATCAGGCCGATCCCGATGCCGAGCACGGCCTGCGCGATGCTGTATTCGAGGCGCGGCGTGCCGGTTTCGAGCCGGGAGAGCAGCCACATGCCGACCACCGAGACAGCGCCGCCGAGGATCGGATGGACGCGGTAGCGGCCGGTACGGGAGATCAGCTGGCCGGAGACGACTGACGCCACGACGATGCCTCCCATCATCGGCAGCATCAACAGCCCGGACTCGGTGGCCGTGGCGCCGTCGACCATCTGCAGGAACGTCGGCAGATAGCTGGCGGCGCCGAACAGCGCGACCCCGACGACGGCGCCGACGAGCGCGGTGACATTGAAGATCGAATCACGGAACAGCCGCAGCGGAATGATCGGTTCGGCTGCCCGGTGCTCGACGACGAGGAACAGCAGGGCCGTTCCGACGGCCCCGACGCCGAGCCCCAGGATGGTGCGCGATCCCCAGGCGTACTCCGTACCGCCCCAACTGGTCAGCAGCACCAGGCAGGTGGAGGCGGCCGCGAGGAGCAGTGCGCCGAGGATGTCGAGGCGGGGGCGGACCGTGGGCCGGGGGAGTTTCAGTACGACGGTGATGACGGCGAGGGTGATCAGGCCGAACGGGACGTTGATGTAGAAGCACCAGCGCCAGGAGGCATGGTCGGTGAAGAAGCCGCCGAGCAGTGGGCCGGCGACGGAGGCGAGGCCGAAGGCGGCACCGATGAGTCCCATGAACCGGCCGCGTTCCCGGGGCGGCACGACATCCGCGATGATCGCCTGGACACCGATCATGAGTCCGCCGCCGCCGATGCCCTGGACGGCGCGGAAGGCGATCAGCTCGTCCATGCTGCGGGACCAGCCGGCCAGTGCGGAGCCGATGACGAAGACGACGATCGCGAACTGGAAGACGCCCTTGCGGCCGAAGAGGTCGCCGAGCTTTCCGTAGATCGGCAGTCCGATGGTGGAGGCGAGGAGGTACGCGGTGACGGCCCAGGACATCTTCTCCAGGCCGTGCAGCTCACCGACGATCTTCGGCAGTGCGGTGGCGACGATCATCTGATCGAGTGCCGCGAGCAGCAGCGTCAGCATCAGTCCGAGGAAGACCAGCCGGATGTGGCGGGGGCTGGTCTCCGGCACGGGGGACGGAGCGGCGGCGGCCTCCTTCGCGGCGGGGAGCGGCGATGGCAGCGGCAGCGTGGCCGCCGCCTCGTCGGCCCCCGTGCCGCTCGGCTCGTCCTCCAACAGAGTGATCCCACCCACCACGTGCCGCTCCCCTCGTCGCGTCTGCGCCGCCCATTTCTCGCATCGGGCGACAAGGAAGGGCAAACGCGACGGGGGGCGCTGACGGCGCACTCGAGGGGCTTAGCCCCCGGTGAGAGCCACTACGGCGCACAACCGACGGGGCGAGAAGACCACCCGAACCGGTGAGGCCGGTCAAGAGAGCGTGGAGCTACTTCTCGACCTCGGCGGCGAGGTTCTGCAGCAACTCGTCGTAGATCCGGCCAAGTCCCTTGGGGGCAAAGGTCTTCTCGAAGAATCCGCCGATGCCGCCGGCACCGTTCCAGACGGTCGACACGACCGTCTTCGACTTCCCCTCACCGGCCGGGGTGACGGTCCAGGTGGTGACCATGGAGGAGTTGCGGTCCTTCTCCACGAGCTGGCCGTCGGTGGGCTCGGTGACCTCCAGCAGGCAGTCGCGCACCCGCTTGCTGGTGGCCTGGAGCTTCCAGTGGACGAGGGTCCCCTCGCCGTCACCGCCCTCGCGCACCTCGTACTCGCTGAAGTGGCCGGTCAGCACCTTGCTCCGGGTCTCCGCGTAATCGGCCAGCGCGTCGAACACCGTCTCCGCGTCCGCCGCGATGACTCGCTCTGTCGTGGCCTCGACCTGCGCCATGGCTGTTCCTCCAGCACTCGGTTGTTCGGGGGTGTGCTGAGCCAATCACCTCCGGCACGCCGCTCAAAATCCGGGCCCGGACGAAGGGGAGAAAACGATCAAGGGAACAAGTGTTCTATTCTCTGCCCCAGTGCTACCGAGGAGGCGTCCATGCGCTGGGACAATCTGGTCGACAACTCCGCCACGACCGGGAACAGCGCGCTCTTCACCGCTGACGCGGTGACCACGCGCACCATTGACACACCCGAATTCCGGGGGATCACCTTCCATGAGATCCGGGCCCGCTCGATCGTGAACCGGGTTCCCGGCGCGTCGCGGATGCCGTTCGAATGGACGGTCAATCCGTACCGGGGCTGTACGCATGCCTGTGTCTACTGCTTTGCCCGCAAGACCCACAGCTATCTGGATCTCGACACCGGCACCGGCTTCGACTCGCAGATCGTCGTCAAGATCAACGCCCCGGAACTGCTGCGCAGCCATCTCTCGTCCCGCCGCTGGCACGGCGCGCACATCGCGATGGGGACCAATGTCGACTGCTACCAGCGCGCGGAAGGCCGCTACCGGCTGATGCCCGGCATCATCTCGGCCCTGCGCGATCACGCGAACCCGTTCTCGATCCTGACCAAGGGGACACTGATCCTGCGCGATCTGGAGCTGCTGCGCCAGGCCGCCGAGGTCACCGATGTCGGCATCTCCGTCTCGGTCGGCTTCGTCGACGAGGGACTGTGGCGCACCGTGGAGCCCGGCACCCCCTCCCCCGAGCGCCGCCTGGATGCCGTCCGCGCCCTGAGCGAGCACGGCATCGACTGCGGCGTACTGATGGCACCCGTCATCCCGTTCCTCGGTGACCATCCGGACCAGTTGCGCGCCACGGTGCGGGCGATCGCCGCCGCCGGGGCGACCTCGGTGACGCCGCTCGTGCTCCATCTGCGCCCCGGCGCCCGTGAGTGGTACATGCGGTGGCTCGGGCAGCACCACCCCTATCTGGTGCGGCGGTACGAGCGGCTCTACGCCGAGGGCGCCTATGCGCCCAAGTGGTACCAGCGGCGCATCACACGGTACGTCCACGAGCTGGCGACCGAGTTCGGCATCGGCCCCTCCCACCACGGCTCGACCCGCGGGCTGCCCCTGCGCCAGGAGCGGCGGTCACCGCTCGACGGCCCCGAGCCGACCCAACTGACCCTGCTCTGACAGTGCGGATGCGACGTATCCGAGTCGGGGCCCACCGCACCCTACAGGGCAAACGGGTCAACTCTCACCGGAACAGGTCCTTTCCGGGGTGAATGCGGGGAGCATGCGGCGGGGGCTGCACCCCACGCAGCCGCGTTTCCCCCACCACGGGAGGCCATATGACGAAACGTCCAGGAATTCTGTTCGCCGTCGGTGCGACGGTCGCCGGTCTCGTGACCGCCGCTCCGTCCCCGGCGACCGCCGACACCGGCACACCGCGCGCCGCGGCCCAGCTCAGCTGGACCGACTGCGGCACCAAGTCGTACCCCACGCTGCAGTGCTCATCGGTCAGTACACCGCTCGATCATGACGATCCGTCGGGTCGGCGGATCACCCTCGCACTGTCCCGGATCCCGCACACCTCGAAGACCTTCCAGGGCCCCCTGTTCGTCAACCCGGGCGGCCCCGGGGGCAGCGGCCTCTCGATGGCCGGGTTCGTCGCGTCTTCGCTGCCGACGCGGGTTGCCGCGCAGTACGACGTGATCGGCTTCGACCCGCGCGGCGTCGGGAAGAGCGAGCCGGCGATGGACTGCGTACCGAAGTACTTCGCTCCGCTGCGTCCCGACTCGTTGCCGGGCTCGCCCGCCGTGGAGGAGGCCAACCGGAACCGGGCCCGCTCGTTCGCGGAGGCATGCGGGGAGAAGTATCCGGATCTGCTGCCCCACATGGATACGGTCAGCGCCGCCAAGGACCTCGACGTGATCCGGCAGGCGACCGGTTCCCGGCAGCTCAACTACTTCGGGTACTCCTACGGGACCTACCTCGGCGCGGTGTACGCCAAGCTGTTCCCGCAGCGGGTGCGGCGGCTGGTGCTCGACTCGAACGTCGACCCGGAGGGCGTCTGGTACGACGACAACATCGGCCAGAACTACGCGTTCGACGCCCGCCACAAGGCGTTCGCCGCCTGGGTGGCGAAGCACGACAGCACGTACGGGCTCGGCAGTGACCCCGCGGTGGTCGAGCGTGCCTGGTACGCGATGCGTGACGCCGTCGAGGCGCACCCCGCGGGTGGCATGGTCGGGACGAGCGAGGTCGAGGACACCTTCCTGCCGGGCGGCTACTACAACGGTTACTGGCCCTACCTGGCCGATGCGTTCGCCGGCTACGTGAACGACCACGACCAGGACGCGCTCGTGAAGGCGTACCAGAAGTTCGGCGCGGTCGACGCGAAGGGCGACAACGGGTACTCGGTCTACTCGGCCGTGCAGTGCCGCGACGCCCAGTGGCCCCACAAGTGGAGCACCTGGCGCGACGACAGCTGGAACGTACAGGCCAAAGCACCCTTCTTCACCTGGAACAACACCTGGTACAACGCCCCGTGCGCCGACTGGCCGGTGGAGCCGCTGAACCCCGTACAGGTCTCCAACAGCAGCCTGCCGCCGGTGCTGCTGTTCCAGGCCACCGAGGACGCGGCCACGCCGTACCAGGGCGGTGTCACATTGCACCGCAAGCTGCGCGGCTCCAGCCTGGTGGTCGAGCAGGGCGGCGGAAACCACGGCATCACGCTGAGCGGCAATGACTGCCTGGACACCTACCTGGCGGACTATCTCGCCAAGGGCACCGTCCCACGCGGCAGCGGCAGCCGCGTCGACGCGGACGCGGTCTGCGCCAAGTCCCCCGACCCGAGTCCGCTGACCGGCAAGGCGGCGGCGAGGTCGGCGCCGGGAACGGAATCGGGCAGCAGGGGCAACATCCTGCACGGCCTGCTCGGTTTCCGCGGCTGACGGCCGTCGAACCAGGGCCGGACAAACCGGTACGGGCCATCCTGGCGCATGAGCCAGGATGGCCCGTATGGCGATATGGACGACGTCGCCCAGCGTGCCCGACGTGCGCGTGCGGGACATGACCGTCGACGACTGCGAGGCGGTCGCGAAGGTCCGGGTGCGCGGCTGGCAGGCCGCGTACGCCGGGCTGATGCCGCAGTCGCATCTGGACGCCATGGACATCGCCGAGGGCGCGCAACGGCGCCGCGGATTCTTCGCCGAGGGCAGCACGGTGGTGAATGTGGTGGCCGAGCGGCCGGGCCTCGGGGTGATCGGCTGGGCCTGCTACGGCCCGTACCGCGAGAACGGCGGACGGACGGCGCGGGGCGAGCTGTACGCGATCCATGTGGCGCCCGAGCAGATCTGGACCGGGGCCGGCCGCGCCCTGATGACCGAGATACTCACCCGCGCCGCCGCGGACGGCTTCCCGGACCTGGTGCTGTGGGTCCTGAAGGACAACGCCCCGGCCCGCCGCTTCTACGAGCACGCCGGTTTCCTCCCCGACGGGACCGAGGAGCCCTTCGATGTGGACGGCGTCCTCGTGCCCGAGCTGCGCTACCTACGCACCCTCAGGCGCCCTGCCCCCGCAGCCGGCTGAGCGCGTCCCGCGCCGCGTCGCCCAGTCGCGGGCGCGGCACCGCCGCCTCCAGGAGCGGGCGGGCCCGCTCGTCCCCGAGCTGCCCGAGCCCCTCCACGCAGGCGAGCGCCACCCGCCAGTGCGGATCGCCGGGGGCCAGCAGCCGCTCCAGGGTGCTCATCAGCGCCGGTACGGACTCCGGGGCCCGCAGCTCGGTGAGGAGCCGTACCGGATGCAGGGCGTACGCGGTGCGCAGGGTGTTGGTCGCCAGGGCGGCGGCTGCCCGCGGGGTGCGGGGGTCGCCGAGGCGCGCCAGGGCGTGGGCGGCGCAGACGCAGCGCTCGGGGTCACGGTGGTTGAGCAGCAGGACCAGCGCCTCGAAGGCCCGTCGGTCACCGGCGCAGCCGAGCCGGAACGCGGCGATCTCCCTTGCCCAGAGCGGGCGTTCGCGTTCCACGAGGACGCGGGCCAGTTCCTCGTCGTCGTCGGTGGCGAGCAGTCTGCGGTACGCCGCCGACTCCCCCGCCTCGTCAGCCAGCCGGTCCGTCAGCGACCGGAACTCCTCGTCCATGACCGTCAGCGTATCGACGGGGACTCTGCGTATCGAGGGCCGGGCGAATGCGATCTGGCACGGGCCGACACGCCATGACACGGGGCGAATGTGACATGGCCCACGGCAACTCGGGGCTGGCGCGCTCGTTACCCACCGGTTAAGCTCATGTGAGCGGGACATCTTCCCCGCCGGCTCCGGTGGCCTGGTGACGCAGCCATCCGGAGTGCTTGTCGGTTCGGCAGCTTTGCGAGACGTGACTCCGGGACAGAGTCCGTCGCCCCTTCCCGGGCCGGGCGCGCCCAGCGCTCCCCGGCCCCGAGCACCACGACACGCAAATCCCGCACGCTCTGCGCCAGTTCGCCCTTTCAGCGCGCGCCGTGCTCCTCACAGTCGTCACTCATCCTCTGGAGTCCCGTGATGGACACCCCGCTCAGCACCATCGCCGTCGTCGGTCTCGGCACCATGGGCACCGGCATCGCCGAGGTCCTTGCCCGCGCCGGCCACGAAGTCATCGGTATCGACATCAACGAAGCGGCCGCCCGTCAAGCCGTCGCCGCCCTGGAAGCCGCGACCGCCCGCGCCGTGCGGCGCGAGCGGATCACGGAGGAGGAGCGGAGCAACGCCCTCGCCCGGTTCCGTACCTTCGGGGACCTTCGGGCCGCCGCGGACGCGGAGCTGGTCATCGAGGTCGTTCCCGAGTCGTACGAGATCAAGCAGCAGGTCTTCCGGGAGCTCGACACCATCGTCTCCCCCACCGCGATCCTGGCGACGGGCACCAACGCCCTGTCGGTGACCCGGCTGGCTGCCGAGTCGCTGCGCCCCGAGCGCGTACTCGGCCTGCACTTCTTCAACCCGGCGCCCGCGATGAAGCTGGTCGAGGTGGTCTCCTCGGTGCTGACCGCGCCGCCGGCCGTCGAGGCGGTCACCGCGCTCGCCCGCAGCCTGGGCAAGGAACCGGTCGCGGTCGGCGACCGGCCGGGTTTCGTCGCCGACGGGCTGCTGTTCGGGTACCTCAACCAGGCGGCCGCGATGTACGAGGCGAACTACGCCTCCCGTGAGGACATCGACGCGGCGATGAAGCTGGGCTGTGGCCTGCCGATGGGCCCGCTCGCCCTGCTCGACCTGATCGGGATCGACACCGCCCGTACCGTCCTGGAGGCCATGTACTCCGCGTCGCAGGACCGACTGCACGCCCCGGCCCCCATCCTCAGGCAGCTCAGCGAGGCGGGGCTGACCGGCCGCAAGTCGGGCCGCGGCTTCTACACGTATACGGAGCCCGGCAGCCAGACCGTGGTGCCGGACGCGCTCACCGCGCAGGACGGCGCGTCCGCGGTGGCCGGGCGCACGGTGCGGTCGGTGGGTGTCGCGGGCTCGGGGACGATGGCCTCGGGGATCGCCGAGGTCTTCGCGAAGGCCGGCTACGACGTGGTGCTCGCCGCCCGCAGTCAGGAGAAGGCGGACGCGGCGAAGGGCCGGATCGCCAAGTCCCTGGAGCGTTCCGTCACCAAGGGACGGCTGACCGCCGAGGCCCGGGACGAGGCCCTGGCCCGGATCACCGCGGCCGGTTCGCCGGACGCCTTCGCCGATGTCGATCTCGCGGTCGAGGCGGTCGCCGAGGACCTGGCGGTCAAGCAGCAGCTGTTCGGGACGCTGGACAAGGTCTGCAAGCCGGGCGCGGTGCTCGCCACCACCACCTCGTCGTTGCCGGTCGTGGCGATCGCACGGGCCACCTCGCGTCCGCAGGACGTCATCGGGATGCACTTCTTCAACCCGGCGCCCGCGATGAAGCTGGTCGAGGTGGTCCGCACGGTGCTCACCACGGACCATGTCCACGCCACGGTCCGCGAGGTGTGCGTCAAGGTCCGCAAGCACCCGGTGGACTGCGGGGACCGGGCCGGCTTCATCGTGAACGCGCTGCTGTTCCCGTACCTCAACAACGCGATCAAGATGGTCGAGGAGCACTACGCGAGCCTCGACGACATCGACGCCGCGATGAAGCTGGGCGGCGGCTATCCGATGGGCCCGTTCGAACTCCTCGACGTCGTCGGACTCGACGTCTCGCTCGCCATCGAGAAGGTGCTGCACGGCGAGTTCCGCGACCCGGGCCTGGCCCCGGCGCCGCTGCTGGAGCATCTGGTGGCCGCCGGCTGCCTCGGTCGCAAGACGGGGCGCGGCTTCCGCGAACATGCCCGGCGCTGAGAGGGTCCGGCAGTGGGCAGCGCGGGTGAAGGAGCGGGGTTGGGGTGCGTGCATCGCAAGGCGGAGGATTGAGGCAGATGGGGTCTCCCCTGCTCGAACGCAGCTGAGAGCTTGGGGAAGGAGCGTTGGTGATTGACGACAACGCCGCGAAGTGCGTGCCCCAACCCCGCGACGCCGCGAAGCCCGCTGCCGGGCCCTCTGAGAGGGTCCGGCAGTGGGGAGGGCTGCTCGATCCGTCGGGCGGCCCGCCCCCACAGGCGCGTTCCCCTGCACCGATGCAGTACGTTCACACCATGTCCCAGCCCGCCAGGTCCCCCCGTGTCTCCGCCGCGCCCGACCCCCAGGAGAGTGCCGCAGGTACCCGCGCCGCCGCCCAACGGCTCAAAATGCGCCGTGAGCTGGCCGCCGCGGCAATGGAACTCTTCGCCACGAAGGGGTACGAGGCGACGACGGTCGACGAGATCGCGGGCGCCGCGGGAGTCGCCCGGCGGACCTTCTTCCGGCACTTCCGTTCCAAGGAAGAGGCGATCTTCCCGGACCACGACGACACCCTCGTCAGGGCCGAGGCCGTCCTCAATGCCGCCCCCGCGCACGAGCACCCTCTCGACACCGTCTGCCGCGGCATCAAGGAAGTCATGAAGATGTACGCGGCGAAGCCCGCGGTCTCCGTGGCCCGCTACAAGCTGACCCGTGAGGTCCCGACGCTGCGCGAGGCCGAAATCGCCTCGGTGGCCCGCTACGAGCGGCTGTTCACGCGCTATCTGCTGGGCCATTTCGACGAGCGCGACCACCATGTCGGCAATGACGACCCGCTGCTCGCGGAGGTCGCCGCGTCCGCCGTCGTCACCGCGCACAACCATGTGCTGCGCCGCTGGCTGCGGGCGGGCGGCGAGGGCGATGTGGAGGCCCAGCTGGACCACGCGTTCTCGATCGTCCGCGACACGTTCGGGACCGGCATCGGCGCGGGCCGCATCGTGGGCGCCGAACCGGCGAAGCAGCCGGCCGCTTCGGTGACGTCCCAGGGCGAGGTGCTGGTCGCGGTGGCGCGGACGGACGCGCCGCTCGACGAAGTGATGCGCACGATCCAGCAGGCGCTCAAGGACCGCTGACCGGGGCGAGGGCGGGGACGGCTCCCGCCCCGCACCGGAAACCGGGTTGCCGCTCCCGCGCCCCGCTGCTCCAGTGTGCGGATGAATCATGATCGCGACACACTTCTGACCCTCTTCGACCACGAGATGCGCGAGCATGCCCGCCCCGGCGGCCCCGGCGTGCGGGTCGAACGCACCGGCGACGTCGTACGGCAGGTCGGCACGGCCGACGACTGGAACGGCATCGTCTGGTCCGCCCCGGACCTGGATCCCGTACGGGCGGACGCGGCGATCGCGGCGCAGGTCGCGCACTTTACGGCCCTCGGGCACGACGAGTTCGAGTGGAAGCTGTACGCGCACGACCGGCCGGCCGATCTGGCGGAGCGGCTCCTCGCGGCCGGCTTCGAGGCGGAGGCCCCGGAGACCCTGCTGGTGGCTCCCACGGACGGCCTCTCGACGACGGTGGACCTCCCCGAGGGCGTCCGGCTACGCACCATGCGCGACGCGGACGACGTGGAGCTGATGGTCCGGGCCAATGTGCAGGCGTTCGGTTCCCAGTGGTCCCGGCTGCGGCATCAGCTGCTGACGGGGCTCACCGAAGCGCCGGACACGTTCGTCGGGGTGCTGGCCTTGGCTGGGGACGAGCCGGTGAGCGCGGCACGGATGGAACTGCACCCCGGCTCCGGCTTCGCGGGGCTGTGGGGTGGCGGGACGGTCCCCGCATGGCGCGGGAAGGGAATCTACCGGGCCCTGGTCGCCCACCGCGCCCGGATCGCGGCGGAGCGGGGCTGCGGCTACCTTCAGGTCGACGCCTCCGACCAGAGCCGCCCGATCCTCCAGCGCCTCGGATTCCTCGCCCTGAGCACCACGACTCCGTACGTGTACCGGCCCTCGCGCTGACCGCTCCCGGCGGGACAGAACCGCGTAAAACACCTCTCCCCCTGCTCATGCGTGGCCGGCGGGTGACAAGTGAGAGAAATTGTTGGCACCGAGTGCCTTGTCAGGTGTCACGGAGTGCCATACGTTGAAGTTGTCCGGGCGGCCGGCGTGCTGAGATCTCACGTACGCCGGCTGTCCCCGCAAGCCATGTGCCTGCGCGCCCGGACGCCTGCGTCACAGGCAAACCCTTCTGCTCCACAGAGCAAGCCGAAGCCGTACCAGCCGAACCGACGGCAACACCTCCACACCACCCAGCTCCCCCGCTGCTCACAGGGACTGTCAAACGCTCCCTCAGCGCCCCCATCCGCCGGAGGCACACCGTGAAGGAAATCCTGGACGCGATCCAATCGCAGGACAGTACGGCCGCGGATTTCGCGGCCCTGTCCATCCCTGAGTCGTACCGCGCGGTGACCGTGCACAAGGACGAGACGGAGATGTTCGCCGGGCTCGCCACCCGTGACAAGGACCCCCGCAAGTCGCTGCATCTGGACGACGTCCCGGTGCCCGAACTCGGGCCCGGCGAGGCACTGGTCGCCGTCATGGCGAGCTCGGTGAACTACAACTCCGTCTGGACGTCGATCTTCGAGCCGATGGCCACCTTCGGCTTCCTGGAGCGCTACGGAAAGCTCAGCGAGCTCACCAGGCGCCACGACCTGCCGTACCACGTCATCGGCTCCGATCTGGCGGGCGTCGTCCTGCGCACCGGCCCCGGCGTCAACGCCTGGAAGCCCGGCGACGAGGTCGTCGCACACTGCCTCTCGGTCGAACTGGAGTCCTCGGACGGCCACAACGACACGATGCTCGACCCCGAGCAGCGCATCTGGGGCTTCGAGACCAACTTCGGCGGGCTGGCGGAGATCGCGCTCGTCAAGTCCAACCAGCTGATGCCGAAGCCGCAGCACCTCAGCTGGGAGGAGGCCGCCGCTCCGGGCCTGGTCAACTCCACCGCGTACCGCCAGCTCGTCTCGCGCAACGGCGCGGACATGAAGCAGGGTGACAACGTGCTGATCTGGGGCGCCAGCGGCGGACTCGGTTCATACGCCACGCAGTTCGCGCTGGCGGGTGGCGCCAACCCGATCTGTGTCGTCTCCAGCGAGCAGAAGGCGGAGATCTGCCGGAAGATGGGCGCGAGCGCGATCATCGACCGCAACGCCGAGGGCTACAGGTTCTGGAAGGACGAGCACAACCAGGACCCGCGTGAGTGGAAGCGGTTCGGCAAGCGCATCCGCGAACTCACCGGCGGCGAGGACGTGGACATCGTCTTCGAGCATCCGGGCCGCGAGACGTTCGGCGCCTCGGTGTACGTGACCCGCAAGGGCGGCACGATCGTCACCTGCGCCTCGACGTCCGGCTACAACCACGAGTACGACAACCGCTACCTGTGGATGTCGCTCAAGAAGATCGTGGGCTCGCACTTCGCCAACTACCGCGAGGCGTGGGAGGCCAACCGCCTGGTGGCCAAGGGCAAGATCCACCCGACGCTGTCGAAGGTCTACTCCCTGGAAGAGACCGGCCAGGCCGCGTACGACGTCCACCGCAACCTCCACCAGGGCAAGGTCGGCGTGCTGGCGCTCGCCCCCCGCGAGGGTCTGGGTGTGCGCGACGAGGAGCTGCGCGAGCAGCACATCGACGCCATCAACCGCTTCAGGAATGTCTGACATGACGGGCCGCCACAAGGACCGCCCGTGGCTCATGCGGACCTACGCCGGTCACTCGACCGCCGAGGCGTCCAACGAGCTCTACCGGCGCAACCTCGCCAAGGGCCAGACCGGTCTGTCCGTCGCCTTCGACCTGCCGACGCAGACCGGGTACGACCCCGACCACGTCCTCGCCCGCGGCGAGGTCGGCCGGGTCGGCGTGCCCGTGTCGCACCTCGGTGACATGCGCCGGCTGTTCCAGGACATCCCCCTGGAGCAGATGAACACCTCGATGACGATCAACGCCACCGCGATGTGGCTGCTGGCGCTCTACCAGGTGGTCGCCGAGGAACAGGGCGCCGATCCCGCGAAGCTCCAGGGCACCACGCAGAACGACATCGTCAAGGAGTACCTCTCGCGCGGGACGCATGTCTTCCCGCCCGGCCCCTCGCTCCGGCTGACCACCGACATGATCACGTACACGGTCAACCACATACCGAAGTGGAACCCGATCAACATCTGCAGCTACCACCTGCAGGAGGCGGGAGCCACTCCGGTCCAGGAGATCGCGTACGCCATGTCGACGGCCATCGCGGTCCTGGACGCCGTACGGGAATCCGGCCAGGTGCCCGAGGAGAAGTTCGGCGATGTTGTCGCACGGATCTCCTTCTTCGTGAACGCGGGCGTCCGCTTCGTCGAGGAGATGTGCAAGATGCGCGCCTTCGGCCGCATCTGGGACCTGGTCACCCGCGAGCGGTACGGCATCACCGATGCCAAGCAGCGCCGCTTCCGCTACGGCGTCCAGGTCAACTCGCTCGGTCTGACCGAGGCGCAGCCGGAGAACAACGTCCAGCGCATCGTCCTGGAGATGCTGGCCGTCACCCTGTCCAAGGACGCCCGCGCCCGGGCGGTCCAGCTGCCCGCCTGGAACGAGGCGCTGGGGCTCCCCCGGCCGTGGGACCAGCAGTGGTCGCTCCGCATCCAGCAGGTCCTCGCGCACGAGAGCGATCTGCTGGAGTACGAGGACATCTTCGACGGCTCGCATGTCGTCGGGGCCAAGGTGGACGAGCTGGTCACCGAGTCGCTCGCCGAGATCGGCCGGATCCAGGCGATGGGCGGCGCCATGGCGGCCGTCGAGTCCGGCTATCTGAAGTCCGAGCTGGTCTCCTCGCACGCGGCGCGCCGGGCCCGGATCGAGGGCGGCGAGGAGAAGATCGTCGGCGTCAACATCTACGAGACCACGGAACCGAACCCGCTCACCGCTGACCTCGACGGGGCCATCATGACTGTCGATCCCGCCAATGAGGCCCGGGTCGTCGCGGCCCTCCACGAGTGGCGCGACAACCGCGACGAGGCCCGTGCCACCGATGCGCTGGCCGCGCTGAAGAAGGCCGCCGCGGGAATCGGGAACCTGATGGAAGCAACCGTGGAGTGCGCCCGCGCGGGTGTCACCACCGGCGAGTGGTCCTGGGCGCTGCGCGATGTCTTCGGCGAGTTCCGGGCTCCGACGGGCGTCTCGTCGGCCCCGGTCGCGGTGACCGCGGAGGCCGGCACACCGCTCGCCCTGGTCCGCGAGAACGTCGCCCGCACCGCGGCCGACCTGGGCGCCGGTCGGCTGCGGCTGCTGGTCGGCAAGCCGGGCCTGGACGGCCACTCCAACGGCGCCGAACAGATCGCCGTACGGGCCCGCGACGCCGGGTTCGAGGTCGTCTACCAGGGCATCAGGCTGACCCCCGAACAGATCGTCTCGGCCGCCCTCGCCGAGGACGTGCACTGCGTCGGTCTGTCGATCCTGTCCGGTTCGCACGCCGAACTCGTCCCCGACGTACTCACCCGGCTGCGCGAGGCGGGCGCCGCCGACATTCCGGTGATCGCGGGCGGGATCATTCCGCCCGCCGATGCCGCGGCGCTGATCGGGGCAGGTGTCGCCGCCGTGTTCACCCCGAAGGATTTCGGTATCACGGAGATCATCGGCCGTATCGTCGACGAGATCCGGAAAGCGAACAAGCTCGACCCTCTGGAGGTCCCCGCATGACTGCCGTCAACCGCCTGCGTCCGCGCCGCTCGTGCCTGGCCGTGCCCGGCTCGAACCCGCGGTTCCTGGAGAAGGCCCAGGGCCTCCCGGCCGACCAGGTCTTCCTCGACCTGGAGGACGCCTGCGCGCCGCTCGCCAAGGAGGGCGCCCGGCACACCATCGTCGACGCGCTGAACGACGGCGACTGGACGGGCAAGACCCGGGTCGTGCGGGTGAACGACTGGACGACGCACTGGACGTACCGCGATGTCATCACGGTCGTCGAGGGCGCCGGCCAGAATCTCGACTGCATCATGCTGCCGAAGGTCCAGGACGCCCAGCAGGTCGTCGCCCTGGACCTGCTGCTGACCCAGATCGAGAAGACGATGGGCTTCGAGGTCGGCAGGATCGGCATCGAGGCGCAGATCGAGAATGCCAAGGGCCTGGTGAACATCGACGACATCGCCGCCGCCTCGCCCCGTCTGGAGACCCTGATCTTCGGCCCGGCCGACTTCATGGCGTCGATCAACATGAAGACCCTGGTCGTCGGCCAGCAGCCGCCCGGATACGGCGCGGACGCGTACCACTACATCCTGATGCGCATTCTGATGGCGGCCCGTACGCACGACCTCCAGGCGATCGACGGTCCCTTCCTGCAGATCCGTGACGTGGACGCGTACCGCGAGGTCGCCGGCCGTGCGGCCGCGCTGGGCTTCGACGGCAAGTGGGTGCTGCACCCCGGTCAGGTCGACGCGGCCAACGAGGTGTTCTCGCCCTCGCAGGAGGACTACGACCACGCGGAGCTGATCCTCGACGCGTACGAGTGGTGCACCTCCGAGGAGGGCGGCAAGAAGGGCTCGGCGATGCTCGGCGACGAGATGATCGACGAGGCGAGCCGCAAGATGGCCCTCGTCATCGCGGGCAAGGGCCGCGCGGCCGGTATGCAGCGCACCTCCAAGTTCGAAGCGCCGGAGGCCTGATCATGCAGTTCGGACGCACCTATGAGGAGTTCGAGGTCGGCGCGGTCTACAAGCACTGGCCCGGAAAGACGGTCACGGAGTACGACGACCACCTCTTCTGCTTGCTGACCATGAATCATCACCCGCTGCACATGGACAGCAACTACGCGGAGAGAACGACCGACTTCGGAAAGAACGTCGTCGTCGGCAACTACATCTACTCGCTGCTGCTCGGCATGTCGGTTCCGGATGTCTCCGGAAAGGCCATCGCCAATCTTGAGGTCGAGTCGCTGAAGCACGTCGCGCCGACCTTCCACGGCGACACGATCTACGGCGAGACGACCGTTCTCGACAAGACTCCGTCAAAATCCAAGTCCGACCGCGGAATCGTCTACGTGGAGACCCGGGGGTACAAGCAGGACGGCACGCTGGTCTGCGTGTTCCGTCGCAAGGTGATGGTCCCCACCGAGACGTACATCAAGGAGCGCGGCGGGGAGCAGCCCGCCCGTCCCGAGCTGAACCAGCCTTCGCAGAAGAACGTGGAGAAGTAGCCATGACGCGACTCGCCCAGACTGCCGGCCTCAATGATGTCCAGCAGGAAATCCTCTCCACGGTCCGGGACTTCGTCGACAAGGAGATCATTCCGGTCGCGACCCAGCTGGAGCATCGTGACGAGTACCCGACGGAGATCGTCGAGGGGCTCAAGGAGCTCGGCCTGTTCGGGCTGATGATTCCCGAGGAGTACGGGGGGCTGGGTGAGTCGCTTCTCACATACGCGCTGTGCGTGGAGGAAATCGCGCGCGGCTGGATGAGTGTGTCGGGAATCATCAATACGCACTTCATCGTGGCGTACATGCTCAAGCAGCACGGCACCCAGGAGCAGAAGGACACGTTCCTGCCGCGGATGGCGCTGGGCGAGGTCCGGGGCGCCTTCTCGATGTCCGAGCCGGCCCTGGGCTCGGACGTCTCGGCCATCACCTCCAAGGGCGTCAGGGACGGCGAGGAGTACGTCCTGAACGGCCAGAAGATGTGGCTGACCAACGGTGGTACGTCCTCGCTCGTCGCCGTTCTGTGCCGGAGTGACGAAGGCCACCCCGAGGGGACCGCTCCGCACAAGTCGATGACGACTTTCCTGGTGGAGAAGGAGCCCGGTTTCGGTGAGGTCCGGCCTGGCCTCACCATTCCCGGCAAAATCGACAAAATGGGCTATAAAGGCGTGGATACAACCGAACTCATCATGGATGGGCTACGTATTCCAGCCAATCGAGTACTGGGTGGCACCACCGGCCGAGGGTTTTACCAAATGATGGACGGCGTCGAAGTCGGCCGGGTAAATGTGGCCGCGCGTGGCTGCGGCGTCGCTCAGCGTGCATTCGAACTAGGCATTTCCTATGCCCAGCAGCGGCAGACCTTCGGAAAGCCGATCGCCCAGCACCAGGCGATCCAGTTCAAGCTGGCCGAAATGGCCACCAAGGTCGAGGCCGCGCATGCAATGATGGTAAATGCAGCACGCAAAAAGGACTCCGGGGAACGAAATGACCTGGAGGCAGGGATGGCGAAGTACCTCGCCTCCGAGTACTGCAAGGAAGTCGTCGAGGACGCCTTCCGAATCCACGGCGGCTACGGCTTCTCCAAGGAGTACGAGATCGAGCGCCTCTACCGGGAGGCCCCGATGCTGTTGATCGGTGAAGGTACCGCCGAGATCCAGAAAATGATCATTGGGCGCCGACTCCTGGAGGAGTACCGGTTCCAGGGTTGATTGTCCCTTTCAAGTCGATTTGGCAGCGAAGAAGATCACACCCTGACATCCTGGACCGGCGCCTTCAAGCCGTCCGACTCGGCTGCTGGCTTGCCCAGTTACGGCTCGCAACCGCTAACATCGCCGGAAAAGCCGCCGTCCCCCGTTGCCAGCGCGGCATCATCCGCTACGAAGGTCATCCATGCCCGACAGCCAAACCTCTGCACCACGCGGCGGAGTCCGCCTTGCGCGCGGAGCTTCGCCGTGGCTCCTGCCGACCGTCGCCACCGCGGCACTCAGCCTCGCCCGGGCCCGCAAGTCCGGACGCTGGGCGGCGGTGGCCGTGCCCACCACCGCGCTCGCGGCGGGCATGCTGTGGTTCTTCCGCGACCCCGAGCGCGAGATCACCCAGGGCCGTGTCATCTCACCGGCCGACGGTGTGGTGCAGAGCATCATGCCGTGGAAGGACGGGCGGACCCGCGTCGCAATCTTCATGAGCCCGTTGAATGTCCACGTCAACCGTGCGCCCCTGGCCGGCACGGTGACCTCGGTCGAGCACGTCCCCGGTGGGTTCGTTCCGGCGTTCAACAAGGAGAGCGAGAACAACGAGCGCGTTGTCTGGCACTTCGACACCGAGCTCGGCGACATCGAGATGGTGCAGATCGCGGGTGCGGTCGCACGTCGTATCGTCCCCTACATCCCGCAGGGCACGAAGGTGGAGCAGGGCGAGCGCATCGGCCTGATCCGCTTCGGCTCCCGGGTCGACATCTACCTTCCGGAAGGTATCGATGTCGCGGTCGAGGTCGGCCAGGCCACCACCGCGGGGGTGACTCGAATTGACCGTGATTGATCCTGACACGCAGGCCGGCTGGGTACCGGAGGCGGAGTCCGAGGAGGACGCCGGCGAGGACATGCCGCTCTCAATGCGGCTGTCGATAGCGGACACCCTCACTCTCGGCAATGCCACATGCGGCTTCATGGCGGTGTACTTCACCACCACCGGAATCCTCATCCCGCACCTCACGGGCAGCAACGAGAGCGGTATGGCCCGGCACTCCGCGGCCACTGCCGTGATCCTCATGCTCATGGCCGCGGTGTTCGACCTCTTCGACGGGCTCGTGGCACGCAAGCTGCGCTCCTCGCCGATGGGCGCCGAGCTGGACAACCTCTCGGACCTGATCAGCTTCGGGCTCGCCCCGGCGTACTTCGTCCTCGTGTACGGCATGGTCGCGGACGACGCACACCAGCGGGTCTCGGCACTGGCGGCGATCGTGGTGCTGCTGGCTGTGGTGCTCAGACTTGCCAGATTCTCCTGCGTGACCATGAAGGACGGCATGTTCCAGGGCATGCCGAGCCCCTTCGGAGCGCTCACGGTGGTCTCGATCGTGCTCCTGGAGCTGCCCTTCGTACCGACGCTGCTCGCGATCGTCGGCGTGGCGTGGCTGATGGTCAGCCGGGTCGAGTACCCGAAACCGCGTGGCGTCCTCGCGGTGGCGATGCTCAGCTGGATCGTGGCCGCGATGGGGCTCCTCGCCGCGTGGGCGTTCGACGCCCCCGGCGGTAAGCTGCTCCTCCAGACCGGCTGCGCGCTGCAGGTGGTCCTGGGAGCGGTCATCCCGCTGTTCGCGACGGCCCGGCGGGTGAACACCTTCCGCGGCAACCGGCGCGAGGCCCGGGCGGCCCAGCTGCCCTAGGGCCGGAACATCGGAACACGCAAAAGGGCCCCGGGTGCATCCCCAGCACCCGGGGCCCTTTCTCGTATCCGCAGGGCTGACAGCGCGCATGTGAATCAGTGCGAAACCGGTCGGTCCGGGCCGGTGGCTCTCAGAGCCTGTCGGGTGGCCTTCGATCGGATAGCGGACGCGGTCTGGTGCGTGCGATTCCAAGGCGCCGGGATGTCCTCGTAGCGGAGCTACTAGGACATTTCGGCAACGCGGGAAGCGTGCGTGCCAGGGCGTGGCCGCCCGATCAGAGGCCACCCGACAGGCTCTCAGCCGGGTACAAGTACGGCGGCCCCGTTCACCCGGTCCGCCGCCAGGTCGGCCAGTGCCTGTTCGGCCCTGCTCAGCGGGTAGGGGCTCACCGTGACCCGTATGCCCACACGCCCCGCCAGGGCGAGGAATTCGCGGCCGTCCTCGCGGGTGTTGGAGGTGACGCTGCGCAGATTGCGCTCCTGGAACAGATGGCGCTGATAGTTCAGCACGGGAACGTCCGACAGATGGATTCCGGCGATGGCCAGCGTGCCGGACCGGTCCAGTGCCTCCAACGCCACCGGCACCAGGTCGCCGACGGGTGCGAACAGGATCGCCGAGTCCAGAGGTTCCGGCGGGCGGTCGTAGGCGCCGCCCGCCGACGCGGCCCCCAGGTCGAGAGCGAGCTCGCGTGCCCGTGCCGAGCGGGTCAGTACGTGAACGGTGGCGCCCTCGGCGAGGGCCACCTGGGCGGCGAGGTGGGCCGACGCGCCGAAGCCGTAGATACCCAGCCGCCCGCCCTCGGGCAGCGAGCTGCGCCTGAGGGCCCGATATCCGATGATGCCCGCGCAGAGGAGCGGGGCGAGCCGGGCGGCGTCCTGGCCGTCCGGGAGCCGGTAGCCGTACGCCTCCGGAACCAGTGCCGTGTCGGCGAAGCCTCCATCCGCGTCCCACCCCGTGTAGACGGACCGCGGGCAGAGGTTCTCCCGGCCGCCCCTGCAGTACCGGCAGCTCCCGCACGTACCGCGCAGCCAGGCTCCACCGACCCGGTCGCCGATACGGAAGAGGCCGGCCCCGTCACCGATGGCCGCCACCCGGCCGACGATCTCGTGGCCGGGGACGGTGGCGGGACGGTGCGGCGGGAGATCACCCTCGGCCAGATGGAGATCCGTACGACAGACACCGCACGCTTCCACGTTCAGCAACAGTTCCCCGGGGCCGGGAGCGGGCACGCCGCGGCGCACACGCGCCAAGGGCCCGGTGCCGATCGGACCGGGTGTCTGGACGGCCCAGCCGGTCTGCTCGGCCGGGGCACGCGCGGGAACAGCCACAACTCCAGCGTGCGCTGGCGCGGGCGCGGAGGCAACCGGCTTCGACGGCGTGTCCCCGGGCCGTGCTGCGCCCGTCGGCAGGAGGGCTAAGGTTTCACCAGGGGCGCACCCATACGCGCGGGAACGTCATGCACCGACACCACAGCGCACCGGACAGCACCCAGGAGCTCCTGGTCACCCTCGGGCGTCTGGTCGATCAGGCGTTGGAGAACATCAGGATCGAGCGATCCCGGGCGGAGCTCGGCATGGCGCTGCAGCGGCACATGCTCCCGGCCGAACTGCCCGATTTCCCAGGGATCCGGATCGCGGCCCGCTACTCGCCCTCGCAGGACGGTCTGGCTGTCGGCGGTGACTTCTACGACGCGTTCCCGATGCGGGACGGGGCCTCCGGCATCGCCATCGGTGACGTGCAGGGGCACGGGGTGGAGGCCGCCGCCTTCATGGGTGAGGCCCGCGCCAGTCTCCGGGCCCTCGCCAGCGTCACGGACGACCCCGGAGAGGTACTGGCCTGTGCCAACGATCTGCTGATCTCACTGGGCTGCGACCTGTTCACCACCTGTTGCCTGCTGAGCATCGTCCCGGAGAGCGGTGCGCTTTCCGTCGCCCGGGCCGGACACGTCCCGATCATCTGGGGCACCGACGATGGCGATTCGGGCATCTCCCTGGACGTCGGCGGCGTTCCCCTGGGGATACTGCCCGGCCAGCAGTATCCCGTGACCCGCCGGAGGATGAAGCGATCCGGATATCTGGTCCTGGTGACCGATGGGGTGGTGGAAGGACCGGCCTACCCCATCGACGAGGGGCTGGCCGCGGTGTCCGCGCTGGTCGGCACGGCGGACGCGACGGATCCCGCCCAGCTCGCCGCGCGGGTGATCCGGGTGGCGGATCTGACCGGTCATGAGGACGACGCCGCCGTCCTCGTCGTCCGCTACGAGGGTGCCCCGGGCGCCGGCTAGCCCGGAACGCCTGGCACGGCACCTCGCCGCGTTGTCGTCAGTCGCCCGAGTATGTCCAGTACGAGGACGATCCTCCGCCTTGCGATGCACCGCACCGGACGCCCCGGGCTGATCCACGAAGATCGACAGGACAGGGCCGAGCGGGATGCGCCGCGTCCGTCCGTTTCGCGGGCATGGCGTTCGCCGCGGCCCCGGCGTGCCAGAACGGTCGGGGCACCCGCGTGTGGTGTCTGATGCTGCTGTGGTGGACAGCGCACAGTTCCGGCGGCAGACGGCCACGGCCCTCACGCTCCTGGCGGTGGCCGTCTGCTACTACGCGACGGCCCGCCTGGGGCTGCTCCAGCAGCTGGTGCGCGGCCAGGTCACGCCGCTGTGGCCGCCGACCGGGATCGCGGTCGCGGCCCTGCTCGTGTTCGGGCTGCGCGTCTGGCCCGGGATCGCGCTCGGCGCCCTCGCGGCCAACGCGTCCATCGGACCTTCCGCCCTGCCCGTAGTGATCATCGCGGCGGGAAACACCCTTGCCCCGGTCTGCTCCTGCCTGATGCTGCGCCGGGCCGGCTTCCGCAACGACCTCGACCTCTTACGGGATGCACTGGCACTGGTCTTCCTCGGTGCGCTGGGCGGCATGCTGATCAGCTCGACCGTGGGCAGCGGCATCCTGGTCCTGTCGGGGGCGCTCCCGGCCGGGGGCTTCTGGCCGACCTGGTCTGTCTGGTGGACGGGCGACGCCATGGGTGTCATGGTCGTCACGCCGTTCCTTCTGGTCCTGTGCAGGGCTCGACGGCCGCACAGTGTCGGCCTGCCCCGATGGGCCGAGGCGGTCGCGCTGGTGGCGTGCACAACGGCCGTCACTCTCCTGGCGACCGACACCTCCCACGCCTCGCTCCTCTTCCTCGTGTTCCCCTTCCTGATCTGGGCCGCGTTCCGTTTTGAACGGGCGGGCGCCGCGTGCTGCGCGCTGGGCGTGTCCGTGTTCGCGATCCTCGCGGCCGGACGGATGACCGGCCCCTTCGCCCACCACGGTCTCCTCACGAACATGATCACGCTCCAGGCGTTCAACGGAGCGGTCTCCCTCACCGCTCTGCTCCTCGCGGCGGTCGTCACCGAACGGAGGCGCACATATCAGGAAATCAGGCGGCTCTGCGCGCAACTCTCCGAGAAGGTGGCGCGATTCGACAGCTGATTCACTCCATCGGTCGTACGAAGCATGCGCGGACCCCCGATCCGCAGCAGGCTGAGGGGCGACGGCACCGCGACGAGGGCTACCGGACGCCGAGACTTCGGGCGACCGGTCGCCGTAAGAGGTGGAGCCATGCCCCGTGTGTCAGCGAATATCCATGTGTCCCGCCCTGCCGACGAGATCTTCTCGTTCCTACGGGATCCGCGGAATCTGGCCGTGTGGTCGTCGAGCATCGATCACGTGATCGAGGGTCCGATCAGCACGGAACTCGGCGACCAGTACACCTGCAAGTTCCCGGGCAGGCGGCGGGCGCACCGCCTCACGTGCACCGCGAGCACACCGGTCGAGTACCTGGCGTTCCGCGGTGCGTGCATGTGGACCCCGTTGGGGCGCCACTCGCCGGAACTGGAGTTCCGGCTGAGTCCCGGCCGACGGGGAACGATGGTCAATGTATCGGTCAAGCCCCATCTGGACGGCGGCATGATCATCCTTGCCCCGTTCGTGACGATGGCGTGGCGTCGTGACCTGCCGGCGGAGCTACGGATCCTGGCGGAGCTGCTCGCCGATGAGGATTGTCCGTGACGCGGACACGAGTGACGGTCAGGGGGCGCCGTCCGTGGGGTGACACGGAGGGGCGGGTGGTCCGCCCGCACCTGCCGGACGGACGCGAGTTTCCGATCGCCGGACGGGCCTGGTCTTCTGCCCTGCCCCGTCCGGCGATCCACGGCCGCGACCGGGGGCGTTCTACAGCAGGAAGTCGCGCGCGATCGCCTCGGACGCCCGTTCCAGGAGCGGTCCCGCCTGGGCCATGGAGACCGCGGGGTCCGGTTCCAGGTCCGCGAGGGCGTACGCGCGGCTGATGCCCGCGCCGGTCAGGGACTCCGGCGGCAGGGCGAGGCGGCCGCAGACCGCCACGACCTCGATGCCCGCGGCGCGGGCGGCCGCGGCCACGCCCGCCGGGGCCTTGCCGTGGAGGGTCTGCTCGTCGAGCGAGCCCTCGCCGGTGATCACCAGGGTGGCGCGTGCCAGGGCGGGGGCGAAACCGAGGACGTCGAGCATGACCTCGATGCCGGGGCGGAACCGGGCGCCCAGGGCGACCAGCGCCCCGTAGCCGATGCCACCCGCCGCCCCTGCTCCGGGCAGCCGGGCCTGGTCCGGGCCCAGGACGGACGCGTAGTGGGCGAGCGCGGCGTCGAGCGTCGCGATGTCCTTCTCGGTCGCGCCCTTCTGCCGGCCGTAGACCTCGGGCGCGCCCTTCGGTCCCGTCAGCGGGTTGTCCACGTCGCTGGCGAGTATCAGGTCGACGTCGGCCATGCGCGGGTCGAGGCCGGACAGGTCCGCCTCGGCCAGGTCGGCGAGGCCACCACCCCCCGGACCGACCGGCTTGCCGTCCGCGTCCAGGAAACGGGCGCCCAGCGCGGCCAGCATGCCCGCGCCGCCGTCCGTCGTCGCGCTGCCGCCGACGCCGAACACGATCGTCCGGGCGCCCGCGTCGAGCGCCGCGGCCAGCAGCTCGCCGGAGCCGTACGTCGTGGCCGTGAGCGGGGCGAACACCCCTGCGGGGAGGTGCTGGAGGCCCGAGGCCTCGGCCATCTCCACCACAGCGGTGGTGTCGCGCAGCGCGTACGCGGCGGTCACCGGATCCCCGAGCGGCCCGGTCACCCGCGTCTCGTGGCGCTCGAACCCGGCGGCCACCGCCGCCGCCACCGTGCCGTCGCCGCCGTCCGCCACGGGCAGGGTCTCGACCCGCACCCCGGGCACGACGCGCCGCAGCCCGGCCGTCACCCGCTCCGCGACCTGTACGGCCGTGAGCGAGCCCTTGAACTTGTCCGCCGCGACGAGCACGCGTGCGGTCTCCATCACTGCTCCGTCCGCCACCTTGCATCCCTTGCTCTCGAACAGGCAGTCGCGCCGCCCCCGACCCTATCCGCAGCGCATACCCGCTGCCCAGAGCCGTCTCACTCCGGCACCGCCCGCACTACGCTGCCCGCGTGACCACCACTGATTACGCCACCTACATCGCGGGGCTCCCCCGGGTACTGGCCGCCGCGGCGAGCGTGTTCCGGGACGTCCACGGACGAGTGCTGCTCGTCGAGCCGAACTACCGGGACGGCTGGGCGCTGCCTGGCGGGACCGTCGAATCCGACGAGGGCGAGAGCCCGCGTCAGGCCGCGCGGCGCGAGACGGCCGAGGAGATCGGGCTCGACCGGAAGCCGGGACGGCTGCTCGCGGTCGACTGGGCACGCGGCCCGATGCGGCCGCCGATCGCCGCGTATCTGTACGACGGCGGAGTGCTGGACGACGCTGAGCTGAAGGCGATCCGGCTGCAGGAGGAGGAGCTCCTGTCCTGGGAACTGGTCGAGCCCGACGACCTCGACCGCTATCTGCTCGGCGGTCTCGCGCTGCGTCTGAGGGCGGCGCTGAATGTGCTCGATTCCGGCGGCGGCGCGGTGGAGCTGGAGGACGGCCGCCCGGTGACGGCCGACCTGTAAGAGGAGCTCACAAGCCCATATTTCCGTTGTGCTTCCTCATGCCCCTTTGCGCCCCGTTGTCTTGACGTGCCGTCAACTGATAGTCCGGTCACGGCTGCCGGACACCCGAGTTCATGTGTCATTGGTCCGCGGTGCACGCTCGACCGGCATCATCCGAACTCCAAGACAGCGGAGGGATCATGCGTACGCACACGGGGCACCTCGGCGGGTTGCTGGCCACCATCGCCGCAACGCTCGCCTGTACGACCGTCGTCGCCACGGCGTCGATCGCCACAGCGGAGCCGGCATCGGCGCCGGCCGCACACCGCCAGGTGCCGTTGTCGGTCGACGGCGGCGCCTGGCAGTCGGGCCATGTCCAGGGCATGGCCATCGACCGCCGCAAGGGCTTCATGTACTTCTCGATGACCAACCTGCTGGTCAAGACCGACCTCGACGGCAACCCGGTCGGCTCGGTCACCGGATTCACCGGCCACCTCGGCGATCTGGACTTCAACGAGAAGGACGGCAGGGTCTACGGCTCGCTGGAGTACAAGGAGGCGAAGTCCTTCTACATCGCGATCCTGGACGTCGACCGCATCACCGGGATGGACATGGACGCCCAGTCCACGGGTGTCGTCTCGACCGTCTATCTCAAGGAGGTCGTGAAGGACTTCACCGCCGACATGAACGGCGACGGCGTCTTCGACGGCGACACGGCCGATACGCCCGACCACCGCTACGGCTGCAGCGGCATCGACGGCGTCGCGTTCGGCCCGGCGTTCGGCGACCGGCGCGGCAAGTTCGGCGAGCGGAAGCTGACGGTCGCGTACGGCGTGTACGCCAACACGGGCCGCACGGACAACGACCACCAGGTGCTGCTCCAGTACGACGTCACACGGTGGAAGAAGTACGAGCGCCCGCTGACCGAGTCGGCCCCGCACACCAGCGGCCCCGCACACGTGGACGGCAAGTTCTTCGCGTACACCGGGAACACCACGTACGGCGTGCAGAACCTGGAGTACGACGGGTACAGCGGCAACTGGCTGATGGCCGCCTACAAGGGCACCAAGCCGGGCTTCCCCAACTATTCGGTCTTCGCGCTGGACGGTGCGAAGAAGCCGGTGCGCGGGTCCGTCCGCGGGCAGCAGAAGCCGGAGCGCGGCCTGCTGCTCCCGCTGCTGCGCGGGGGTGCGCATGATGCGGCGACGGGTACGTACGGGTGGCCGGCGCCCGGGCAGTACGGCCAGTACGGGCTGATCTCGCTCGACGACGGCCGGTTCTACGTCGCGCAGAGCGGCACGGTCAAGGAGGGCGGTGTCACCAAGCAGACCGCCCGCGCCGTGCTGAACACCTGGACGGGCCGGACCTCGTCCCCGTTCACTCCTGTCGGCCCCGCGGCGCTCGGCCCTGGCAGCCCCGCTGCCTGACATCCGCCTCGCGCGGAAACTCCTCGCGGTTTTGCCGGCCGGCGCTGCGCAGGCTCGGGTCATGACTCTCGTCGCGATCCTCGGTTTCGGCGCTGTTCGTCAGCGTCGGGTTCGCCGCGGCACAGCTCGTCCACGACACCGTGGAAGCGGACGGGATCCGGTTGCCCACCAAACGCGGGGCCTACCGGAGCGATGGGGACATGTCCCGTCTGGAACAGACGATGGGCTCCATCGACGTGAGCGACGCTCGGTTCACTTGACATCGGCCAGCCAGCGCAGCGCGCTGAGGCTCGGCAGGAAGAAGTACTCGCCGCCACGGGTGATGACAAAACGCTCTACGCCGTGCAGGCGGCGCCGGATGGGGTGCTGCGGGATCGTGAAGGCTCCCGTGCCGTCGTTGTCGCCCGTGAGCAGGTCCTTCTCCTGGTCAAGGCCGGTAAAGTTGCCGCCGTTCAACCATTGCGACTTCACGAATTCAAACTGACGGTCCAGGTGTGAGCCGATGAAGACGAAGACGATGCCACGGTCGGCGCCGTCGTCGTCCAGGATGTCGGCCGGCAGCGGCGGGCCGTAGCTGGTGCCCCGTCGAATCATGCGGTGCAGGCGAACGTCGCCGATGATCTCCGAGTCGCGTGGGTTGGCCCGCCTGGCGTGGGCGCCGTGGGGGCAGATCGCGCCGCGCGGATCGGCCTCGTAGCGGAAGTCGTTGTTGCGCTGATCGTCCGCCCCCAGGGCCGGGTTGTCGTGCTCGGGCGCCAGGATCAACGGGGCGCCGCTCGGCCAGCGGCCCACGATCTTGGCGGCGAGCAGCGACTCTTCCTCCGGGCTCCCGGAGTTGTCGTGGAGATACCGGCGGAAGGCCGCGACGCGTGTGTGCAGCTTCCGCCAGGCCACGAAGGTGCCGTTGCGGCCCAGCTCGGCCGGCTGCGGCATCGGCGGCAGGTTTCCGGTCTCGTCGGGATAGCCGAGCACGAATTCGCCTGCCTTGAGCGCGGAACCGTCACCAGGCGGAGTCCCGGCGCCACTGCCTTCGATCGTGGGGTTGCCGATGCCGTCCTTGTAGCCGAAGCTGGTGCGCCCGGTGGACAGCTGGTAGAAGTCCTGCCGGTGGACGACCTGAAGACCGGGAAGCTGCGCGTGGGCCTTGCGTGCGCGTTCGAGGACGACCGCCAATGACTCCTGGTCGGCGGCCAGGAGGGACAGCACGACGTGTACCTGGCCGGTGCCGAAGGGCGGCTCCCAGCGTGCGGGCGCGCTCTCCCCGGTATCACCGATGAACTGGGCGCGTGCCGCCATGCCCTGCCGAAACTCCTCAGGAAAGGTGCTCAGGGCGGCCGGTGGGACCTGGAGCGCTTCGAGCCCCCGATAGGTCAGTCCGACGTTGAGGAGCGCGGGCAGGTCCGGTTGCCACCAGTTGGCAGCGGAGTCGACCAGCTCGGCCAGGCGCCCCATCAACTGACGCCCGGCGCCGGGATCGTCCACACGCAGCAGGATGTAGGTGCCGACGTACGGTGACGGCCGGTTGCGCAGCACGATGCCCTGAATCTCGTCCAGCTGCAGCGGCGGGGCTTCAGTCGCTGTCATGTCGTCCTTCCGGTCAGGTATCGGCGAATTTGTACCAATTGCCACTACTGTCGGCGCTGTCCGACACGGCACATCGCGCGATTGACGAGCGCGTGGGCGCGTGGGGTCGCTCGAAGCGCGAGGTTCAGCCGCGCGAGCCGAAGCGCTCGCTCGGGATCGCCGCCGACGGTCAACCAGAACTCCGCCGCATGATCGGCGTACGCCTCGGGGTGGCGCGCCATCAACTCCTCGTAGCGCGCGGCAGCGTGGGCACGCCAGAACCGAGCCTCCGCCGATGCCTCGAACCTGCCCAGGAGGCGCGCAAGCCGGGTCGCGTAATCGGGATCGTCGCTGATGTGGGCCAGCCGGCGCAGGCGCTCCGTCGCCACGGCCATCCTGCCTTCGGCGGCGTCGGTCTCAGCGAGGTGACCTTGAGCCGACACGTAGGACGGCAATCGGCAAGCGGCCGACTCCAGCCAGATGCGCGCGCGCACCAGGCCACCCTGGGCCAGCCACATCTGCCCGCACTGGAATTCGAGGATCGCCGGCGGAAATGGACTGACCCCGCGGTAGGCACGTCTCGCCGCCAGAAACCACGTCTCGGCCTCGTCCGCCACGCCGCTCTCGGCATGACAGCGGGCCATGGCGCCGAGGGTCCTGAAGTCCTGTCGCCCCGACAGCCCCTGTCGATGCAGCGCAAGCGCCTCGTCGTACCGCCCGACCGCCTGACAGACGGCTGCTCGCTCCTCGTCCAGGCGTCGCCGGTCGAGCCCCAGCGCAGCCGCCGCGTCCAGATCGTCCAGCGCCGCCGCGAACCGGTGGAAAAGGCCCGCCAGTCTGGCGCGCACCACGAGCGAGCGAGGATCGCGCGGCGCCCGGGCGACGAACGTCTCGGCCAGCGATGCCGCGCGCTCAACCTCGTCGATGCGGCCCAGTACGTACCCGCGCAGCGCGGTCATCTCCACCAACTCGCCCCAGCCGTCAGCGGTGAGTCGTCCCCGTGTCGCCTGCGACATCAGACCTTCGATGCGCGCGTCGAGGTTGCCCATGGCGATGACGCCGGCTGTCGTGGGCGGTCCGCCCACAAGGTCGGGCCCCCTCTCACCACCGGCATGAGTGGCCGCCGTGGAACTGCTCATCAGCTTGCGGCAACCGTCGGGATGGCGGCCTCCCGCTCGGGCGGGTCCGGGTTGGGCGGTGCCAGGTACGGGAACTCGCGCGAAGCCGGGACGGTCCCGTCGACGCCGTCGCTCACGCGCGGGCCATGGCCCGCGTTGACGATCAGCGTGTAGAGCGTGTCGATGACATCGTCGTTGAGTGACCGGCCGCCACAGGTCGCATGCTCCCGTCCCTCCAGCAGGGCGCGCTCGATCTCGAAATAGCTGTCTTCGGCGTACGGCTTGGCGACGTCCACGACCAGGAAGTCCGCGAGCAGCAGCTCCGTCAGCGGATGCGTCCCGTCCGGCTGCGTCGTCCAGTCCGCCTTGCCGTCGAGACCGTCGAAGAAGACCAGGTTGGCGTTGAGCCGTGCGCGATAGGCGTCCGCGTAGCTCGGACCCAGCCGGAACGGGTCTTCCTCGTTGTAGAGGTCGCGCAGGTCAACGACTCTATTGGCGGCGTCGACCCCGTTGTCCGACATCAGTATGTTCTTGACCTCGGGGCGGCCGAGGCGTTCCAGTCGCACCGGATACGGGCCGCCCGTAACGGTTTCCGCCGCGACGGCGAATACGCTGCCCGAGGCCGCCCCGAACACCCTGGCGACCTCAAGCTCTGCCACGACGGTCAGGACGTTGTTGCCCTCCAGGAAATTGGTGCCCTTCGGCAGGAAGGCGAGCCGCCGACTCGTCCGCGTCTCCACCTCCTTGACCACGTCCATGAAGAAGGGATCCAGCCGCAACCCGGCGTAGCAGCGCACGCCATGGCTCTCACCGCCCCGCTCGTCATTCACCAGCAACGAAACCGATTCCCCATTCGGCAGCACGCACGTTCCCCGCTGCGTCAACTCCCCGTCGTCATCCGGTCCAACCGGAGCCGAGAAGGTGCAGGTAAGCACAAATTCATCGGTGCCGACATCGAAAAGTGAGCCGGAATCTCCCATGGGTACGGATGCCGGACGGACACGGAAGCGATAGCTGGCAGCGTCGGAGAACAGGGCTCCCGGCCGCGCATAGGGAAAGACATTCATGACGAGTACGAGCCGACCCGCCCGGGAGGGGCTGGGAAAGGCATAAAGGTCGGTCAGGTCTATGGCCGGGTCGGCCAGGGCGCGGGTGCCGGAAAGATGGTCGGACATGATGCTGCGACCTTTGCTCATGGGGCCCGGTCCGACGACCGCGCGCCGTTGCCGGGCTGCCGGGTGCCCAGGCGCCATGGCCACGGCTACAGCACCTGGAACGCGGGACAACTGCTAGCTGGACGCAGCATCCAGCAACGTGTTGAACGCCTGCGTGACCTGCTGCGCCTTGGCGGTGTCCTCGACGGTCATGGTCGGATTGGAGGCGTACCACATGTCGGCCTCCACGATCTTCGTCGTCAACCAGTCGACGATGCTCGGATCGGTCGCCCCGGGCCAGCCCTCGATGACACCTTCGAACATCTCGTCGAACCACGGTGCGGCGTTGGCGAAGATGTCAGCCATGTACGGCTTGAAGGCACCGTCATAGGTGACCGCACCCATGACCTGAGTGTCATTGTTGATGAACGTGACGCGGAAGTCATGGACAGTGCCGACGAGCTTTTCGTACTGAAAGGCGTCGTCCTGGATCTTGGCGGCGTTCTGGCGGAACCTCTCTGCCCCGCCTGGCTTGGCATCGAAGACAACGGTGATTTCCGCTACCTGCCCGACCCGCTTGCCGAGACCGTCGGGCTGCCTGACCACGGTTGGAGTCGCGTCCGCCGAAGTCGCCGACTTCGTGGAGCTCTGTGTCGTCATGACTCCCTCTCCCTTTGATCTTCTATCGGCTGGTCTGCGGGCTCTCCTCCCGTTCTGAGCGCGTTCCGGACTGCCCACATAGCCAGCTTTGTCGTCCTCCGAGGCATCGGCAAGACGATCACGCCCCCCATGGGCCGAAGGTGGATTGTCCACCGGACAGACAGCGCAGCCGACGGCCCATCCTGGCCCCCAACACGGTCGGTCGCCATGCGTCACCATGTGTGTCGATCAGGTCCTGTTGTTGGGTCCTGGTTCCGTCCGACTCATAACGCCCGATCGAGTAGTACTTCACCGACTGGCACAACCGTCGCCCGAGAAACCACCCGATACTCGCTCGCTCCGACCAGGCAGGCGCCCTATTGTCAGCCCATGAACAGCCCTCTCGTAGCCATACTCAGCGGCGCAGGCATCTCCACCGATTCCGGAATCCCCGACTATCGCGGTCCGAACGGGCTGTGGCGACGGGATCCCGAGGCCGAGAAGCTGGTCACGTACGAGTACTACATGAGCGATCCGGAGATCCGCCGACGGTCCTGGCAGATGCGTCGCAAGAACCGCACGCTCCAGGCCGAGCCTAACGCCGCACACCGCGCCGTCGCCGAGCTGGAGAAGTCCGGCATCCCGGTCCGGGTGATCACGCAGAACGTGGACGGCCTGCACCAGCTCGCCGGGATGCCCGCCCGCAAGGTGCTCGAACTGCACGGGACCGCGCGCGAGACGGTCTGCACCCGCTGCCACGCCCGCGCTCCGATGGCCGAGGCCCTGGCCCGCGTCGAGGCGGGCGAGGCCGACCCGCCGTGCACGGTCTGCGGCGGCATCCTGAAGTCGGCGACCGTCATGTTCGGTGAGCGGCTCGATCCGGTGGTGCTGGGTGAGGCGATGTCGATCGCCAAGGCCTGTGAGGTGTTCATCGCGGTCGGTACGACGCTGCAGGTGCAGCCCGCCGCGTCGCTGGCCGGGATCGCGGTGGACAACGGGGCCCGGCTGATCGTGGTGAACGCGGAGCCCACGCCCTACGACGAACTGGCCGAGGAGACCATCCGCGAGCCCATCGGCACGGCGCTTCCCGCGCTGCTGGCGCGGCTGGGCGCCGCCCCGGACCCGAGTCCGGACTCCCGCGGCTGAGTAGGCCCATCCGTCGCATCCTGGCCCCGGGCGGCCGTCTGTTGCTGACGGTCGAGCCCGTGGCGGCACAGCGGCCCGGCCGCAACTCGCCGGGCAGCTCACTGGTGGTCGAGTTCCCGCTGTACGCGGCGTGAGGGGCGGAACGTGTACAGGTCGAGGATCTCGGGCGCGTCCACCAGTCCCGGACCGCCCGCCCGGACCCAGGCGGCGATGTCCTTCACGGCGTCCGGGTCGTTGACCAGCCCGAGCCAGACCGGGCGGCCGCCCGCCCCGCGCCCCTCCGCGGAGGGCTGTACGACGATGACGTTGGCCTGCTCGCAGGCGTCCAGGCACTCCACGGCGCGGACCGTGGCGGTCTCACCGAGCGAGCGGCGCAGTTCGGCGAGCTGGCCGGCGTGGTCGACGTCCGGAATCTTCGCCGTCCCGCAGCAGCAGCCGCGGCAGACACTGACGGTGGGCCGGGGCGTGCCTCGGGCCGGAGCGGCCTTGCGGGTGCGGTTGCTCATACGGGGACGCCTCCGGTGCCGGCGCGGGTGATCACCGTGGGACTGTACCGATACCTGCCACCGGATCGAACACCTGCACTCCCCCGCCATCCGGTGGGGTAGAGTTGAGGGCTGCGAAGGGGAGTAGCCCCGCAAACCGGTCGTCGACACACTGGAGCCCTCGGGTTCCCGGTGGCCGGGCCCGTAGCTCCTTACGGGCGGGCGAGACCTTCGGTCAGGTATGACACGCCCGCGCCCCGTGGGCGCTGACGTCATGCCGGGCCGAGTGGTCCTCCGAAAAGCCAGAGTGGCGCTTCGCGAAGGCCCCGGGGCCCGGCTCTCACAGAAAGCCACCCGGAATGCACCTCGACCCCCTGGCGATTCTCACCGCCTTCGGGCTGATCTTCCTCGCGGAACTCCCGGACAAGACGATGTTCGCGTCGCTCGCCATGGGCACCCGCATGCGACCGCTGTATGTCTGGTTCGGCACGTCGTCCGCGTTCATCGTGCACGTCGCCATCGCCGTCGGGGCGGGCAGCCTGATCGGGCTGCTGCCCGACTGGATCGTCAAGCTCGTCTCGGCGTCCCTCTTCGCGTTCGGGGCGTTCATGCTGCTGCGCAACGGCGGCGGCGATGACGAGGAGGAGGGCGGCGCCAGGACGGTGACCGGCTTCTGGCCGGTCTACTCGACCGCGTTCATGGCGGTCTTCATCAGCGAGTGGGGCGACCTCACCCAGATCACGACGGCCAATCTGGCCGCGAGCAACGGCACCTGGTCCACGGCGATCGGGTCCGCGGCCGCCCTGATGTCCGTCTCGGCGCTGGCGCTGGTGGCGGGGCAGTTCATCGCGAAGCGGGTGCCGCTGAAGACGGTTCAGCGGATCGGCGGGGTCTGCATGCTGGGGCTGGCGATCTGGACCGTTGTGGAGATCTTCATCGGCTGAGAGCCTGACGTCTCCGCCGCTTCGGATCGCACCGTTGTCCCTGCTGCCACCGCATGGCCGCGAAGGACGGGCTTGGTTCTCCGAGCCCGTCCTTCGCGTTTCTCCGCGCGTTGGGCGATGTCAGAAGAGCGCCGGTGTGTCGTCCTGCGTGCCGCTCTCGAAGGCCAGCAGCCGCTGCTTGCGGTCGAGCCCGCCGCCGTAACCGGTGAGGCTGCCCGAGGCGCCGATGACGCGGTGGCACGGGACGATGATGCCCACCGGGTTCTTGCCGTTGGCGAGGCCCACCGCACGCGAGGCGCCCGGTTTGCCGAGGAGCTCGGCCAGTTCGCCGTACGAGCGGGTCTCGCCGTACGGAATCAGCCGGAGTTGCTCCCAGACGCTGCACTGGAACGGGGTGCCGTCGAGGTGCAGCGGAAGGTCGAACTCACGCAGTTCACCGGCGAAATACGCGTCGAGCTGACGGATCGTCTCCGTGAAGGGGCGCGGGTCTGGCTCGCCGAAGGTCTCCTCGGGCGGGCGGTGCCGTTGGCCGGTCATGTAGAGGCCCGCGAGGACGCCGTCGGTGGCGACGAGGGTGAGCGGACCGTACGGGCTGTCGACGACCGTGTGCTGCCGGGTCGCCGCACGGGTTTGCGTAGCGGTCATGACTGATTTCCCAACGTGCTTGGACCGACCGGCAAATGGGGGGTGGGAGAAGGAGCGGGGGTGGGTGCGTGCCCGCCCCCGCGACGCCGCCCCCCATTTGCCGGTCGGTCCTATGCGGGCAGGTGGTTGATGGGGTGATCGTCCACGGTCCAGAGGTACTGAACCGCGTAGGCCCGCCAGGGCCGCCAGGCCGCCGCACGGGCGGTCAGCGCTGCGGGAGTCGACGGGAGGCCGAGCTCCTCGGCCGCGCGCCGGATGCCGAGGTCGGTGGGGAGAAAGGCGTCCGGGTCGCCGAGCGCCCGCATCGCGATCACCTCGACGGTCCAGGGGCCGAAGCCGGGAAGAGCGGTCAGTTCGGACCGGGCCTTCGCCCAGTCCGTGTCGGTGCCGAGCCGCAGCACGCCGTCGGCGAGTGCGCCGACGAGGGTGGTGAGGGTGGTGCGGCGGCTGCGCGGCAGGGCGAGCTGTTCGGGGTCGAGCCCGGCGAGTGCCTCGGGGGCCGGGAAAAGATGAGTGAGGCCGCCCTCGGGGTCGTCGACGGGGAGGCCGTGCGCGGTGACCAGCCGGGCCGCGTGGGTGCGGGCGGCAGCGGTCGAGACCTGCTGTCCGAGCACGGCCCGTACGGCGAATTCCGCACCGTCGACGGTACGCGGCACCCGTCGGCCGGGCGCCTTGTCGACCAGGGGGGCGAGCAGCGGATCGGCGCGCAGCTGGTCGTCGACGGCCACCGGGTCGGCGTCCAGGTCGAGCAGCCAGCGGCAGCGGCTGATCGCGAGGGTGAGGTCGCGCGGATCGGTGAGGAAGAGCCGGCAGGCGATGTGGTCGGGGTGCGGGGTGAGGGCGACGATGCCGTGCCCGTACCGGAGGGTGAGCGTGCGGCGGTAGGAGCCGTCGCGCCACTCCTCGACGCCGGGGACCGCGGTCGAGGCGAGGTGGCCGAAGAGGTTGGTCGGGTTGAGCGGGGCCCGGTACGGCAGCCGCAGCGCCATCACTCCGGGCGTGGGCAACGGGACCGCGGACCGGGCGGCGCGGCTGCGCAGCTCGCCCGGGGCGAGCGCGAAGACCTCACGGACGGTGTCGTTGAAGGTGCGGATCGAGGAGAACCCGGCGGCGAACGCGACCTCGGCCATGGGCAGCCCGGTCGTCTCGATCAGCAGCCGCGCGGTCTGCGCGCGCTGCGCGCGGGCCAGGGCGAGCGGACCGGCGCCCAGCTCGGCGAGCAGCTGGCGTTCGATCTGCCGGGCGGAGTAGCCGAGCCGGGCCGCGAGACCGGGGACACCCTCGCGGTCGACGACACCGTCCCGGATGAGTCGCATCGCACGGGCGACGGAGTCGGCGCGCGCGTTCCACTCCGGGGAGCCGGGGCTGGTGTCGGGCCGGCACCGCTTGCAGGCCCGGAACCCGGCCTGCTGGCAGGCGGCGGCGCTGGGGTAGAAGGTCATGTTCTCGACCTTGGGCGGCACGACGGGGCAGCTGGGGCGGCAGTAGATCCGGGTGGTCAGGACCGCCGTGAAGAACCAGCCGTCGAAGCGGGCGTCCTTGGACTGGACGGCCCGCACGCAGCGCTCGGTATCGGTGTGCATGGTTCAAGCATCGGCCACCGGGCACCCGGGGGCTCGCGAAAATCCGACATCGACCTCGCGCTGTCCTGCGAACACGAGCGCGTAGAACTTGTATCGCGGGCATGAGAGCCCCGGGCCGGACGGTGCTCGCAGCCACGGCGCCGTCGGGCCCGGCGCGCATGGCGCAGCCCCGGTGATCGATCCGATCACCGGGGCTGCGCCATGTCACACCTTCACGCGTGTGGCGGCCGACCGCGCTCCTCCTGCCAGAGACCGCGGCCGACCGCCGCCCACCCCGAACAGCCCGGTCACCAGGAGGACTTGGTGACCCCGGGAAGGAATCCGGCATGGGCCTGCTCACGCATCCGCACGCGTGAGACCCCGAACTTGCGCAGGTGTCCGCGCGGCCGTCCGTCCACGCCGTCCCGGTTTCGCACCCGGGTCGCGCTGGCGTCGCGCGGCTGGCGCCGAAGCTCGTCCACGGCGGCGCGGCGTTCGGCGTCCGTGGATGACGGCCTGCGGATGATCTCCTTCAACTCGGCACGTCGGGCCGCATATCGCTCGACGATCGCCTTGCGCTTCTCGTTCTGCGCGATCTTGCTCTTCTTGGCCATCAGACCTTCACCCCCCTGGCGCGGATGCGGGCGACGGCCGCCTCGATCCCGATGGTGTCGATGGTCTTGATCGCCTTGGCGCTGAGCGTCAGCCGGATGTTCCGGCCCTCGCTCGGCAGCCAGTACCTCTTGCGCTGGATGTTGGGGTCGAAGCGGCGCGAGGTACGCCGATGCGAGTGGGAGATGTTGTTGCCGAATCCTGGTTGGGCGCCGGTCAGTTGGCAGTGGGCGGACATGGTCCTACCTGCTTTCCACGCAAAGCGCTTGTTGGAAATGGAAATCATTGCCATATAGTAGCCCCATGGCACGCAACGAACTACGTCCGGTCGTCAAGCTCCGCTCCACCGCCAGGACCGGCTACACGTACGTCACCCGCAAGAACCGCCGGAACGACCCCGAGCGCATGGTTCTGCGCAAGTACGACCCGGTCGCCCGCAAGCACGTCGACTTCCGCGAAGAGCGCTGACCGCTCCCGCCCGACCCAGAAGGACACCCTCATGAAGCCCGGAATCCACCCCGCGTACGGCCCCGTCGTCTTCCGCGACAAGGCCGCCGGCTCCGCCTTCCTCACCCGTTCCACCGCGACCAGCGACAAGACGGTCGAGTGGGAGGACGGCAACACCTACCCCGTCGTCGATGTCGAGATCTCCTCCGCGAGCCATCCCTTCTACACGGGTACCGCCCGCGTTCTGGACACCGCCGGACGCGTCGAGCGGTTCGAGCGCCGCTACGGCCGTCGCGGGGCGAACTGATGCAGGACCAGGCCCGGTTGCCCGTCGTGATCGTCGGCGGGCTCCACTCCGACGCCCGCAAGGAGGTCGTGGACCGGCTGCTGCGTACCGTCCCCGGCAGCGTCGCCCTCCACCACGATCTGACCACCGCCGCCGAAGGCACCGTGCGGCGTGTCGTGCGGGACGCGTCGGGTGAGCTGTCGCGCGGCGACGCCCCGCTCGTCAACGACTGCGCCTGCTGCGCGCTGCGCGAGGACCTGGTACCCGAGCTGGAGCGGCTGGCCGGTACCGGTCCGGCCAGGTTGGCGATCGTCGAGCTGTGGGACTCCGTCGAGCCCAGGGCGATGGCCGAGGTCGTCGTCGCGCACGGCGGTCACGCGCTCGAACTCACCAACGTGATGACCGCCGTCGACCCAGCGCTCGTGCTGCCCTACCTCGGGAACGGCGACGACCTGGCCGAGGCGGGGCTCGCGGCGGCCACCACGGACCAGCGGACCGTGGGCGACACCTGGGCGCGGCAGCTGGAGTACGCGCCCGTGCTCGCTCTCGTCGACAGCGGAGCCGCCGACGAGGAGGACCGCGCGCTGCTCACCCAGCTCCACCCGACCGCGCGCCAGGTGCCCGCCGGTTCGGGTGAACTCGGCCAACTGGCCTTCGCCGGCTTCGACGTGGAATCGGCCGCGGCGGCCCAGCACCCCGCCTGCGCGCTGCTGCCGCAGGAGGCGGACGAGGCCGGGGTCGCCACGCTCGTCTGGCACCGCCGCCGGCCCTTCCATCCCGAACGGCTCTACCAGGCACTGGAAGACCTGTGCTGCGCGGCCGCGCGCAGCCGTGGCCGGTTCTGGCTCGCCGACCGTCCCGACACCCTGCTGGCCTGGGACGCCGCCGGTGGTGCGCTCTGCGTGGAGAACGCGGGCCCGTGGCTGGCCTCCCTGCCCGACGCCGCCTGGGACCTGGTGGATCCGATGCGCAGGGCGGCAGCCTCGCTCGACTGGCACCCCGAGCACGGCGACTGCTGCCAGCACCTCGTCTTCACCTCCCCCGGCCTCGACCGCGACGGGGTGGCGCGGCTCCTCGACTCCTGCCTGCTCACCGACGTCGAGTACGCCGCGGGGCCCGAGGCGTGGAAACAGCTCCCGGCCCCCTTCGACTCGCTCCTCGACCCGGTTTCCTGACCGCAGCGGTGCACACGGCTCCGCAAACCTCCATCCCAAGGAATTCGCATGGCACGACGCAACGATCCCCACAAGCCCCTGAAGGCCCGTCCCAACCCGCTGGACACGGCCGGGATCACCTACATCGACTACAAGGACACCGAACTGCTACGGAAGTTCATCTCCGACCGCGGCAAGATCCGCAGTCGTCGCGTGACCCGGGTCACCGCACAGCAGCAGCGACAGCTCGCCCGGGCGATCAGGAACGCCCGCGAGATGGCACTGCTGCCCTACGCGCACAGGTAACAGCGCAGGCTGCGTGCGTTCGCCGGACCGGCCCATGCGGTCTCGGACCCATGCGGTTCGGCGGACGCGGCGCGCCCGTCACCCCTGCGCCGCAAGTACCTCTTCGAACGCCGCGTACGCGTGCGCGTCGAACAGTACGAACCGCACCTCCTCGACGGGCGGGGCGGCCTCCTCCAGAACCGTACGGACGGCGATGCGCGCCCCGTCGTCCATCGGCCAGCCGTAGATGCCGGTCGAGATGGCGGGGAAGGCGACGGTACGTGCCCCCAACTCCGCTGCCACCCGCAGCGATTCGCGATAGCAGGAAGCGAGGAGCCGGGACCGGTCCTCGGCGCTGCTCCAGACCGGGCCCACGGTGTGGACCACCCATCGGGCGTCGAGCTTTCCGGCGGTCGTGGCGACGGCCTGGCCGGTGCGCAGGCCCCTTCCGTACTGCAAGGCGCGCAGCTCCCGGCAGGCGGCGAGGATCTCCGGGCCGCCGCGCCGGTGGATCGCTCCGTCGACCCCGCCGCCGCCGAGCAGCGAGGAGTTCGCCGCGTTGACGATGACATCGGCGGACTGCTGGGTGATGTCGCCGCGTACCAGGGTGACGGTGACGGCCTCGGGTGTGCGCATGCGGCCCATGATGCCGTGTCACCGTCGGCCGGACGGCCCGTGGCGCCCCGAAGGCGCCGTGGAGTTCCGGCCGGGCCGTGCGCGCTCCCGACCGCCGCGCCGCTCAGGCCACCCGCAGCCGCCGCCAGACCGCCTTCGCCGCGTGGTGACCGGACATGCCGTGCACGCCCGGTCCGGGCGGGGTGGCCGAGGAGCACAGGAACACCGCCGGATGCGCCGTCGCGTACGGCACGCGTGCGAGCTTGGGCCGGATCACCGTCTGGAGGCCGGAGAACGCCCCGCACGCGATGTCGCCGCCGACGTAATTGGCGTTGCGCGCCGCGAGTTGGGGCGGCCCGGCGACCGCTCGGGCGAGCACCAGGTCACGGAAGCCGGGAGCGAAGCGCTCCAGCTGCCGTTCGATGACGTCGGTGGCGTCGCCCTCCCAGCCCGCCGGGACGTGTCCGTACGCCCAGAAGACGTGCCGGCCCTCGGGTGCGCGCGACGGATCGATCCGGCTGGGCTGCGCGGTGATCAGGAACGGCACGCTCGGGTCGCGGCCCGCCACCGCGGCGCTCAGCGCGGCGTCGATCTCGCCGGCCGTGGGGCCGATGTGGACCGTTCCGGCCCTGCGGGCCTCTTTCGCGGTCCAGGGGACGGGGCCCGAGAGCGCGTAATCGATCTTGAAGCAGGACGCTCCGTACCGATAGCCGCGGTACGCGTGCCCCAGCCCCGCGATGCGGGCGAGGGCGGTCGGCGAGGTGTCGAAGACGTAGGCGCGGGCGGGCGGGAGTTCGTCGAGGCGCTTGACCTCCGTACCGGTACGGATCGTGCCGCCCTGTTCGCGCAGGTACGAGGCGAGGGCGTCGGAGATGGCCTGCGAGCCGCCGCGCGGCACCGGCCAGCCCTTCTCGTGCGCGGCGAGGGCGAAAAGCAGGGCGATGCCGCCGGTGGCCACGCCACTGACGGGGGCTATGGCGTGGGCAGCGAGCCCGGCGATCAGACCGCGCGCCTTCGCACCGTGGAAGCGGCGGGAGAGCAGCGTCGCGGGCTGGAGCGCGTCGAGTCCGAAGCGCACCCAGCGGTACGGGTCGCGGGGCAGCCCGTCCCACGGGGTGCGGAGAAAGTCCTCGGCGAGGGTGTCCCAGTGGCCGATGAACGGGGCGACGAGCCTGCGGTACGCCCCCGCGTCCCGGGCGCCCAACGACATGGCGCTCTCCCCCACCGAACCGGTGAGCACGGCGGCCGATCCGTCCGGGAACGGGTGGGCGAGCGCCAGCTCGGGCTGGAGCCATTCCAAGCCGTGCCGGGCGAGCGGCATCCTGGCGAACGCGGGCGAGCCGACGCCCAGCGGATGGACGGCGGAACAGGGGTCGTGACGGAAACCGGGGAGGGTGAGCTCCTCGGTGCGGGCACCGCCTCCGACGGTGTCGCCCGCCTCGAAGACCTCGACGGCGAAGCCGCGGCGGGCCAGTTCGGCCGCAGCAGTCAGTCCGTTGGGCCCCGCCCCCACGATGACAGCATCAAGCATCGACGGCACCTTCGGACTCCTTCGTCAGCCGACGGCCAGGACACCCAGGATATTCCGAGGCACCGCAAGCGCGGTCGCGGGTAGGGTCGCCGCTCGATGAATACACCGAACTCCCAGGCCGCGCCCGCGACGGGTCCCGTCGCCGACGTTCCCGCCCGTATCGCCGGCATGGCCTCCCTGCTCACCGCGCTGCCCGGCATCCGGGCCGTCGTCCTGGGCGGCAGCCGGGCCCGTGGCACCCACCGCCCGGACTCCGACTGGGATCTGGGCGTGTACTACCGGGGCACCCCCGACCTGGCCGCGCTGACCGTGCTGGCGTCCGAAGTACAGGGCTCCCCTGCCGAGGTCGTGGGTCCGGGCGGCTGGGGACCGTGGGTCGACGGCGGGGCGTGGCTGCGGGTGGACGGCGTCCCGGTGGACTGGATCCTGCGCGATCTGGACCGGGTCGAGACGGTCTGGGCGGACTGCCGCGAGGGACGCTACGAAGTGGGCGTGCAGCCGGGGCATCCGCTCGGGTTCTGGTCCCCCGCCTATCCCGGGGAGGTCGCGCTCGGCCGCGTACTCGCCGACCCCCGGGGTGAGTTGACGGCGCTTCAACAGGAGACCCGGAACTATCCGTCCCGCGCGGCACGGGCCGACATGGGACGCTTCTTGTACGCGTAATAGGTGGAGGGGTGGACACTGCAGTCGTGCTCGGTGAGGGTCCTGCAGATCGGCTCGACTCCGCCGAAGCGGTCCCGGTGCTCGTCGATGAACGCTACGAGCGTGTGTGTGGCCGGTCGAGCTCGGCCGCGAAGAAACTTGCTGCAGCCTTCAGGATCTCGTTGGCCCGCTTCAGCTCGGCGACCTCCTTCTTGAGGGCCTTGAGCTGGGCGGATTCCTCAGTCGTGGTCCCGGTCCGGGCACCGGCGTCGACCTCGGCCCGACGCACCCAGTTCCGCAGGGGCTCCGGGCCGATGTCGAGCTTCGCGCCGATCGACCGGATCGCCGCGGACTCGGTCTTGTACTGATCGCGAGTCTCCAGGACAGCCGGTCCACCGTGACCGGCTCGTCGAGGTGGGCCTCGATCCAGACCTGCGCTCGCCGCACCGCCGGGTGAACGATGCCGGGACCTCGTACCGCGCCGTCGTCTTCGGTCACGAGGTCGAGGAGTACAGCGGCACACAGGTGCCGACGCCGGGCCCTCACCATCCACCGGTCGTCTTCGGGGGCGTCGAGTGCGGCGGTCAGCGCGGGGACGGCGCTTTCCGGGGCCCGGCTGACCGAGACCCGGCCGCGGGCGAGCTCGTCTACGGCGCGGGCGAGGTCGGCGGCATCGCCCGGGTCGGGGCCTGGCGATCCCCCAGAGGCGTGGGCGATGACCCAGAGGAGCTCGCCGCGGCCCTCGGCGCGCCGACCGCTGCGGTATGCCGTGCCGGCCGGGATGCGCAGGACGTCACCGACCCCGATGCGCAGGCCCTCGCCTCCGACTACGAAGTCGAAGCTCCCGCGCACCGGCAGGACGAGGACGACCAGGCGTGCGTGCCGCTGGGTGCCGACCGACTCGTGCGCCGTCAGGTATCGGTACCGACCGAGGCAGACGAGCGGGCCAATGCCGCGCAGGTCCACGATCGTGCGTTCGTCGGTCGAGGTGAGGTCGGGCACGTCCGTGGCGGCCAGCTCCATGACGGGAGGGCGGGTCAGCGGCATGGGGCAGATTATCCGGCGGACGGATCCGAACGCGCCAGCGGGCGGGCGCACCTAACGTGCCAGCGTGACCGAAACCGCCGAGAGCCGGGTCCACTCGGACCACCAGCCCACCCACGACGAGCTCCGCGAGGCCTTCGGGCGCGACGGCGTCGTCGTGCTGCCCGACCTGCTTGATCCCGACGAGGTGGCGACCTACCGTGCCGTCTACGACCGCTTCCTGTCCGGCGAGATCGACGCCGGGGACAAGCGCAGCGACCTCGGTCAGGGGAGCGACGAAGTCGCCTCCGGGACGGAGAACATCACACAGATCATGTGGCCCTCCGCGCTGCTGCCCGAGCTCCTGGACATGCCGCTGCACCAGCGAGGCATCGACCTGGCCCAGGTCCTCATCGGGGACGACGCCGCACTCGACTTCGACATGCTCATCAACAAGACACCCGGCTCGAACACCCCGACACCGTGGCACCAGGACGCCGGCTACTGGGTCGACCTGCCCGACGACCGCGCGGTCTCCATCTGGGTCTCGCTCGACGAGGCCACGCTCGACAGCGGCTGCATGTGGTATGTCAAGGGCTCGCACCGCGGCCCCGTCCGGCCCCACTGGCCCGCGGGCAAGGGAGGCGGTGCCATCGAGTGCGCGTGCTCGGAGGACGAGCCCGGTGCCACGTACGTCCCGCTCGCGCCGGGCTCGGCGGTCGGCCACGCCGGCCGGACGCTGCACTACTCGCGGGGCAACTCGACCACGGACCTGCACCGCCGCGCCTACATCCTCAACTACCGGCCCGCGGCCATGATCGAGCTCGAACGCGAGCAGGGAATGGACCACGGCAGGACCGTCAACGAGCGCGAAGTGCGCAACCCGGGATCCGCGGGCTGACCTGGCACCAGCGGGGCCTTCGCGCAGTATGGGGTCCCATCCGGGGAATTTCTCTGCGGCTTCGCCTCGCCCGAGTTCGACAGCGTCCCACCACGGGCGCGGTGGTTCGGGTCGGGTGCTGGGCATGCCCGGCCCGAAGCGTTCTGTCAGATGCCCGTCACGCCAAGACTGGAACTTCTGCCGGCCGCGTGCGTCCTGTTGAAGGCTGAGTGTTTCAGTGCCCTGGGAGAACCGGGTCAGCACAGCGTCCGTGTGGCCGAGCCAGCCCCGCCCTTCCGGGGCGATCACCGCTTGACCAGGTTCAGGATCAGCGTGGCGATGTCCTCCGGAGCCTCCTCGGCCATGAAGTGGCCCGCCTGGGTGGTGAAGTGCTGAAGGTCGGTGGCCCACGGTCGCCAAGTCGCGGTGGCGTCGAACCCCAGATGCCGGCCCCAGTCCTGCTGGACGACCGTCACCGGCATGGTGATCCGGTTGCCGGCGTCGAGGTCGGCCTGGTCATGTTCGATGTCGACGGTCGCGGTGGCGCGATAGTCGGCGACGATCGACGGAACAGCGTCCCGGCATGCGCGAAGGTACTCGGCGCGCACTTCCGCCGGGATCGCGTCGGAACTCGTGGACCAGACGTCGAGGAAGTGGCCGAAGAAGGCGTCGGCGCTGCCCGCGATCATCTGCTCGGGCAGACCGGGCGGCTGGGCCATCAGATACAGGTGGAAGGCCACCGCCGCGCTGACGCCGTGGAGGACGTTCCAGGTGTCCGGAGTGGGAACGATGTCCAGGATTCCCAGGTGGCTGATCCGATTCGGGTGATCAAGGCCGGCCCGGAAAGCAACGTGCGCGCCGCGGTCGTGCCCTTCACCATGCTCGTGGCACGGCGCAGCCGTGAGATCGCGCTGCTGCGGGCCATCGGTGCCTCCCGCCGCCAGGTGTCCCGATCCGTCCTCCTGGAGGCCCTCCTGGTCGGCCTCGTCGCCTCGGCAGCCGGGTTCCTGCTCGGCCTCGCCATCGCCTCCCTGCTGCCCGGCGTCCTGAGCACCGGAGGAAGTACGCTGCCCGAAGGCCCGCTGGTGATCGGCCCGCGCTCGATCCTGGCCGCACTCGCCGTAGGCGTGGGCATCACCATGCTCGCCGCATGGCTGCCGGCCCGCAGGGCGGCGAAGGTCGCGCCGGTCGAGGCGATGCGCACCACCGAACAGCAGCCCTCCACCGGGGGGACCCGGATGCGGGGCCTGGCCGGTCTCACCCTCCTCGCCCTCGGCGTCGGGTGGCTGATCTCCCTGACCGGGGCCAAGGACGCCTCGGAGGAGAACCTGCAAAGCGCCATGCTCGCCTGCGCCCTCCTCGCCGCTGCCCTCATCGTGCTCGCGCCGCTGCTCGCCGCACCGGTCATCCGGCTGACCGGACAGCTGACCGGCCGACTCGGTATCACCGGCCGCCTCGCCACTCTCAACGCGCTGCGCGACCCCCGGCGCACCGCGGCCACCGCCACCACCTTGATGATCAGCACCGCGCTGGTCGCCGGACTCGCCGTCATCGGCCACTCCACCAGCCAGGCCTTCGACCAGCAGGCCGCGGATGGCCTCGGCGCCGACTACGTGATCAGTACGCGCACCACCATGTCCGGCATCGACCCGGCCGCCGTACGCCAGGTGGCCGACACCGCCGAGGTGCGGACCACCAGCGCCGTCACCGACTCCACCGTGGTCACCGGCGGCCAGGTCCGGGAGATCTCCGGCGTCGGCCCCGACACCGTGACCGACGTCATGACCCTCGACTTCGTCAGCGGCTCCCTGAAGGATCTCGGCCCGGGCCGCATCGCCGTCTCCCGTACCCTCGCCGACGAACACGGGCTGGCCACAGGCGGCAAACTCGACCTCGCCATGGGCCAGAAGCACGAGGCCAAGCAGTACACGATCGTCGGCGTCTACAAGGACAACCCCACCGCCCGCGACGCCCTCGGCGCCCGCAGCGAGGGTCACGAACAACAGCTACCTTCCCCACACCATCCAGCGCATCCTCATCCGCACCGACGACCACACCGCCTCGCACACCACCGAGCAGAAACTGCGCACCGCCGCGGGCAGCAACCCGCTGCTGAAGGTGCAGAACCGTCAGCAGCTCGTCGACGAGGCCGCCGGCACCATGGCCGACCTGCTGAACATCATGTACGGCATGCTCGCCATCGGAGCGCTGATCAGCGCTCTCGGCATCGTCAACACACTGGCCATGTCCGTCGCCGAACGCACCCGCGAGATCGGCGCCCTGCGCGCCCTCGGCATGGACCGCACCCATGTCCGCCGGATGATCCGCCTGGAAGCGGTGACCGTCGCCGCGTTCGGCACTCTCCTTGGCCTGGCGGGCGGCCTGTTCGCCGCCTGGTCGGTCGGCTCACTCGCAGGCGGGGCGATCGCCCAGTACTCGCTGGCTCTGCCGTGGGGCACGCTGCTCCTCGTATGCCTGGTCTCCCTCGGCATCGGCGCAATCGCTGCTGCGGTCCCCGCCCGACGAGCTGCCGCACTGAGCCCGTTGACCGCCGTGGCGCACACATAACCCCCGGCATACGGCCGGCCACGCCACCGGCAGGACCCCACCGCCAACGCCTTCCGCGTGCACGGCGCTGGGGTCCCTGTGCAACTCCTGCGCTGTGTACGTCAGTCATGAGGCAGCTCGGTCACCAGTGGGCCGGGCCCGGACGCCCGGCGCGGCGCTTGGCCGTTCGCGGCAGGGGGAATCACCGACGCTTGTCGGCCGGGGCGTACTCATGCTGATGCCGGAGCGCGGCCAGGTCCGCAATGGCCTCGCCGCCGTCGGCGAGCATCACTGCCAGGCCGGTGGCGATCCGTCTCGGATCATGTCCGGTCCCGGGAGGTCGCAGCGGCCTGAGAGCGGTGGAGTACGCGGCGGTCAGTCCCATGGCATCGACAAGATCCGCCAGCAACCGTGCCCCTGCATGACCGACCGCCCCTGAACCATCGGTACTGACATAGCTCTTGGCCGCAACTCGATACCCTGCACGCAGAAAGTGCCCTCCGCCTGTACCGACAGAACCCCTCAGCAAGGTTCATTGTCCCAGGTCAGGAAGGCACTTGCGTGTTTCCGCCTCGACAGCCACCAACCCCGGGCGAAATGGCGAGGTCAGCGCCAATACCGGTAACTCAGGGCGTTGTTGTCCGCTTGACCGGTTGGGTTTCCCCTGCTCGTGGACCACCGGCCGGGCCGGCAACAGCCGGTTTCGCTGCTGCATCCGGCCCGTCCACGCCAACACCTCGTCCACAAGCCCCGGAGAAAACGCCTGTGTCAACACCCCGACCGCGCCCCGGTCCGACAGACGCTCACCAGATGAATTCAGCCGACCCGCTCTCGGCACATCAACAGCAACGACCAATTTGCGCCTGAGATACCGGTATTGAGGTCAGCGCACGTACTTGTCGAAGAACTCGGTCACGTAGCGGGTCGCGGCCTGGCGCTGTTCGGCGGGCTTGAGCTGCTGGGGATTGCCCGTCCCGTTGGTGCTTTTGCACCGGCCGCCAGGCAGGTTCCGCTTTTCGACGGCGACGTCGTCCGTGGCGAACCGTGGCCCGGTGCCGGGTGTCCAGACGGTGTTGAAGAAGTTGTGGTTGGCGCCGGTCACAGCGTGGTGGTGGGCGTGGGGGTTCTTGGCGGCCATGGCGAGGGGGATCTTGCTGTCGTCCCACATGGCGTCGCAGGTACCGGCGACCACGGCGACGGGGACGCGGGTGATGCGCTCTTTGTCGGCGTCGATGCCGTTCATGGCGGGTGCGAGCGCCATCGTGCCCCGGATGTTCACGCCGGGCAGAGGCTTGTGGCTGTCCAGGGCCTGTGCAAGGACTCCGCCGCCGCCGCGCGAGTGCCCGAGGGTGCCGACCCGGTTGAGATCCACCTGGCCGGTGAACTGCTTGAGCTTCTGCAGCGGGCCCTTTCCGGCGGTCAGCTTTTGCCACATTTCCAGGTGTTTGTCCAGCAGTGCCCGGCGTGCGATGTGGCCTTGGTCCTGCTCGTGGGCCTGGATGCCGTTGGCCGACACCGACACCACGATGTAACCCTTCTCGGCCAGGGCCCGGGCAAGGTAGGCGTAGCCCCGGTAGTTGTCGACCGGCCGGGCCTCCTTGCCGCACGGCCAGGCGTAGGGGCGGACGGGCTTGTCCCCGGCGGCGCAGGTGTCGGCCCAGCCGTGCAGCATCATCACCAGGGGGTGCTTGTCTTTGCCGAGCTGACGGGGGTAGGTGACGGCGGCCCTCAGTTCCATGGGGTTGTCGGCCAGGCCGGGCGGAGCGTAGGCGGTGTCACCGAGGTCGTAGGTTAGCTCGGCCACCTGCTTCGTGCCGGCCTCTTCGGAGACCTGGACCGGACGGACGGTCACGGACTCGGGCTGGGGCTGGGAGCTCCCACAGGCAGTCACCACGGTGACCGCGGCGGCGGCTGCCGCGGTGAGGATGCTGCGGCGCAGGGCGCGAGGGGGCATATGCATGGGAAATGGGGACCCTTCCGGGGCGCGGTTCTTGGGCTGGGGGCCGCTCGGGTCAGTGGGCACCGCGACGGCATTCCAGAAGGTACGCGTTCTGTTTGTCAGGGATGTATCAGGTGAGGCTCATATGCCACTCAATAGCCACAAGGCCCTGATGATCGACGAGTTACGCCGGCATCTGCGCCTGCATCTGTGCTCGGAGCTCGGTGCTCGTCACCGACAACGAAGAACGGGCGCCCACGCGCAGTCGTCAACAGGGCGAACGTTGCCTGATGCGGCACTGGAGCCGATCGGCCCGCCGCCCGGGAGGCGGCAGGCCGTACGGGGACCGGCGTCAGCCCTCGTAGCGCAGGCCGTGCCCGAAGCGGAACAGCGGATCGGCGGTGTCGAACGGCACGTCCGACCGGCTCGCCTCCACGGCTGCCATCGACGACGGCAGGTCGAACGGCAGCGAGCCCTGCGGCCGTTCCTCGCCGAACAGAACCTTCGCGAACGCGCTCTCCGCCGCGCCGAAGTTGACCGTCAGCGACGCGGCGTGCCCGGCCAGGCCGGTCAGGATCGCCGGCCGGTCCAAGTAGACGTCGACAACCGTCGGCACGACGACGCAGATCCGCCGCACGCGCTCGATCTCCTCCGCCGGGAAGTCGAGCGAGCCCGCGTGGAAGAAGGACTCGATGGTCCCCTCCTCCCCGCGCTGCTCGAACGGCGCCGCCAGCCGCAGCACCGCCACGTCCGCCTCCTCCGGCGTCGCGACGAGCGTCGCCCGGTCGCCCAGCACCTCGGCCGACAGGCCCTCCGCGTAGACCTTCAGGCCGCCCGGGGCAAGCGGCAGCCGGGCCGGGCCTTCGTCGGCATTGGCCAGCAGGACGTACGAGGCCGCCTGCGCGGCCAGGCCCTCGGCACGTGCCTCGGCGGCGCCCACGATCTCGTCGGCAGCCTCCTCGTCCAGGTACGGCCGGTCGAACAGGCCGAGCCGGAACTTCTCGCGCAGCAGCCGGCGTGCCGAGGTGTCGATGCGCTCCTCGGTCACCTTTCCGGCCTTGACCAGGTCCACCAGCACCTGCGGGCGGAACTCGCCGCCGAACTGGTCCACCCCCGCCTCCAACGACTTGAGCATGCGCTCCTCGTACGTCAGCTCCTCCACGCCCCAGCAGGTGTTGGCGAGGATGGCCCAGTCGGTGCACACGATGCCGTCGTAGCCCAGCCGCTCGCGCAGCAGGCCGGTGATGATCCCCTTGTTGAAGCCAAAGCCGACCTCCTCGTACCCGGTGCCGATCGGCATGCCGTAGTAGGGCATCATCTGGGCGACGCCGGCGTCGATGACGGCCTTGAACGGTTCGAGGTGGTAGTCGAAGTTGTCGCCCGGGTAGACCTGCTCGCGGCCGTACGGGAAGTGCGGGTCCTCGCCGTTCAACTGCGGGCCGCCGCCAGGGAAGTGCTTGGCCATCGCCGAGACCGACTCCGCCCCGACCTCCTCGCCCTGGAGCCCGCGCACGTAGGCGACCGCCAGCTTGGACGTGAGGTCGGCGTCCTCGCCGAAGGTGGTGCTGATGCGCGCCCAGCGCGGCTCGGTGGCGAGGTCGATCTGCGGGTGCAGCGCGACCCTGATGCCGACGGCCAGGTACTCGCGGCGCACCGTGTCCGCCCAGCGGCACACCAGTTCGGGCGAGCCGACGGCGGCGAAGCCGAGCGGTTCGGGCCACTGCGAGAACGGGCCGGCCATCAGCGCGGTGGCCGGGTTGTCGGTGAAGGAGTGGCGTGGGTCGCTGGAGATGGTCACCGGGATGCCCAGCGGCCGCTCCAGGGCGGCCTGCTGGACGGTGTTGTGCCAGGCCGCAAGGTCGCGTGCGGTGTTCGCCCAGAGGATGTTGAAGTGGTTGATGCGCCGCTCCAGGAAGGTGGCCATGGACGGCATGCCGAAGTGGCCGGGCTCGTCGATGGGGGCGGTGTTGCCCAGCGGGTGGAACATGAGGCCGGCCTTGTCCTCGATCGGCAAGCGGCTCAGCAGGTCCTCGACCCGCTGGCCGACGGAGAGCGTCGGGTCCTGGTAGGGCAAGCGCGTTTCGGCGGTCATGAGGGGGCCTTCCTTGATGGTGCGGGAGAAATCGTGGGCGTGGGCGTGGGCGGGGTGCGATCAGGCAGCGTTTTTGATCCTGGTCACCAACAGCGCTCCGACCAGGCAGAACACGGCGGCGAGACCGAACCAGAGGGAGTAACCGGCCCCGTCGAGCAGGGCATTGCCTACAGGGATGACGACCACGCCGGCCAGCAGCGGCGAGAGCGAACTCGGCAGGGTGTTCGCGATGTTGAGCACGCCCAGGTCCTTCGCGGTGTCGGCCTTGTCGGGCAGCAGGGCGATGGCGAGCGCGTTGTCCACCGCGAAGAACAGCCCGGCACCGAGGCCGAGCACGGCTTCGAGCACCAGCAGGGTGCCCAGCCCGGCGTCGCCCAGGAACGGGGTGACGGTGACGACGGCGAGCACCGCCGCCATCAGCAGGCCGCTGGCGACCACGAACGGCTTGCGGCGGCCGAGCCGGTCGGACATCACGCCGCCGACGATGCTGGCGACCACGAGGGTGGCGACGTTCAGGCCGCTGGCCAGGGCGTTGAAGGCCAACTGCTCGTCGGTGTCGTGCATGCCGAACTCGGCTGCCAGGAAGAGCGTCAGGTAGGAGGCAAGGGCGCCGTAGCCGAGCATGATGAAGAACTTGCTCAGCCAGACCCAGCCGAAGTCCGGGTTCTTGCGCGGGTCGAAGACGAAGGAGAGCAGCAGGCTGCGGAGGTTCAGCGGCTCGGTCGGCCGCTCGGCGCGCACCCGGTCCGGCAGGCGGACGGCGAACCAGAGGCCGAGGGCGAGTGCGAAGGCGGCCGGCACGGTGAACCGCAGGAAGTCGTTGGGCAGCACGGACAGCAGGATCGCGCCGACCAGGATGCCCGTCGGCGTGACCGCGCCGACGATGCCGGATACGCTGCCCCGTCGGGCCTCGGGGACGTGATCGGCGATGGTCGCGCTGGCGGCGGCGAAGGCAAAGTTTCCGGCGCCCTGGGCGGTGCACCAGGCGATCAGCAGGAGAGGGATGTTCGGGGCCACGGCGCAGGCCGTCAGGGCCGCCGCCATGCCGGCCAGTCCGCCGACGATGAAGGGGCGGCGCATCCCGAAGCGGGAGGTGCAGCGGTCCGACAGCCGCCCGGCGAGCGGCTGGACGACCATCGCGAACACCGCGCCCGTCCCCGTGACCAGCCCGAGCTGGGCGGGGGCGGCGTCCAGACCGACGAGGTGCTGGATCTTGACCGACAGGCCGCCCATCACGGGGGCGAGCACGGCCAGGAACATGCCGAACTGGCCGAGGGCGAGTCTTCGGACGAAGCCGCGCGGCGCCTGCGGCCGGTGGGCCACCGCAGGCACGGGAGGGGTTTCGAGCATGAGGGAGCTCCTAGGGGAACCAGCCACGGCGGCGTGGCGTGAGCCCAATTGCTACACACGTGTATCTTTCTGTCAAGCAACCCTGATACCGTCCCCACATGACCTCCTCAGGAGCCGGGACGGCGGCGCCCGGCGGCTACGCCAAGGGCCGCGCCCGCCGGGCCGCGATCATCCAGACCGCCGCCGAGCACTTCGCGCAGCGTGGCTTCCGGGCCGTCACAATCCTCGATCTCGCCGCCGACTGCGGCATCTCCCGAGCCGGTCTGCTGCGCTACTTCCCCGACAAGGACGCGCTGCTCCAGGCCGTGCTGGAGGACCGGGACCGCGCCGACAGGGACCGCTTCCAGCCCTACGCCCGGCTCGGCGGCGGCCTCGGCGTCCTGCGCGGGATGGTGGACCTGGCCGGACAGAATGAGCTCTCCCCCGGGCTCATCGAACTCTTCGTCCGGCTCTCCGGCGAGGCGTCCGACCCGGGGCACCCCGCCCACCCGTACTTCGCCGACCGCTACGAGCGCATCCGGCACAGCACCGCCCACGCACTGCGCGCGGCCCGCGAGGCCGGGCACCTGCGCGGCGACGTGGACCCGCAGGAGGCCGCCGTGCGGCTCACCGCGCTGATGGACGGACTCCAGGCCCAGTGGCTCTTCGACCGCTCCGTCGACATGGCCCGCCATGTGCGGGCGGCGGTCCTCGCGCTGCTCACCGAGCCGGGCGCGGCCGCCTTCGACGCCCTCACGCCGGCCGGCTGACGCGGGGGGGCGCCTCTATGTCTTTTATGTCTTTCGTCGAGCGAGGTGAGGGGGCCGGGGTTCGGGGTTCGTAGAGGGTGCCGTCGCGGAGCATCGATAACAGGCACTCACCTGTCCGCTCGCAATCATGGCCTCTGGGAGGCCCGGTGCACGAAGGCGGGCGGGAGGTTCGCGCCCACACCACCTTTGACCGCTCCAGCCGGTCGAAGCGGCAGGCCGGCTCGGCGGTGAAGTGGCGGGCGGGCGGGGTCCAGGCCGTGCAGATGGGCGAGGGTGGTGAACCGGCCGCCGGGCGCGAGAACTTCGGTCACGGCGTCCAGGATGTGCCCGCGCCGGTCCTGCGGCACGACCGTCGGCGTCGACCACGAAGTTTGATCGGTGACAGCCCTGATCACGAGCGCGCCGATGCCGCGCCGTACCGCTGGTGACCGAGCACCGCCCCGACCGGCCGGTACCGGCGCGATCGGGGCGGTTGTGCACCTGCTGGGCCACAGCAATCGAGGAGGGCCGGGGCCTGACCTCGATGAGTTGCGTGCCGGCCGGTACCGCCTACGGTCTACTGGTCCGGCGACCCATGACTAGTGCCGTGACCGGCAATGTTTGCCCCGTAAGGAGCGTCGTCCAGCGCGTGCGATCGCAAGGCGGCCGGAAGTCCTTGGATGGGGTCTCCCCTGCTCGAACGAAGTTGAGAGCTTGGGGAAGGAGCTACCAGGGCTTTTGGCCAACGCGGAAGGGGGTCCCCCTGGCCCTTAAGGCCTTGGGGGAGTGCGTGCTGGACGGCGCGACGGGGCAAAGCTTGCCGGGAGGGGCACTAGCGCAGATGCCGGGCGAAGAACCCGGCCGCGTCCTCCCCCGCGAACTGCGGGACGCCGGTGTGCCCGCCCATATTGGCGTGCAGGGACTTCTCCTCGGAGCCGAAGGCGTCGAACAAGTCCAGGGCCGCCTGCCGGTCGTTCCCTTCGTCGTCCCACTGAAGCAGGACGTGCAGCGGAATGGTGACCTGACGGGCCTCCTCGAACATGGCGCAAGGCACGAAACTCCCGGCGAACAAGCCGGCGGCCACGATGCGCGGCTCGACCACCGCCAACCGGATGCCGATGGAGATCACACCCCCCGAGTACCCGACCGGGCCGCCGATCCCGGGCAGCGCGAGAAGGGCGTCCAGCCACATCGACCGCCAGGACCAGGCGTCCCCCGTCGAAGCGGGGCAGCGACAGCCCGGCCAGCACCGTCCGCAGGCCATCGACGTCGATCCGGCCGTGGTTCAGACCCCGTACATCGCTCCGTGCCCACGACGATGCTCGGGCAGCAACGTCAGATCCACCGGGGACTTCACCGCCCCGTCCGCACACAGCACCGCGTCCATCAGCTCGAACAACTCGTCGCGCCGAGCGGTCAGACACTCGTAGAAATCGCCCCGGAAGCGTGACGCTTCGGCGAACGCCTCCCTCTGGACAGCATCAGGCAGCAGACTCACCCTCACGGCCTTCGTCTTGGTCAGTGCACCTTGGTCGGAGCACATGATCAGACGAAGGCCGCCCCCGCGTCCGGCAAATCCCCAGGTGAGCGACTCAGTTCGAGACACCATTCGGGACCGGAAGATAAAAAAACAAGCTCAGTGCCTGACGCTGTCGGGGATCTCGGCTTCCGCTCTGCACGTGCGCTGCACGTAGTGGGAAGTTGGAGGGTCTGCGCCGGTCGGGCTGGTCCTCGGCGCCACGTGTTCCACTAGCCCTAGGGAGGGTCGACCGTGACCTCCGATCACGACATGCTGTGGCGTCGCTGCGCGCACCTGGGCCGTCTCCTGCTGCCTGTGGTGGATGAGGAGGCGTGGCGCCAGGCTCGCCGTCACGAGCACTTGGGGGCCTGGGGCATCAACGTCGCGGAAGGCGAGCGGCTGATCGAGGTCTTCGCGGCCCTGGCCGCCCATGCCGTCGCGGTCGACACTTCCGTGTCTGCCGCGGAACTTGACGTCCTACCTCTGAGCGCGATGGCTGACGCGGCGACCGGTAAATGCGACTTCGAGCTGCTAGCCGGGCTCCCGGACACCTTCGCCGACGGCCGCGACGAACTGGCCGTCAAGGTCTTCCGGCTGTACACCTACAGGGGCGGGCAGTACAGCCGCCGACTTTTCCAGCTGAGCACAGAACTGCGCCATGTGCTGATCGTCCTCGCCGAACGCTCGCGAATGCCGTCCCCCAGGTGCGGGCACGTCTTCTTCTGGGCGGCTGCAGCGGGCCTGTCCAGTGATCACGGAGATTTGACGAACTGACGGTGGGTGCTGCTCCTTCGCCAAGATCGGTTCTGGCAGGGTCCGGGGCAAGGAGGTGAGCACCACCTTGCGAACGAGCAACTCAACTTGCGGGGTGAACCGTTCCGGTTCGGTAGAGACTCTAAAATGTGCTCTCGGTGGATGCCGCCCGCAAATCGGCCCCCACCGGTGACACGCTCCATGTCGCCCTGTGCCTGTCGCGGGCGTTCGGCATCCTCGCCCAGTCCCTCCATGGCCACCACCGCACCTGGTGTCTGAACGAGAAGGGCGCGTCGGCCGCGGCGGCCGCCCTGCCGGACACGCCGGTGGACTTCGCCGGACGGATCGACGAGGCGCTGCGGGGGCTGGACTGCGCGGCGGTGGAGCGGGCCGCGGAGCTGGTACGGGACGTTCGGTCGGCGCTCGCGGCGGGCGCCGCGGAGACCGGGAGCCGGTCGTGATCGCCGGACTGCAGTGCGTGATACTCGACTGCTCCGATCCCGTAGGCCTCGCCGGGTTCTACCAGCGGCTGCCGGGGCGCTCGTGGCGCGTCCTCGCAGACCCGGCGGGGCATCCCTTCTGCGGCCTGGTCAGGCACGGCGGCGTGGCGTGGGCGGGGCCGGTCAGGCGCCGTCACGCAGCGCCTGAAGGACGCGTTCGACGGTCGCCGCGTCGCGGGCCGCCGTGAACGGCAGGGCGTTGCCGCCGGTGATGCAGAACGGGGCGCCGGAGAGCGTGGCCTGCGCGCCGCCCGCCTCGGTGACCAGGAGCAGCCCTGCCGCGTGGTCCCAGGCGTACTCCCAATTGAAGGCGACCGCGTCCTGGTCGCCGCGCGCGACGGCGAGGTATTCGAGGCCCGCCGAACCACAGGGGCGGGCTTCGATGCCGTCGGTGCGCAGGCCGAGCAGGGCGCGCTTCTGGGCATCGGTGGTGTAGTCGGGGTGCGACATCGCCACTTTCAGAACGGCGCCGGGCGCGGGCGATCCGGACCGTATCGGCTTGCCGTCGAGCGTGGCACCGCGGCCGCGGACCGCGATCGCCATCTCGTCCAGGGCGGCGGCGTACGTCCACGAGGCGAGGAGTTCGCCGCGGTGGGCGAGGGCGACCAGGGTGCAGAAGCCCGGTTCGCCCCGGGCGAACTGGCGGGTGCCGTCGACGGGATCGACGATCCACACCGGTGCGTCGCCGCCCAGGGCGTCGTACACCTTCGGATCGGCGTGGACCGCCTCCTCGCCCACGACCACCGAGCCGGGCAGAAGCCGGGACAGGGCGGCGGTGAGGTGTTCCTCGGCGAGGCGGTCGGCGGTGGTGACAAGGTCGTGCGGGCCGCTCTTCTCGACTATCTCGTGCGCGGCGAGCCGGCGGTAGCGGGGCATGATCTCGGCGGCGGCCGCTGCACGGACCGCCGCCTCGACCTCGGTCAGGTCCCCGGCAAGGAATTCATCGGTCATGCCCCCAGCCAATCACGGCCCGCCGGGGAACCGACGACCTGGTCATGACGGGGAGGTGGCGGGTCAGCATCCGAGGGCGTACCGTGCCTGGGCGGTGAGCAGGAGCGAGTCCTGTCTCACCGGTACGCCCCGAACGGTCTTGGGCGCACTGGTCCTCCGCTTTCGTCGGCGCGGGCGATCGGGCCAGGGCGGCAACGGGACCAGACAGGGCCTGGGACGATCAGAACCATTCGTCGCGCGCCGGTGGTTCGCAGAGCTCGAAGACCACCTCGCCCGCATCCGGATCACCAGCGGCGACCGGGCGCACCTGGGCGCCGACCGACACCAGGTGCGGCGCGGCGCCGACGACGCGGCAGCGGAACACGAAGCCCTCGGGGAGCCGGACGAGGGACTCGTTGCGCGCCGCTTCCGTGTAGCGGTGCACGACCCCGGACCTCACCACGACGCCCAGCCCGGCGCTGTGTTCGGGCTTCAGATCACTCGATGCGCACACCGGACACAGCAGCCTCCGGAAGGAGGCCGTGCCGCACCAGCGGCACCGGTGGTAATGCAGGCCGGCTTCCTCATGCACCGTCTGCACGGTGCCACTTGATGACCGGGACATGTTCGACCCCCTGCGCTCGGCTCGGATGCGCCGCGCCTGCTCGTCGGCGCGTCCGCACCATAGGACACTGAGTGCCGAAACGTAAAGGCACTCAGTGCCAAATGACGGTACGGTCCGGTGTCAGCCCTGACCGATAGCCGACTCGATCTGCTGCACGACGCGCCACATCGGAGCACCCTTCGTCGCGACCATGACGACTACGTCGCCCTCGGTCCTCGGCTCGGATGCGCCGCCGGCCGCCTCGCTCCCCCACACCTGGCGCACCAGCCCGAGGGCGTGATCCACCGCGGCCTCCGCGTCCCCTTCCCCGCCCGAACGCAGCCAGGTCCGCAGCCCGTTGTTGTGCGCGGCGACGACGGACGCGGCGATCACCTCGGCCCGCAGCGCACCGTCCCCCGACTCGCCGTACCGGTCCCGGAGATAGCCGGCCAGCGTCTGCTCGTACCGGCGCACCACGGACAGTTCGTAGGTGCGCAGCCCGGGCACCTCCCGGGTGAGCCGGTAGCGCTGGACGGAGAATTCGGGGTTGGCGGAGTACATACCCAGGACGAGCCGGGCCGCGTCGCACACCGCGCCGACCGGCTCCGCGTCACCGACCGTCGCCAGGAAGGCGGTCATGTCGGCGAGACAGCGTTCGTGGTCCGGGAAGACCGCGTCCTCCTTGGACGGGAAGTACCGGAAGAACGACCGGCGCCCGACCCCGGCCCGCGCCACGATGTCGTCCACCGTGGTCTGCTCGAAGCCCCGCTCCAGGAAGAGCTGGAAGGCCGCCTGGGCGAGCACCTCCCGCATGGGGGCCTTCTTCGCCGGTCTGCGTGCGTCAGTCATGCGGGGAACGTAGCACCGGAGAGCCTCTTCTGGCACCAGGTTCCTTTACAGAGGGTACTGAGTGTCATATCGTCATCGCTACGAACCATCCCAGGTAGGAGAGCCGGCGTGAGCTTGAGGATCGTTGTCTGTGTGAAGTACGTGCCCGACGCCACGGGGGACCGGCATTTCGCCGATGACCTGACGCTGGATCGTGAGGATGTCGATGGTCTGTTGTCGGAGCTCGACGAGTATGCGGTGGAGCAGGCGCTGCAGATCGCGGATGGGGCGGAGGATGCGGAGATCACCGTGTTGACGGTGGGTCCGGAGGATGCCAAGGACGCGTTGCGCAAGGCGTTGTCGATGGGTGCGGACAAGGCTGTTCATGT